>DATNFW010000071.1:0-20637 GCA_035606175.1 Steroidobacteraceae bacterium | reverse complement strand
CGTGCTGCGGCCGATCGCCGAGGAGCGGCGCGCCCCGCAGCGGCTGCGCATCTGGTCGGCGGGCTGCTCGAGCGGAGAGGAGCCCTATTCCATCGCCATGACCGTTCTCGAGGCGCTCACCGAGGACCCGCGCCGGGATGTCCGCATTCTTGCGACCGACCTCGATTCCGAAGTGCTCACTCGCGCGCGTGCCGGCGCTTATCCCCCCGAGCGCCTAACGAGCGTCGGTCCGAGCCGTCTCGCTCGCTTCTTCGACGAACGGCACGACCGCGCGGCGGCCGCTTGGCAAGTGAAGCCGGAAGTCGCCGGGCTCGTCACGTTCAAGCAGCTCAACTTGATGCATTCGCTGCCGATGAAAGGTCCACTCGCTGCGATCTTTTGCCGCAACACCGTGATCTATTTCGACAAGGACACCCAGCGCGATCTGTTCGCCCGCATGGCGGTGCTGCAGAGGCCCGGGGCCCTGCTGTTCCTCGGCCATTCGGAGAGCCTGTTCAAAGTCTCGACGGACTACACTCTCATCGGCCGCACGATCTATCGGCGCAACTGAGCCCATGCGCGACATCCTCGATAAGACCGCGAAGAGCCCGCAACCCCCGGCGCTGCGGGGATTCGAGCACCTGCAGCGCTTCTGGGAGCCGGACACGGAGCGGTGGACGGCGAAGATCCTGCCCGGTGAGTACTACGTCACCTGCCACGACGAGGCGATCACGACCGTGCTCGGCTCGTGCGTCTCAGCCTGCGTTCGCGACCCGAGGCGTGGGATCGGCGGCATGAACCACTTCATGCTGCCCCAGGACACGCCGGCCGCCCGCAACAGCTGGCTCGATCCGGCGGTGCGGCTCGCAACGCGGTACGGCTCCTATGCGATGGAAAGCCTCATCAACGACCTGTTGAAGGGCGGGGCCTCGCGCGAGCGCCTCGAGATCAAGCTGTTCGGCGGTGGCCGTGTCCTCACGTCGATGACGGATGTAGGGTCGCGCAACATCGATTTCGTACACGAGTTCGTGCGCATCGAGGGCTTGCGCATCGCCGCGGAGGATGTCGGGGGAACGCAGCCGCGCAAGATCGTCTACTTCCCGGCGCAAGGCCGCGTCAAGGTCCGCAAGCTGCGCGCGATCGAGAATCGCAGCATCGCCGATCGCGAGCAAATCTACCTCGACAGCCTTCGCAAGCAGCCGGACGGCGGCGACGTGGAGCTCTTCGAGTAGAACCATGACCGACTCGTCACCCATTCTCCGCCCAAGCGGGCCGCCTCGGCGCATTCGCGTTCTCATCGTCGATGATTCCGCCCTCGTGCGTCGAATGCTGACCGATATGCTCGCGCGCGATCGTGCGATAGAGGTGGTCGGTGCTGCAGCCGATGCGCACGCTGCGCGCGAAAAGATCAAGAAGCTCAATCCGGACGTGCTCACGCTCGATGTCGAGATGCCGAAGATGGACGGGCTCACGTTCCTCAAGAATTTGATGCGGCTGCGGCCGATGCCGGTCGTAATGGTCTCCTCGCTCACGGAACGCGGCGCGGAAGTGACGCTCGATGCGCTCGCACTCGGCGCCGTCGACTATCTTTCGAAGCCGAAGATCGACATCGCCGCGACGCTCGGAGATTACGCCGAGGAGCTGATCGAGAAGGTCAAGGCCGCCGCGCTCGTCAGCGTCCGCGCACTCGATGCATCGTTACACGGGTCGGCATCCTTGCGATCCGGCACTGCTGAGCCAACCCAGGTCCCGCGGGGTCCAGCGCCGCTTCGCGGTACGCTCGCGACGGTGCCGCCGTTTGCGAGCACGACCGCCGTCCTGCCGCTCATCAAGTCGTCCGTGCCCCGGCGCACCACCGATCGCATCATCGCGATCGGCGCTTCGACGGGTGGGACCGAAGCGATCAAACAAGTGCTCACGCATCTGCCGCCCGACTCGCCGGGCGTCGTCGTCGCGCAGCACATTCCCAAGGCGTTCAGCGCAGCCTTCGCGCGACGGATGAACGACTGCTGCCCGCTCACGGTCTGCGAGGCCGAAGACGGCCAGCAGGTCCGAGCCGGCCACGTCTACATCGCCCCGGGCGACCGGCATTTGCTGATCGAGCGCGACGGCGCGCGCTACGTCGTGGGGCTCGACGACGGCACGCCCGTCAACCGCCACAAGCCCTCGGTGGACGTGCTGTTTCGATCCGTCGCGCGGAGCGCCGGGCCCAACGCCATTGGCGTGCTGCTCACGGGAATGGGCAAGGACGGCGCGCGCGGGCTCCTCGAGATGCGCACTGCCGGAAGTCCCACCGTCGCGCAGGATGAGGCGACGAGCGTCGTGTGGGGCATGCCGGGCGAGGCGGTCGCACTCGGCGCGGCCGAACGCGTGCTGCCGATCGAAGCGATTGCCTCGGCAGTCTGTGGGATCGCGGCTGAGATGGACATCACGCGCTCGATGCGCGAAGCCTGATAAGTTGACCCGATGGGTACGGACTCGAAGCAGAGCGCGGCGATAAGCTCCGGCAACGCTACGTCGGCGCCCGGACAGCCGGCATTCACGTTCGTTCAGATGCTCGCAACCGAGCTCTCCAGCGGCAAGGTCGATCTGCCGAGCTTTCCGGATATCGCGATGAAAGTGCGCCGGGCACTCGCGGACGAGAACGTCTCGGCCGATAGGGTCGTGCGCGTCGTGAGCTCCGAGCCCGCCCTTGCCGCACGCCTGCTGCAGATCGCGAATTCCGCGGCGCTCAATTTCAGCGGACACGCCGTGACGGATCTGCGCACGGCGGTCGCGCGGTTGGGCTTCAACATGGTGCGCAGCGCCGCGATCGCCTTCGCGATGTCGCAGCTGAAGAAGGTGGATGAGCTGCGCGGTCTCGAGCAGCCGCTCGATGATCTCTGGCGCCGGAGCGCCGCCGTCGCCGCCATGTCGCACGTGGTGGCGCGCCGGCTCACCAAGGTCAATCCCGATACGGCGCTCCTCGCCGGCCTCCTGCACGGAGTCGGCGAGCTGTACATCCTCACCCGCGCGAAGCAGCACCCGGAGCTCTTCGCGAATCCGGCCGCCTATCAAATGGTCGTGCGCGACTGGCATTCCAGCATCGCGAAGGCGCTGCTCGAGAACTGGGAAATGGCCGAGGAGGTCATCGTCGCGGTGAGCGATTTCGAGAACTTCGACCGCGAGCATCGGGGACCCGCGGACCTCACCGACGCGCTCACGGTGGGATTTCTCATCGTCTCCTATCAGGACCACCCGGATACGATCGAGCTCAACATGCAAGGCGTCACGGCCTGCACGCGCATGCAGCTCGACAATGCCGCCTACGAGAAGCTGATCCGCGAGTCGGCCGATGAGGTCACCGCGATGCAGCAGGCACTCGGCCGCTGAGCGGACGTGCGGCAGTGAACGCAGTCTCCGCCGCCTCGGGCGCCGTCTCAGTCAGCACCGAGCACTGCGACGCGGAGCGCGAACCCTTTGTGTTCGTTCAGGCGCTTGCGGCGGAGCTCTCGCGCGGAGACGTGGAGCTGCCCGGGTTCCCGGAGATCGTCATCCGCATCCGTCGTGTCCTTGCGGACGAGAACGTCAGTGCTGAGCGCGTCGCTCGAGTCGTCGCGGCCGAGCCCGTGATTGCGGCGCGGCTCATGCGCATAGCCGGCTCCGCGGCGCTGAATCCCGGGGGCAAGCCCGTAGCCGATCTGCGCTCCGCGATCCATCGGGTCGGTTTGAATACCGTGCGCAGCGCGACCCTCGCGTTCGCTGTCAACCAGCTGCGCCAGTCGGGCGAGCTGCGTGGACTCGAGAAGCCGCTGGAGGTGCTGTGGCATCGAAGCGTCCTCATCGCGAGCCTGTCCTTCGTCCTCGCCCGCCGGATCTCCGGAGTGAGTCCTGAGACCGCGCTGCTCGCCGGATTGCTGCAGAGCCTCGGCCGGCTGTACATCCTCACCCGCGCGAGCCGCCATCGCTCCTTGTTTGCGGACGTAGGAACCTATCAGGCCATCGAGCGGGATTGGCATCTCGGCATTGCCTGCGCCTTGCTCGAGCACTGGGGAATCGCGGATGAGATCGTGCAGGCCGTGCGCGAGTCCGAGGATTATGCGCGCGAGCCGCGCGGTGCGGTGTCGTTGAGCGACGTGCTCGTCGCCGCGTGCCTGATCGCCGTGCACCAGAACCAGCCGGAGCTCCTCGATGCGCGACTGCGCAGCGTGCGTCCGATCGCACGCCTGCAGCTCGACAGGGCGGCCTGCGATGCCCTCATCGTGGATTCAGCGCACGAGATCGCGGCGCTTCGCGAGGCGCTCTCCTGACGCGACGGGTGGGTCGTCCCGAGGTCCGTGTGCTATTTGCGACGCCCGAGCGCCTCGAGCGATTGCTCGAGCTGCATCAGGTGATCGGCAATGCGGTCTGGGGAGACCGTATAGGTGCCCTGCTCGATCGCGGTGCGGAGTGTCGCGACGCGCGCGGTATCGAGGACCGGCAGCTCTCGCAGAGCCTGCTCGAGCGCGGCGAGCTGGCTCGCCGTATCCGTGATGTGGACGCTCCCCGGGGAGGCGTTCTCAGGCGCCGCAGCACCGCTCTCGACGGCATTCCGTTGAGAGACGCGTCCGGCACCCGGCGATGCCGGGCCTCCGTCGATTCCATTGATCTTGTTGGACACGTCGGTTCTCCTCGCGCCGCGGCCGCATCACGGTGTTCCTGCACGGTCTGTATCGGCCGGCGCGCAGGAGACTTTAGACCGAGACGCGCGTCACACTTCTGTCCGCACGACCCGGCCGAGGCGCCCGGCGGCGTAGCTGCCCTGGCGCCCGTAGGTGACCGGCTCGCCGCGATCGCGCATGAGCGCCGCAAGGCGTGCCTGGACGTGTTTCAGGCGAGCGCCCACCAGGGCGGAGTTGGCGTCATTGAGCGTCCGACACCGCGCCGCGGCTGCGGCACAGCGCTTCCAGCCCGCGGCGAGCGTACCCTGCGGATCGCACCAGCGCAGCACCTGCTCGAGACCCGATAAGTCGAGGGGGCGACCGAGCTCTTGGCAGAGTGCCCGCCGCGCATCGTCCGCGCGCAGAACTCGACCGACGCATCGCTGCCGCTGGCGGATCGTCGCATCGAGCGCCGTCACATCGTTCGCAGTCAGGCATTCTCGCTCGCGCTCGAGCAACACGGCCAGCTCATCGAGCGCGGAGGCCTCCTCTGCGATGAGCTGCGAGAGGCGGTCTCGGCAGACGGAAGGTTCCATCACATGATCCTCATGGATTGAAATCGGTGGACGCCCGTGCGGAGTATCGGCCCCGAGTCCCGATGCTTGAGCGCGCGCTCAATCGGCGACCCTAACCGTATCGGCGGATTCGACTACGCCTTCGACGACTTTCTTCGAGCTCGCGTTCGCGACGTGAATGCGGGCACCGGCTGCCGCATTCTCGAGCGCGTGGCCTGCGGCCCGGACCTCGATCCCTGCGACTTGCACGACGAGTGTGACCTCCTGACCGCGGCGAACGATAAGGTCGGGGGTGAGCATATCTACAGTGAGCGCCGTGCCCGCGGCGAGCGTGCGCCGCGCGGCGCGCCCGTGCAGCTCCGCGGGGCTCGAGAGGTATGCAGTGCCGAGCCCCGTCACGCGTCGCGAGGCGACCGTTACGTCGGCCCCTGTCAGCACCGATTCGCGCTCGACCGCGTGCCTCAGGGTCAGGACCGGCTCGCTACGCACGACCGTCACCGGGACATAGATGCGCCAGCGCTCGGGGCCCGCGCAGCTCACTGCGACCATGGAGCGCGCGATCACGGAGCCTCCGCCCGTCGGCTCGGCAACGAGCGCCGATCCACAGCGCGCGAGACGCAGCCTGTCATCGAGCCCGCCGGCGGATACCTCCGCGGAGGCGGCTGCATCGCGCGGCAGCTGCGAGCGCGTGAATGCCACGGCGGCTGCGCGGATCGCGGCGACCGACTCCACACGCGACTCGGTGCCGGCCGCTAGCGCACGACTCGGTGCGGCCCCCCACAGCAGCGTCGCACCGCAGGCGATCGCCGCCAGCGGGCCGAGCTCGGGCGCGGCGAACGGGAAAGAACGAGGGCGCGCGCGTCGGTTCATTGTCACTCCTCTTTGAATGCGCTCATCCGTTGCAAACCGCGGGCCAGAGCCCGATCCGGCGTGCAACCGGATGCGCGTCGGGCGCCGCAGCGGCAAGGCTTTGCCGCCCCGATGAGAGATGCGTCACGCCTTGCGCACGCGAAGAGGGGCTCCGGAGGCGCTTTAGGCGACTGGCATGCGTGTTGCTGTGTCTGCGGGCAAGTCGAATCTTTGACACCGATCCAATGCCATCGCTCCTGAATTTGAATGCATACCTCGGCATCCAGCCTACGGCGCTGGAGCTGCAGTCGCGCCGCATGCAAGTCCTCGCGGACAATCTCGCGAACGTCGATACGCCGAACTACAAGGCGCGCGACATCGACTTTCAGGCGGCGCTCGCCGCGGCTGCCGGCGCTTCGAACGGCGCCGGAGCACCCGTGCAGCTCTCGACGACCAACGCGCGCGACATCGCCGCGGCAACGGGAGCGGACGCCTCTGCGGGGCTCAAATACCGCGTGCCGCTCGCTCCCTCGCTCGACGGGAACACCGTCGATGCGCAGCTCGAGCAAGCCGCTTTCGCGGACAACACCGTCCGCTACCAGGCGACGCTCACCTTCATCTCGACGAGCCTTCGCAATCTCATGACCGCGATCACCGGATCGTGACTCCAGAGGCACGACGCAAATGTCCTCCTTCAAGATCTTCGATGTGGCGGGCTCGGGCCTCGCGGCCGAGTCCGTGCGCCTCAACACGGTTGCGAGCAATCTCGCGAACGCAGACAGCGTGAGTGGCGATCCCTCGACGGTGTACCGCGCGCGCCATCCGGTCTTTCAGGCGGTGCGTGCGGCGGTCGCCGCAGGGCTCGGTCCAGGGGCCGCCGGGTTCGGCGGCAACGGCGATTCAGCCTCCGGGGCGGCGGTGCGTGTCACGGGAATCGTCGAAAGCCCCGCCCCTCCGGTCGTTCGCCACGACCCGGGCAATCCCCTCGCCGATTCGCAGGGGAACGTCTATGCGCCGAACGTCAACGTCATCGAGGAGATGACCGACATGATCTCGGCCTCGCGTGCGTATCAGAACGATGTCGAAGTCATGAACACTTCGAAGGACCTGATGCTCGCGACTTTGAAGCTCGGCGCGTAGGAGACCACCCGTGACGAACCCCGTGAACCCGGCCGCTGCACCGCTCGCCTCCGCCGTCTCCGCCGCGCAACCGTTCGCCGGCATTCCGGCGAACATGCAGATCAGTCAGACCGGATTCCTGCAGCTCATCACGACGCAGCTGAAGGATCAGAATCCGCTGCAGCCGACCGATCCCACACAGTTCCTCGCCCAGCTCGAAGGCATGAGCGAGGTATCGAGCCTGCAGAGCATGCAGAGCTCGCTTCAGGCTTCGCAGGTCCTCTCCGGTACCTCCCTTCTCGGCAAGTCCGTGCTCGCGCCCGGCACAACGGCGGCGCTCGCGGCCGGCGGCACAGTCAGCGGCGCGGTGACGGCCCCCGCGGGCGCGACCAGCCTCACGGTTGCCGTGCAGGATTCGAATGGAAATTTGATCAAGACCTTCGCCGTCTCGCCGCAGGGATCGGGGCTGACGCCCTTCACCTGGGATGGCACGACGAGCGCCGGGACGGCCGCACCGGGCGGTCTGTACACGGTGAGCGTCAGCGCCGCCGTCGGCGGCTCGAGCGTCCCCGTGAACCCTCTACTCTCGAGCAAAGTCACGAGTGTGACGATCGACCCGACCACGCAGTCCCTCGAACTCGACACAGACAACGGTACGGTCCCGATGAGCTCCGTCGTGAGCGTCATGTAGCCGTGCCATTCGCTTCGCCAGGAGATCAATCGCATGTCGTTCAACATTGCCCTGACCGGTCTCGATGCCGCCAATCAGGACCTCTCCGTCACCTCGAATAATCTCGCGAATGCCGCGACCGTCGGGTTCAAGGGCGCCCGCACGGAATTCGGAGACCTCTTTGCCGCAACCCAGCAGGGCGTGAGCGCCACTGCGATCGGCAACGGCGTGCAGGTCACCGAGGTGGCCCAGCAGTTCTCACAAGGCAACATCGAGAACACCGGAAACAACCTCGATCTCGCGTTGAGCGGCAACGGCTTCTTCACCATGAGCGACAACGGCGCGCTCGCTTACACGCGCGCCGGTGAGTTCCAGCTCGATGCCAACGGCAACGTCGTGAATGCGCAGGGGCTGAAGCTGCAGGTCTATCCGCCTCTGCAGAACGGCGGCTTCAATACGGGCGGCCTCTCGGACCTTTCGCTCAACACGAATCAGAGCGCACCCCAGGCGACGAGCACGGCGCAGATCAGCGCGAACCTGCCGGCGAATGCCGCCCAGCCCGTCGATGCGGTGTTCGACCCGAGCGACCCGAACAGCTACAACAATACGACCTCCCTTACGGTCTATGACTCTCTCGGCGCCGCACATACCGCGTCGCTCTATTTCGTGAAGGGAGCGGCCGCAAACTCTTGGAGCAGCTATCTCTACATCGACGGAGCCGCGGTGAACGCACCCCCCGGCGCGGCGCTCGACTACTCGAACTCAGGCGCCCTCACCAATCCAGCGAACGGCCAGGTGGCGTTCCCGTCGTACACTCCGCCGACCGGTGCTGCGCCGATGGCGATCACGTTCGATTTCAGCAAGACGACGCAGTACGGCGACTCCTTCGGAGTCACCGCCGTCGAGCAGAACGGCTTCACGACGGGCAAGCTCACCGGAGTCAGCATCGACTCGACCGGTGTCGTGCAAGCGCGCTTCACCAATGGGCGCTCGGTGAACCTGGGTCAGATCGCGCTCACGAACTTCGCCAATCCGCAGGGTCTGCAACAGCTCGGCCATGCGAGTTGGTCGGCGACGAACTCCTCGGGGGAGCCGGTCGCCGGCGTCGCCGGGGCCTCGGGATTCGGCACGATCGAGTCCGGCGCACTCGAGGAGTCGAACGTCGATACGACGGCCGCGCTCGTCGACATGATCACGGCCGAGCGCAACTTCCAGGCGAACGCGCAGATGATCCAGACCGACGATCAGACGACGCAGTCGATCATCAACATCCGCGGCTGATGGCGGGAGCTGAACGATGGACAAGCTGGTATACGTAGCGATGTCGGGCGCGAAGGAGACGCTGAATGCGCTCGCCGCGAACAACTACAATCTGGCAAATGCCAGCACGACCGGCTTCAAGGCGGACCTGACGGCGTTTCAATCGCGCGCCGTCACCGGCGCGGGCTATCCCTCGCGCGTTTATGCGACGGATGCTTCGGTCGGCTGGGATTCGAGCGAGGGCGCCCAGGTCACGACGGGCAATCCGCTCGATGTGGCGGTACAAGGCAACGGCTTCATCGCCGTCCAGGATGCTTCCGGAAACGAGGCGTATACCCGCGCAGGCAACCTGCACGTGCAACCCGACGGGCAGCTCATGACCGCGACTGGACATGCGGTCATGGGCGACGGCGGCCCGATCAGCATCCCGCCGGCGACCACCATCACGGTGGCGGGCGACGGCACCATCTCGATCGTGCCGCTCGGACAGACGCCTCTCACGAGCGCGATCGTCGCTCGAATCAAGCTGGTCGCCCCACCCGACGGCACTTTCCAGCGGGGCGCGGACGGGCTCTTTCACAGTCCCGACGGTCAGCCCGCGCCGGCGGATGCGACGGTCAAGATCGCCTCGGGCGTGCTCGAGTCGAGCAATGTCAATCTCGCGAGCGCGATGGTGAATCTGATCGAGCTGTCGCGCCGCTTCGACCTTCAGGTGAAGGCGCTCCACACGGCCGAGGACGACGGCGCCGCCTCGCAAAAGCTGCTTCAGTCCTCCTGAGAGCCGCTGCCGCACTCCCCCATTCGAGCAATGAGGTAACTCCATGGAACCTGCACTTTGGGCCGCAAAGACCGGCCTCGACGCACAGCAGACGCAGATGACGGTGACGGCGAACAATCTCGCCAACGTCAACACGGACGGCTTCAAGAAGAGCCGCGCGATATTCGACGACCTGCTCTATCAGAACGTGACGCAGGTTGGCGCCGCCACCTCACAGAACACGCAGTCCCCCTCCGGACTTCAGCTCGGGACGGGCGTGCGCGTCGTCGCGACCGAGCCGAGCTTCACGCAGGGCAGCCTCGACAATACGGGCAATGCACTCGATCTGGCCATCCAGGGCCGCGGCTTCTTCCAGGTGCTGCGCCCCGACGGCACGCTCGGGTACACGCGCGATGGAAGCTTCCAGGTGAACGCGCAGGGTCAGCTCGTGAACGCAACTGGCTATGCAGTCCAGCCCGCCATCACGATCCCGAACGGCGCGCAGAGCGTCACGATCGGCTCGGACGGCACGGTGAGCGCGCAGATCGCGGGGCAATCGCAACCCTCGCAGATCGGCACGATTCAGCTCGTCGATTTCATCAACCCGGCGGGCCTTCAGTCGGTCGGCGGCAACCTCCTGGTCGAATCGGCCTCGAGTGGTCCTGCGCAGACGGGCAATCCAGGCTTGAACGGTCTCGGCACGATCGTGCAGGGCTCTCTCGAGAGCTCGAACGTCAACGTCGTCGAGGAGCTCGTGAACATGATCGAGACTCAGCGCGCCTACGAGATGAACTCGAAGGCGGTCGAGACGACCGACCAGATGCTGCAGTACGCGACGCAGAACATGTAGGTCCGAGCATGCGCCCACTCCTCCTCGCTCTCGTCCTCCTTGCGGGCGCCGCGACCGCGGGCTGCCATACGGCTCCGCGGCATGCCGCCGAAGACGACGGTCTCAGCTGGACCCAGATTCCGACTCCGCCTGCCACGGAGGGTGCGATCTATTCAGCCGGCCGCAGTAGCGGGCTCATCGACAATCCGGTGGCGCGCAATGTCGGGGACGTTCTCACCGTCGTTCTCAACGAAGCGACCGATGCACAAAAGACGGCGACCACGACCACCAGCAAATCGACGAACGACACGCTGCCCGGCATGACGCTTCTCGGCAAGGCGGTGACGCTGCACGGCGTTCCCATCTCGATCAACAACATCGCCGACGCCACCAAGTTCGACGGCGAAGGCGCTAGCAAGCAGAGCAACAGTTTGACCGGCTACATCACGGTCACGGTCGTGAAGGTGCTGCCGAACGGCAATCTCTACATTCGCGGCGAGAAGCGCATCGGCATCAACCAGGGCGATGAGTACATCCGCGTGGCAGGCGTCGTCCGACCGATCGACATTCAGTCGGACGATTCGATTTCCTCCTCGAAGGTCGCAGACGCGCGCATCACCTACAAGGGCAAGGGCGCGGTCGCGGACTCGAACGCGCAGGGCTGGCTGTCGCGTTTCTTCAACTCACCCTGGACGCCGTTCTGATGCTTCGCAATGCTTTGCTCGCCGCGCTGGCATGCGGCATCACCCTCGCGACGGGCATCTCCCCGGCGCACGCCGAGCGCATCAAGGACCTCGCAACCGTGCTCGGGGTGCGCAGCAATCAGCTCGTCGGATACGGCATCGTCGTCGGGCTCGACGGAACCGGCGACCAGACGACGCAGGCTCCCTTCACGATGCAGAGTGTGCAGAACATGCTGCAGCGCTTCGGCGTCACGATCCCACCCAATGCAAATCCGCAGCTGAAGAACGTCGCCGCCGTCACCGTGACGGCCGAGCTGCCGCCGTTTTCCAAGCCTGGCCAGACAATCGACGTGACGGTCGCCTCGATCGGCAACGCCTCGAGCTTGCGAGGCGGCAATCTGCTCATGACACCGCTGCGCGGCGCGGACGGTCAGGTGTATGCGGTTGCCCAGGGGAACGTGCTCGTGAGCGGCTTCGGCGTCAACGGCAAGGACGGCTCGCGCATTTCGCTCAATGTCCCGAGCAGCGGCCGTATCCCCAACGGCGCGAGCGTCGAGCGCACGGTGCCCACGCACTTCGCGTCGAGCTCGAGCCTGGTGTTCGATCTCAACACGCCCGATTTCACGACCGCGGCGCGAGTCGCCGCGGCGATCAACAAGACGGTCGGCGCCGGCACGGCCGAAGCGCTCGACGCCGTCTCGATCCGCGTCGCCGCGCCCGCGAATGCGGACCAGCGCATCGCCTATCTTTCGACGCTCGAGGCGATCCAGGTCGACCCTGGCGTCGCACCCGCGCGCGTCATCATCAATTCTCGCACGGGCACGGTCGTCATCAGTTCCGAGGTGCGTGTCATGGCCGCGGCGGTCGCACATGGCTCGCTTTCGGTGACGATCACCGAGCGGCAGGACGTGAGCCAGCCCAATGCGTTATCGCGCGGCGGCGAGACCGTGGTCACGCCCCGCAGCAACCTCGATGTGCAGCAGGCCGATGCCCACATGTTCGTGTTTCAAGCGGGCGTGAACCTCGATCAGATCGTGCGCGCCGTCAACGAAGTCGGCGCCGCCCCAGGCGACCTGGTCGCCATTCTTGAAGCGCTGCAGCAGGCCGGCGCTTTGCGGGCGCAATTGATTGTCATCTGACATGGCTCTTCCGATCACCGATCCGCGGATCTACTCCGACTTCGCAGGGCTCGATCAGCTCAAGCGCGGCGCACGCGCGAACGATCCCGAGGCGCTGCGCGCAGTCGCGCGACAATTCGAGAGCCTGTTCGCGCGCATGATGATCCAGAGCATGCGCGATGCCGTGGGCAAGGACCCGATCTTCGGCTCGGATCAGGAGCAGATGTATCAAGGCATGTTCGACGATCAACTCTCCGTCGACCTTACGCGCGGTCGCGGACTCGGGCTCGCGGACATGCTCATCCGCCAATTGCAGCGAACGGGCGCATCGAGCACCTCGGGCGCCGCCGCGGCGGCGGCGGATACTTCGGCCGCCGGGCCAGCAGCAGATGCTCCAGCCGCCGGGCGCGGCAGTGCTGCTTCAGCCACAGCGCCGCATGGCTCAGCGCCGGTCGGCTCTGCTCAGCACGGCGCCTCGACCGGCACACGCGCCGCTTTCATCCGCAGCATCTGGTCTCATGCGGTCGATGCCGCGCGCGAGCTCGGCGTCTCCCCGAGGAGCCTCGCTGCTCAGGCAGCACTCGAGACCGATTGGGGTCGGGAGGTTCCCCACGATGCGAGCGGCGGCTCGAGCCACAACCTTTTCGGCATCAAGGCAGGCAGCAATTGGAAGGGGCCGAGCGTCTCCTCCGACACGCAGGAGTACTCCGGCGGCACGGCGCGCGCGACGACTGCCGCTTTCCGCGCGTATGGCAGCCCGGCGCAGAGCTTCGCAGACTACGTGGCGCTGCTGCGTGGCGAGCCGCGCTATGCCGCAGCGCTCGGGACCGGCGAGAACGTCGAAGCGTTCGCCTCGGCCCTGCAGCAGGCGGGCTACGCGACCGACCCGGATTATGCTCGCAAGGTGAGCGCCGTCGCGGCGAGCCTCGCGGCCCTGCAGCCCTCCTCGACCGAGCCGCTCAAGTTGGCCGATGCGAGGCCGATAAATGTGACGACGCGCACTCTCTGATGTCAACTCGCACGCCAACCGCGAACCTCACATGAGCGATCTTCTCGCCACCAGCGTCTCCGGCCTGCTCGCGTTCCAGCGCGCTCTGGACGTGACGAGCAACAACGTCGCAAACGCGGCGACGCCGGGCTACAGCGTCGAGAACGCCCAGTTTACCGAGCAGCCTTCCCAGGCGAGCTCGGCGGGGTTCTTCGGCGGCGGCGTCGATGTCGCGACGGTGCAGCGAACATACGATGAGGCCCTCGCGCAGCAGGTCCGCTCCTCCCAGAGCGGCTACTCGAGTTTCAACACTTTTGCGACTCAGGCCGCTCAGGTCGACAACATGCTGAGCGACTCGAACACCGGGCTTACCGCGAGCCTGCAGGCGTTCGTCAACGCGTTGCAGAATGTCGCGAACTCCCCCTCCTCGTCCGCGCAGCGTCAGGTGCTGCTCGGACAGGCACAGGCCCTCACCCAGCAGCTGAAGTCCTACGATTCGCAGCTCACGCGCTTCGACGGGAACATCGAGTCTCAAGTCTCATCGAGCGTCAACCAGATCAATACGCTCGCCGGTAATATCGCAACGCTCAATCAGAAAATCGCGAGCGAGCTCGGCGCAACCGGGCAGCCGCCGAACGATCTGCTCGACCAGCGGGACCAGTTGATCGATCAGCTGAGCCAGTACGTGAGTGTCAACACGGCGCAGCAGGGCGACGGCGAGATCAACGTGTACATCGGCACGGGTCAGACGCTTGTGACCGGAAGTACGGCTCAGTCGCTCACGACGATCCCGAGCCTCTACGATCCGACGCGCATCGATGTCGGTCTCTCGACGGGCGGCGCCACTACGGCGGACATCACGTCGCAGATCGCGGGCGGCACGCTCGGGGGACTGCTCTCCGTTCGCAGCCAAGTCATCGATCCGACGCGCAACGCGCTCGGCCAGGTCGCCGTCGGCCTGGCGACGATCGTCAATCAGCAGCAGGCGATGGGCATGGACCTCACCGGCTCGCTGGGTCAGCCGATGTTCAGCGTGGGCGGCGTGCAGGCTTTCGCTGCCTCGACCAATGCAGGCAGCGCGTCACTCAATGTCACCCGCGGGAGCCTCGATGCGCTCACGACGGAAGACTACCGCATGCAATACGCCGGCGGGACGTGGCAGCTCACGGACCTCACGAGCGGCCAAACCGTCGCGATGACCGGGAGTGGTACGGGTGCGAGCCCGTTTCAGGCGGCGGGACTCTCGATCGTAGTGAGCGGATCGCCGAGCAACGGCGACAGCTTCGAGATTCGCCCGACGGCCGGGGCGACACAGGGCCTTGCAGTCACTCTGGCGAATCCGGCGCAGATCGCGGCTGCCTCGCCGATCCAGGCCTCGGCTTCTGCGGGCAACACGGGATCGGGAATCATCGCGTCACAGGCGGTCGTGAACCCTGCGGATCCTCAGCTCCTCGCAACGGCGTCGATCCTGTTCACCTCCCCGAGCACCTACACGATCAACGGTTCCGGGCCGTTCGCCTACACGAGCGGGCAACCGATTGCCGCCAACGGGTGGAGCGTGACGATCACGGGCACGCCCGCGGCCGGCGATACGTTCAAGGTCGCAAGCAATGCCGGCGGGGCTGGCGACAACCGCAACGCGCTCGCGACGATCGATGCCCTCATGTCCGCTTCCTCACTCAACGGCGGAACGACCTCGCTGAGCGGTGCGGCAAACGATCTCGTGAGCGGCATGGGAGTCGTCACGGAGCAGGCCCAGTCGAACGCATCCGCCCAGCACGTCGTCAACCAGGACTCCGTGACCGCACGCAACAACGTCTCCGGCGTCAACCTCGACGAGGAGGCCGCGAACATGGTGCGCTATCAACAGATGTATCAGGCGATGGCGCAAATGATCACGGCGTCCAACGCGATGTTCAATTCACTCGTCAGCGCGATCGCGGGCCGCTAAATGCGTATCTCGACGCTCACGTTTCAGACGAACGCCATCGATCAGATGGATCAGCTCGAGGCGGCGCTCTCGAAGACTCAGGGCCAGCTCGCCTCGGGCAAGCGAATCCAGGAGGCTGCCGACGATCCAGCCGGAATGGCGCAGGTCAACCAGCTCAATGCGGAGCTCTCGGCCTCGCGGCAGTACGTTACGAATCAGAACGCGGCGAGCGCGAATTTGCAGCTCGAGGGGCAGGCCCTCTCGGATGCGACGAACCTGCTGCAAAGCGCGCGCGATCTCGCCGTCGAGGCGAACAATGCCTCATTGAGCGCATCGCAACGGCAGGACATCGCAACGCAGCTGCAGCAGCAGCTGCAGCAGCTCGTTGCAATCGGCAACCGCACCGATGCCAACGGAGACTATCTGTTCTCGGGCTACGCGAGTCAGACGCAAGCCTTTACGCTGTCCGGCAATGCGGTCTCCTACACCGGCAGCGACGGGGTGAGCCAGCTGCAGATCAGCGCCAACCAGCGAATATCCGGAAGCGATGCGGGCGATGCCGTGTTCATGAGCATTCCGGCCGGAAACGGTACGTTCACGACTGCCGCCGCGGCGGCGAACACGGGCAGCGGCTCGATCGACGGTGGCAGCGTAGTCGATCCCTCGCAGTGGACGCCCGATACGTACACTATCGCCTTCACGAGCCCGACGCAGTACCAGGTGACGAATAGCGGCGGGGGCGTTGTCGCCTCGGGCACTTACACGAGCGGGGACGCGATCCAGTTCCAAGGCATCGAGGTCACCGTGAGCGGAACGCCCTCCACGGGCGATGCGTTCACCGTCGCCCCCGCCGGCAAGGCGAGCGCCTTCGCCACGCTCTCGGGCCTGATCAAGACACTGAGCTCCCCCGCGCTCAGCTCGGCGCAAATCACGACCCAACTCGGCAATGGGCTCGCTCAGATCGACGGAGCGATCGTGCAGCTCGGGAACGTCTCCGCCTCGGTCGGCGCCCGGCTCAATGCCGTGACGGCTGCGCAATCGACCGAGCAGAGCACCCAGACGCAGCTCCAGAGCTCGGTCTCGCAGCTCTCGGACGTGGATTACGCCGCCGCCGTCACGCAGCTCAACTCGCAGGAAGTCGCCCTGCAGGCCGCCCAGCAATCGTACGCCTCGCTCGCGCGGCTGTCGCTGTTCAATTACATCCAGGGATGAGCCGGTCTGGCAAGCGACAAACCCCTGTCGCCAAAAGCACAAATCGTGACCGGGTTCACGTTGACCTCGCGTGATGGTCTCAAGTTCCACCGGGCCGCACCGATAACCCCTCTGAACGGTGAGCGGCTCGCGCCGCGAGTGTAAGCGCTCGGACTGGTGTCCGGCGCCTGAACGAAACATCAGGAGTCATAGGCAATGTCACTAGTCCTCAACACCAACATCAACTCGTTGGTGGCGCAAAACAGCCTCACGTCTTCGGGCAGCCAGCTCGCGACGGCGCTGCAGCAGCTGTCCTCGGGCCTGCGCATCAACACGGCCGCCGACGATGCCGCGGGCTACGCGATCGTCCAAAGCATGACCTCGCAGATCAACGGCCTGAATCAGGCCTCGCGCAACGCGAACGACGGCGTGTCCCTCACGCAGACTGCCCAGGGCGCGCTGACGGAGATCACGAACGACCTGCAGACGATGCGCGACCTTTCGGTGCAGTCGCTCAATGCGACGAACAGCGCTCAGGACCGGCTCGACCTCGATCAACAGTTCCAGCAGCTCTCGGCCGACATCGATCAGGTCGCCAAGACGGCATCCTTCAACGGCGTGAACCTGCTCGACGGCAGCTTCATTGGCGCGACCTTCCAGATCGGCGCCAACGCCGGCCAGACGATCACCGTCGCTTCGGTCTCGAGCGCGCGCACGAGTGCCCTCGGCCAGTCGTACGGCGCGAGCCAGACGGGCACGCAGCTCACGGCCTCGACGGGCATCACCGGGTCCGGTCAGTTCACCATCAACGGAACGGACATTTACGCCGGATCGAACATCGCCGGCGATGCGAAGGATATCGCCGCGGCCATCAATAACGCCGGCATTGCCGGTGTGACCGCGACCGCCGGGGCCACCACCGCCGTCGGCACGTACACCAAGGCGGACACGGTCGCGGGTACCGGCACGCTAACCCTGAACGGCATTGCGATCTCGGTGAACATCGCGGGCGTTCAGGCGACCGACACGAGCGCCGCACTCGCCGCGATCAACGCCAACAGCGCCGCGACCGGGGTGACGGCCACCAACAACGGCGGCGCACTCACTCTGACGGCGGCCGATGGCCGCAACATCACGGTGTCCTGGGCCGCCGGCGGCGCGACGAGCAGCGCTCTGTCCGACCTCGGCCTCGGTGGGGCCGGGGTGGCTGCAACGAACTACGGCAGCTACAACCTCGCCTACACCGGTTCGTCCGGGCTGACCGTCGCAGGCAGCGCCGCCGCCACCGTCAAAGGTCAGGCTAATATAGTGCTGGCCTCGGCTGCCACCGGTACGGCAGTGTCGGTCGCGAACGTGCAGACGGTCGCGAGCTCCAATACCGCGCTCGCCACCATCGACGCGGCGCTGCAGCAGGTTGCCGCGATCGGTGCACAGCTTGGCGCGTATCAGAACCGCTTCCAAGCCGCCATCACGGGCCTGGACACGGACGCGACGAACCTCTCGAACGCCCGCAGCTCGATCCAGGATACGAACTACGCCCAGGCGACATCGGACCTGTCGAAGGCGCAGATTCTGCAGCAGGCGAGCACCGCGATGGTGGCGCAGGCCAACACGGTTCCGCAGAACGTGTTGACCCTGCTCCAGAAGCTCCCGTAACGGCGGACGCCGTGGGCCTGCACGGGCTCATGATGATGCAGCGGGACGGGCGCCGCACGGCGCCCGCCCCGCTGTCGTTTCCGTGTCCCCAGCGCGGTCGCCAAGACGGATAGCGCGATGTCCACCAGCACCAGCGTGAACTCCCCGGTCGTTTCGGTCGCAGGCGGTAGTAGCGCGGCCGCGGCGGGCGGCTCCGTCATCAACGTCAGCTCCCTCGTCTCTCAGCTCGTCGCCGCGACCGAGGCCCC
Organism: Steroidobacteraceae bacterium; assembly: GCA_035606175.1. Lineage (GTDB taxonomy): Bacteria > Pseudomonadota > Gammaproteobacteria > Steroidobacterales > Steroidobacteraceae > JASHUC01. The sequence goes on along the minus strand of DATNFW010000071.1, from coordinate 2,166 downwards.
GCAACAAACGCTGATCGCCTCTCAGACTCAAGCGGTTACGAATCAGATCTCCGCGCTCGGCTCGCTCAAGAGCGCGCTCTCGACCTTCCAAGGGTCGTTGGGCTCTCTCGACACGCCTACTGCTTTCAACGCCCTGACTGCCTCTAGCAGCGATCAGAACGTGTTCACGGCAACCGCTGGCTCGAGCGCCGCACAAGGCAGCTACAACCTCACGGTCTCCCAGCTTGCCAAGGCACAGCAGCTGCTCTCGAACGCATTCGCCGGCGGCAGCTCGGCAGTCGTGGGCACAGGAAGCCTATCCCTGTCACTCGGCGCAACGAGCTTCAATCTCACGATCGACGGCACCGACGATACCCTGGCCGGCATCGCCGCCGCGATCAACTCCGCGGGCGGCAACCCGGGCATCACCGCAGCCGTCCTGACTGGCCAAGATGGCGCTCATCTCGTTCTATCCTCCTCATTGACGGGTGCTGCGAACACGATAGCGGTTACCGAGACGGACGGCGGAAACAACCTCGCGGCAGTGACATACGGCGCGGGAAATACCACGAATTACACCCAGGAAACGGCGGCCCAGGATGCTGAATTCAGCGTCGCGGGTGTCAATGCGACAAGTCCGAGCAATACGGTCACGACCGCAATCAACGGCGTCACTCTGAATCTTCTCGGACAAACCGCACAAGGAAGCTCGGCTACGCTGACGGTGAGCAATGACACCGCTACGATTCAAACCAATATCGGTAATTTCGTCTCTGCATACAACGCTCTCGCTGGTACGCTGAGCTCGCTCGGCAGCTACGATGCCTCGACGAACACCGCCGGTCCGATGCTCGGCAATGCAGTCCTGACAGGGATTCAGAGCCAGATTCGCAGCGCGCTCTACGCCGTCGTCCCGACGGGCTCCGCCACGTACAACACGCTCGCCAGCGTCGGTATCACGACGAACAGCGATGGAACGCTGAGCGTGAACTCCGCCACCCTCTCTGCAGCGCTCGCGAGCGATTTCAGCGCGGTGAGCCAGTTGTTCAACAGCGCGAGCGGCGTCGCCGCGACCCTCAATTCGACGATCAAGAGTGCACTCGGCGCGAACGGCTCCGTGACGGCGGACGCTCAGACGCTCACCAAACAGGAGAACTCGCTGACGCAGCAGAGCGATGAGCTCAATACGCAGATGGCTGCGCTTACCGCGAGCCTCACGCAGCAGTACTCCGCGTTGAACACGCTCCTCTCGTCCCTGCAGACGACCTCCGCCTATCTTTCACAGGCGTTCGCAACGTTGCCGACAGTACAGGGCAGGCCGAACGCCTGATCGCCGCTCAAGTCTTGCCACACGCGGCCGTTAAAGCGGACATAGGACTCCACGGAGCAAGGCGCGTGAATGCCCATTTGCGGAACTCGAAGCTTGCCGCCTACCAGAGCGTCTCGGCTCATGGCGCGGTCGCGGGGGCGGACTCACATGGCCTCGTGCAAATGCTGATGGAGGCCGCGCTCGAGCGCATGACGAGCGCGCGGGCATGCGTCGAGCGCGGCGACACCGCGCGCAAGGCCAAGCTCCTGCACAGCTCGGTCGTGCTGATTGCCGAGCTACGTGGCAGCCTCGATCTGAAGGCGGGCGGTGAGCTCGCGCAGAATCTCAGCGATTTGTACGACTACATGGCCCGCCGGCTGATCCAGGCGAACCTCTCGAGCGATCCGCGTGGGATCACCGAGGTGCTCGATCTGCTCGGCGAGATCCGCGGCGCCTGGGTCGCGATCGGCCCTGCAGTGAAGCGCGCGCCGGCCGCGGCGGCTTCCGCCGCCTGATCGCGCACCGCCTGCTCGCCCTGCGGCCTGCGCTCCGCGGGAAACCGATATACGACCACTCGAGGGGGCAGTCATGACCGAGGAAATCGACTCGATAACCCCTGTCGGCGCCTCGTCTTCCGCGGGCTTCTCCGACGCGCGCACGGATGTCATCCACGCGCCGCAGCCGGTTCCGCAACCCCCTCGCCCTTCGCAGCGCCCGGGCCCGCGGCCAACGCCCATGGCAGGCGGTCCCTCGGCCGATACCGCCTCCGCGCGCTCTTCTCCAGCGCCGGTCGCTGCATCGCTTCAGGAGTCGGTCGATCGCATCAACGCGCGACTTGCGAGCTCGAGTCGCGTGCTGCAGCTGCGGGTCGATGCAGA
>DATNFW010000070.1:0-44774 GCA_035606175.1 Steroidobacteraceae bacterium | reverse complement strand
CCGCGCCCGCGGTGGCGTTATTGAAACGGTCGATGAGGATGAAAGCGCCCGTCTCGCGATTCTCCGCGTAGGGATCGAATGCGACGGGAGTCGCGCTTCCGAGGTTGCAGAGGCCGATCTCGTTGAGCGCGAGCGTCTTCGCCGCGATGTGCTCGAGCGTGTTCACGTCGATTTTGTGTTTGAGGCTCGTCACGCGCGCCGGCACATACCGCGTGCCAATGCGCATGAGATACGAGCGCCCCGGCAACATCGGCTCCTCGGCCATCCACAGCACGTGTGCGGCGAACTGATCGACTACCTCGGGACGCGCGTCGGTGCGAGCAAGCAGATCGCCGCGAGCCACGTCGAGCTCGTCGGCGAGCACGAGTGTTACCGCATCGCCCGCCTGAGCGCTGCGCAGGTCCCCGTCCGCCGTCACGATGCGAACGAGCGCCGACTCGCGACCCGATGCGGCGACGACGAGTCGATCGCCGAGCGTCACGGAGCCCGAGGCGACCGTGCCCGAGTAGCCGCGGAAGTCGAGATTGGGCCGGTTCACCCACTGCACCGGAAAGCGGAACGGGCGCGCAGCGAGCTCGTGGTCCGCATCGACCGTCTCCAGATATTCGAGCAGCGTCGGCCCTTCGTACCAGCGCAGCCGCTCCGAGCGGCTCGTGACGTTGTCGCCGAAGCGTGCCGAGACCGGGATCGAAGTGATCGACTCGAATCCGAGCGCCTGTGCGAACCCGAAATAGTCTCCGACGATGTGATGGAAGCGCTCGGGGGAGAAATCGACGAGGTCGATCTTGTTGACCGCGAGGACGACGTGGCGGATGCCGAGGAGCGAGCAGATATAGCTGTGCCGGCGCGTCTGGGTGAGCACGCCCTTGCGGGCATCGACCAGGATGACGGCTGCCTCGGAGCCCGACGCGCCCGTTGCCATGTTGCGCGTGTACTGCTCGTGGCCCGGCGTGTCGGCGACGATGAACGAGCGCTTCGGCGTGCTGAAGAACCGGTACGCCACATCGATCGTGATGCCCTGCTCGCGCTCGGCCTCGAGACCGTCGACGAGCAGCGCGAGGTCGATGTCGTCGCCGGTGGTGCCGTGTTTGCGGCTGTCGCGCGCGAGCGCGACGAGCTGATCCTCGAGGATCAGCTTGCTGTCGTAGAGCAGACGGCCGATGAGCGTCGACTTGCCGTCGTCGACGGAGCCGCAGGTCAGAAAGCGCAGCAATCCCTTGCCCGGGGCCTCGGGCGGCGTCTTGCTGGTCCCATCGGGTGCCATCAGAAGTAGCCTTCCCGCTTCTTCTTCTCCATGGAAGCGGCCTCATCCGCATCGATCACCCGACCCGAGCGCTCGGAAGTGCGCGCGGCGAACATCTCGGCGACGATCTCCTCGAGCGTTGCCGCGGTGCTTTCGACCGCGGCCGAGAGCGGATAGCAGCCGAGGGAGCGGAAGCGCACCGTCCGCATTTGCGTGCGCTCTCCGGGCTCGAGCGGCAGGCGCTCATCGTCGCGCACGATCAGGAGCCCGTCGCGCAGGACGACCGGCCGCGGCGCAGCGAAATAAAGCGGCACGACGGGAATGTCCTCTGCCTGCGTGTACTGCCACACGTCGAGCTCCGTCCAGTTCGACAAGGGGAAGACGCGGATCGTCTCGCCCTTGCCGATGCGCGTGTTGTAGAGCCTCCAGAGCTCCGGCCGCTGATTGCGCGGGTCCCACACGTGCCCTTTCGAGCGGAACGAGAAGATGCGCTCCTTGGCGCGGCTCTTCTCTTCGTCGCGGCGGGCGCCTCCGAATGCGGCATCGAAGCCCCACTTGTCGAGCGCCTGCTTGAGCGCCTCGGTCTTCATGACCTGGGTATGGAGCTGTGAGCCCGAGGTAATCGGATTGATGCCGCGGGCAAGCCCCTCCGGGTTCGTGTAGACGAGGAGTCTCACGCCGTAGCGCTCCGCGATCATGTCCCGGTGGCGGATCATGTCGCGGAACTTCCAGCCGGTGTCGATGTGCAGCAGCGGAAAGGGCGGCTTCGACGGATAGAACGCCTTGAGCGCCATATGCAGCATCACGCCCGAGTCCTTGCCGATCGAGTAGAGCATCACCGGATTGGCGAACTCGGCAGCGACCTCGCGCATGATCTCGATCGACTCGGCCTCGAGCCGTTGCAGATGTCTGGACAGCATGCGGATCAGGCGGCTATCGGCAGGGGCACGAGCGAGCCGCTCGCGATGAACCACGTATTGCGGAACCCGGGCTTGCCGTACGCGAGCGGTGTTCCATCGGGCGCAATGACCGAGCCGCCTGCCGCCACGAGCACCGCATGCCCGGCCGCGGTGTCCCATTCCATGGTCGCACCGAGGCGGGGATAGAGGTCTGCCTTGCCTTCGGCGAGCAGGCAAAACTTGAGCGAGGAGCCGATCGAGACACGCTCGCCCACGGCATATCGCTCGAGGTATGCATCGGTCTCGCGCGAGCCGTGAGAGCGTGAGGCGACAGCCGTCAGGCCGGACCTCGGAACCGCGCGCACATGGATCGGCTCGCGCGCGGCGAGTTGTCCGTCCGCCTGCGGCTCGGCGCGAAACGCGACGCCCGCAGTGGCATCCCCCGCGTAGAGCAAGCCATTCGGTCCGCTCTCGGGAGCATAAACGACGCCGAGCACCGGTGCCCCCGCACGCACGAGCGCGATGTTCACGGTGAACTCCCCGCGCCGCGCCACGAACTCACGAGTGCCGTCGAGCGGATCGACCAGGAAGAACTCGTTGCCGACCGCCGGAGTGCGCCCGGCTGCGGCTGCCTCCTCCGCGACGACGGGTATCGAGGGCGCAACATTTGCGAGGTGCGCCAGTATGATCGCCTCGGAGGCATGATCTGCGTCGGTGACCGGAGTGGCGTCGTCTTTGCGGCGGACCGCGAACCCGCGCCGATAGATCTCGCGCACCTTCCGGCCGGCATCGAGGGCGGCCTCGATCGACGCTTCGAGCACTGAACCTTCACTCATCGAGCAGAAGCTTTCAAATCGACAGTGCATCGAGTTTACACACGAGGCGCGCGATGGCGCCGTGCGAGACGCACGCCCATTAAGATTTGTTCAGCATTAGCATATGACCCGGGCGGCTGTTCTTCTCTTTGTTACAGATAAAATTTGTTTAATGTCATATAGTTACGTATATAATTGAATGCAATACATCATTACAGCGCATGCCCTGGTAGCACCCCTCCCGCGACAATCCGATGCGGAGCTTGGAAGGGTTCGACGCGTCTCCATTGAGACGGGCGACCTGGGTCGCAATCCAAGGTCAACGGGGATGAAGGTACGGCGTTGGGCAGGGTAACCTTCGGCGCGGCACGAGTGCCGGGCGAGAGGAGGAACGATCATGGGACAGGCTATCGAACCGAGGTCCAAAGGCTGGCACCTCGTCGCGTGCACGCGCCCAGCTGCAGCACGAACGGCACGGGCAGTCGGGGTACTTGCCGCCGGCGGGTTGCTCGCGGCCTGCGTGACAGAGCCACCGTCGCGTCCGCTGCCGCCTCCACCGCCTGCGGTCAACACGACCGTTTATGCGTACCCGGAGCATGGGCAGACGGCCGAGCAGCTCGACCGCGATCGCTACGAGTGCTACGTCTGGGCCAAGCAGCAGACCGGATTCGACCCGAGCGCCAATAACATACCGGAACAGGCGCGCGTGCGCGTCGTGAGCGGTCCGCCCCCCGGAGCAAACACGGCAGTTGGCGCAGTGACCGGAGCCGTGATCGGCGCCGCGGTATCGAATCCATGGAATCGCGGCTTCGGCGCGCTGGCGGGCGCCCTCATCGGCGGTGCGATCGGCTCGAGCGCGGATGCGGCAAATGCCGAGCGCTCGCACCAGACCGTGGTGTACGACCGCGCGCAGATGCGCCAGATCGAGCGCGAATCGGCCGATTATCGACGAGCGCTGAGCGCGTGTCTCGAAGGCCGCGGCTACAGCGTCAAGTGAGGCCAGCCGTGACCAGCAACCGTCCCGCGAGCCGTGCTCGCGCAATCCTTCTCGCTGCGGCCGGTGCGACGCTGTGCGCGCTCTTCGCCGCGAGCGGCGCTCACGCGCAGCATCGCGACGACCACGCCGATCGGCGAGCGGAGCATGTCGATCGTCGGCCGGACCGCATCGATCGGCAGCCGGGTCGCATCGATCGGCGCCCGGAACGCTTCGAGCGCGAGCACGTCGATGCGCGATTCCATCATGACCGCGTCTACTACAACCGCGGAGTCGTCGTCTCGGCGCTCCCGCGGGCGCATTACGACGTGGTCCACGGTGGCCGGCATTTCTACTACTCGGGCGGCATCTGGTACGCCCCGCGCGGCCCCCGGTGGGTCGTGATAGCGCCGCCCTTCGGAGCCTATGTGCCGGTGCTGCCGCCGTTCTACACGACGCTCTGGGTCGGGCGCGTGCCTTATTACTATGCCGATGACGCCTATTACGTGTATCGCGGACCCGACATCGGGTACGAGGTCGTGGCGCCGCCTCCGGATGCGAGCGTCTCCGCCCAGCAGGCCCCGGGTGCCGAACAGCCGGCTGCCCCGCCGAGCACCGAGCTCTACATCTATCCGAAGAACGGCCAGAACGATCAGCAGCAGGCGCAGGACCGCTACGAATGCCACTCGTGGGCCTCGAGCCAGACGGGCTTCGACCCCACTGCGGCGAACGGCGGTGTAGCGCCCGATCAGACGGCGAGCACCCGCGCCGAATACGACCGTGCCATGACGGCATGCCTCGAGGCTCGAGGCTATACCGTCAAATAGCGGCTCCTAGCGCGCTCCGCTCTCGCGCAGAATGCGCGGGATGTGTGCCTCCCAGCCGAGGGCCATGAGGTGCACACCGCTCGAGACGCCTTTCAGGCCACGCACGAGGCGCACGGCGATCTCGAGTCCCACTTGCTCCTCACGGCCCGCCTCTGCGGCCGCTTGCATTTCCGCGAGCAGCGCGTCCGGAACGCGGATGCCGGGCACATTGGCGTTGAGCCAGCCGGCCATCTTGGCCGATTTGAGCGGGATGATTCCCGCCAATAGCGCGACATCGTCGAGCCGCGCGGCCTCGAGATAGCGCTCGACCACTGCGACGTCGAAGACGGCCTGGGTCTGCAGGAACTGGGCACCCGCGTCGATCTTGCGGCGCGTGTTCTCGACCTCGGCCGCGAGGTCCGCTGCGCCGGGATTCGCGGTTGCGCCGATGAAGATGGACGGCGTGCCCTTCAGCGCGGTGCCGCTGAGATCATGGCCGGAGCCGAGCCCGCGCGCGGCCGCGAGCATCTCCGTCGTCGTCAGATCGAAGACCGGCTTCGCATCCGGATGATCGCCATTCTTTGGTGAGTCACCGGTCATGAAGACGAAATTCGCGACGCCGAGCAGCGTCGCGCCGAGCAGATCCGCCTGCAGGGCGATCCGATTGCGATCGCGCGCGGTCATCTGGACGATGGGCTCGACGCCCCGGTCGATGAGCAGATGCGCCACGGACTTCGGCTCGATCGCCATGCGGGCGCGCGGCGATTCGGTGAGATTCATCGCATCGACGCAAGGCTTGAGCAAATCGGCCTTCGCGAAAAGATCGCTGAGGTCGATTCCCTTGGGCGGCGTCAGCTCCGTCGTGACCGCGAAGCGTTTCGCGCGGAGTTTCTCCGCGAGTGTGCTTGTCATGTGATTGGCCGTACAATTTCCGCGCGCCGACGCATCTTGCCATTGAGGCTCACGCATGGCCACCGCGCCCCCTCACCCGACCACCGGACGGGCCGACGCCGCGCTCGCGGCCTCATTCGAGCCGCAGCGACTCTCGGCAGAGGAGGCGCTGCGGCTCCTCGATCTCGAGCTCGAGCCGCTTCTCGCCGCGGCCGAGGCGCTCACTCTCGCGGGCCACGGCTCGACCGTCACCTACTCTCGCAAGGTCTTCATTCCTCTTACACAGCTCTGCCGCGACGTGTGCCATTACTGCACGTTCGCCAAGGCCCCGCGCGCAGTCGCGGCGCCATACCTCTCGCTTGAGGAGTCGATCGAGATCGCTCGCCGCGGAGCGGCTGCCGGCTGCAAGGAAGCGCTGTTCACGCTCGGCGACAAGCCGGAGCTGCGCTACTCGAGTGCGCGGGCGGCGCTCGCCGCGTTCGGGTACTCCAGCACGCTCGAATACCTCGGTGTTGCGGCCCGTGCCGTCTATCGCGAGACGGGGCTGCTGCCACATTTGAATGCCGGGGTGATGACGCGCGATGAGCTCGCGAGGCTGCGACCGGTGGCGGCCTCGATGGGGATCATGCTCGAGAGCTCCTCCGAGCGGCTCTGTAGGCGCGGCGGCCCCCACTGGGGCTCCCCGGACAAGCTCCCCGCGACACGGCTCGCCACGATCGCGGCCGCCGGGGAGCTCGCAATCCCGTTTACGACCGGACTGCTCATCGGCATCGGTGAGACGCGGCGCGAGCGCATTGAGGCGCTGCTAGCGCTACGCGCGCTGCATGAGCGCCACGGGCACCTGCAGGAGCTCATCCTGCAGAATTTTCGCGCCAAGCCGGGCACCCGCATGGCCGGCGCGCCCGAGCCGTCCCTCGCCGAGCAGCAATGGACCATCGCCGTTGCGAGGCTGATTTTCGGCCCCCAGATGTCCCTGCAGGCACCTCCCAATCTGCGACCCGGGGCGTTGGGGGCGCTCCTGCGGGCCGGCGTGAACGATTGGGGCGGTGTCTCGCCCATCACGCCGGATCACGTCAATCCGGAAGCGCCGTGGCCGCATCTCGAGGTGCTCGCGCGCGAGAGCGCTCGGGCCGGCCGCGTGCTCATCGAGCGGCTCGCCGTCACGCCGCACTTCGCGCTCGAGCCCGCGAAGTGGCTCGATTCAGGCCTGCAATCCGCCATCCGCGTGCGCGCCGATTCGAGCGGGCGAGCCCGCAGTGACGACTGGCACGCCGGCTCTGCCGATCCTCTCCCAGCCTGGGCGGAGAACTGGCTCGCCGACGAGACCCGCGCACCGTGCTCGCGCGCGTCCCGCCCCATCGAGCGCATTCTCGAGCGGGCGTTGAAAGGAGCGGAGCTCGAGCCTCGAGAGCTCGTCGCCCTCTTCTCCGCGCATGGACCGGACCTCGAGCGGATCCTCGCCGCAGCCGATACGCTGCGGGAGCAGACGGTCGGGCCGCGCGTCACGTACGTCGTCACGCGCAACATCAATTACACCAACATCTGTCTCTATCATTGCGGGTTCTGCGCGTTCTCGAAGAGCGGCAGCAAGCGGCTGCGGGGACCGGGCTACCGGCTCGATCTCGAGGAGATCGCGCGGCGCACGAGCGAGGCGGCCGCGCGCGGTGCGACCGAGGTCTGCCTGCAGGGCGGCATCCACCCCGAATTCACGGGTCGGACGTATCTCGACATCGTCGCGGCCGTGAAAGAGGCGGTGCCGCGCATGCATGTGCACGCGTTCTCGCCACTCGAGGTGACACACGGCGCGCGAACGCTCGGCCTGCCGCTCGAGACGTATCTCGCGCGACTGCGCGCGGCGGGACTCTCGACGCTGCCTGGCACCGCGGCTGAGATACTCGACGACGACATTCGCGCAGTCATCTGTCCCGACAAAGTGACGACCGAGGAGTGGCTCTCGGTCATGCGTGCGGCGCACGCCGTCGGTTTGAAGAGCACGGCGACGATCATGTTCGGCCACGTCGACCAGCCTCTCAACTGGGCTCGGCACCTGCTGCGCCTGCGGGCGCTGCAGGTCGAGACCGGCGGATTCACCGAGCTCGTGCCGTTGCCGTTCGTGCACATGGAAGCCCCGCTATGGCGTCGCGGCCTCGCGCGGCCGGGACCGACGTTTCGGGAGGCGCTGCTCATGCACGCCGTCGGGCGGCTCGCACTCCATCCGCACGTGCGCCACATTCAAACCTCCTGGGTGAAGATGAGCCCGCGCGGTGCGGCGGCATGCCTGCGCGCAGGCGCAGACGACCTGGGCGGCACGCTGATGAACGAATCGATCACGCGCGCAGCGGGCGGCGTGCATGGACAGGAGATGACGGCCGAGGCGCTCGCGGCAATCGCGGCGGCGGCCGGAGCACGGCCGCTCATCGAGCGCACGACGCTCTATGCTCAGCCGAACTGGCGTGAGACGTCGTTGAAGATGGCGACTCCGAGCAGCAGCACGAGGAGCGCGATGCCGATCTGTTGACCGAAGACCTGTGTGCGCTCGGAGAGCGGACTGCCTTTGACCCACTCGGCGGCCTGGAACACGATCTGCCCGCCATCGAGAATCGGAATCGGCAAAAGGTTGAAGAACGCGATTGCGAGCGAGATCAGGACGAGGAATCTCAGGAACGAAGCGACACCCTCCTCGGCCGATTCCCCGGCGTACTGAGCGATGCCGATGGGACCGCTCAGATTTTTGACCGAGACCTGCCCCAGCACCATGCGCCAGATGAGCCGCCCCTGCAGGGCGGTCAGCTCCCATGACTGATTCGCTGCAGAGGAGAGCGCCGCGAATGGGGAGAGTGCATGGTGCATCACGAGACCCGGCGGGAAATGTGCGTGGACGGAGATCACGCCGATGCCGGGCTGCTTCACACCTGCGTTCTCGACGGTCGCGACGGTAATCGTCGCTGTGTGCTCGACGCCGCCCCGCTCGTAGCGGACGTCGACCGTTTTGCCGGGAATCGCCGGAATGTAGTGCGCGAGGTCCGCGAAGTCATGAACGGGCCGCCCGTCGACTGCGACGATGCGGTCCCCGGCGAGCAGTCCCGCGCGCGCTGCAGGTCCGTGAGGCTCGACTGAGCCGATGACCGGCGCAATGACCGGCCCCTGCATCTCGAATCCGAGCACACCGGGGAGGTTCGAGAGCTCCGCGAGCCGCTTGCGCTCTGCGGGGTCCGTGACGGAAAGCGTGAGGGTGCGGTTCACCCCCTCGGGCGTTCGCACGCCGAGGCGGGCGCTGCCGCCGGGCAGCACCGCCTCGAGCAGGTCGAAGAGCACGTCCCCTTGATCGGCGACGGGCTTACCGTCGATCGCCGTGATCTCGTCCCCGCGTGCGAGCCCCGCTCGCGCCGCCGGCGACGATGCCGTCACCTCGCTCACGATTGCCCGGACCGTCGTGGTGCCGTTGAGCCACAGCATTCCCCACAGCACGAGAATGGCGAAGAGAATATTGAAGCCCGGGCCGGCCAATAAAACGAGGATGCGCTGCCACGGGGGACGGCGCATATAGGAGCGTGGCAGATCCTCCGGCGGGACCGGACCTTCCCGCTCGTCGAGCATTTTCACATAGCCGCCCATCGGAATGGGGGCAACCACGATCTCGGTGCGATCGCGCCCCACAGCCTTGCGTACGAGCGGCGTGCCGAAACCGACCGAGAAGCGAAGCACTTTGAAGCCGAGCCGCCGCGCGACCCAGAAGTGACCGAACTCGTGCACGATGACCAGAAAGCCAACGGCTACGATGTACCAAAGGGCATACCAAATCACGGTCATTTAGCTGAGAGCTCCGATCATCAAGCAGGTAGAGCGCACTGTATCCCATCGCCGGCGCCGCGCAACGTAACCGGCGTGAGCTCGGCCTCGGACAGCGCATCGAGCAGGCGCGGCAACACCTCGAGGATCACGGGGCTGCCCCCGGCAGTGCGCGCCGCATTGCCATCGTGCAGCAACAGAATATCGCCTCCGGCGAGGCCCCTCGTCAGCCGTGCGAGCACTGCCGGCGGATCGCGGCTCACCGAATCAAATCCGCGCCGGGTCCAGCTCGCAAGCTTCAGGCCCAGCCGGGCGAGTTGGGGCTCGAGCAGCGGATTCCTCAAACCTGCGGGCGCGCGAAAGAACTGCGGCGGAGACCCGCACACCCTGGCAATCGTCTCCTGCGCCTCGGCGATCTCCCGCGCGATCGCACCGGCGGGGAGGAGCGAGAAGCGGCGCAGATGACGCTGGCTGTGATTCTCGACGGCATGCCCGCGGCGCGCGATCTCGCCCGCAAGATCGGAGAAGCGCGCAACCCGTTCGCCGATACAGAAGAAGGTTGCCGGAGCGCCCCGCTCGGCTAGCCGCTCGAGCACGCGCGGCGTCACCTCGGGATCGGGCCCGTCGTCGATCGTGAGCGCGATCGAGCCGTGCGCTGCCGCGCGCGGCGGCAGCCGCCGCACATTCGGGCCGAGCCAGCTGCAGCGCGGCGTAAGACCACTGCCGGCGAGGGCGAGATGGTCGGCGATCACGGCACCGGCGATCCACGGCCAGGCTCGCGGCGCAGCAAGGAGCAAGCCGGGGACGCCCGCGTGCAAGAGCGCCGAAGCCTTCATGAGGGGCGAGGGCAACAGACGGTGCAGGAGGGGCGGTGGGAGCCGCACGGGAGTCATTCGCGGTAAATGATACGCGAGCCGGGTGCTCTCATCTCAGAAAGGCGTAGCGCTCGTCGCGAGCGAGTGCCTCGAGTTGGTGAGGCTCGTCGACATCGAACGCGAGTCCCGGTTGCCGCACAAGCGCAAAGCCGAGGCCCGCTGCGTGCGCCTCCGCCTCGTGCGCAGCGAGACTCCCGGGTCCGAACCGCATCGGCAGTGCGTGCGCGAGCGGAAATGCGAGCGCGTTCGTGCCGGTCTCTTTCCAGTCGGGTGCCGCAACGACCTCGCCTGCCCGCGCCGCCTCGATGAGCGCGCCGATTTCCTCCGCGGTCACGAAAGGCAGGTCCGCCGCGAGAATCAGCAGCATGTCCGCGCCGGCTGCACGCCGCGCGAGTGCTGCGCGCGAGAGCGAGGCATTCAACTCCTCACCGGAATCGGCGAGATGCTCCGCTGACCGCGGCACCAAGTCCGGATCGATCGTGAGCACACTTGCGCGCGCGAGTGCCGGCACCGAGGTCGCAGCATCGATCACGCGCGCGAGCATGGCGCGGATCAGTCGCACGCGTTCGGCCTCGGTGAGCGCGCTTGCGAGACGGCTCTTGCCGCGTGCGAGGTCCTTGACCGGCACGATACATTCGACGCGCACTTCGCAGCGCTCAGCGAAACAAATCTTCGGACTTCGGTCGCCGCAGCACCGCTGCGCCCGCTTCGCTCGCCTTCCATTCGAGCCCTCGGACGAGCACGACCGGCGTGCTTTCCGCCGCCTCACCCATTGCAAGCGCAGCTCCCGCAGCGATCGCGTCTGCGAACGCCACCTCCGTCACCTCGAGTACCCTGCCCTCGCGATCGTGCTCGCCGCGGCGGTCGATGAGCGCCGGAATGCCGGCGCTACCGAGCGCGATGTTGAGCACTCCGCGCCGCCACGGGCGCCCGAAACTGTCGCTCACGATCACCCCCAGGCGCACTGCGAATCGCCTCATCAAATGCTCGCGCAGTGCCGCCGCGGACGCATCCGGATCGCGGGGCAGAAGCAAGACCCTCTCCCGCACGGCATCGCCCGCGCGCTCGGGCGGCACGTTCGAGCGGTCGACGCCGGCATTCGCCATGACGAAGCCGAGCCGATGCCGCACGATGAGCACGTTCGGTACGGCGCGTACGATCTCCTCGGATTCCCCGAGGATGACTTCGACGAGGCGCGGGTCTTTGCGCGTTACTTCCGCGAGGCGCTGCGCCTCGTTCGAGGGACTGACGTTATCCAGATCGACTGTGCGGCCTTCGGCCTTCGAGACGATCTTCTGAGCGATCACGAGTACGTCGCCCTCGCGGAGCACGCAGCCCGAGGACCGCAGCGCATCCGCAACGCAGCTTGCAAGATCGGCGCCGACCTCGATTTCGGGCACCCCGGTAAGCGCATTGAAAGTAAGCGTCCGCATCATCGTGGTGCGAATTATCGCAAAGGACTGCGCGTTGTCGCCAATCGCCAACGCCGAGTGTCGGGCGCTTCGGACGTGTCAACCAAACAAACGCTCGAGCGCTTTGAAAGCGCAGTTTTGCGCAACGAGGTGCCGAACATGAATGTCAAATGGGTTCAATGTGCCGCGTGCGGCATCGCCCTCGCGAGTCTTGCCGCCTGCGGCGGCGGATCGGGAGGGGCAGACTCTGCAGCAGTGGGCTCCAGCGATATGCCGACCGCTCAGACGGGCGATGTCGCACTGATGCTGAGCGATGCTCCGGCGCAGGACTGGGCGCTGATCGGCGTAAAGATCGAGAGCATCGCACTCGTGCCGCAGGGCGGCGGGAGCGATGTCACGGTGTATACCGCGGACGCCGCCTCTGGCCCTTATGTCAACCTCGTGCAGCTCGATCAGCTGAGCGAGATCCTCGGCAATGTTTCGGTGCCGGTGGGGACGTACACGGGCGCCGAGATCCGAGTCGGGGGCAATCCCGGCGATGTGCTCCTCACCACGGCCGCCGATCCGGAGGCCGGCTTCGCCGGCACCCCGAGCAGCTCCATTCCTTCGCAGACCATTCAAATACAGCACACGGAGGGTCCGAGCGGGAATCTCTCCGTGCCGATCGATGTGGCATTCGATTCGCCTCTGACGGTCACCGCGAACTCGAGTAATGCGCTCGATCTCGAGTTCGACCTGTCGAACCCTGCACTGATCATTGCGCATCGGGCGCCCGGGTCGGGAGCGGTGCTCTGGGCCGTCAACTTTCGCGGCCCGGTGCGCCATCGGCCGATCCGCGATGTGGCGCGGCTCACGCTGCGCCAGCTCTACGGCGATGTAACGGCCGTTGCAAGCGATGGCGGCTCGCTCACCGTCAACCGCGTGTTCCGCAGCTGGCCCATCGCGACTCCGGAGACGGCGGTTCAGACGCAGCGATCCCTGACGATCGATGTGGACAGCACGAACGGCACGCTCTTTTATGATGTGGACCAGAAGAGCGGACCGACGAAGGTCACGAGCTTCGCGAACCTTTCCGGACTTGCCGCCAACGCCTACGTGCGCATCCAGGCGCGCTTCGAGGAGAACGGCACTCTTACAGCGACGCGTGTGTGGGTGAGCAGCACGTTCAACGGCGTCTGGGTGAGCCCGGAAGGCCACGTGCTCGATGTCGATGCCGAGCCCTCGGGGACGAGCAGCATCACGGTCACGAACGAGGCTGGCCGCCCGGTCGTCGTCGATATCTCGGACACCACGAGCTTCTACTTCCACGGCGGCACCGCCGCGATCGGTACGGGCCCCGCGTTCCTCGCGAACATGGTGCGGGGGTTCAAGGTGCACGTGATGGACGTAGTCGATCCGCTCGCGACGCCGCTCGTCGCGCAGGATGTGGACATCGAGACCGCCGAGTACTCGGGCGCGCTCTCGAGCGTCGATACGACGCAGCTCACATACACGCACGATTACCTGCGCGCCTCAGATGACTACCAGCAGACACTCCCTTATATCTCCTCCTCGTCAGCGAACGGAACCGACGGCAGCGGCAACGCGATCACCGGCTTCAAATACTGGCCGTTCGCGTACCCGACGCTCCTCACGAGCGGGAGCGGCGCGATCGGCGATTTCGTTGCAGCGACCACCGGCCTTGCTGGCGTCACGGCCTACGGCTTCACCGATGCGCGGTGGGGCGACCCGGCGAATGCGACGGGCTGGTCGGCACCCTGGGTGGATCTCCTGCCCTCGCCCCTGCCGCTCGCCCTGGTCGCAAACGGACTCTTGAACGGAGAGTTCACGGTCACGGCCTCGGCGCAGAACTACACCATCGATGTGGGAACGGCTTCCGGCTCGGCGACGCTCGTGTATCAGGTCGATCGCACCGGTGGTGTCGTGACGGTGAGCCCGATCGACATCACGACGACAAGTGGCCTCGAGACGTTCACGCAGGCCCTCTCGGCCGGTACGCCGGTGAAGGTGTTCGGCGTCCCGCAGGCCAACGCCACGATGCAGGCATACGTCGTCATCTACTTCACCGGCGACACGATGCCCGAACAATAGCGGGCACTGCAGAGCTCGAACTGCGACTCCCTTCAGCGCCGTTCAGCGGCCGCCGCCCGATGCAGGCGGCGGCCGCTTCGCGATCTCGAGTCCACGCGCTACCATCGGAGCGTCAGCGTCGAATCGAGGGACTCAGCCATGCCCGCCACGCTCGATCAGTTTCGCGATCTTCTCACGCAAAAAAAGCCGCTCGCTGCGCTCGCGACGACCATGCCGGACGGCACGCCGCAAGTGACGCCCGTGTGGTTCGACTTCGACGGCGCGCGGCTGCGTGTCAACACGGCGAAGGGCCGGGTGAAGGCGCGCAATATGAAGGAAGGCTCGCGCGTCGCCTTGATGATCGTCGATCCGGACAATCCCTACCGATACGTTCAGGTGCGCGGCCGCGTCGCTGTCGCGACCGAGAACGGGGCCGATGAGCACATCGATTCGCTCGCACGGAAATATCTTGGGCAGAACCGCTATCCGTATCGCCAACCGGGCGAGGTGCGCATCCGGTACGAGATCGAGCCGCTCGCGGTGCAGGGCATCAGCTGAGCGCCGCGAGCCGGGCACCGTGCTCCGCATCGGCTTCAAGGCGTCCGCCGAGCAGTTCGGGCCGCGCGAGCTCTTAGAGCTCGGCGAGCTTGCCGAGCGCCTCGGGTACGACTCGGTGTTCGTCAGCGATCATTTTCAGCCGTGGCGGCACACGGGCGGCCATGCCCCGTTCTCGCTCGCCTGGCTCGGCGCGCTCGGAGCGCGCACCTCCCGCGTTCTCATCGGGACGAGTGTCCTCACGCCCACATTCCGTTATCACCCCGCGATCATCGCCCAGGCATTTGCGACGCTCGGCTCGCTCTTCCCGGGCCGCGTCATCCTCGGCGTGGGGACGGGCGAGGCGCTCAACGAGACTCCCGCAACGGCGCTTGCCTGGCCCGAGCCCCGCGAACGCACGCGCCGGCTGCGCGAGGCGCTCGCGCTCATCGAGCGGCTCTGGCGCGAAGAGCGCGTCTCGTTCAAGGGTGAGTACTACAGCACCGAGCGCGCAACGATCTACGACAAGCCGGCAGAGCCCGTTCGGATTTATGTCGCGGCGGCGGGGCCGGTCGTCGCGAAACTCGCCGGCGCGCGCGCCGCGGGATTCATCTCGACGAGCGGCAAGCCGCTCGAGCTCTATCGCGAGACCCTGCTCCCCGCAGTCGCCGCAGGGCTTGCCGAGTCGCACCGGCCGAGCGATGCCATCGAGCGCATGATCGAGATGAAAGTCTCCTTCGACACCGAGCGCACGCGCGCGCTCGAGAGCACACGCTGGTGGAGCGCCCTCGCGCTCACCGGTGCCGACCGCGACGTGCACGATCCATTAGAGATGGAGCGCCGGGCCGATGCGCTGCCCCTCGAGCGCATCGCCTCCCGCTGGATCGTCTCGAGCGACCCCGAAGAGCAGATCGAGCGCATCGCGCCCTACATCGAGATGGGTTTCCGGCATCTCGTGTTCCATGCACCAGGCCCGGACCAGGCGCGCTTCCTGCGGCTCTATGCGGAATATGTCGTGCCGCGCCTGCGCGAAAAATTTGGTTGAGCGGTTGAGGCTTCCGGCGATGCAGGAGACACCTCGTCGAGCTAATCCGCTGTGCTGCGTCCTCGATAGAATTGCATGTTGGTCCTCTCTTGGGCTTGCAGCTCTTCCCACGTGAGGCAGACTTTCGTTCGCTGGACGCGCGATCCCGTATCGAGGTCGTCCCGGCAGAAGCGCTCCTCTCCGTTGACCACCTCGCGACGATAGCCCGAGGGAATGACATGCCCGCTCGCAGTGGCGGAGCCCGCCGCTGCCGCATGCCGACTGCCTCCCGTCGTGGTCGAAGTCTCCGGAGCCTGCGCTGCGCAGGCTGCAAGCGTCAAGGCGCCGGCAAGGATAAGAAAACCGGTGACCCATCTCATGCCACAACTCCTGTCGCGTAGCGCGCGGTCGCCCGGATAGTACCGCACACCGCGATCCGCCGACGAAGTCCCGAGCGGCCCGGAAGGGGTTCGGGCGGGTAAACGGCCGCAAAGGACCCTTTCCCGCGGTGCTCATTGCCGAGCTTGCTTACGTTCCGTTACCGTGCTTAAGCTCACCGATAAGCGTGCGGCCAGGGGGCCGGACGCTCTGCTTCTGCAGGGGTATGGGGGTCTCAAGAATGGCTCGACTCGAGACGTTCTCTACATTCGGCCTTGCGCCGCGGCGCCGGCTGGAGTTCTGGAACGATCTCGCGTCGAGCACCTTCACCCCGATCGTCTCCGATCCGCTCGATTTGAATGCCTTCCGTCCCAGCCTCACGCGCGCGAGCGCCGGCGAAGTGCTCCTCTCGGAAGTGCATTCATCGCCATCCATCGTGCGCCACACGCCCGAGCACGTTGCGCGCACGCGCAATGCGATGTTCTTCCTGCACGTGCAGCTCGAAGGCCGCAGCTGCAACCGCCAGGACGGCCGGGAGGTCTGCCTCGAGCCGGGCGATTTCACGCTGTTCGACAACAAGCGCCCTTATCAGATGAGGTTCGACGCGCCGACCACCGCACTCATCGTCGGCATCCCGGATCGCCCGATGCGGTGCCACATCGCGCACCCGGAAAGCGTCGTCGCGCTCGCCATGCGCCGCGGCGATCCGTTCGTGACGCTGTTTACCGATTTCCTGCAACGGCTGTGGGCGCTGTGCAGCTCGGACACCGGACCGGTGAATCATGGCATCGGCAATGCCCTGTTGAGTCTCATCGGCGGAGCGTACGCCTCGGTTCCCCACGCCCAAAGCAGGGCAGACTCCGTCTCGGAATGCCGGCGCCTGCGCATCGTTCGATATGTCGAGGATCATCTGGGGGAGGCCGATCTGAGCCCGGCGAAGATCGCCGCCGCCTTCAGGACGACGCCGCGCAATGTTCATATGCTCTTCTCACGAGGCGGCGAGACGCTGTGCCGATATATCCTGCGACGCCGGCTCGAGGAGTGCGCGCGACTTCTCACGGATCGGACGCACCTCGCGCGAACGATCAGCGACGTCGCATTCGACCTCGGATTCTCGAGCCTCACGCACTTCGGCAAGGTCTTTCACGACCAGTTCGGCATGAGCCCGAGCGAGTACCGGAACGCGCACGAGCAAGGGGCAGGCGCCGCCGCGAATGCGCCGGTCGTCGTGCTCGGCTGCCGGAAGGTCGCGTGCTGAGCGCTGGCGCAATGTTGCGCTTATACAACACTCACGGATGAACGCTCCTCGAGAAGATCTCTTCTCTCTGAGTGGAGCCGCTCTTCCCTGTCGATGGAACATCGGGCGGGTCCGGCTGGCAGCATCCGCGACGATGTGGGGGGACTGCGACGGAGCACGAAGGACGGCTGCCCGAGGGGGCGGCTGCATCCCATACCAAGCGGCGCTCCCCCCGGTTCGACGGTTCTACCACTCGAGCGGGGATTCTGTTCCGCGTGATACGAGGGTCTAGTTTCAACAGGCGCGCGGTTCAATGCAGCCGACGCGAGTCTCGTTTGCCAGGGGGCATAATGTCTATCAAATCGTCTGAATCCGTGTCCTACTCCGTCCGCGCCGCGGTGGCGCTCATTCTCGGCGCCGCCGCCGTGATGGCTTCTGCCGGCCCCGCACTCGCCGCCGGCAATGGGGCGAGCGCAGGAGCGAACACGCCGCTGCTCGCGGACAACCAAGCCACGGGGACTCCGGCGCCCGCGCCTGCAACAGCCGCCGCACCGGTCAGTCTCGAGGAGGTCACGGTCACGGGCACGCGCATCCGCCGCCGGGACCTGCAAACACTCAGCCCACTCGTCACGATCGATTCCTCGCAGCTCGAATCGACGGCCGGGGTAAACGTTCAGCAGTTCCTCAACCAGATGCCGCAGTATGTCCCGGCGCAGACGCCGACGACCGAGGCCATCGACGTGCAGCCCTCCGCGGTCAACACGGTGGGTATCTCGACGATCTCGCTGCGCGGCTTCGGCCCGAACCGCAGCCTGGTGCTGATCGACGGCCATCGTACGACTCCCGTCAATGAGTTGATGGTGACGGACATCGACAGCATCCCGACCGCGTTGATCGAGCGCGTCGAGACCATCACCGGCGGTGCATCGGCCACGTACGGTGCCGACGCCTTGGGCGGTGTCACGAACTTCATTCTGAAGAAGAACTTCCAGGGCGCACAGATCGACGCCCAGGACGGTATGTCCCAGGCGGATGACAACAACGTGGCCGTTGTCAGCGCGCTCATGGGAACCAACTTCGCTGACGGCAAGGGCAACGTCACGATGGGGCTGGAGTGGTACAACCGCACGGCGGCCTATTTCAAGAACCGCAGCTTCTACACGGACGCCTGGACCGACCCGTACGCCGGAAGCAACGCCTTGGGCCCGCTATTCATCAACGGCTACAACAACTATGGGACGTTCCTGGAGCCGCCGAGCCCGCAGGCATTCGCCGCGGTATTTCCCAATCGCACCGGGCCCATCGGACCCGGTGGCGTTCCCAGGGTCTGCGGCGCGGGCGGATGTTTCTTCAACGGCACGTACTTCAACCGTGACGGGTCGGTATTCAACAATGGCTTTGGCACCGCGCAGGGCAACAACTGGAATGGGACCTACACCACCTTGAGCGGCGGGTTCGGTCCCAACGCCGAGAACGGTTTCGGCCCGCACGCGTCCTACGATACCGGCTTCCCTAACTCGACCCTCGGCGGAAACGGTCCGCCGCCGGTCGATACCACACTGAGCTGGAACAACCCCGTAGCGCTCCTCAGCTTGCCGCAGACGCGCTACGCGTTCTACGCGAGCGGACATTACGACTTCGCGGATGACGTGCAGTTCTACACGACCATGCGCTACTCCTCGAATCGGACCGCGACACTTCTGTCCGTTCCGGAGACCGCCACCTTCGGCTGGGAAGCGAGCGTACCGTTCAACCCGGCGACGGACAGCCCGATCAATCCGGCGCTCGTCAATTCCACGACACCCCTGGCGACGCTCCAGCAGATCTACAACGCCTTCAAGGCCAACCCGGCGAGCAACCCGTACACGAACCCCGGCTACGTCCCCACCGGCCAGCCGGGGGCACAGCACCCCGTGCCCTGGCAGCTGTCGATGCTGCTCCTCAGCCGCAGTGTCTTCGGCGCCGGCATTCCACTCGGGGTCGTACCCGGTTTGACGGGCGCGATCTTCGGGGGGCCCGTGGTCTGTGGTACCTACTATTCGGTGACCAAGAACGGCGCGCCGGCGCCGAACTGCGGTAACGCGCCCACGAGCTGGATCGTGCAATACACCCCTGGGGTGTGGCAGTCGCCGCAGCGCTCGAGCGTCGACTTCGCGAATTCGTGGCAGATCGAGACGGGCTTCAAGTTCCCGCTGCATATCCTCGACTGGACGGGCGAGCTGTATTACTCGCGCGGACAGTCGCAGGATATCGACAACGGGTATGGCTCTGAGTCCCTGGCGCGCTGGCGCGCGGTCATCGCCGCCCCCGATTACGGCGCCGGTGACACGTTCCAAGGAAACGCAGCCGGAGCGAGCCCGAATTTCGGTGCCGCGGTAAAAACGAACTGCACCAGCGGCTACTACGGCGCCATCTTCGGCGGCGCAACGCCCTCGTCGGATTGCTTGGACGCCGTCAACGCGCTACTGCCGGCCGAAACGTTCATGAATATGGACATCGTCGAGGCCAACTTCAACGGGTCGCTGTTCAAGCTTCCGGCCGGGGAGCTGAGCGCTGCGGCGGGCTTCCAGTACCGGCGCGTCTCAGGCGAGTACAACGCAGCCCTCCTGCAGAGCTCCGCCAATTTCATCGACCAGGCGATCGGCCTTTACCCGCAGGGAAGCAACAACAATCAGATCATCGCTCGGGACGGATACGGCGAGCTATTCATCCCGCTCATCAAGGACTTGGGCGTCAAGTCCGTCAACCTCGACGTGGGTGGCCGTTACTCCACCTATGACGTGGCTCCCAGCGCCACGACGTTCAAGGTCAACATCGGCGCCCAGCTCACCAACTCCCTCCAGTTCCGCGGCGGTTTCAACCGTGCAACGCGTGCACCGAACCTCGGCGAGCTGTACCTGCCGCTGCAGGAGTTCATCGGCGCCGGATCCACTTACGGCGATCCTTGCTCGGTGCGCTCCCGTGCACCGTTCGGCGCGGGCGGTGCAGCGCCTGACATGAGCGCTGTGGGCGGTGGCCCAACGCAGCTCGCCTCCGGACAGACGGCCGCCGGCGCCCAGAGCGCATATCTCATCTGCCAAGCGTTGATGGGAGGCCCCGGTAGCCTCGGAGCCAATACTTACTATGGCCCGACCACCACCCAGTCCTCGCTGATCGCGGGAGGAGGTCTCGGGTTTCTCGAGCAGATCGGTAACCCGAAGCTGACCTCCGAGACGGCAGACACCTGGACGGCGGGCTTCACCTTCAACAATCTGGGCCAGAGCCCGTGGATATCGGGCTTCTCCGGGTCGGTCGATTGGTGGCAGATCAATATCAAGAACGCGATCGAGCAGTACTCGCTCGACTACGCGAATTATCTCTGCATCGGCGCGACGCAGGTGAGCACCGCCGCGCAGGCGGCAGCTGTGGCTGCCTCTCCGATCTGCCAGAACGTGCCGCGCAATCTTGGGACGGGCGGTGCCCAAACGGAGACCGAGCAGTATTCGAACCTCGCATCGATCGCCGAGGCCGGATTCGACTTCGCGATCAACTGGGTCGCACAGTTCTCGGATCTGGGCCTGCCTTTGCCGGGCGGCGTTACCTTCAACACGCAGGATACGCTGCTGCAGTACTACCGGACCAAAGCCTCCCCGCAAGCCTTCGATGTCACAACCAACTGGAAGGACTCCTTCGGTCCGAACCTCGCGGGAACCAATCCGGGTGCGTTCGGTTACCGCCTGACGGCGAATATCGGCTACGTCCTGCCGGCTTTCTCCGTCAACCTGCAATGGCTGTTCTACCCCTCGATCAATCAGGTCGCCCATGCCCAGACCCAGGCGATCATCGAGAACAACGCGCAGGTCGCCAAGACGGGCAAGGGCGTAATGCTCAACTACACGCCCGACACGACGATCGCGGCTCCGGCGTGGTACCAGTTCAATCTAACCGGCACCTGGAACGTGAACAGCTGGCTGCAGCTGCGCGGCGGCATCGACAACCTGCTGAACAAGGATCCGCCGATCACGACCGCATCGACAGGCTATACGAGCGCGGCGCAAGTAGCCGCAGCCTGCAGTGCAGCGGCCGCAGCGCAGGGTTGCGTCGCACCGCTCTCGTACTCGCTGCCCGTCGACGGCCGCGGGAACGGATTCAACTTCCTCGGCTTCTACGACGAGTACGGACGCACCTTCTTCCTCGGCTTCAAGGCTTCTTTCTAGCCGAAGAAGCGCTCCAACGGGCGGCGAGCTCACCGGCTCGCCGCCCTTTTTGTTTTTCGGGGCGGACGAGCGTGCGCCCAACGCTCATCAAGCGAGGCAAGCGGAGGCTCATACCCCCGCGCGGGATGCGCTCCCTAGCGGACCCGCCTCACGTACATCCAATTCTTAGTGCCAATGTCGGGTGCCGACATGTGATAAGAGCCGAGCGCCCCCCGCTCGATGCGAACCGGCACGCCGGCGCGAAAGAGAAATCCAATCGCGGAGCTGTTTGCGATCTCGGAGCCCTCCCCTCGCCAGACTTGACCGTTCGCGAGTGAGAAATAGTAGATACCCGGGGGGCCTTTGGTCACTCCCGTGATGCTCGATGAGAGCGTCTCCTTATCGTGGCGGCGCTTCGGCGACTGCGCGAAAGGCAGCTCCTCCTCGCCGAAGTGTGCGGCGGCCGAGCCCGCTGGCGCACTTGGGGACGCCGCAGGTGCGGGCTCGGGTGCGGACTGCGCGGAGCGCGGCGTCGCCGAGCCGGCATTCGTTTCGGCAGTGCGCGCCGCCGGCAACGCCGCTGGCGTCGCCGCGTTCACCGGCGCAGCAGTCGATGCAGGGTTAGGAGGGACAGGTACAGGCGCAGGAGCACGCGCCGCGGTCGGGGCGGGGGCGGCCGCCGCGGCTCCCTTGCCTGCCTGCTGCATCGCTGCAACCTGCGCGTCATAACATCGGACCCGCTCGGCGGAGTCCTGAAGCTTTGCGCACGCGAGCAAGCTCTCCGGCACGGCCGGTGGGCTCTCTGCGCGCGCTGCGATGCTGAGGCCGGACGTCAGGGCGACGATGGCAAGTGCGTTCTTCATAATTCCATTGTGCCGCAAAGCGCTTGCGGCGGGATGACCCATTTTCGTGCAGCAGCGATCGCATTCTCGCTTCCGTTCACCCCTTTGGAAGTGCCGGTCATCGCGTCCGGCATGCCAACCGTTACAAAACGGGTGCGGATCGACGCCGCCGCGTTCACGATTCCGAGGATGCGTGATGCAGCGGAAAAGGGCACCGATCTGCTGGATTACGAGATCTTCGCGCGAGTGATCAAGGCTGGGAGCCTCTCGGCCGCAGCCAGGGAAATGCACTCCTCGCCCGCAATGATCTCGAAGCGCGTCACGCGCCTGGAGGATCGCCTCGGCGTCCGCCTCCTGCAGCGCACGACGCGCCGCGTGACCCCGACAGACATCGGCCAGAGCTTCTACGAGCGCGTGATGAATGTGCTCGCAGCCGTCGAAGACGCCGAGAACTTTGCCACCGTCGACTCCGAACGACCACGCGGGCTGCTCAAGGTATCGCTCCCGACGGCCTTCGGCCGCTTGCACGTTGCGCCGCGCCTGAAGGGCTTCCTCGATCTGTACCCCGACTTGCGGCTGCTCGTCGACCTCAACGACGACTACGTCGATCTGGTCGCGGGCAGCTTCGATCTCGCGGTCCGCATCGGCACGCTCCCCGACTCGAGCCTCGTTGCACGGCGCCTCGCACCGAACCGCCGCGTGCTCTGCGCCTCGCCCGAGTACCTCGCGCAGCACGGCGAGCCGCAGGAGCTCTCCGATCTGCACCAGCATCGACTGCTCACCGCCGGCCCCCAGATCACCTGGCGCCTCGAGGGACCCGAGGGTTCCGTCGCGTACAAGCCGCAGAGCCTCCTGCAGACCAACTCGAGCGAAGTCGTCCGGGAGGCCGTCATCAGCGGACTCGGCATCGGCTTCCGATCGACGTGGGACGTGAGTCGTGAGCTTGCGCGCGGCGTCTTGAAACGCGTCATGCCGGCCTATAGCGGCTCGGCGGACGTTGCGATCTATGCCGTGTACTCCGGGCGCCGGCTGGTGCCCGTGAAGGTGCGCGCCTTCGTCGATTACCTCGTCGGAATCTTCGGGTCCGAGCCGTACTGGGACCGTGAGATCCCGGCCCCGGCGCCGCGTCTCGCCCTGCGCACCAATGGTGAGGCGCTGGCCGTGTAGCGGTGCCTCGGGCCCGAGCCCTTCTGGCACCGGGCACCGTCTCTGCTACACTTTGCGCTCAATTGCCAATCCTCGATGGGAGTGTCTACATGAACCTGGTTTCAAAGCTGGGGCTCGCCGCGATCTGCTCCGTAGCGGCGATCTCCGTCGGTATCGCGCAGAACGGGCCCCAAACCCCCGAGCAGAAGGCGCAGAGCGTCGTGAAGGTGCGACAGTCTCTGTTCGAGGTTCAGAACTTCGCCTTCCAGCAGGTTGTGGGTATGCTGAAGGGAGCTCCTTTCAATGCACAGGAGGTCGAGACCGCCGCGAAGCGCATCCAAATGACCTCCTCCATGATCCCGGATGTGTTCAAGGTCGACACGAGCAAGTCCAACGTGCCCACCAAGGCCCGCGACGTGATCTGGACGAACAAGGCCGATTTCGAGATGAAGGCTCAGGCGCTCAACATGCAGGCGCAGAATCTCGAGATGGTGGCGATGTCGGGCGACCGCAGTGCGACGCTCAAGGCCATCGGTATGACCGGCAAGGCCTGCGGCAACTGCCACGACCAATTCAAGAATAAATAGACTCGCCCGGGATCGAGCGCGATATCCTGCCGATCTAGCGAGGCGCGCTCTCCTTAAAAGGGGAGCGCGCCTTTGCTTTGTGCCCTGCTTTGGGCGCCGTGCGCGGACGCGTAGCGCAGCTCGCGTGGGTTCTCACGCGCGCTCACGGTCGCGCTCAGTCGAAATTCAATGACCCGCCCGGCGACGATGCCGGCGCGAGACTCAGTATCCCGTACACGACGATCGCTGCGACGATCATCACGATGAGTGCTTTCCAGAGCTCGGAGCTCATGATGGCCTCATTCGCGGGGACGGCCTCTGCCGGCTTCCAGCCGTGCAGCATCGCGGGCACCAGGTTCTGCCGCTTGATGAAAGCGTAGTACGTGATCGCCCCGATGTGCAGCGCGATCGCCGCCCAGATGAGATTGAAGTTGAAGGAGTGCAGGCTCGTGAGGAGGCTCGCGGTGCTACCGCTAACCGTGGGATTGAAGGGACCGGTGTAGGCGATGTCGTCCGTCGCGAACAACCCCGTGCTCACCTGGAAGACGACGAGCAGCAGCATGATGATGACCATGATCCCGCCGAGCGGGTTGTGGCCGACGGTCGTCGCGCTCTCGCCTCGCCCGGCGAGCCCCTTGGCATAGCGCAGGACAGCACCGGGGCCCTTCAGGAAGCTCGTGAAGCGCGCATGGCGCGGGCCGATCAGCCCCCACAGGATCCTAAATACGAGCAGGCCCATCATCCAGTAGCCGAGCCGGATGTGCCATTGCATCCAGGTGAAGCCGAGCTTTGCCGTGCCCCAGGAGGCGAGAATGCTCGCGGCGAAGAGCCAGTGGAACGCCCTCAGCGGCAGGTCCCAGACGAGCCGGCGCTCGACAGCCGCGCCGGCGAGATCGCGTCTCGCGTCATCCGTGTCCACCGCGATCGCGGGTGCGGCGGCCCGTGCCCCGCGCTCTCCGGGGGCGAAATCCGACGATTCGGTGCTCATGGTTCCTTGGTGCTGGTCGTGAGCCGGCTCGAGATCAACTGTTTGATGAGCGCGGCGGTCTGCGGGTAGACATCCGGCGTTCCGCGCCCGAGCCGTATCGCCCGCCCCATCGCCGAATCAAAGGGCGTCATGCCCCGCTCGTCTTTCGCGGTGAGGTCGGCGTGGTGCAGAGCGAGGCAGCGGACCACATCGTCGCGGCCCCAGGCGGCCGCCCCATGTAGCGCCGTGTCGCCCCGCATGTCGCGTGCGTTGACGTTCGCGCCTGCGGCAACGAGCAGGTCGATCGTCTCGACAGCTTCCTTCTCCGTGATGTATTTCCCACGCGTGTCGACTTTCGATGCGCCGAGGCCGGCCGCTGCCATGACCGGTGTGTCTCCGTAGCGGTTGGGCAGGTTCGCATCGGCTCCGTGCTCGAGCAGGAGCTTCACAGCCGCAACATCGCCCGCGCGCGCCGCCCGATAAAGCGGCGTCGCCCCGGTCGTGAGCGCCATGTCGCCGCCGCGGTCGGCACCGAGCGAGCGGTAGGGCGGAAAGAGCCGCAGGCGAGCATTCGGATTTGCGCCCTTGTTGAGCAGCAGCTTCATCAGACCGAGCGCGCTCGTGTTGTCGAGCGAGAGGTGATCCGGCCGACCGCCGTACGGCAGCGTATCGAGGTCCACCGCCTCATAGAGCGGCGTACGTCCCCACCAGTCCCACTCGTTGACGTTCGCGCCTTTGTCGATGAGGAGCTTCGCGAGATCGAAATGGAAGTTCTCCGTCGCCATGATGAGCGGGGTGACGTCCCGGGGGTCGGTAAGATTCACATCCGCGCCGCCTTCGACCAGGTACTTCGCGCAATCGATGCAGCCCTGGCGCGCGGCGTACAGGAGCGGCGTGAAGCCACCCGCCGGTCGAGCCTGCACACGCGGCTCGGCGGTCACCTGGCGGCGGAAGAGATTCGCGTACGCGCGCGCATTCGGGTCGGCGTGATGCTCGAGCAGCAGCTTCACCATCTGAGGTTGACCGCGCGCTGCCGCCCACATGAGCGCGGTTTGCCCGAGCCACTGCTCGCGCGCGTTGACGCTCGCGCCGTGCCGGATCAGAAACTCCGCCGCTTTCACGTTGTTGGTGCGCGCGAGAATCATGAGCGCCGTCTGCCCGTCAGCATTCGGCGAGTCCACGTCCGCACCGGCGCGCACGAGTTTCTCGATCACCGCCGTGTCGCCGAACGTCGCGGCCTCCGACATCGCCGTCGCACCGAATTCGTTGGCCGTGCCGACGTTGGCATGCGCCTTCAGCAGACGCTCGATGAGCGACACTTCATCGTGGTGCACGGCCCAGATGAGTGCAGTCGTGCCATCGGGCGCCGTCGCGTTCACGTTCGCGCCCTTGTCGATGAGGGTGAGCGCCTGGCTCACCTGATCGTCGCGAGCGGCCGCGACGAGCGGGGGCATCGCATTCGCGCGGACGTAGGCGACGGGGTTGCCGGTCGGCACGTACGGTCCGCTCGGTGCGGTCGTCGCTGCTGCTCCCCCGCCCCCCGGTCTGCCCCGAGCCTCCGGAGCTCCAGGTGCGCCGCGCGGCGGGCGTCGGGCGGCCGTGGGCTCGGGGTCCGATTCCGCGGCGCCCAATCCCGCTGTGGAGGGCGGCGGACCCGCTGCGGCAGGCGCCGCCGCGCGCTGCGCACCATGCAGCCCAGCTGGCGCGCTTTGCGCGGAAACGGCGCCCGCGGCAACGAGACCCAACGCTGCGAGAGCGCACGCCACGACGTGGCAATGAGCGGGCATCGACCGGCCCAGGGCGCAGCGATCGCGAGACATTCGCTCAGATCTCCTTGATCTCGCCGGCACTGTCGCCGACCTTGCCCACCGGCACGCCGGCGCGATCGAGCAACGTCAGCCAGAGGTCGGAAAGCGGGGTGTGCTCCGGGTAGACGAGATGCTGGCCGCCCTTCAACTTCCCGCAGCCGCCGCCGAGCACCGAGATCGGTAGCGGATACTGGTTGTGAGCGTTGCTGTTGCTCATGTTGCTGCCGTACACGATGATCGAATGATCGAGGATCGAGCCGTCGCCGTCCGGAGTTGCCGCGAGACGCTTCAGGAACGCAGCCAGCTTGCCCGAATGATAGGTTTGAATCTTCACGAGCTTCCCGATCTTGACGGGATCGTCCTGATGGTGCGAGACGGGATGGAATGCATCGGGGACGCCGATGAACGGATAGGTCATGTTGCTGACCTCCGCTGCCATCATCATCGTCGCGATGTTGGTGAGGCCCGCCTGGAATGAGAGCGCGATCAAATCGAAGATGATCCCCTGCTCCTCCGGGAACTGATCCGGTATGCCGATCGGCGTCGGAGGCAGCTTCAGGTTCGCGGGCTTATGGGCTTCCATCTTCTGCACGCGGCGCTCGATCTCGCGGACGCTGTCGAGGTAATCCGCGAGCACGGCCCGATCCGTCGGGCCGAGCCGCGTTTTCAAGGAGGCGGCATCGCTCGAAACCATATCGAGGATGCTGCTGTACTGGTCGCTCAAAGCCTTGCGCTCTTGCGGCGTGTCGCCGCGGCCGAACAGCCGCTCGAAGACGGTGCGCGGGTTGTATTCCATCGGCAGCGGCATGGTCGGCGTGCGAAACGCGATCGTCCCGGAGTAGCTGCAGCCGTAGGCGCGATCGCAGGATCCGCCCCCGCCCACCGCTTCGGTCTTGACCTCGAGCGAGGGAAGGGGTGTGTCCTGCCCGATGTGCTTCGCCGCCATCTGATCGATCGTCACGCCGCCGTAGGGGTCCTGGCTCTCCCGCGGATGCACGCACGACAGCCACGTCCCGGGGACGATGGCGTGCACGGCGGCGCTCTCCGCCGGCTTGTTGCCGAGATGGCTCACGACAATCAGCTGCTTCTTGAAGGGCTCGAGCGGCTTCAAGATCGGCGAGAGTTGAAACTCGCGGCCCTCCCCCTGCGGCGTCCACTGATCGTTGCCGGGCAGCATGATCGCGCCGTGCGGGAAGTAAACGAACGCCATCTTCATCCGCGGAGCAGCCGCGGTCGCTGCGAGCGCGGTGCCCGCAGGGACCATCGCATCGAGAATCGGCAGCGCGACCGTCGCGCCGACGCCGCGCAGGACCGTGCGGCGGGAGAGATGCTTCTTGGTGATGAACATCGCTCAACTCCTTCGATGGCCGTGTCCTTCAGCGGAGATTCGCGGCCTGTGCGGTCTTCAAATTCGGCGCGCCATTGCCTGCGCCGGGGATGCGCTTCATCGTGAACTGCGGGCTCTCGATGACCCCGAGGACGATCGAATCGAAGCGATCCTGGTCGCGGTCCGCCCGGCGCACGATGGCGCGGACGGTCGGCATGTCGTGATAGTCGAGCGTGCGCCCGAGCGCGTAGGTCATGAGCTTCTCGGTGATCGTCTCGACGAAGCGGTCGCTCTTCGCGAGGAGCGCGCGGCGCAGATCCGCGGGGCCTTTGACCTGCGTGCCGTCCGCGAGCGTCACGGCGGCATCGATCGGGAGCCCGGTGTCCTCATCCTTGGTTTGCCATGCGCCCATCGCATCGAAGTTCTGCAAGGACATGCCGATCGGATCGAGTAGGCCGTGGCAGGCGTTGCACGAGGGCTGCACGCGATGCATTTGCATACGCTGGCGGATGGTGAGCGGCTTGGCGCCCGGCACGTTCTCCTTGAAGGGCGGGATGGACGGCGGCGGTGCGTGCGGAGGGGTTCCGGTCACGTCATCGAGCACCCAGGCGCCCCGCAGCACGGGTGCCGTGCGGTTGCCGTACGAGGTTCCCATCAGCATCGCGCCCTTGCCGAGCAGGCCCCAGCGGGCCGGATTATCGAGGTGCACGCGGCGGAACTGGGCGCCTTGCACGCTCGGAATCCCGTATTGCAGAGCGAGGCGTTCGTTCACATAGGTCCAGTCGGCCGTGAGAAGATCCCGGACATCGAGATTCTTCAGCAGGACGCTGCCCAGGAACAATTTCATCTCTTCGCGGAACGCCGAGCGCAGGTCCTCATCGAACCCCGGGTACTCGAACTGATCGGGGTCGATCTTGTCCATGGCATCGACTTCGAGCCACTGGAACGCCCAGTTGGTGACGAGCGACTCTGCGCGCGGATCGGCGAGCATCCGGTGCACTTCCCTCTCGAGGACCGCCGGCTCGTGCAGCTGACCGGACTGCGCGGCATCGAGCAGCTCCCGATCCGGGCCTTCGCTCCAGAGGAAGAACGACAGACGCGAGGCGAGATCGAGATCGCTCACGCGGTAGATGCCGCCCGCTTTCATGAGCGGGGAGTCGAACTCGGCGCGATAGAGGAACTTCGGATTGCAGAGAATCGCGACGAGGGCGTTCTCGATGCCCTCATCGAACGTCTTGCCCTTGCGCCCCGACTCGAAGAAGCGCATCGGCGCGACGAGGTCCTCATCCGTCACGGGACGGCGATAGGCCTCGGTTGCGATCTTCGCGAGGATGCGGCGCGCGCACGGGACCTCATCGGTCGGCGCCTTCGGATCGCAAATCAGAATTTTCGCGCGGCTCGGGGTCTCGGAGATCCCGCTCGGGTGGAAGGGTCCCGTGATCTGCAGCCCTCGGATGCTCGGGATGCGATCATTGCCTCCGCGTGGATCGAACGCGAACAGCTCATCGCTCGACTCCGCATGAGTGCGTGCCCTGAACGTCGCCACGATCTTGTGCGGGCCGGCCGGCACGTGCACCAGAATGTGCTCGAAACGAGCCTTCAATTCTTTCGCGGACTCGATCGGGTTCTGGTCGGCCTCCTTCAGATCTTTGGCGCCGCCGACCGATTTCTCGAAGACTTGCTGATCGTCGATCGTGAGCACCACGTCCTGCGGGGTATCGAGCCCGATCAGATAGCCGATGCCGGTGAACACGCTCAGGTCGAACACATAATCGCCATCGGCGGGGAAGTAATGCGTGACCTGCATGCCGCCGCGCGTCCCGAGCGGCAAGCCTTCGATGTGAAAGGCCTGGGACTCCTTGCCCGCCTTGTATACCGCGATCGCCGTCGCCGGGTGCGGATCGCCCATCGCGAGCGCAGCGACCGTCCGGGCGGCGGCTATATACTGATCGAGAAAGGTCGGGGACACTTTGAGCGCGCCGGCGATGTCATCGAAGCCGTCGCTCAAAGTCTCCTTCGGCAGCAGCGTCGAGGGATCGACCTGGACCCCCAGAATCTGCTCGACCGAGCGCACGTATTCGGTCCGATTCAATCGATGCAGCGGGACGTATCCCGGGTCCGGGTGCGCCGCGCCCGCCTCATCGAGATGATGATTCATCCAGGACATGAACGCATCGATGTCGGCCTGCGGCGGCTGCTTCTGTCCGGGCGGCGGCATCAGCCGTCCCGAGAGCTTCATCACCGCGGTCTCCCAGATCTTCGCATCCTGGGGGATGGTCGAGGCCGACATGGTCTCGAAGGCGATACCGCCCGTCCAATCCTCGGTGTTGTGGCACTTCCCGCAGTAGGTAGTCAGGAACTTGAAGTAAGGCTTCGCCTGGGCGTCGGTCGCGGCTCCTGGCGGCAGCGCTTTCGTCGGTGCGGCCTGGCTCGGTTGCGCGTTTGAGGCGCCTGCCGGTGGCTGCGTTTGCGCAAAGGTGATTCCCGCGCCTGCGGCGATCGTGAGCGAGGCGGCGGCAGCGAAGACGAAAATCGAGCGCGTCACGTCACACAGCTCCACGCATTTCGCGAACATGGCCGTACAGGCCCTGGAAAGCCTGTCGCAGGAACAGGTCCGGGTTGCCCCAGCGATCGTCGTACTTCTTCGTGACTCCGTGGGCGATCATGTCTTCGGCGCCATAGCCCTTGCGCATGTCCTGCCACAAATCGTTCCACAGCGTCGCGAGCATCTCGTGTTCCGCGGCGAGGTCCGCACGCGTCTGCACGGGTCCGATGCCCGGGACGATGCGCGTTTTCTCGTCCGTGATGTCGAGCAGCTTCTTGGTCGCATCCGCCATGCCGCCGATCCATCCGCCGGTGCAGTAGTCGAGGATCGGATAGTGGCCGACCGCGAGCACGCACCCCGTCGCGAGCACGTTCTGCTTGCGAAAATAAACGTACAGGTCGCCGTCGGTATGTGCCTGCGTGAGGTGCCCGTACTCGATCGGCTCGCCGCCGAACTGCATCTGCCCGGTGGTCCAGAACGTCTCGCTGGGCCACGCCTCCTTCGGCCGCGGTGCGTAGTGGCGGTTCTGCCATTCGCTCCAGATCGGCTCGCCGAGCCACAAACGGGTGTTCTCGTGGGCAATGACCTTCGTGCCGAGGCGGTGCAAGGCCTCATTGCCGCCCGTGTGATCCCAGTGCCAGTGAGTATTGAAAGCGACCGGGATGCTCGGGGTGCGCGCCTTCGATGCCTGGGCCGCGCGCGCGCCGGGCAGCGTGGCAACGACTTTCAAAAGCTCGCGCGTGCGATCCGGGGCGCCGGTATCGACGAGCAATAGGCCCTCGGAGCCGCTCAGGGCGACGACGTTGCCGCCTGCCCCCGTGACGAGCGCGAGGTTGTCGGTCAGGGAAACGACGGCGGGAGCGGCTGCGCCTCCGCCGGTGTGCTCGCGAGCAAGCGCGAGCTGCGGCATGAGCGAGCCGAACCCGGCGGCGCCCGCCATCCAGGAAGGGCTCGCGAGAGCGGCGCCGCCGCCCACGAGCGTCTTCAGAAATTGTCTGCGGCCCGCCATGTCCTCGTCCGGCCCTCATTCGTAACTGCCTGCTTTTTCGGCAGTTCCACGCCCACCGGTACCATATGCGCCACACCCGGTCAACGCGCGAGTCTCGGGCCGCCGAAGCCGCGGGACCAAGTGCTCGGATCGCGACATGGGCACCGTGCCGCGCTGCGGTGTCGCCCTGCGCGGCGGTCGGCTAGTATGCCGCGGATGTACAAGGGGATGGGGAGCACCAGATGACGCAAGGCGGAGCGCTGGCGGAGGGGAGACCGTCCGGCGGGCAGTCGCGCATCGGTCGCGCCGAGTGGCGCACCATCGTACTGTCGAGCCTCGGCGGCGCGCTCGAATTCTACGATTTCGTCATCTACAGCACTTTCGCCCAGTACATCGGGGATGCCTTCTTCGCTCCGACGAAAAGCCCCCTCGTCGGTCTGATGCTGACCTACTCGGTGTTCGCGCTCGGCTATGTGCCGCGGCTGATGGGCGGGGTCATCTTCAGCCACTTCGGCGACAAATATGGTCGTCGTCGGGTGTTTATCTTCTCGATCCTCATCATGTCCTCCGCGACGCTCGCGCTCGGCCTTCTTCCGGGGTATGCGCAATGGGGCGTCTGGGCCACCGCGGGCGTGATCGCCCTGCGCCTCATTCAGGGCTTCTCCCTCGGCGGAGAGCTCCCAGGGGCGATCACCTACGTCGTCGAGACTGCGCCCCGGCGCGCGGGGTTCTCCTCCGGGTTCATCTTCTTCTGCGTGAACACGGGCGTCGCACTCGCCTCGGCCGTCGGCTACGCCGTCGTCAAACTCCTGACCCCTGCCGAGGTCGCACTCTGGGGCTGGCGGATCGGGTTCCTTTTCGGCGGACTCCTGGGACTGCTGAGTTTCTGGCTGCGGCTCTCGCTCTCCGAAACGGAGGAGTTCAAGAAGCTCAGGCACACTACATCCAAGCAGCCGTTCTTCGAGCTCATGCGCACGGCGCCGGCGGCGACGGTCTTTGCGATTGCCGCAATGGTTGCGACCGCAGGCTTCAATGGGCTGCTCTTCGCGATGCCCACCTTCATGCAGCGCGTCATGCACCGGACCTATCTCGAGGGGATCGCGGCACAGAACATCGGGCTGCTCGTCCTCTCCTTCGGCATGCTGCTCACCGCCTGGCTGAGCGATCGCATTCCAAAGCGCTGGATATTGGGGCTCGGCTCTCTGCTCCTCGCGGTCTTCTGCTTCCCCTTCTTCGATGCCGCGGCGGGCAATACCGTGCGGCTCATCCCGATCTTCATCGGCGCAGGCCTCGCGGCCTCGCTCTGCAATGGACCGATGGCGGGCATCGTCGCGGACCTCTTCCCCACGCGGATCCGCTTCAGCGGAGTCGCCGTTTCTTTCAATCTGGCGTTCTCCCTCTTCAGCGGCACCGCACCCCTGATCGCAACTTTGCTGGTCGCATCGACCGGGTCCCCCACAGGACCGGCCTATTTCATGCTCGGCTGTGGGCTTATCACGTTCATCGCCATGTTCTTCATCAGGCGCCACGAAGGACGCATCCTCGGAGAGCAGGCGGTCCCTGCCCCAAGCGCACCCGCCCCGTCTTTTCCTGCGCAGTGAAGCTGCTGTAGCCCGGGAGGAGCTTGGCGGCCTCGAGGAGCCGGGGCATAGTGGCTCGATTGTTGACGAATCGGAAAGGGAGGACTTTATGTCTAGCGCTGCAGTCGGTAATCGGCCGATCGACCGCCTGCCGACGGGTGTGGCCATCCACCACCCCCTGGGCCCGCGCTACGAGGAGGTCCTGACCCCCGCGGCGCTCGGGTTCCTCGCCGCCCTGCACCGCCGCTTCGAGCCGCGCCGCTCGCAACTACTCAACGCCCGGATCGGGCGCCAGGCGCGCTACAACGCGGGCGAGCTGCCCGATTTCCTGCGCGAGACCGCCGATCTGCGCCGCGAGAGCTGGCGTGTCGGGACGATTCCGGCGGACCTTCTGGACCGCCGCGTCGAGATCACGGGGCCCGTCGACCGGAAGATGATCATCAACGCGCTCAACTCGGGCGCCAAAGTGTTCATGGCGGATTTCGAGGACGCGAACTCACCCACCTGGGCGAACAATCTCGAAGGCCAGATCAATCTGCTCGACCGCTGGCACGCGACGCTCGACTTCGAGGACCGATCGAGCGGCAAGCGCTACGCCCTCGGCCCGCATCCTGCCGTTCTGCTCGTGCGGCCGCGCGGCTGGCATCT
Source organism: Steroidobacteraceae bacterium (assembly GCA_035606175.1). Taxonomy (GTDB): domain Bacteria; phylum Pseudomonadota; class Gammaproteobacteria; order Steroidobacterales; family Steroidobacteraceae; genus JASHUC01. Next base: position 11,236 of record DATNFW010000070.1, on the reverse strand, counting down.
GCCGGAGACGGGACTCACGGTCGATGGAGCACCGATCTCCGGGAGCCTGTTCGACTTCGGCCTGTATTTCTTCCACAACGCGCACGCGCAGCTCGCGCGCGGCACGGGACCGTATTTCTATCTGCCGAAGCTCGAAAGCCATCAGGAAGCGCGCCTCTGGAACAGCGTGTTCCTGTTTGCCCAGGAGCGGCTCGCGCTGCCGCCCGGCACGATCAAGGCGACCGTGCTCATCGAAACCCTGCCCGCGGCGTTCGAGATGGACGAGATTCTGCACGAGCTGCGCGAGCACATCGTCGGACTCAATTGCGGGCGCTGGGACTACATGTTCTCGTTCATCAAGAAGCTGCGCGCGAACCCCGCCTACGTGCTCCCGGATCGCTCGCAGGTGGTGATGGGCAAGGCCTTCCTGCGTGCGTACTCGCTCCTCCTCATTCAAACCTGCCACCGTCGCGGTGCCTTCGCGATGGGCGGCATGGCGGCTCAAATCCCGAACCGCCGCGACCCGGAAGCGAACGCCCGTGCGCTCGCAGGCGTGCGGGCGGACAAGGAGCGCGAGGCCGCCGACGGCCACGACGGCACCTGGGTTGCCCATCCCGATCTGGTGCCCGTCGCGCAGGACGTCTTCGACCGGCTGATGCCGAGCCCCAATCAGCTCGAGCGGCTGCGCGAAGACGTGAGCGTCGGCCAGAAGGACCTGCTCCAGGTGCACGAGGGCACGCGCACCGAGGCGGGGCTGCGACTCAACATCCGCGTCGGCATCCAGTACATCGAGGCGTGGCTGCGCGGCCGAGGCGCCGTGCCCCTCTACAACCTCATGGAGGATGCGGCAACGGCCGAGATCAGCCGTGCGCAAGTGTGGCAGTGGGTGCACTACGGCATCACGCTCGCGGACGGGCAGCAGGCGACGCGCGCGCTTCTCGATCGCCTCATCGACGAGGAGATGCAGCGGGTCCGCGCCGAGATCGGTGCAGAGGCCTACGATCGCGGCCGCTTCGATGAGGCCGTTCCGCTCTTCCGCGGCCTTTCGACGGCCGACGACTTCGAGGAGTTCCTGACGGTTCCGGCTTTCAAACAGCTGCGACAAAACGAATTTGGTGAATCGCGAGAGTAAGCGCATGAAAGCCGACGCGGCGATCGTGGAAATATTGAAGCGCGAGGGGATCGATGTGCTCTTCGGCTATCCGCGCAACCGGCTGCTCGAGGCCGCGGCGATCGCGGACATCCGGCCGATCATCGTGCGCCAGGAACGCACGGGGCTGCACATGGCGGACGCCGTCTCGCGCCTGACGCGGGGCAAGCGCCTCGGGGCCTTCTGCATGCAGCATGGACCCGGCGCGGAGAATGCCTACGGCGGAGTCGCTCAGGCGTACGGTGAGTCCGTCCCGGTCCTCGTGCTCCCGCAGGGCTACGCGCGGCGGCTCGCGCACGTGCCGCACAATTTCAACTCGAGCGTGCAGATGGCCGGCGTGGCCAAGTACACCGAGCCCGTGACCATCGGCGCCGAGGTGCCCAACATCTTCCGCCGCGCGTTCACACAGCTGCGCAACGGGCGACTGCAGCCGGTCGTCATCGAGATCCCGCACGATGCGTTCGCGGACGAGGTGCCCGAGCCCCTCGCCTACGAGCCCGTCGTGCGTACGCGCTCCGGTCCGGACCCGCAGGACGTGACTCGCGTGGCTGAAGTGCTTTGTACTGCCGCGCGGCCCGTCATCTACGCAGGCCAGGGCTTGCACTGGTCCGAAGGCTACGCCGAGCTCGCCGAGCTCGCCGAGCTGCTTGCGATTCCCGTGTGCACGAGCCTCCCGGGCAAGAGCTCCTTCGATGAGACCCATCCGCTCGCCCTCGGCTCGGGCGGCGCCGCCTACCCGCGCACGGTGCCGCATTTCCTCGGCAAGGCGGACGTGATCTTCGGCATCGGTTGCAGCTTCTCGGAGACCGCCTTCGGCATTGCGATGCCTGCCGGCAAGACGATCATCCATGCGACGCTCGATCCACTCGACGTCAACAAAACCTATCCGACCCAATACGCGCTCATCGGCGATGCGAAGCTCACTTTGCGCGCGCTCATCGAGGCGTGCCGGCGCAAAGTGGCCTCACCGCGCGATGCCACCCGCGTCACGGCAGAGATCGAGTCGGTTCGCGGCGAGTGGCTCAAGCAGTGGCTACCGAAGCTCACCTCCGATGCCGTCCCTTTGAGTCCCTATCGCGTGCTCTGGGACCTGCAGCGTACGGTCGATGTCGCCGAGACGATCATCACGCACGATGCGGGCAGTCCCCGCGATCAGCTGTCGCCCTTCTGGCGCTCCACGCGGCCGTTGAGTTACATCGGCTGGGGCAAGACGACTCAGCTCGGCTACGGGCTCGGGCTCGCGATGGGCGCCAAGCTCGTGCATCCCGAGAAGCTCTGCATCAACGTCTGGGGCGATGCTGCGATCGGATTCACCGGTATGGACTTCGAGACGGCCGTGCGCGAGCGGCTGCCGATCCTCTCGATTCTGCTCAACAACTTCGCAATGGCCATCGAGCTCAACGTCATGCCGCAGGCGACGAAGAAGTACCACGCGACCGACATCTCGGGCGATTACGCCGCGATGGCTCGTGCCTTCGGAGGTTACGGCGAGCGTGTGACGGAGGCCTCGCAGATCGTGCCGGCGATCGAGCGCGGCATCGCGCAGACGCGGGCGGGCAAACCCGCGCTCCTCGAGTTCATCACGCAGCAGGAGACGCAGTTCTCGCGCGCATAGCGACTCGGGTCCGACAAGGGGAGGCGACACCATGAACGATACCGTCGCACGATTCGGTCAGCTCTCGAGCTCGGTGACCGATCTCTCGATCCGGTACGGGCCGAAACTGTTCGCCGCGCTCGTCATTCTCCTCGTCGGCGTTTACGCGGGCCGCTGGATCGCGCGCTGGACGGCGCGCCACCTCGCCCGATTCACGTTGGAGCCGCCAGCACTTGCTCTGCTCGTGCGCGCCGCCTGGGCCCTGACGTTCGGGCTGTTCCTGATCCTCGCGTTGGAGAATCTCGGCGTCGAGCTCGTGCCGCTCATCGCCGGACTGAGTGTGTTAGGCGCCGGAGTCGCACTCGCAGCGCAGGGGGTGCTCGGCAATCTAGTCGCAGGGCTCACGATCATCTTCACCAAACCGTTCCGGGTCGGAGAGTACGTTGCAGTCGTCGGCGTCGAAGGCGTGGTCCGGACGATCCAGCTGTTCAGCACCACGCTCGATCATTTCGATCAATCACGGGTGGTAATACCCAACCGGAAGATCGTCGGCGAGATCCTGCACAACTATGGGGACATTCGTCAGGTTGAGGTGGTCGTCTCCGTCGCCTACGACACCGACGTGAACAACGCTCTGGCGGCGGTTCGCGAGATTCTCGCGGGCAATCCGCGGATATTGAAGGAACCGATCGCCGTCGTTCAGCCGGCGCGTCTCGGGGAATGGGCCGTGACGATCGCCGTACGCCCGTGGGTTCGAGTGCGGGACTATGTGATGGCTGCGGGGGAGATCAACAGCGCGATCCTCGACTCCTTCCGCGAGCGAAACATCAGGATCCCGGTTCCTCAGCGGGAGGTCCGGCTGAGCGGGCATCAGGAGGCGAAGAGCTGACGCTCGCGAGCACGCGGCGCACCGCCTCGCGCTTCTCGCGCATCTCGGCAACGATCTGCTGGGCGGCCGCGCTACGGGTGTGCGGGCGGGTTACGGACCCGTGCGGCCAGCGGCACTATTGGCCGTGTCCGGCGGAGCGGGGCTCGTGCCAGCTGCGGCGGGCCTCGCGCCCGCTGCAGGCCGGCTGGCACCCGCCGCACCTGCACCGGCCGCTGCACCAGGACTGGCCCGTCCGCCGCGGCCGCGACCGCCGCGCCCTGCGCCGCCTGCCCCACCGCGTCCGCCATCGGCGCCGGGGGCCGGTACGGCACCGAGGCCTCCGGCTCCCACTCCGCGCTGGATGTGCGTTACATCGTGCGGAAAGATGACCGGCGCCTTGCCGGTCTTGTCCGTGATGTATTGAGTGAGCAGCGCCACGGTGGACGTGCGGACCGCCGGCTGAGGCTCGAGGAAGGCCCGATAGTAGTTGCCGCGGGCGTAGTCGATCGGGCGCAGACCGAACCGGTCGGGCGGCTGCAGCTCCGAGCCGTACGCGACGAGCTCCTTGACCGCCTCATCCCAGCCTTGCTTGGCCGCCCCGAAGAGCGCCGTCTCCTTCTGTGCGTCCTCGGCTGCGATGTCGCCGCCCGCCTCGTGTATCGCCTTCACGCACGCCGCGGCCTCGGCATCCGTCTTGTAGCGGCCGCGCGTGGGGTTGAAGCTCTGGCCCACACCCGCCGCTGCCATGAGGGGCGTCACGCCCTCCGCATTGGGCAGGTTCACGAGCGCGTGATACTGCAGGAGCAGCTTCACGGATCTGACGTCCCCGACCTTCGCCGCGAGCAGCAGCGGGGTTGCGCCCGTGGAGAGCACCTGATCGCCGCCGCGATCGAACACGCCATTGCGATATGGAGGCCGCAGTTTGAGCTGCGCGTTCGGATTGGCGCCCTTCTCGAGAAGCAGCTTCGCGATGTCGTAACCGGTCAGAATGTCGGTCGACGGCAGGTCGGCGCGGCCGCCGGTCGGCAGCGTATTCATGTCGACCGCGACGTAAAGCGGAGTATCGCCGAAGAAATCCCACTTGTTCACGTCCGCACCGGCATCGATCAGCACCTTCGCGAGATCGAAGTGCATGTTCATCAGCGCGATGATGAGCGGCGTCGTATCGTCGGGATCACCCTCGTTGAGATCCGCGCCGCCCTTGACGAGCTCCTTGACACAGTCGATGCAATCCTGGCGCGCGGCAAAGGCAAGCGCCGAGAGGCCGCCCACGTCCATGATCAACGGGCGACCTTCGGCCGTGACGCGCCGCGGCCAATTGCGCACCGCGGAGCGCAGATTGACCTTCGCATGGTGCTCGATGAGCAGCTTGATCATCTGCGGCTGGGATTGCGCGGCCGCCCACATGAGTGCCGTCTGACCACCCCAATTCTCCACGGCGTTGATCGCCGCACCGCGGCTCAACAACAGCTTCGCCGCCTCAACTTTTCCGGTTCGTGCGACGGCCATCAGAGCCGTCTGGTGCTCGGCATTCGGGGAGTCCACGTCCGCGCCCGCATCGAGGAGCAGTTTGAGAACCTGCGTATACGCGCCGGTGGCCGCTTCCTGCATCGCCGAGGTGCCATACAGGTTCACCGCGCGGAAATCGGCATGTCTCTTGAGCAACGCCCGGGTCAGATCGACCTCGTCGTTATGCGCTGCCCACATGAGAGCCGTGGTCCCGTCCGGTGCGCGCGCATTCACGTCCGCGCCCTTCTCGACCAGGGCGAGCGCGGCCTTTTGGTCGCCCGCCTTCGCTGCCTCGATGAGCGGAGAAGAGGAGCCCGACGAGGCCGTTTCGTCCGAGGGGGCCGCATCGCCCGCCACGGCGATACTCAGGCCGGACAGCGCGAGCAGAGCGCCGAGCGCGAGGATCCCGCCGCTCCGCAAACCGCGCCGCATGAAGCCCGATCCGAGCATATGACTAGATCTCCTTGATCTCGCCCGTGCTGTCGCCATGCTTCTGCGCCGGAACTCCTGCGCGATGCAGCATCGTCAGCAAAAGGTTCGCATGCACCGAGTCCTGCGGGCAGACGATGTGCTGGCCGCCCTTGATCGTGCCGCACCCATGTCCAAGCAGAATCTGCGGGAGCGGTGTGTGGTTGTGCATGTCGCTGTTCGCCATGTTGCTGCCGTAGAGCACGATGGCATGATCGAGCAGCGTACCGTCGCCGTCCTGCGTCTCCGCGAGCTTCTTCACGAAGCCGGCGACCGACTGGGTCATGTAGTGCTGGATCCGCGTGAGCTTCTCGAGATTGGCCGGATCGTTGTGGTGATGCGAGAGCGGATGCCACGCATCCGAGACGTTGAGGTTCGGAAATGTGCGCATGGTGACTTCGCGGGCCATCATGAACGTTGCGGCACGGGTCATGTTCGCCTGCCACGCGAGCTTCATCAGGTCGAACATCGTCTCGAGCATCTTGCCGTAGTCCTCCGGAATACCCTCCGGAGCGTTCGGTAACTTCATGCCCGTGCCAGAGCCGAACTTCGCCTCCATGCCCTGAACGCGGCGCTCAACTTCGCGGACGGAGTCGAGGTAGTTGCTCACTCTGCGCTGATCCGCGGTTCCGAGTCCCTGCTGAAGGCGCTGGGTGCTCGCGCGGACGAAATCGAGAATGCTTCCGGTCTCGCGGAGAATCGCCGCGCGCTGCTGCGGCGTGTTGCCGTCGCCGAACAATGTCGTAAACACCGTCCGCGGATCCTGAATCATCGGCAGCGGCTGTGTGCCGGTGCGGAATGCGATCGTGTCGGAGTACGAAGCGCCGAAATCCGGGTCGCTCGCACCACCCCCACCCTCGCCCGCGAGCTCGATCGACTGCAACGGCAGACCCTTCGAGAGAACCCGCGCGGCGACCTGATCCACGGAGGGACCCACGTCCGGCTGCTGGCTGTGCGGCGGATGCACGGCGGTGAGCCACGTGCCCGGGGTGATCGCGTGAGGCGCCGGACTCTCGGCGGCGCGGTTCCTGAGCCCGCTCACGATCGTCATGTGCTTCCGGTAAGGCTCGAGCGGCTTCAGGATCGGCGACATCGTGTAGTTCGTCCCCGCCTCCTTCGGACTCCAGTTCTCGGCCACCGCGCCATGCGGGATGTAGATGCACGCCATGTACGGGATCGGCTTGGCTGCCGTCTTCGCGAGCGCCGTGCCCGCGGGGATCATCGCATCGAGCAGCGGCAGACCGACGGTCGCTCCCACGCCTCGAAGGACCGTGCGACGCGAGAGATGCTTCTTCGTAACGAACATGGTGCCCAACTCCTCTATCACTCGCCGCTCGGCGTACCGTGCGGCATGACCTGCGCCGTCTTGACGGGAGCTGCGGTCGGCCCGGCGGGCGGTGCGGTTCTCATCAGGAACTCGGGACTCGATACGATTCCCATGACGATCGACGCAAATCGATAATTGTCCTTCGCCGCGGCTTGCACGATGTCGCGCACTTCGGGCATGTCGCGATAATCGAGCGTGCGCCCGAGCCCATAAGTCATGAGCTTGCCGGTGAGCGCCGTCACGAAACGGGACGGATCGCGCAGCACGAAGTTGCGCACGCCGATCGGCCCGTCGACCTTGTACCCGCCCGGGAGCGTTGAAGTCGCATCGATCGGCTGATGCGTGTAGCGGTCCATCGTTTGCCACCGGCCGACCGCATCGAAGTTCTGGAATGCGAGACCGAGCGGATCGAGTACTCCGTGACATGCGAAGCAGCTCGGGTTGCGGCGATGGACGGCCATCTCCTCGCGCAGCGTGAGTGCCTTGGAGCCCACCTCCTCCGACTGCAAGTTCATCTTCACCCCCGGCGGAGGCGGTGCGGGCGGTGCGTCGAGGATGTCGTCCAGAATCCATTTCCCGCGCAGAACCGGCGCCGTGCGAGTCGGGTACGACTGTCCCATGAGGAACGCGCCCTTGCCGAGCAGACCGAAGCGCACGGGGTTCGTGAGCTCGACGCGCCGGAAGCGCGCGCCGCGCACATCGTTGATGCCGTAGAGCAGCGCCAGGTCTTGATTGAGATAAGTCCAGTTCGCCGTGAGCAGGTCGACCACGTCGAGATTGTTGCTGAACACGCTGTTGACGAAGAGCTCGAGCTCCTCGCGGAACAGCGGGCGCGGATCGCCGACGCCCGGAAAGTCCTTCGGGTCCGGCGTGACCTCGGCGAGGCGATCGATCTCGAGCCACTGGAACGCGAAGTTCGACGCAAGCGTGATCGCGCGCGGGTCCTTCAGCATCCGCAGCACCTGAGCCTTGAGGACCTTCGGCTCGTGCAGCCGGTTCTGAGTCGCGAGCGAGATCAGCTCGTTGTCCGGATCGCTGCTCCAGAGGAAGAACGCGAGGCGCGAGGCGAGCTCGAGATCGGTGATGGCATAGGTCTGCCCGGGCTTTACTCCGGCCGGCGTCGGCTCGGCCCGATAAAGGAAGAACGGGCTCGCCAGAATGGCCGTGATCGCATTGCGAATTCCGGATTCGAAGCCGCCGTCCTTGGCGCCTGCGGCATAGATCGCCATCAGCGGATCAACATCCGCGGCAGTCACGGGGCGCCGATAGGCCTCCTGCGCGAGCGTCGTGATGATCTGCTGCGCGCACGGCCGATCGTCCTGCTCGGTCTTCGGCATGCAGGTGAAGACCTTGCGGCGGCTCGGCGTCCAGCTGACACCGCTCACTTTGACAGGCCCCTTGATAGAGAAGGAACGCAGCCTCAAGACCTCGCTCTGCGCATCGCCAGCGCTCAACGGCTGCAATCTTCCCTCCGACTCGGCGAAGTCACGATGGACGAACGTGACGGTGACGACGTGCGGACCTGCAGTCGCGTGGAACTGGATGTGCTTCAGCGTCGCGTTGATGGCGTCGACCGCGCGATCCTGCTGCTGGTCGATGGCTTTCGTCTGCACGTCGCCGCCGACGTTCCCCTGCCAGAAGGGCTTGCCGTCGAGGGAGGCGACGATGTGATTCTTGAACTCGAGATTGAAGAGCCAGAGCGCGACCGCGAGATTGCCGATGTCGAGCTCATAAGTCCCGTCGGCCGGGAAATCATGCTTGACCTGAAAGCCGCCGCGCGATCCGAGCGGCATATCCGGCCCGTGATACAGCTGATCGCCCGCAGACGGCGGCGCGGTGTACTGGATCGCGATGGGCGATGCGCTGCGGTCCCCCACGGCCAGAATCGCCGCCTTGCGCGCCGCATCGAGATATTGATTGAGGAACGTCGAGGAGACCTGGAGCACATCGGCGACGTTGTCGAAACCGCCCGCCTGATCGTCCTTGGGCAGGAGGGTCTCGGCATCGATCTTCACCCGCAGCAGGTCCCATACCGCGTGCTCATACTCCTTGCGGTTGAGCCGGTGCAGGGCGACCCAGCCGGTGTACGCGGGATGGGCGGCGGCGGCGTGGTCGATGCTCTGCTCCATCCAGCCGATAAAGGCATTGATGGAAGCCTGCGGGGGCTGCTTGTTGCCGGGCGGGGGCATGAGCCGCCCGGAGAGCTTCTGAATGGCGGTCTCCCAGACCTTCGCATCCTGCGGGATGTCCTGCGGACTCATGGTGCCGAAGGCGACCCCGCCTGCCCAATCCTCGGTGTTGTGGCACTTGCTGCAGTACTGATCGAGCATTCCCCAGTACGGCTTCGCCTGAGTCTCGTCGATACCGCCGCTCACCGCATGGCCTGGGGCAGCGGGGGCAGCGGATACGGCCGGATGCCCTTGACCCGGTGCCGGCGCCCCCTCGGCCGCGTAGGCGAGCAGGGTCAAGCCGCATGCCGACGCGGCGAGCAGGAGCCAGCTGAAATATCGATTGCGCATCAGTCTCGTCCCGCGAATGACTACGGCACCGAAGACGCGAATTCTAACCCTGGCCGTCGGCTCCGTGTTCCCCGAAGGTCACGGAGTGCCGGGGGCACGTCATAAAGTGCCCGGATACCGATACCAGCCGTAGCCCCCGCGCCACGTCACGGCGCCGGCAACGTTGCCAAGCAACCGGGGATCGGTCAACGTTCGCACGTCAGGCAGCTTCGATCGAGGATGAATGATGACCTACCGGCTAGATCGCAGGGGCTTTCTCAAGTCTGTCGCCGGCGGTGCGGCGGCCGCTTCGTTCGGCAGATTGCCGCTCGCCCGGGCAGGGGATGCGGGAGCGCCACAAGCCGCCGCCCCGTCCATACAGGCCTCGAAGCTCACGGATACCCTGACACTCTTCTCGGGTGCCGGCGCGAATGTCGTCGCGGCGCGCGACGGAGACGGTCTTGCGCTCGTCGACGGCGGCCTCGCCGCTCACTCGGCGGAGCTCTTGAAGCGCATCCAAAGCGAGACCGGCCTCTCCCGCGTGCACACGCTGTTCAATACCCACTGGCATCCGTGCGAGACCGGCTCGAACGAGCCGCTCGGCAAGGAGCACGCGACCATCATCGCGCACGAGAACACCCGCTTGTGGCTCGGCTACGCCAATCCCGTGCCCGAGCAGAAAGGCACCTACGGGCCTTTGCCGACCTACGCTCGCCCCAACAAAACTTTCTTCTACGGCACCCAGCACCTCTCCCTTGGCAGCGAGCCCGTCGAGTACGGCTATCTGCCGCAGGCTCACACCGACGGCGACATCTACGTGCACTTCAAAAAGTCCAACGTTCTCGCCGCGGGCGGCGTCGTCTCGGGCAAGGGCTGGCCGATCCTCGACGTGAAGACGGGCGGCTGGATCATCGGCATGGTCTCGGGCCTTCAGACCCTTCTCGGCGTCGCCGATGACAACACCCGGATCATCCCCGCCCACGGGCCGGCGCTCACGCGCGCGCAGCTCGCCGAGCAGCACCAGATGTTCTCGACCATTGCAACGCGCCTGCAGCGCGCCATCCGCAAGGGCCTCGGGCCGGAGGATGTCGTCGCCGAGAATCCGACCAAGGAATTCAACGCCGAATGGGGCGACCCCACGCAGTTCACGACGCAGGCCTTCGAGAGCCTGTGGGGCCACTTCGCGCCCGACGCGAGCTAGCCCGGCCCGATGCGACCTGGCCGGCGCGGGCCGGCCCGATGCGAGCCAGCTCGTTTCACGCCTCGTCTCAGCTCGTGGGCTCGGGCTGGAATTGCGGTCCCTCGACCGTATAACCCTCCGCCCGCAGCGTCTCGAGCACACCGCCCGGCTCGATGAGATCGTAGATCTGCTTCATCGCGAGCGTCGTGTGGCGCGTGGCGAGCGCCTGCTCGAGCGCCGCCTGCCAGTCGCGCGCCGCGCGGTCGAGTAGCGTGCGAATTCGCGGCGCGCTCGCCGCTGCGCTCGTGCAAACCTGCCGCTGCTTCGGGTACGGCAACGCGCGGAGCGCCTCGACATCGCCGACCGCCCATGCCTGCGCGCGCTCGCGCATGGCAGGCAAATCCGTCTCGAGCCGCTCGACGGTCGCAGCGAGGCAGCCGATCTCTGCCGTACGCGGAATCTCGCCCGCCTCCGTCAGAATGCTGCGCGGGTCCTCGAGACGCATGGAGGTGTGCTCGACCGGGACGCTATGCCGCCGCGCGAGCCTCATGACCTCGTCCTCGATGTCGTTGCGCGACGTGAGGTCGGATGCGCTGAGGGCCCGCTCGTACAAACGCCGCGCAGCGAGTATCGGCCGCAGCTCCTCGATCTTGCGATCGTGCG
>DATNFW010000069.1:0-94666 GCA_035606175.1 Steroidobacteraceae bacterium | reverse complement strand
GCAGCACCGCCATGCGGGCGAACAGATCGCGCTGGGTGTCCTTGTCGAAATAGATCACGGTGTTGCGGCAGAAAATCGCATCGAGTGGTCCTTTCATCGGCAACGAATGCATCAAGTTGAGCTGCTTGAACGTGACGAGTGCGGCGACTTCCGGCTTCACCTGCCAAGCGGCCGCCGCGCGGTCATGCCGTTGGTCGAAGAAGCGCGCGAGACGGCTCGGACCGATGCTCGTCAGCCGCTCGGGGGGATAGGCGCCGGCGCGTGCGCGAGTGAGCATGTCGGAATCGAGGTCGGTCGCAAGAATGCGGACATCCCGGCGACGATCCTCGGTGAGCGCCTCGAGAACGGTCATGGCGATCGAGTAGGGCTCCTCTCCGCTCGAGCAGCCCGCCGACCAGATGCGCAGCCGCTGCGGGGCGCGCCGCTCCTCGGCGATCGGCCGCAGCACGTGCTCGCGCAAGTAGTCGAAGTGATGGCGCTCGCGGAAGAACGCCGTGAGGTTCGTCGTTATCGCGTTCACGAGTTGCGCGAGCTCGCCCGGATCGGAGGCGAGCAGTGCGCGGTATTCCTTGAAGCTCGCGAGGCGCAGGGCGCGCAATCGGCGGGAGAGTCGGCCGTAGACGAGCTCGCGCTTCTGCTCGCCGAGACTGATCCCGGTGAGGGACCGTACCAGAGCTCTGAGCGCCTCGAAGTCCTCGTCGCGGAAGTCGAACTCGCGAACTACGAGGGGCGAGGTGCTCATGCGGGTCAGAAGAGCTCTACGCTGCCAGCGGCGCCGTCCGATAGCCGCAGCTCGCTCGGTGGCTGCGCCACGGCACCCGCGGTCGTGAGGCCCGTGCGCACCTGCGCGAGCTGCTGCATCAGTCTGTCGTGGAATTGCAGGCTCTCGATACATATCGCGATCTCGCGCTCGAGCGCCTCGCGGCACTGCTCGAGCTCCCGAAGCGCAGGAGCGGCCGCGTTCGACGTGCCGGGTATGCCAGCCGTGCCGGCCGCGCCGCCCGCGGCGGCTCCGCCGTCGCTGCGCAGACGCTCGAGCGCGCGGGCATGACGCGCGAGCGCTCGCATCATGCGGTCGAGTGCTGCGGCCATCCGGTCGACCGGCCCATGAGACTCGCGCATTGCGTGCGCGAGGCGCGAGACGGCGCTCCCGAGAGCCGCCGCCCGATTTTGGCTTCCCCGTGGCATGCGACGCGAGGTCCGCGGATCTGGATCAGCCGTGCTTGGCTTTGAACGCCCGAACCTGCTGGTTGAATTTGTCCGCGACAGTTTGCAGCTCCGTCACGGCAGAGTTGTTCTTGGCGTCACGGACGCTCGCCGGCATGCGGTTCTGCTTCACCTCGTAGTCGAGACATTTGAGATAGACGTTGACGTCCCCGTTGTACTCCTTGAGGGTGTTCATCGCGGCGAGCATTTCTTGCTCGCTCGCCGTCGAGCCGTTTGGAATCTTGCTAGGCGGAGGCGGCAGCGTGCAGTCCGCGAGTGCGGGCATCGAGATCACGAGCGCGGCAGCTACGGCCGCATAGAACTTAATCCGGATCATTATGGCTTTACCTTCCAATCACGATGCGGCGGCCTCGAGCCCCGGCCGCTGCGGTTGGTTTGGTCCGCTTCCGGGATTCGGCACGCGCTCGCCACTCTTGAGGCCGCGGCGTCTTTGCACCGCGACAATGTGAAGCGCCTCACGATTTGTGCCGGCGCGTCGCATTCGGCTCAGGAGAGAACTTTCGTCACGGTCGCGAGCAGGCGGTCCGGGTTGAACGGCTTGACGAGCCAGCCGGTCGCGCCTGCGGCCTTGCCTTCGAGCTTCTTCTCGGTAGTGGCCTCGGTCGTGAGCACCAGCAGCGGCACGCCACGGTAGCTCGGCAGGTTGCGCAGGTGCCTGACGAGTGTGAGGCCATCCATCACCGGCATGTTCACATCGGTGATGACGAGATCGAATCTCTGGCGCTCGGCGATCGCGAGGGCTTCGCGCCCGTCGGCCGCCTGTTGTACCTCGTGGCCGGCTCCCGTGAGGGTGATGCCGACCATTTGCCGCATGGCCGCCGAGTCATCGACGGCGAGTATCCGAGCCATGGTGTTTACTCCGATTACGAATTTGCGTCGGCGTCTTCAGAATTCCTGCCAGTCAGAGTCCGCGGCAGCCGAAGCCTTGCGGCTCTCCACAGGCTCCCGCGACCCCTGCGCGGCAGCACGTCCCGCAGCCTGTCGGCTCCAGGGGCGGCTCGCCCCGCGGCGGTCCATCCGCGGCGCGCCTTTGGCGGGCACTGCGGTCGACGCCGGCGTCCCTGCAGTCATTGCTGCCATGGCGCCGCCGGCCCGCTGGCTCGTCCCCTCCCGACTCGCGAGCGAATCGGCCAGGTGATAGCGGGTCATCATCTCGTTGAGCTCACCCGACTGCTGCGCCATCGCCTGCGAGGCGGCCGTCGCCTGCTCGACGAGTGCGGCATTCTGCTGCGTGAGCTCGTCCATCTGCATGATCGCGCGGTTCACCTGCTCGATCCCGGAGGACTGCTCGCGCGAGGCCGCGGCGATCTCGGCGACGATGTCGGAGACCTTCTTCACCGCTGCGACGATCTGCTCGAGCGTCTGGCCCGATTGCGTGACGAGCACCGAGCCGTCCTCGACCTTCCGCACAGAGTCCTGGATCAGCTCCTTGATCTCCTTCGCCGCGGTTGCCGAGCGGCCGGCTAGGTTGCGTACCTCGCTCGCAACGACCGCGAAGCCGCGGCCTTGCTCGCCTGCACGCGCGGCCTCGACGGCCGCATTGAGCGCGAGCAGATTCGTCTGGAAGGCGATCTCGTCGATCACACCGATGATGTCGGCGATCTTCTTCGAGGCATCATTGATCCCGGTCATCGCGCGTACGGCTTTCGCGACGACCGAGCCGCCCTTCTCGGCCTGATCGCGCGCGGCGATCGCGAGCTGATTGGCTTGGCCTGCGTTATCGGCGTTCTGCTTGACCGTCGAGGTCATCTCCTCCATGGAGGACGCTGTCTCCTCGAGCGAAGAGGACTGCTCCTCGGTGCGCTGCGAGAGATTCGCATTGCCCTGCGATATCTCCTCCGCCCCGCGGTAGACCTCGGCCGCCGCGTGCTTCACTCTCGCGACGATCTCCGCCATGTTGTCGGCGAGCTGATTGACGCCGCGTGCGAGAGCCTCGAAGAACCCGCTCTTGCCCTCGAGCGAGATGCGCTGTGTGAGCTCCCCGCCGAGCGCGGCAGTCAACATGCTCTGCATTTCTTTCTCGACCGCAATCTCCGGTGTGCGATCCGTCCATTCCATCACCGTGCCGATGCGCTCGCCCTCGCGGTTTACGACCGGATTGATGACCGTGCGGAAGGTGCACCCGCCGAGCGTGCGCTCTTCGATTACGCTCGTCGTCACTAGCTCAAGCGTGCGGCGCTGCTGCGCCGGCTCCGCGCTCAGCGCATCGAGCGCTGCGCCCTGGAGGCGCGCCGCATCGAACCCGGGAAGGCTCTTCCTGATCTCGGACTGCGTGCGCGCGAAGGTCGCCTCGGCCGTTTCATTGACGTAGATCACTTTGTGCGAGGCATCCGCCAGCACGACGTTGGTCGAAACCTTGTCGAGCGCCTGACGGATGCGAGCATTCTCGGCCGCCTGGGCGCGCTCGGTCTCGATCTGCTGGCGCAGCTTGCCTTGCATTTCATCGAGAGCGCGCAGCACCTGCGCGGCCTCGTCGGTGCCGGCAGCGTCGATCTCGTTATCGTAGTGTCCGGCGGCTATCGACCCGAACACTCGCACGGCGTGCGCCATGGGCCTCGAGAGGGCGCGCGTGATCAACCACGAGAGCGCGAGGGAAAGCAACAGGACGACGGCGACCGTGAGCACGGTGAGGTCGCGGTCGGTCGCGGCATCTGAGGCGCGCTGCTCGAGCGCCATCTTCATCGACGCGTAGCTGGCAGAGGAGAGATCCTGCAGCGCGCGCGTCGCTGGCATTGCAGCGTCGAACACCTGCGCAGCGGTCACGTCCATCTTCTGCGCATTGAGAATGCGTGCATTCAGCGTGTCGCGGAACGCACCGAACTGCCGGTTCACGGCTGCGACGTCGGGCAGCACTTTCGCCTTCGCATCGTCGGAGGCCCATTGCAGCTGCGCGCTGAGGGAGTCGAGATCGCTCTGCACTTGGGCGCTGTAGATCTGCATCGCCATGCGATCATCGCCGCCGAGATAGCCTTTGACTGCGGAGCCGACGGCATGCTCGCTGAGCCGGCTCATGGCGATGACCGCATCACCGACGGTGCGAGTCGCTGCGCTGATGAGCGCGGCCGTTGCGTGATCGGAGTCGAGCGAAAGGCCGGAGTTCGTCGAGACTGTCCTCACGAGACTCTCGATCCGGTCGATGAGCGCGTCCTGCTGCTTCAGGTAGTCATCCGGTGAGGTCGCCTTGCCGAGCGTGGCCTTGACGGCCGACCAGCCCGATTTGATCTCCTGCCACTCGGCCGTCGACTTGAAACGAGCGCCAAGCTCGGCATCGAGCACATCGAGAGCCGCGAGCTCGTGATCCACGTCCGACTCGGTGGCGTATACCTGATCCTTGCGGCTCGCATCGCCCGAGAGCAGAGCGAAGGACTTGGAGCGGTGAGCGGCGATATCGGCGAGCGCCGTGCCGAGCGCCTGCTGGTAGCGTGCGCCATCGATCTCGCTGCGCGCCGTCCTGACGATGCCGTTGGTCTCGCGCAGATAGAAGATCGCGAGCAGTGCCGTCGGCACTGCCATCGCGGCAATGAGCAGCGCGAGCTTCTGCCACAGCATGAAACGATCGAGAAACTTCATGACGAACTCCCTCAAGTCTGTTCGCGGCCGCTCAGGCCGCCACGCCCTGAGCGGTGCCGACGCTCTCCGCGTCGCCGCCGATCAGCCGGTCGATGTCGAGCAGCACGAGCATCCGCTCGGAGATCGGCACGAGCCCGCGGATGAAATCGGTCGCCGTGCTCGCACCGAGCTCGGGCGGCGGCCGCACGTCGGCCTCGTTGATGTCGACGACGTCCGAGACGCCGTCGACCACTACGCCGAAATCGCGGCGTCCGGCTGCCGAGACCACCGACAGGACGATGATGACGGTCACCGAGGTGTACTCCGCGCGTTCGAGCGCGAGGCGCATCCGCAAATCGACGATCGGCACGATCGAGCCGCGCAGGTTGAGTACACCGAGCACATGCGCGGGGGCCTGCGGAATCTTCGTGACCGCGGACCAGCCGCGAATCTCCTGCACCCGCAGGATGTCGACGCCGTACGTCTCCTCCCCGAGCACGAAAGTGAGCACCTGCCGAGTGGCCGAGGCAGCCGCTTCGCCGAACGACGGCACCGTCGGCGGGGGTGTTGCCGCTGTCATAGTCGGTTCCTCGAGCTCTGATGCATGGGTGTTGCTGCCTGCGTGCTCATGCTGCCGCACGAAGCGAGGTGAGCCGGATGAGCCCTGGCAGGTCCAGAATCAACGCGACCGATCCATCTCCGAGGATCGTCGCGCCCGAGACGCCCTCGACGTGTCCGTAGTTGGTCTCGAGAGACTTGATGACGACCTGCTGCTGGCCGAGCAGATCGTCGACGAACAGGCCGACGCGCCGGCCCTCGCCTTCGACGACGACGACCAGACCCTGGTGCAGCTCGCGCGTGCGCGGCTCGACTCCGAAGATCTCGTGCAGCCGGATGACGGGCAAATATTGACCGCGGAACGCAAAGAGCTCGCCGCGGCCGCCGAAGCGGTTCACCTGCTCGGGTTTCAACTGCAACGATTCGATGATCGAGGTGAGCGGGACGATATAGGTTTCGGTGCCTACGGCGACCGACTGGCCGTCCACGATCGCGAGGGTAAGGGGCAGCGTGATGATGAAACGCGAGCCTCGGCCGCGTTCGGTGCGCACCTCGATGGTGCCGCCGAGCTCCTTGATGTTGCGCCGGACGACGTCCATTCCGACGCCGCGGCCGGAGAGATCCGTCGTCTGTTCGGCGGTTGAAAACCCGGGCAGGAAAATCAGCTCGTGAACCTGCTCGTCCGAGAGCGAATCCGTGGGACCGATGAGCCCGCGCTCGCGGGCCTTGGCGAGTATTCGGCCTCGGTCGAGGCCGGCTCCATCGTCGCTCACCTCGACGGCGATGTTGCCGCCGCGATGACAGGCATCGAGGTGGACGGTGCCGGCGCGCGGCTTGCCTGCGGCGGCGCGCACCTCGGGTGTCTCGATGCCGTGGTCCATGCTGTTGCGGACGAGATGCACGAGCGGGTCGCCTATCTTCTCGAGCACCGTCTTGTCGAGCTCGGTGTGCTCGCCCGTGAGCTTCAGCTCGATCTGTTTGCCGAGTCGCTGTGCGAGATCGCGGACCATGCGCGGGAAGCGGCTGAAGATGAAGCTGATCGGGAGCATGCGCACGCGCATCACGCTCTCCTGCAGCTCGCGCACGTTTCGCTCGAGCTGCGCGAGCCCGGAGCGGAACTGCTCGGCCGCAGGTCCCTCGAGCGCCCGGGACAGCTGGCTCAGCATCGCCTGCGTGATGACGAGCTCGCCGACGGTATTCATGAGCTCATCGATCTTTTCGACGCTCACGCGGATCGAACCCGTCGCGGCCACCTCTGCGGATGCGGCAGGGGCCTCGCGTGTGGCGGCCTGGGTCTGCGCCGACTCCGCGGCCTCGAAGACCGGGACTGCGGATGGAGGGGCGGGCGCGACGATTTCAGCCGCTCGCCCGACGGATTCGGCCGCCGCTCCCGCATCCGCGGCGCCGGCGCCGAGCCGCTCGATGCTGAGATCACATTCCCCGGTCGCCCAGTCGAACACCTCGCGGATCGCCTCCTCGGCGACGGCCCCACCAACCTCGATCGTCCAGCCGAGATGGCATGCTTGTGGATCGAGCTCCTTCAGAGCGGGGAGCTGCGCGGCATCCACTGCGACCTCGATCGGGCCGAGCGTCGCAAGCTCGCGCAGCATGCGCACCGGATCGTTGCCGCGCGCGAAGAGCTCGCGATAGGGGTAGAAGCGAATGCGCCATCCGCCGGCCTGCGGCGCAGCCGGCGCCTCGTCCGCGGAAGGCTGCGACCGACCGCCCTGCCGGGCGATCGCGAGCTCGAGATCGAACTGCAGATCCGCCACGCGCTGGGCGTCGATAGGGAGCTTTCCCTGCACCGCGTGCAGCATCTCGCGCAGCACATCGACCGACTTGAGCAGCAGATCGGAAATCTCGGCCGAGACGGCCAAACGTCCGCCGCGCAGCTCATCGAGCAGAGTCTCGAGGCTGTGCGTGAAGGAGACGATATCGCTGAACCCGAAAGTCGCGCTACCGCCTTTGATCGAGTGCGCGACGCGGAAGATGTCGTTGACGGTCTCAGCGTCAGGCGCACCCAAATCGAGCTCGAGGAGCGCGGCTTCCATTGTATCGAGCGCTTCAAAGCTCTCCTCGAAGAAGGCAGCGTGGAATTGTGTGAGATCGAGCGACATCCTTTGCGGCCTCTCACGCGGGTCGGGTGCCGGGCGGGAGGTCGAACAGTCGTGCGAGACCGGTGAGTCGGACGGCCTCTTGGAACGCTGCCGATTCGCCGCGCAGCTCGACCGCGAGGCGGCTCGCGCGCCGGTCGCGAGCAAATGCGGCGAGCAGCTGCAGGCTCGCCGTATCGATGCGGCGCACGCCGCTCACATCGATCGCAACGGCGGTCTCGGTCATCAGAAGCGCGGTGAGCCTCACCTTGAGACTCGTCGCATCGGCGAGCGTGCACTCCGCGGGCAGGTTGAGCGCACAGCCGGCCGCCGGTCTCGCGCTGGCGCCGGTCGCGCGGGCGCGGATCGCGCGCCTGGAGGTCGCACGTGCCCGGCCGGCGCGCGGCGTCGATTTGGACGCGCACTTCTTGGGACGCGAGGAAGGGCGCTTGCTCATCGCTCTCGGGTACGTCGGCTTTGGTCGCGGTGCACGCTCCGCTATCGGCGGTGCAGCACGCCTCTTAAGCCCGCATGAGGGCAACGTGACGTGCGTCTCGGTCTTTGCCGGCATGGAGTCTCACGACTAGCTCCGCCTCCTGACGGGCAAGACCGCACGCGCCGGCGATCTCCTCGGCAGGCGCCCCCGCGCGGGCGAGGCGGATCGCGACCGCGTAGTTGCGCGGGGAGATTGCGGCGGCGGATTTGAAATGCGTCTCGAGCTGCTCGCCGATAGCTGCGAGGCGCGGCTCCGCGGCCGCAAGGCGCGTCTCGAGCGCCTCGATGCGTTCGAGCACGCGCGTGAGCAGCGCAGAGGTGTGCTGCGCGTCACGCTCCGCATCGCGACGGCGCTGCTCGCTGCTGCGTCGCAGGCGAACGAATGCGATCGCCGCGAGGGCGAACGAGAAGACGAGAAAGGCGGCCCGGCCGACGTAAAGAACCGTGTCGAGCGGAATTGGTCGGAGCGTTGGTATCGAGATCATGCGGCTACCCTTCAGGGCACTCATCGGCTTCGCCGCCGCCGGAAATCCGGCGCGGATCGAGCCACGCCAGTCAGGGTGCAGAAAGCGTGCCATCCGCCGGGCGGCCATTGCGCACGGTCGGAGTCGTCGGTTGAGCCGGCGTGGCGGTCGGCTCGATGGAGACGCCCTCGGGGGCCGTACCGTCGGGTGCCAGAATCACGATCACGACGCGCCGGTTTGCATTGCGCCCCTGCTGCGTCGCGTTGGGTTGCGCCGGGCGGTATTGCCCGTAGCCCATGACCGCAAGCCGCGTCGGGTCGATCCCCTGATGTTGGAACAGGCGAACGACGCTCGCCGCGCGCGCGGCGGAGAGCTCCCAATTAGAGGGGAAGGCGACCGTATCGATCGGGCGGCTGTCGGTGTGACCTTCCACACGAATGGGATTCGGGAATGGCCTCAGCACGCCTGCGAGCCGATCGATGATGGGAACGGCACTCCCCGAGAGCGTTGCGCTGCCGCTCGGGTAGAGAATGTCCGTCCGGATCTCCACCTCGACCATGTTGCTTTTGCGCCTGACGAACACGAGATTGGCGCGCTCGAGCGATTGCATCGCGCGCACCACCTGATCGGCGACGCGCTCGAGCGCCTTCGCCGCCTCTTTCTGCTGCTGTTGTTGATCGAATTGTCCGGCCGAGAGGGGATGAACGGGATTCGGGATGCCTGTCTTTACGGGAATGGGGTCGAAGAGCTTGCGAGGCTGGCCGGCGATCATCGATTGCTGTACGAGGCTCGTCTTCACGTCGGCGCCCGAGCCCACCTGCTTCTCTCCCACCTGGATGGGCTCCATCGTGCGCGGGGTGCCGCGGAAGGCCGCGACCAGCGCATCGGACAGCACGCGGTACTTGCCTTCGTTGACCGTCGAGATCGCATACATCACGACGAAGAACGCGAGCAGCAGCGTCATGAGATCGGCGTACGGGATCGCCCATGCCTCGTGGTTCGTATGGTCCTCGTGCTGCTGTTTGCGCCTGCGTGACATGACGACCGTCCTCGATCTCTCGAGATCAGTGCAGATAGCCCTGGAGCTTCGACTCGATCGCGCGCGGATTCTCGCCCTGTGCGATGGAGATCATTCCTTCGATGATCATCTCGCGCACCTGAGTCTGCGAGCGGATGGCGACTTTCAGCTTCGCGGAAAGAGGGAGAAAGAACAGATTTGCGAGCGCGACGCCGTAGATCGTCGCAGTGAAGGCCGAAGCGATTCCCTGGCCGAGCTTCGAGGGGTCGGCCAGGTTCTGCATGACGGAGATGAGCCCGAGAACCGCGCCGATGATACCGAGCGTCGGCGAATAGATGCCCATGCCCTCGAACACTTTCGCCCCGAGAGTATCGGTGTGCTCGCGCGTGTCGAGCTCGACTTCCATGATGCCGCGAATGACGTCGGGCTCGCTGCCGTCGACGACCAGTTGCAGCGCCTTGCGCACGAAAGTGTCTTCCTCCTTGCCGAGCAGCGGCTCGAGCCCGAGCAGACCCTGCTTGCGGGCGACGTTGCTCCACTCGACCATCTTCTGAATGAGCTTCTCCGGATTGAGCGGCGGCGGCTTCATGGCCCACGGCAGGATCGAGAGGGCGTGCTTCATGACCGCGAGCGGCGTCTGCACGCAAATCGCGGCGCAGGTGCCGATGACGACGATAATGAACGCCTCGGCCGATACGAGCGCCATGATGCCGGCGCCACGCACGACGGCGCCGCCGACGAGCGCGAAAAACGCGAGCGCGAGACCAACGACGCTCAGTATGTCCAAGGTGCGACTTCCTGCGCGGCTCGGCGGGCGCTACATCCCGAGGCCCGAGAGCAGCGCATCGACGTCCTGTTGACCCGCCGCGAGCTCTCCTTGCGTGATGCCCGGCACGGCCGGTCCTTCGCCATGTGAGCTGCGCGGCGCGGCGGGCTCTGCAGTGCCCGGTTCCCCGCCCGAGAGACGCGCAAGCTCCACGAGCGCGGCCTCGATCTCGTGCACCAGCTCGATGACGCCGCGAATGATCTGACCGGTCAAGTCCTGGTAGGCCTGAGTGAGCAGCATCTCGTTGAGGTTCCTGCGGATCAGCTCCGCGTCGGCTCGCGCGGTCGGAAGAAATGCGTCCATGCGCTTCAGCAGCTCGTGAAATTCCTTGAGCTCGATGCGGCGCTCGCGAAAGCGCTTCCACGGCGAGGCGAGTGCCTGGATCGCCTTGGTGGTGCGCTCGGCGGGCGGACCCGAGCGCTCGATGAGGTCGAGCGTACGGTGCGCGGCCTCGTCGGTGAGCTTGAGTACGTGTGCGAGGCGCTGGCGCGCGTCCGGAATCTCCTTTTCGGCGAAATCGGCGAGCCGCGCATCGAGGCGGAACCGCTCGAGGGCGACTTGCAGATTGCAGGTGAGGTCGCGCAGCTCTCCGATGAGCGCCGGCTTGCGCGATTGCAGAATCTCGTCGAGCACGGCGAAAAAGCCGTTCTCGTCTTCGCGGGCGAGCGCCGCCGCGAGCGCCTCGATGCGTGCACCGTAGCGGGCTGCGAGCGGGATCGGATCGGGGTTCGCCATGTCACTTCGCCACGGCGCCGAGAATCTTGTCGAGCTTCTCCTTCAGGGTCTCGGCAGTGAACGGCTTGATCACGTAGCCGCTCACGCCTGCCTGCGCCGCCTCGACGATCTGCTCGCGCTTCGCCTCCGCGGTGAGCATCAGCACCGGCAGCTTCGCGAGCTTCGGGTCGGAGCGAACCGCCTTGAGCAGATCGAGACCCGCCATGCCGGGCATGTTCCAGTCGGTAATGAGGAAGTCGACGTCGCCTTCCTGCAGCATCGGCAGCGCCGTGGTGCCATCGTCCGCCTCGGTGACGTTCCGGTAGCCGAGTTCGTGCAGCAGGTTCTTGATGATGCGCCGCATGGTCGAGAAGTCGTCGACCACGAGAAATTTCAAATCTTTGCTCACTTCTTTCTCCTCCTCGCAGCGGACCCGGCCGTGGCGTCGTGTCCCTCGTTCCACTCCGCGAGCCGCCCCTTCAGCCGCACGAGCGCCTGGCCATGCAGCTGACACACCCGAGACTCGGTGACGCTCAGCACCGCGCCGATCTCCTTCAAATTCAATTCGTCCGTGTAATAGAGCGACATCACGAGCTTCTCCCGCTCGGGCAGCCCATCGATGGCCGCGGCGAGCGCCTCGCGAAAGCCTGCCTCCGTGGCTTCGATGAACGGGTCGACCCCGTCCTGAGCCTCGCCCGCGGTTGCCTCATCGAGGCTCGCCAGGCGGCAGCTCGCGGCGTCCTGCACGATCGAGTGATACTCGTCGAGCGAGATCCCGAGCCGCTCGGCGATCTCTGCGTCGCGTGCATCGCGGCCGCTCTCCCGCTCGATCTCGCGCATCACGGCGGCGACTGCGCGCGCCTTGCGATGCACGGAGCGCGGCGCCCAATCGAGCTTGCGCAGCGCGTCGATCATTGCGCCCCGGATGCGGATTCCGGCGTACGTCTCGAAACTCGCGCCGCGATGCGCGGTGTAGTTCGCGGCAGCCTCGAGCAGGCCGAGCATGCCGGCCTGGATGAGATCCGCCACATCCACGGACGGCGGCAGGCGCCCCGCCAGATGGTAGGCGATGCGCTTGACCAACTCCGCGTGTCGCGTCACGAGCGCGTCCGCCTCGGGTCGCGAGCGTTGCGCCGCGTAGGCACCTACGCTCACGGCACGAGCTCCAGATGCACGGGCGGCCGGCGCACCAGCCGCTCGACGAAAAACTCGAGGTTGCCGCGCGGACCTCGAGGCAACGGCCATTTATCGGCTCGCGCGGCGAGATTCTTGAATGCGAGGGCGGCCGGGCTCCCGGGGTAGGCTTCGATGACCGGACGCTGGCCGCGAATCGACTGCCGCACGTGCTCATCCTCGGGAATCTCGCCGGCATAATCGAGCACCACGTCGAGGAATCGGCCGGTGACGCGCTCGAAGCGCCGGAAGAGCTCACTTCCCGCGCCCCGGGCGCGAGTCATATTGGCGACGACCCGGAAACGGGTGACGCCATGTTGCTTGCTCAACACTTTCACCAGAGCGTAGGCGTCGGTGAGCGATGCCGGCTCGTCGCAGATCACGACCAGGACGTGCTGCGCCGCCTGTGAGAACTGCGTCACACCGTGCGCGATTCCGGCAGCCGTGTCGATGATGAGCGCATCGAGCCGCGATGCGAGACCGCTAAAGGCCTGCACCAGGCCCAGGTGCGCCGCGGCATCGAGGTTGGCGAGCTGGGCGAGCCCCGAGGCGGCCGGCACCACTTTGAAGCCTTGCGGCGCCTCGACCAGAATCTCATCGAGCGTGCGCTCGCCGGTGAGGACGTGCGCGAGCGTATAGCGGGGCGACAGCCCGAGGAACACATCGACGTTCGCGAGCCCCAGATCGCCGTCGAGCAGCATCACGCGGCGTCCCTGAGCGGCGAGGGCGGCCGCGAGATTGACGGAGATGTTGGTCTTGCCGACGCCACCTTTGCCGCCGGTGACGGCGATTACCTGCACGGGGTCGCCGAGCCCGCGCAGCTTCGCACCGGCGAGCCCTTCAGCGGAGCGCATGGGCGAGGTCTCCGAAACGCCGCTCGAGCAGGTCCTCGTCTGCCGCGGCGCCCGCATCTCGCGCGAGCTGCACGGCACTCGAGACGAGCTCGAGCGCGCGCGCGGGGCGCAGATCCTCGGGAACCTGCTGTCCCTCGCTCACGTAAGAGATCGGCAGGCGCGAGCGCATCAGCATCGAGAGCGCTCCACCGAGACTTGCGGCTTCGTCTACCTTGGTCAGCACGCAGCTCGTCGGATTGACGGTCGCGAAACGCGCAACCGTCTCGGCGAGCGCGCCGGCCTGAGTGCTCGCTGCGAGCACGAGCGCGACTTCCACCGCAGAGCCCGCCGCCGACAGTGCGCCGAGCCGCATCGCGAGCTGCCCGTCGCGCGGGCTCACGCCTGCGGTGTCGATGAGCACGCAACGGCGGCGGGAGAGCCGCGCGATGAGCTCGGGAAGCTCGGCGGGATGCTCGAGAACGTGCACGGGCGCGCCGAGCAACTGGCCGAGCGACTGCAGCTCGCTGTGTGCACCGACGCGCTGCGTGTCGGCAGCGATGAGCGCGAGATCGCGCGGACCGTGGTTGAGCACCCAGCGCACGGCGAGCTTCGCGAGCGTCGTCGACTTCCCCGCGCCCGTCGGTCCGACGAGCGCGATCCGGCCGCCTTCATGCAGCCAGCGATCGCCGGTGACGATGAGGCGCTGTGCGATTCCCGCGATCGCGAGGCGACGCGCTTGTGTGAGCTCGGCGGAGGGAGGAACGGACGCGACGATCTCCGCGGCGAGATCGGCCGCGAGCCCCACCTCGGTCAACTCACGGAGCATTTCCGTTTGAATGGGAGAGCGCCGCGCGAGATCGGTCCAGGCGAGACGCGCGAGTTGCGTCTCGAGCACGTGACGCAGTGTCTTCAGTTCGCTCTGCATCGCGAGCACGTTCGGGGAATTCGCCGCCTCGGCCGCAACGACGGCTGCTTCCATCGGCCGCGTAGGCGTCAGCGCCGGCGCAGGCGTCAGTGCCGGCGCAGGTGTCGGTGCCGGCGCAGGCGGCGTGATCCGTTCGGCCTCGGCCGCGAGGCTCTCCGCGTCGAAGTCCATTGCCGCGGTGACTTCGACTCCATCGGCCGTGCGGCGCGAGGAGAGGATCACGGCATCGGGGCCGAGCTGCTCGCGCACCGCTCTCAATGCCTGGCGCATGTCGGGCGCCGCGTGTCGGGTGATCTTCATAGAGTCTCTGCCTTCCTCAGCGTCCTACCGCCGTTACGAGGCGGACCTTTCTGTTGTCGGGTATCTCGTTCCAGGCGAGCACGTGCATGCTCGGCACCGCAGCTCGAATGAACCGCGCGAGCGTCTGGCGCAGCGGCGGCGGTACGAGCAACACTGCCGGCTCGCCGATCAGCTCCTGGCGCTGCGCGCCTTCGGCGAGGCGCTGCTGCAGCCGCTCGGCAAGTCCAGGCTCGAGTGCGGTCGCCGCGCCTTGAGGCGAGGCGAGCGTCGACTGCAGCAGCCGCTCGAGATCGGGCTCGAGCGTCATCACCGGCAGCTCGCTCGCGAGTCCCGCGATGTCCTGGACGATCTGTCGCGCGAGTGCGATGCGCACGGCCGCGGTGAGTTGCGCGGGGTCCTGGGTGCGGGGTGCCTGCTCGGCCAGCGTCTCGATGATCGAGCGCATGTTGCGGATCGGCACCCGCTCGGCGAGCAGCAACTGCAGGACCTTGACGACGACCGCGGTGGGAAGCGCCCGCGGCACGAGATCCTCCACGAGCTTCGGTGCGCTCTTCGCGAGCGTCGCCAGCAGGTGCTGCACTTCCTCGTGGCCGAGCAGCTCGTGAGCGTGCGACTGGATCATGTGCGAGAGATGCGTCGCGACCACGGTGCTCGCATCGACGACGGTGTAGCCGAGCGTCTGCGCATGGTCGCGCTCGCCTGGCTCGATCCATACGGCCTCCATTCCAAACGCCGGATCGCGCGTCGCGATGCCCTTGACGGGTCCGAACACGCGGCCGGGGTTGATGGCGAGGTCGCGATCCGGGTAGACGACACCCTCGCCGAAGGGGACACCGCCGAGGTTGATTCGGTAAGCGTTCGGCGCGAGATCGAGGTTGTCGCGAATGTGGACTGCAGGCACCAGGAATCCGAGCTCCTGGGAGAGCTTGCGCCGCACCCCGCGGATCTTGGCGAGCAGATCCCCGCTCTGCGCCTTGTTGACGAGCGGGACGAGACGGTAACCGACCTCGAGGCCGAGCATGTCAACTGGCCGAACGTCCTCCCAGGAGAGCTCCTTCTCTGCAGCGGGGGCGGCGGGCTGTGTGCCCGCCGGCGCGGTCTGCGCCGCCGCCTCGCGTCGGAGCTTGCGTGAACGGATGGCGTAAGCGCCCGCCCCGCAGAGGCAGGCGATCGTCAGAAAGGCGAGGTTCGGCATGCCGGGCACGAGGCCCATCGCTGCGAGCAGACCCGAGGCGACCGCGAGTGTGCGCGGATGGCCGAAAAGCTGCCGTGTGACCTCCCCACCCATGTCTTGCCTGCCGGACATGCGGGTGACGATGATCGCGACCGCAGTCGAGAGCAGCAGCGCCGGAATTTGTGCGACGAGCCCATCGCCGATCGTGAGCAGCGTATAGGTGCGTGCCGCATCCGCGAGCGCGAGCCCGTGTCCCACGACGCCGATTGCCAGGCCGCCTGCGATGTTGATGAAGAGGATGAGAATGCCGGCGATCGCGTCGCCGCGCACGAATTTGCTCGCACCGTCCATCGAGCCGTAGAAATCCGCCTCGGCCCGCACTTCGGTGCGGCGCTGGCGCGCCTCATCCTGCGTGATGAGACCGGCGTTGAGGTCCGCGTCGATCGCCATCTGCTTGCCGGGCATCGCATCGAGGGTGAAACGGGCGCTCACTTCCGAGACGCGTCCCGAGCCCTTCGTCACGACCACGAAATTGATGATCGTGAGAATCACGAACACGATTACGCCGACCGCGAAATTGCCGCCGATGACGAACTCGCCGAAGGACTGGATGACCTTCCCCGCCGCGCCCGGGCCCGCATGGCCGTGCAGGAGAACGACACGCGTCGAGGCGACGTTGAGCGCAAGGCGCAGGAGCGTCGCAAGCAGTAGCACGGTCGGGAAGACGCCGAAGTCGATCGGTCGAGGCACATAGAACACTGCGACCACGATCATGATCGAGAGGGCGATGTTGAACGTGAACAATACATCGAGCGCGAACGGGGGCAGCGGCAGCACGACCATCGCGAGAACGGCGAGCACGCCCACGGGCACGCCGATCCCGGCGCGCAGCAGATGGCGGACGTTCAACGCTTGCGTTGCGTCGGCCATCGATCAGTGCCTCGTTCCTGCATCGTCGATGTCCGCGTTCTCGGATGCAGTCTCGATGTGCGGCGGGGCAGGGGGCGCGACGCCTGCCGCCGCAGCGGCACGCACCTGGTACACGTAGGTGAGCACCTGAGCGACCGCTACGTAGAGCGATGCGGGGACCTCGCCTCCGATCGGAACGGCGCGATGCAGGGCGCGGGCGAGCGGGGGCGCCTCGAAGATCGGCACGCGGTGCTCCGCCGCGACTTCGCGGATACGCGCCGCGACCTCATTGGTGCCCTTGGCGACGACGGCGGGGGCACGCATGCGGCGCTCGTCGTAGCGCAGCGCGACGGCGAAGTGCGTCGGGTTGACGACGACCACGTCCGCTTTCGGGACCTCCTGCATCATGCGACGGCGGGCGACCTCCTGCTGCATACGGCGGATGCGCCCCTTCACTTCCGGGGAGCCCTCGCTCTCTTTGAACTCGTCGCGGATCTCCTGCCGCGTCATGCGCAGTTGCCGCCTGTGGCTGAAGAGCTGCCACGGCACATCGATCGCCGCGATGATGCCGAGTCCGGATGCGAGCGCGAGCAGCGCGCTCCCACAGAGCGATGCGGAGTCCGCGATCGCCGATTCGAGCGGTTCGCTGCCGAGCGCGAACAGCCGCCCATAGCTCTTCCAAACGAACGCGACGCCGATCGCCGCGACGAGCAGGAACTTCGCGTAGGCCTTCGCGAGCTCGACGAGGCTGCGCATGGAGAAGATGCGCTGCACGATGTTCTGCGGGGAGAGGCGCGTGAAGTCGGGCACGAGCGCTTCGAAGGACAGATTCCACCCTCCGAGCGCAAGCGGCGCGGCGAGAGCGGCGGCTAACGTCAGAAGCAGGATGGGAGCGCACGCGACGAGTGCCTGAGCGGCGCAGCTGGCGAGAGTGCCGAGGAGGGCACCCTCATCGAAGACCTGCGCAGGGCGCAACGCGAGGCTCGACTGCATGAGGGCGTAGAGCGTGCGCGCTGCGTGGCGTCCGAAGAGCTCGAGGCCGCCACCGGCGACCAGCACGACGGCGGCCGCGGCGAGCTCCGGCGAGCGCGGCACTTGCCCGCGCTTGCGCGCGTCCTCGAGGCGCTTCGCAGTCGGTTGTTCGGTGCGTTCCTGAGCGATATCGGCCATTGCCCTACGCTCCTGCACCCGCGAGGCGCCTCGCGACGGCGAATGCCTCTGCGATCAGATGCACGAAGCTCGACTGCAGCATCGGCAGGCTCGCAAGGACGATGACGAGACCGCACACCAGAGAGACCGGGAATCCGACCGCGAACAGATTGAGCGCCGGGGCGGCGCGGCTCACGACGCCGAAGGCGAGGTTGACTATCGTGAGCGCCGTTACCCCCGGCAGGGCGATTGCGAGCGCTCCTGCGAAGATCTGTGTGCCCCAGCCGATGAGCCGCCAGAGCCCATCGGCCCCGAGCCCCGCCGTGCCGACGGGCAGCGTGCGGAATCCGTCCGCGAGCACCTCGATGACCCGCAGGTGGCCGTCGAGTGCGAGGAACGTCAGCAGGACGAGAATGCCGTAGAGCTCCCCGAGCGCCGGCGTCTCCGCGCCGTGCATCGGATCGACGTTGAACGCGAACGACAGGCCCATGCTGTTCGCGAGCAGCTGGCCGCCCATCGTGACGGCATCGAAGATGATCTGCAGCGCAAAGCCGAGCGCGGCACCGATCACGAGCTGCTGCACGGTGACGACGAGCCCTTGTGCCGAGAAGGGTACGATGCCAGCAGGCGCCGGTACGAGCGGCGCCACGACGAGGGCGATGCTGCCGGCGAGCACGACGCGAATGCGTGCGGGCACCGCGATCGCTGCGAAGGCCGGTGCGATCATGAGGCATGCGCCGATGCGCACGAACGGCCAGTAGAGCTGCGCAATCCAGCGCTCGAGCTCGCCTGAGGTGAGCGTGATCATGTGCGCCGCTGTCGCTTCGTGAGCGTCTCGGGCTTGTCTAGCCGATCAAGCCCGGAATGCTGGTGATGAGCTCGCGCGTGTAGCCGACGAGGAGCTTCAGCATCCAAGGTCCCGTGATGACGAGGGCGAGGGCGAGCGCGAGCAGCTTCGGGATGAACGATAGGGTCATCTCGTTGATCTGCGTCGCCGCTTGAAAGGCGCCGACGATGAGCCCGGTCACGAGCGCGGTAAGCAGGAGCGGCGCCGAGAGCATCAGAGTGATCTCGAGAGCGCGCTGGCCGATCGTCATTACGGTCTCTGGCGTCATGTGTAGAAGCTCGCAGCGAGCGTCCCCATGACGAGCGACCAGCCGTCGACGAGGACGAACAGCATGAGTTTGAAAGGCAGGGATATCAGCACGGGCGAAAGCATCATCATGCCCATCGACATGAGCACGCTCGCCACCACTAAATCGATGATCACGAACGGAATGAAGATCAGGAATCCGATCATGAAAGCAGTTTTCAGCTCGCTCGTGACGAAGGCCGGCACGAGCACCGAGAGCGGCACGTCCTGCGGAGTCGCATAGCCCTTGCCGCCGGCGATGCGCACGAACGTCGCGATGTCGCGCTCGCGCGTCTGGTTGAGCATGAATGTCTTGAGGGGTGCCTCCGCCTTTTGAAGAGCGGTGGGCCCGTCGATCGTGCCAGCCTCATAGGGCTGCACGGCATCGACGTTGATGCGTTGGATCACGGGGGCCATCACGAACAGCGTGAGGAACAGCGCGAGCCCGATCAGCACCTGGTTAGGGGGCGTTTGGCCCGCCCCGAGCGCCTGGCGCAGGATTCCGAGCACGATCACGATCCGCGTGAAGGCCGTCATCATGAGCAGAATGGCGGGCAGCAGCGTGATCGCCGTCATCAGCAGCAGAACCTGCACGGTGAGCGTGTAGGTCTGCCCGCCGCCCGGGGCGGTGTGGACCGTGAGCGCGGCGAGGCCCGGATCGATCATGGCCGCCCGAGACTCTTCGAGAGGAGCGCGCGAAAGCTCGCCCGCTCGCCGGGCTTGCCCGAGCCCGCACCGGGGCCCGGCGGGATGCTGCGCTCTATGGCGAGCGGCTGCGAAAGCACGTGCAGCGTCGCCACCCGGCCCGGAGCCACACCGAGCAGCAGCTGCTCGCCGCCGACTTTCACGAGCACCGCGCGCTCCTTCGGACCGAGGCGCACTTCCGCAAGCACTCCGAGCGCGGAAGCCGAGCCGGCGATGCCGCGCACGCGCCGCATCAGCCAGGCGAGCCCGAAGATGGCGGCGAGCACCAGGGCGAGTGCGAGGGTGACCTCGGTGAGGCTCCCGACGCCCACGGCCGGGGAGCCTGAGGCGATCTCGGGCGCAGCAAACGGATGCGACTGCGCAGCGGCGGTGAAGGGCGCCGCGGCCGCGAGGCTTGCCCCGCCGCTGAGCGCTGCCACGGCGAGTGCGACTGTGGTCCGCCGAAAAATCATTTGAGCTTGCGGATGCGCTCGGCGGGGCTCACCACGTCGGTGAGGCGGATGCCGAACTTGTCGTTCACGACGACGACCTCGCCGTGCGCGATCAAGGTGCCGTTCACGAACACATCGAGCGGCTCGCCCGCCTCCCGATCGAGCTCGACGACCGAGCCCTGATTGAGCTGCAGGAGATTGCGGATCGGGATGCGCGTGCGCCCGACCTCCATTGAGAGCGTGACCGGCACGTCGAGTATGACCTCGAGATTGAGGTCCGTGCCGGCCTCGGCCGCGCCAGTGTCGCTGCCGGGTCGCGGCTCGCCCTCACGCAGGTTCTCGAATTCCGCGGCGCGTGCCTCGGTACTTTTCGCGTTCATGACGATTCTCGGGCTCTTTTGAGGTTTAGTGGCTCGGACGATTGGGGCTTGCCGCGGCGGACGCGCTCCTCGACCTTCACGGCCTCGAGTCCGCGGGAGATTCCGAAGCTGCCGCGGAAGACCGGGACCGTCTCGGCAAGCAGAGTGACCTTGCCCGCGAAGTCGCAGGGGATCACATCGCCGGGTTTGAGATTGAGCACCTCGGCGAGGCTGAGCGAGGAGCGTCCGAGGAGCGTCGATACTTCGATCTCCGCGTCCTCGATGTCCTCGCGCAGCGCATTGAGCCAGCGCTCGTCGTGCTCGACGCGATCGCTCTGCACGCCGGCGTCGAGCAGATCGCGCAGCGGCTCGATCATCGCGTAAGGCATGGTGACGTGCAGATCGCCGCCCCCGCCTTCGAGCTCGAGGTGAAAGCTCGTGACGACGACGATCTCCGAGGGGCTCACGATGTTTGCGAAATGCGGGTTGATCTCCGACTGCAGGTACTCGACTTCGATGCTCGCCACGTGCGACCACGCCTCCCTCAAGTCGGAGAATGCACTGCGCAACAGCATGTGGATGACGCGCTGCTCGGTCGCCGTGAAGTCGCGTCCCTCGATCTTGATGTGCCGACCGCTGCCGCCGAAGAAATTGTCCACCACGCAGAAGACGAGCTTCGGGTCGAGCGCGACGAGCGCCGTCCCGCGCAACGGATTGATCTTCACGAGGTTGAGGCTCGTCGGAACCTGCAGCGTGTGCACGTACTCGGCGAATTTCTTCATCTCGATCGCACCGACGCTCAGGTCGGGCGTGCGGCGCAACAGATTGTAGAGGCTCACGCGGAAGAGCCGCGCGAAGCGGTCATTGATCATCTCGAGCGTCGGCATGCGGCCGCGCACGATCCGCACTTGATTGCGGAAGTCAAAGCCGCGCGCCTCGCCCGGCGCGGGCACCGGCTCGGTATTGACGGCTCCCGAGTCGACGCCGTGAATCAGCGCGTCGATCTCCTCCTGGTTCAGGATCTTTTCGGCGGACACGAATTCTCCCCGTGCTCGCGTTACTGCATTACGAAGCTGGTGAAGTACACGGCGTCCACGCGCTCGGGATGCCCGCCGTTCGCCGCGACGTCCTTGCGTATGGCGGCGAGCGCCGCGGCTCGCAGTCGCTCCTTGCCGTCGCGCGTCGCGATTTCGGCGTATTTTTGGTTGGCAAACAGCAGCAGCAGATCGTTGCGCAGGACCGGATCGTTCGACTTGATCACATCGACCGTCGCCGGATCGTGCGTCATGACCTCGACGCTGATCTGCAGGAAACGCACGGCCTGATCGGCCTCGAAGTTCGTGACGAACGCCGGATCGAGCGACACATACAGTGCCGGTCCGCTCTCCGGGGGGGCTGCGGCGCTCTTCTGTGCGCCTTTTCGGGATGCGCCTAGAAAGTGCCAACCGGCGCCCGCCGCCCCCGCCACCATCAACACGGCGACAGCGATGATGATCCAAAGCCTCGAGGATTTGATCGGCGGCGGCGCCTCCTCATCCGCGAGAGGCACGTCCTGGGCAGGCTCCAGAGTGGGAATATCGGCCATCGTTGAAAACGTCGTTCGGGTTCGCTGCCGGAGCCGGTGCAACGGCTGTGCCATGAGCTGCGAGGCGCGCCTAAGTAGCGCAGTTCAAAGGATTTTCGAGCGTTGGAAGAAGTGTGACGCGCGTCTTGGGCAGGGGCCGCGACAAAAACTTGGCGCGCGCCGTCATGCGTCAAATGCCGCCTGGAGGGCGGCATCGGTGCGGGCTCAGGCGTAGAGATCGAGCAGACCGAGCCGCACGGCGCTGCGAGCCTCGGACGCACGCGATGCCTCATCGCGCGCAGCGGCAACCGGTGCTACCGAGCGCGACGGCGTCTGGCGCGTCGAGCCGCGCGGTGGCTCGCGGAATACGCCGGCATCGGCGAGCGCGAGCCCCTGCGACGCAAAGAGCTGTCGCAGCTGGGGCAGAGCGTGCTCGAGAGCCGCCCGGGTCGCTGCTTGGGTCGCACCGAACCAGACGCTTGCATCGCTGCCGTGTAAGGAGATGCGCACCTCGATCGGGCCGAGCTCGGCAGGGGAGACATGAAGCGAGGCCGCGTCGATCCCACGGTGCGTCATCCAGCTGAGCTGGGCACCGAGCTCCTCTACCCACGCACTCGTCCCGAGCGGCGCGTGCAGCGCTCCGGCGGCTGGCTGCGCGGCCCCCGTGTGTGTGGCAGCCGCAAGATGAACGGAAGCCGGATTGGCCGGCGGAGGCAGGCTCGTACTCTGCGAGGCAGTCGAGTCCGATTGTGCTTTAGGCGCCGTGGGGGAGGACGCTGCCGTCTGACCGGACTGCGTCCCGGACGCTACGAGCGCAATCGTCGCGACCGTCGGCGCAGCGGTGCCCGCTTGCAAAGCGGCCGTACCCGAGAGCCACGCGAGCAGCTGCTGTTCGGGATCGACCGTCGTTGCATCGTCCGGCGTGCTCTGGTCGGAGCCACCGGGCGATGTGGGCGAGGAGTCGTCCAGCCAGCTACCGAGCGCCGCGGTCGAGCTGTCCGCGACCGAAGCTGCGGGGCTCTCCGTTGTCGCGGCCAGTGCCGAGTCTCCCGGCGCAGCAGATGGTGTCGAGCCGCGCGCGGGAGCCAATCGTGTCGAGCCGTTCGTCGCGGGCGCCAGCGAGAGGCTCGAGAGCATGCCCGCGAGCGTTGAGGGGTCCGACGCTGCGAGTGCTTCGGTCGCGCTCGCCGAGTGCGAGGCCGAAACCGCCGCATCGGTTCCGGTGGCTGCGCCCGAAGCGGTCGGTGCAGCCGACGCAACCGCTGCAACCGCTGCAGTCGATGCAGCTGGCGAAGTCGATGCAGTCGGTGCCGTCGATGCTGTCGACCCAGTCGAGGCCGCCGTTGCGCTCGACGCAGCGGGGGAAGTGGTTGCAGCCGAGGCCTTGGATGCAGCCGAAGCAGTGGATGCGACCGAGCTAGCCGGCGCTGCAGATTCGGCTACCCCGCGCCGAGTCGCGACCTCGCGGGATGTGTCCCTGGTGCTTCGCGTGGTCGAGCCGTCCGTCGAGGGCGCGGCGAGCGTTGCGCCGGCATTTGCCGGCGGCACTGCCGCGGTACTCGCCGCCGCAGAATCGGACGCATCGGTCGATCTATCGTGGGCTTTGCGCCTGTGAGAATCAGTCTCGCGCGACTCCCCACCGCGTACTTCGTGCGAGCCCGCAGCGCTGGGTGCGTTGGAGCTCAGATTTCCGGCAAGCAGCGTTTGAAAATCGGAGCCGCCGGCAACAGTGCCTGTGGCCGAGCGGCCGGCCTCCGCGGCGCCGCCGTTCGTCCGCGCGGCAGCCGTTCGATCGAGAAGGGCGGACAATCCCGCCGCTGAAGGCCCTTTGCTAGTCACGGTGGCGGAACCTCGTCAGACTCAATTCATCGGACTCGCGCTGTTCGCGCCGGTCGCTCTCGCGGCGCGCTTCACCGCGCCGCTCCTCGACCACCCGGCCGACGACTTGCGCGCGCCGCGCCGCTTGCCGCCAGTCCTCGAGCTCGGCGTCGCGCTCCGCGCGTGCGCGATCGACGATCTCGCTCTGCTGCCGCACGGCTTCGCCCAGACGTGCGAGAAAGGTCTGGAAATGCCGCACGCGCGCACCGTCGAGTCCGCGACTCGCACGCCGCGCAAAATCCCCCGCATAATCTGCCTGATACGCGCTCAGCTCGGCGAGCTTTGCCTCGCAGTCCTTCACGCGCCGCTCGGCTGCGGCGAGGCGCTCCGCGCGGCGTTGCTCCTCGCCGCCGGCGACGCGCTGGACTGTCTCGAGCTGTTTTCGTTGCCGCATGATGATTTGCGCTCGGGAATTCGGGCTCGTGCGTTTCAATCGGCTGCGCCGCTCTCAGCGAACAGACGGTGCAGCGCCGCGAGGCTGGTCGCGAAATCCACGCGCTCGCGCATGTCTTGCGCAAGGTAGTCGGTGAGCCGCGGCCAGGCCGCGATCGCCGCATCGATGCGCGCGTCGCTGCCGCGCTGATAGGCTCCAATCGAGATCAGGTCGCGGTTGTGCTCGTAGGTCGCGATGAGTTGCCGGAAGCGGCGTGCGAGCTCGATGTGATCGGACGGTGCGATCTCGTGCATGACGCGGCTTACGGATGCCTCCACATCGACAGCGGGATAGCGGCCCGCCTCGGCGATCCGGCGCGACAGAACGATGTGCCCGTCGAGAATGGCACGCGCCGCATCCGCGATCGGATCACTTTGATCATCGCCCTCGACGAGCACCGTATAGAAAGCCGTGATGGAGCCGCCACGCCCCGCGCCGTTGCCGGCGCGCTCGACGAGCTGCGGCATGCGCGCGAATACGGACGGTGGATAGCCCTTCGTCGCAGGCGCCTCGCCGATCGCGAGTCCAATCTCGCGTTGGGCCTGCGCGAAGCGCGTGAGCGAATCCATGATGAGCAGCACGCTCGCGCCGCGATCGCGGAAGTACTCCGCGACGGCGCTCGCGAGCCACGCGCCGTGCAGGCGCATGAGCGGCGGGGAGTCTGCCGGTGCGGCGACGACCACGGCGCGCCTGCGGTCCTGCCTGCCGAGAATGCGCTCGACGAATTCCTTGACCTCCCGACCACGCTCGCCGATCAGGCCGACGACGATCACGTCCGCGCTCGTGTAGCGTGCCATCATGCCGAGCAGCACGCTCTTGCCGACACCGCTGCCGGCGAACAGGCCGAGGCGCTGGCCGCGCCCGACAGTGGCGAGGCCGTTGATCGCGCGCACGCCGACATCGAGCGGCTCCGAGATCGGCAGCCGCTCGAGCGGATTGATCGGCGTACCGATCAGCCTCACGCGATCCTCGCATTCGATCGGTCCCAGTCCATCGAGAGGCTGGGCAGCGCCATCGACGACCCGCCCTAGCAGTTGCGGGCCTACGCCCACGAGTCCCGAGCGCTCGCGCGGGACGACGCGCGAGCCGGGGCCGAGACCGTGCGGATCGCCGGTCGGCATCAAATACAGCCGGTCGCCGGAAAATCCGACGACCTCCGCCTCGATGTGACCGCCGTCGCTCGTCGAGACATCGCAGGTATCGCCCATCGAGGCACGGCAGCCGATCGCCTCGAGGGCGAGTCCGACCATGCGGGTGAGGCTGCCCTCGACCGGCGCTGGCCGCAGCCGCTCCACGTTTCGAAGGTTGCGAGCGACTCCCTCGCTCCAGCGCCGGGCGAGCTCGCTCTGCATCAGCCGCTCTCCGTTGAGTTCTCGCGCCGGCTCGCCCTATCCTCGCCGAACAGACTCGCGGCGACTGCAGCGACGCGGCTCTCGAGCCGAGCGTCGATTTGGGATGCTTCGGCGCGCACGAGACAGCCGCCGCGCGCGAGCGTCGGGTCCTCGATCAGCGTCCAAGCTCGCTCGCCCGCGGGGGCGGCGAGGTGCTCGCGCACGAGCGCCGCGTCATCCGGATGCAGGTGCACCCGGACGTCCCGCGCCGCCGCCGGCAGCCGTCCGACGCAATCGCGAATGAGCGGAATGACTTCTTCGGGGCTCGCCTTCAGCTCGCGCCGCGCGAGCTGCTTGCCGATCGCGAGCGCAAGCAGCGCGAGTTGGCGCTGCACCTCGTCATCGAGCGCCGCGAGCGGCTGCGTGAGCAGCGCGAGAAGCGAATCGAGTCGCTGCGCACGCGTTTGGAGATCGGCCCTGAGGCGCTCGATCTCGGCGCGGGCAGCTGCGAGTCCCGCCTCATAGCCGCGAGAGCGCTCGCCCTCCAGCGCCCGCGCCGCTTTCGCCGGGTCCATCTCGCGACGGCTTCCGCCCACGATTGGGCCGTCCACCGTCGGCAACGACCAGCGCTCCGCCGCGGCCGCCGCGGCGGCGGCAATCGCCCTCAAGCGGCTCGCCTCAGACATATTCCTCGCCCTTGCCGCCGAGCGCGATCGTGCCCGCCTCCGCGAGCTTGCGCGCGGCCGCGAGGATTTCCTTCTGCGCCGCCTCCACCTCCGAGAGCCGCACGGGTCCCTTCGCCTCGAGGTCGTCGCGCAGCATCTCGGCGGCGCGCTGCGACATGTTCTTGAAGATCTTTTGTTTGAGTCCTTCGTCGGCTCCCTTCATCGCGATCAGCAGCTTGTCGCTCGGGACGTTGCGCAGCAGCTCCTGCATGCCGCGGTCGTCGACGTCGAGCAGATTGTCGAAGACGAACACGAGGTCCTGGATGCGCGCGGCGAGTGCCTGATCCGCCGCCGCGATCTGCTCCATGATCGCGGACTCTTGGCTCGGATCGAGGTTGTTCACGATGTTCGCGGCGGCCTTTGCCCCGCCCAGCACGGAAGTTTTGCCCGCCGTCTTCCCGGAGAATTGCTTCTCCATAACGTCGTCGAGCTCCGAGAGGGCCGATGGCTGCACCCCATCGAGCGCAGCGACGCGCATGACGACGTCCGCACGCACGCCGCCCGGGAGCTGCTGGAGGATCTCGGCGGAGTGGTCTGCGTCGAGATACGCGAGCACGATCGCGATGATCTGCGGATGCTCGAGCTTGATCAGTTCGGCGACGGCGCGCGGGTCCATCCATTTGAGAGCTTCGAGGCCCTTGCTCGAGCGGCCGATATTGATACGCTCGATGACATTTGCGGCCTTGTCCTCCCCCAGGGCATCGACCAGCACTTTGCGCAGGAACTCATCGACGCCTACGCCGACCGAAGTCTGGCTCTCGACGAGCGAGGAGAAGTCCGTGAGTATCGCGCTCACTTCCTCGCGCGAGACGTACCTCAAATGCGCCATGGCAGCGCCGACCCGCTGAACCTCCTTGGCGCCCATGTGCTTCAACACCTGCGCGGCTTCCTGCTCTCCGAGGGAGAGGAGCACGATTGCGGCACGCTCGGTGCCGGTGCGCTTCTCACCGCGCTTCTCGGTCCGCTCACTCATCGGTTGCGACCCATGTGCGTACGACCTGCGCCACTCGCTTGGGGTCCTGATTGACTAGCGCGCGCGCGTTCGAGACCTGCTGCTCGAAGCGTTGCGGAGCCGCAACGGCCGGGGCGGCTGGCGCGGTGCCTGCCGCGGCGGCGGCGGCCGCGGAAGCGCTCTCCGCGGCTACGCGGGGGGGTGGAGCATTGAGCGCGGCGCGCGCAGGACCGATGAGTGCGCGCACGAGCGGGCGCAGTACCGCGAGGGAGAGGACGACGAGGACGATGAGCCCCGCGGCGAGCTTTGCGAGCTCCGTGGCGAGCGGCTGCTGCCAGAAAGGCACCTGCTGCAGAGGGGTATCGGCCGGCTGCGCCTCGCTCTGAAAAGTGGAGTTGAGTACGTTCACGCTGTCGCCGCGTTTCGCGTCGAATCCGACTGCATCCTTGACGAGCTGCGTGACGTGATCGAGCTCAGCCGGTGAAAGCGGGCGCTCGTGCGGCTTGCCGTCCTTGTCGACCGTGTGCACGTTGTCGAGCAGCACGGCGACCGTGAGCCGTTTGATGCGGCCCGCAGGCTGGCGGGTGTAGTCGAGCGTGCGATCGATCTCGTAGTTTCGGGTGCTCTCTTTCGAGACGCTTGCCGGGTTCGCTTCCGCGGAGGCTGCATCGGACGCCGCGGCGGAAGCGCCGGGGCGACCGGAGCCGGCCGCGCCGGCAGAGCCCGCAGAGCCCGATGCGGCGGTCCCGCGTGCGCCGCTCGCCGCGCCGGCGCGCTGCGGAGGCGGAGGCTGCGCGACGCCGGCCGGAGGCGGCTGGTTGGTGAGCGCACCGGGGACTCCGCCTGCGGCGGAGCCGTCGCGCGTCGTTTGCTCGGAGAGCTGCTCACTGCGGACGATCTGACTGCCGGGCTGGTACTGCTCTCGAGCTTGCTCGGTCACGGCTGTGTCGAGCTCGGCGACGACCTGCGCCCGCACGCGGCCGGCACCGACGAGCGGAGCGAGCAGACCCTCGATACGCTGAACGTAGTCGTCCTCGATCCGGCGAACGAGCTCGAAATGCGCATCGCGCAGCGCGAGATCGTCCGTCCCCTGCGGCGATGAAAGCAGCCGACCCTGCTGGTCGACGACCGTCACCTGACCCGCCTCGAGGTTCGGCACGCTCGAGGCGACGAGATTCACGATCGCCTGCACCTGCTCCTGGGAGAGCACGCGCCCGGACTTCAACTGCACGAACACGGAGGCGCTCGCCGGACGGCGGTCCCGCACGAACGCCGTCTCCGCGGATGCTGCGATGTGCACGCGCGCGCCATCGATCGGGCGGAGGCTCGCGATCGTGTGGGCGAGCTCGATCTCGAGCGCATGCTGATAACGGGCCGTCTCGATGAACTGGCTGACGCCGAGCCCCGGGTCCTTGCTGAGGAGCGAGAAGCCGCCGTCGCCCTCGGGCAGCCCCTGACCGGCGAGCTTCAGCCGCGCATCGCTCACGCGCTCCGTCGGCACCTCGATCGCATTGGAGCCCGGCGTGAGCCGGTACGGAATGCCTGCGGCATCGAGCGACTGGGTGATTTGCGCCTGATCTTCGATGCCGAGATTCGCGTACAGCAGACTGTAGCTCGGTCCGCGCGACCAGAGCACGACGCTCACGCCGGCAGCGACGGCGGCGGCGATGCCTACGAGGAGCAGCAGGGGTTTGAGCCCTGCCGCCCATCGCGGATAGACGGTCGTGACCGCTGCGTTCATGGGGCGGACTCACTCGACAAAAGCCGCTTGCGTACTCGCACCGGAGGCACCTACATCTGCATGTTCATGATGTCCTGGTACACGCTCACCAGGCGGTTGCGCACTTCGGTGAGAGCCCGGAGAGAGACGGTCGCCTTCTGCATCTCGATCATCACTTGCGGCAGATCGACTCCCGGGGTCCCGCGTTGAAATTGCGTGGCGAGATCGTTTGCGCGCAGCTCGGACTGATTCACCTGATCGATGCCCTGTTTGAGCAGCGCTGCGAACACCGATCCGCCCGGCCCTGCGGCCTCGCCCGCAGCCTGCGGACCGCCGGCGCCCGAGACCGGGCCTGATGCCTGACCCGCACCGATGAGCCCCGCGGCACCGCCCGGCGCTCCGGGCCCGGCAGCCGGTGGCCGCACCTGCTGCGAGAGCGCGCGGATCTGTGCGAGGACTTGATTGATCTGCATCTCGCTCATGCCGGCTCCTCACCGTTCACGTCGAAGCCCGCGGCGCGCAGCCGGGCGAGCTTGTAGCGGAGCGTTCGCGCGCTGATCCCGAGCCTCTCTGCGGCCTCACGCCGGCTGCCGCAGCCCGCCTTGAGCGCATCGCGGATCAGGCCGCGCTCGATCTCGTCGAGCGATTCGGCCAGGGATGTTTGGCGCGCGCCGCTCGTCGGGTGCAACTCCTCACGAGCCGGCGGTATCGGCTCGCCGAGCGCATCGCCCGTGAGCTCGAACTGAATGTGCTCTGGGCCGATGACGGGGCCGTTCACCAGAATGAGCGCGCGTTGCAGCAGATTGTCGAGCTCGCGTACGTTTCCGGGCCACGGATACGTGAGCAGCAAATGCGCGGCATCCGCCGAGAGCGCGGGGATACGGGTGCCCGGTGGGCAGCGCCGCGCGAGTAGCTGCATCGCAATCGGCAGAATGTCGTCGCGCCGAGCGCGCAGCGGCGCTATGGCGAGCGGGAAGACGTTGAGACGGTAGTAGAGGTCCTCGCGAAAGCGGCCCGCGGCGACTTCCTCGCGCAGGCGCCGATTGGTGGTCGCGAGCACGCGCACATCGAGCGCGAGCGGACCGCGGCCGCCCAGACGCTCGACCTCGCGCTCCTGAAGAACGCGCAGCAGCTTCGCCTGCAGGGCGAGCGGCATCTCGGTGATCTCATCGAGCAGCAGGGTGCCGCGCTCTGCCTGCTCGAACTTGCCCGCGTGCGCTGCCACAGCGCCCGTGAAGGCGCCGCGCTCATACCCGAAGAGCACCGCCTCGAGCATGTTCTCCGGAATCGCTGCGCAGTTGACCGCGATGAACGGCGCGCGCACGCGTGCCGACTGCCGGTGAATGAAGCGGGCCAGCACTTCCTTGCCGGTACCCGACTCCCCGACGATGAGGACGGTACAGTCGGTGGCGGCGACGCGGCGTGCGAGCTCGGCGAGCCGGCGCGAGCTCGCCGCGCATGCTGCGGGGTCGACCTCTTCGCGGGCGCGGGGGCCGGTCGGCTCCGTGCGCGTGTACTCGCCGTCTGCGCTCATTCAAAGATCCCGTCTCAAAGACTCGCCGGGATCGGTGCAAGAGCCGTGCCGAGGCTCGGATGGGCGGGAAAAGCGTGATGGGCATCACGCCGGGCGGCACATTCATGCCGCTCGCCGTCAATCTTCCGTCGTGATCTCGCCGCCGGTCATCTCGAGCTTGCGCATCTTCTCGACGAGTGTGGTGCGCCTCAGGCCGAGGAGCCGCGCCGCGTGCGCAACCGTGCCGCCCGAGCGCTCGAGTGCCTGCTCGATGAGACGGCGCTCGATCTGACTCAAATGCGCGCGCAGATCGATACCTTCGAGGGGGAGCACGGCGGCATCGCAGGGCTCGCCGGCCGGATCGTCTGAGGCCCACTCGACCTGCTCGGGCGATGCGGCGGCGATGAGCGCTTCCGCTTCCGCACGGCTCGTCGCCTCGCTCGCACCCGGCTCGAGATCGGGCGTCCAGTCTGCGGGGCGATATTTGGAGGGCAGATCCGCGACTCGCGCGATGCGGCCCGCGCATACGATGGACAGCCGCTCGATGAGGTTCGCGAGCTCGCGGACGTTGCCGGGCCAGCGGTGCAGCGCGAGTGCGGCAAGGGCGCGCGGCGACAGCTCCACGTGGCCGCGACCTTCGGTCATGTTGTGCGCGACGAAATCGCGCACCAACAGAGGCAAGTCCTCCATCCGCTCGCGCAGCGGCGGTGTCTCGATCGGAAAGACGTTGAGGCGATGGAAGAGGTCCTCGCGAAACGCGGAGCCCGCGATCGCCTCCTCGAGATTGCGGTGCGTCGCGGCGATGATGCGCACGTTGCAGCGGATCGGCACATGATTGCCGACGCGCTCGAAGATGCGCTCCTGCAGCACGCGCAGCAGCTTCACTTGCATCGTCGGGCTCATATCGCCGATCTCGTCGAGAAAGAGCGTGCCCCCCTCGGCAATCTCGAACCGCCCCTTGCGCGCCGCTACCGCTCCGGTGAATGCTCCCTTCTCGTGACCAAAGAGCTCCGATTCGAGCAGCTCGGCGGGTATTGCACCGCAGTTGACTGCGACGAACGGGCGCTGCCGGCGAGGCGAGAGATCGTGCACTGCGCGCGCGATGACTTCCTTGCCGGTCCCGGATTCCCCGAGAATCAGGACCGTGGAATCGTGTTCGGCCACTTGGCGGATGAGCGCGATGACGCCGCGGATTGCCGGCGAGGTGCCGGTCGGTAAACGAACGCGACTGCGCTCCTCGAGCCGCGCGCCCGCTGCCCGCGCCTCGTCCCTTTCTTTTGCGGGGACGATGGCCATTTCACTTGCCGACATAACTCTCCGGCGAGACCCGAACCGTGGCAGCTATTGTTCACTGTCGCGCGCT
Organism: Steroidobacteraceae bacterium; assembly: GCA_035606175.1. Classification (GTDB taxonomy): domain Bacteria; phylum Pseudomonadota; class Gammaproteobacteria; order Steroidobacterales; family Steroidobacteraceae; genus JASHUC01. The sequence continues at coordinate 63,153 of DATNFW010000069.1, read as the reverse complement.
CAGCTGGTGTGAAACGCCTCCTAACTCGCTCGTCATCGGGCAGAGCGTGCGTGACGGCAATCACAGGGCCGTCAAAACTCCGGCGTCCGAAGGGCGGCGAGTCAGCCGCGGCGGGGCTGGCGGTGCTCGGCGACCTGGCGGCGGTGACGGCGGAAGGTGAGCTTCTGGATGAGATCGGAGACGGCCTCGCCCGTTGCGGCGAAGCGCGCCTTGATTTGCCCATCGGGAGTGACGTTCGTGATGCGCCCGATGAGCCGCAGCGGCTCGGCGAGGAAATCCCGCAGATAGATCTCGGCGACCCCCTGCGCGCCGGCCTCTGGAAGCGGAGATGCCCCTCGCCACACCGCGCCGAGCGCATTGAAACGGATCGGAACCGCCGGAGGGCGCGGCCGGTTGGCAACGTGCAGCTGGCCCATCAGCTCGAGGAGTAGATTCACCTTGAACTCGAGCCGCTGCAGCTCCGGAGAGTCCTCGTCCTGCTTCTCGCTGCCCGCGTGCTCCTCGAGCGCTGCGCAGGCCTCGAGCAGGCGCACGTTCTGATCGCTGTAGCTCGCGGCGAGTGCAGGGTCGATGGTACCGGGCAGCGCGCGCCAAAGCACCGGGAGCACGTCCTGATAGGCGAGCTCCTCGTAGAGAATGACTGTGTCGGCGCCGTCGTACATTCGAGCGTCGGAAGTGTAACCTCCCTGCGGTTAACGGCGGAACCGAACGTAACTTGAGGCCGGCCGAATGCGCGGCCGAATGCGCGGCCGAACGCGCGGCTCCCACGCGCCGGCGAGGCGAGCGGCCGGCCGGCAGCAATCTCAGCCGGCTTGCCGCGGCGGCTGGCGCGAGGCGGCAACGGGCGTGAGATCGTCCTGGGTCTCGTCGACGAAGAAGCGGCGCACCATGAGCGCCTGCTGCAGCCGGCCCTTGCGGATGTACGCCTCGTAGAGCAGATCCTTCATCACTTCGAGCAGCACGGCTGCGCTTGCCGCATCGAGCTGCGGCGGATCGTCGCGCCCGTCGGACTGAGTTCCGAAGATGACGTTCCTGAGCGTGACGAACATTCGCGAGTCGATGTCCGCCATGGCGCGCACTTCGTTCAGCTCATCGAACAGGCGCAGCTTCCCTGCTTCCCCGAGATCGCCGAATACGGCCTGCGCCGTTCGCCGGCACATCGATGCGAAGGCGTTGAAAGCTCCGCTCGAGAAACACGTGAGCGCCTCACGAAACAGCAGCTCCACTTCCTCCGGCAAATGAGTGAATGTGAACTTCTCGCGCGCCCGCTCGACTTCGACGAACTGCGGGGACAGCTCGACGCGATTGGCTCGGTAAACGCGCACGGGATAGCGCAGGAAAATCGGCGCGTGGCAGGCGTCGCATCGATAGACGACGCCGACCGCCGCGGGCTTCACGGTCTGTAGATCCTCGAATCTCGGAACGGCGCTCGGCGTCACGTGCGCCGTCACCTCGCAGTGCGGGCAGTTGAGAGCGAGGCTCGGCTCCTGCTCGTCGACGAGCCGGCTCCCTGAATCGATGTAGACGGACATGAAAAGCGCCTTATTGCTATTGCTGATTGAGCGCGCGATCGAGAGATCATATCGCACCGGCCGAATCCCGTGGGGAGATCGCGGGCCGCGTTATGTCACTTGTGATCAGCATGGCGACATCGACGAGGATATGCGGCAGGGCGGCAACGCCGGGTGCCATCAGATATTTCGGTTCCCAGACGGGATGGAACTTCGCTTTGTAGCGCCGCAGAGCCTCGAAGTTGTGAAAGTGCTCCCCGTGCGCGAAAAGCGCATGGCCGGCACGGTGCCACGCCGGGGCGAGCGGATCGCGATCGAGCCCAGCGAGCGGCGCGACCCCGAGGCTGAACCATTCATAACCGGTCGCTTGCGCCCACAGCATCAGCTCGAGGAGCAGGTAGTCCATCGCGGCCGCCGGTGCATCGGGTCCGAAGCGCATGAGGTCCACGGCGCATTCGATCCTGCGGGACGTGATCCAGAGATTCGCAAACGCGACGGGCGCACCGTCCCGGCGCACGAGGCCGACGGGAAAGCGCCGGATGTACGCTTCGGAGAACGCGCCGGCGGTGAATCGCTTCTCGGCGGCGGCGTTCGCGGCGAGCCACTCCTCGGAGATCGTCTCGAGCACCGGCAGCAGCGCAGCCACCTCCTCGCGGGGCACGAGCTCGAAGCTCGCCCGGTCCCGTTCCGCGCGCTGCCTCGCGAGCCGCAGCTCCGCGCATCGGCCGCCGTCGAGGGAGAACCTGCCGAGCGGCACGCGCGCTTCCTCGCCGATCTTCAGCTCCGCGAGACCGAGATCGAGGTAGAGCGGGGCGCGCTCGACGCTCGTTTGATAGAAGACCGGGCGGCCCCCGTGCTCATCTGCGAGCTCGCGGAAGCGCCATACGAGCTCTTCGGACTCGGCTCCCGCTCCCACGGGGTCACCGAGCGCGATCCAGCTGCGGCCCTGCACCTGATACATGATGAACGATTCGCGGCTATCGCTCGTCACGAAGCGCTTGTCGCCCGTGAGCGCTGCGCAGGCGAGCGCTCGCGGGGAGTGGTCGACTGCGCGCTCGATCTCGCCGAGAGTCAGTGCCGACTCGAGCGCGGCGCGCTCGGCGGGTCTCAGGAGTGAGCGCACCAGATACCCCGCCGCGAGAATCGACACGATGAGGGTGGCGCGCAGCATTCGCGGTGCGTTCGCATCGAGTGCGAACCGCCACCACAGGTCGCTCGAATACTCGACTTGCCGGTAGGCGAAGAATCCGATCCAGATCGTCGCGAGGACGACTCCCGCGATGCTCGCCGCCCAGGCGGGAGTGAAGCGCTCCCGCAGAACCGAAGCGGGTCGGTGAAATGCCGCCCGGCCGAGCGCGAGCACTCCGAGTACGATTCCGAGAATCGCGGCCTCCTCGTAATCGAATCCTTTGAGAATCGAGGCGATCGCGCCTGCGACGAGCAGCCAGACGACCGCTGTGTAAGCGGCGCGAATGCGCCGGAACAGCGCACGAGCGAGCACGAGCAGCCCGAGTCCGATGATGCTTGCCGCGAGGTGCGCGATCTCGACGACGGCGAGCGGAAGCACTCGAGTGAGTGGCGCGAGTCGCGTGTCGAGCTCGGGAGTTGCCCCAGCGACGAGCAACACCGTGCCCGCGACGAAGGTCAACGCTCCGGCGACGGCCGGTACGACCGGCGCCACGAACGCGGCGGCGCGCCGGCGCACGGTCGCAAGCCGCGCGAGCTGCGCGCCGAGCTCTTCGCCCCCGAACGTAAGGGCTGCCGCGGCAAGCGGGGTGAGGTAGTACACGATCCGATAGGCAAGCAGCGACCCGAGCAACGCATCGGGCCGCGATTCGGGCACGGCGAGGACGACGATCGCTTCGAAAACGCCGATGCCGCCCGGCAGATGCGTGATGAGACCGGCGGCGATTGCGACCGCGAAGATGCCGAGAAAGCTCACATACCCGACATGCGTCGAGTGGGGCAGCAGTACCCAGAGAACGCCGGCCGTGAAGGCGAGGTCGAGCGAGCCGAGCGCGATCTGCGCGAGACCGAGCGCGGTGCCAGGAGGACGCAACCGCCATCCGCGGATCTCGAGCGCGAGTCGCGGCATCGAGGACCAGCCTGCGAATGCGAGAACGAATGCGAGAAGCACGCCCCCGATGACGAGACACCAGCCGGGAACGGTGTGCAACGTGATCGCCGCACGGGAGGGATCGGCCGTGAAGGACAGTCCCGCGAGGAGCGCGATCCCCAAGCTCGTCGTGAGGCTCGTATAGCCGGTCACGAGCGCCACGTCCGTGGCCGTGAGGCGCGAGGCGGCATATAGGCGCAGGCGAAACGCAGCCCCGGTGAAGGCCGCGAAGCCGAGGTTGTGCCCGAACGCGTTCGCGATGAAGCTCGCCGAGAGCACGCGCGTCAGAGGGACGCGCGGCGCGGCCGCATTGCGCAGAACGCGCAGGTACGCGAGCGCGAGGACGTCGTAGCAGCCGAGGGCGAGATAGCTGGCGGCCGTCAGAGCGAAGGCGATTTTGAGCGCGCTCGCCGGAATTGCGTGCAGCGCGCCGAGCACGTCGCGGACGTGCAGCCGCGCGAGCTCCCCGTGCAGGAAGTAGGCGGCGAGCGCGAAGACGAGCAGGGCCGCGAGCGGCCCGATCCAGCGCGGACGACCCGCCTCGGCCGATGAGGACACTATCGGGTCAGCGGTTTGAAACGGATGCGATGCGGCTGAGCGGCGTCCTCGCCGCGGCGGCGCTTGAAGTCCTCGACATACTCCTGGTAATTGCCCTCGAACCAGACCACCTCGGAGTTGCCCTCGAAAGCGAGGATGTGCGTCGCGATGCGGTCGAGGAACCAGCGGTCGTGCGAGATGACGACCGCGCATCCCGGAAAGCTGGTCAGCGCCTCCTCGAGCGCGCGGAGCGTCTCCACATCGAGATCGTTCGTGGGCTCATCGAGCAGCAGCACGTTACCGCCGGATTTGATGACTTTCGCGAGATGCACGCGGTTGCGCTCCCCGCCGGAGAGCTCCCCGATCTGCTGCTGTTGCTGGGCGCCGCGGAAGTTGAAGCGGCCCACGTAGGCCCGGGAGGATGTCTCGTAGGGCCCCACTTTGATCAGATCGAGGCCTCCGGAGATCTCCTCCCAGACAGTCTTTCTATCATCGAGCGTCTGCCGGGACTGATCGACGTAAGCGAGCTGCACCGTCGGCCCGATGCGGATCGTTCCCGCGTCGGGTTTCTCCGCCCCGGTCAACATGCGAAACAGTGTCGTCTTGCCGGCGCCGTTCGGGCCGATGATGCCGACGATTCCGCCGCGCGGCAGACTGAACGTGAGCCCATCCATCAGCAGACGCTCGCCGTAGCCTTTGACGAGCCCCGCCACCTCGATCACCACTTCTCCGAGGCGCTCGCCGGGGGGGATGTAGATCTCGTTGGTCTCGTTGCGCTCCTGGAACTCGCGTGAGGCGAGCTCCTCGTAGCGCGCGAGGCGGGCCTTGCTCTTCGCCTGGCGCGCCTTGGGATTCTGGCGGACCCATTCGAGCTCATGCTGGAGTGTCTTGCGCAGCGCCTCGCGCTCGCGCTCCTCGACGGCGAGGCGCTTCTCTTTCTGTTCCAGCCAGGAGGAGTAGTTGCCGTGCCAGGGGATGCCGTGGCCGCGGTCGAGCTCGAGAATCCATTCCGCGACATTGTCGAGAAAGTACCGATCGTGCGTGACCGCGATGACCGTGCTCGGATATTCCTCGAGATAGCGCTCGAGCCAGCCGATCGACTCCGCATCGAGATGATTGGTCGGCTCATCGAGCAACAGCATGTCGGGCGCCGAGAGCAGCAGGCGGCAGAGCGCGACACGCCGCCGCTCCCCTCCGGAGAGCGTCTCGACACGCGCTTCCCACGGCGGCAGACGCAGGGCGTCGGCCGCGATGTCGAGCTTGCGCTGCAGCTCCCAGCCGCCCGCCGCATCGATGGCATCCTGGAGTTTCGCCTGCTCGGCGAGCAGTGCATTCATCTCATCGTCCGAGAGCGGCTCAGCGAAGCGCTCGGAGACTTGATTGAAGCGCTCCACGAGCTCCATCGTGCCGCCGACTCCCTCCATGACGACCGAGCGGACGTCCTTTTGCGGATCGAGCTGCGGCTCCTGCGGCAGGTACCCGATGCGGATACCGCTCTGTGGGCGCGCATCGCCATCGAAGTCGTGGTCGACGCCGCCCATGATCCTGAGCAGCGTCGACTTACCGGCTCCGTTGAGGCCCAGGACACCGATCTTCGCGCCGGGGAAAAACGAGAGGCTGATGTCGCGGAGGATGGTGCGCTTCGGCGGCACGACCTTCGCGACGCGATTCATCGTGAAAATGTATTGGCTCATGACAGAGATACGAGATCAATGAGACGGCGGCCGCAGCCGGCCGCGCATTATCTTCGGCCGCACGACCATTGTGCTAGTCTCCGCGCAGCCTTCTCGGGAGCTCGAGCCCCGATGCAGACCCCTGAGCCTCACGGCCCCGCGCTCGCTCTGGTCGCCGGCGAGCGCCTCGCGCGGTACGGTTTCCCGGACGGACATCCGTTCGGGCCGGATCGACACTCGGCTTTTCTCAGGGAATTCGAGGCTCGAGGACTCGCCTCCCGCACCCGCCAGCTCGAGCCGCGGGAGGCGACGTACGAAGAGCTCACCGCGTTCCATGTGCCGGAATACGTAGATTTCGTCCGCGAACGCTCTGCCTCAGGCCAGGGCTTCCTCGACGCCGGAGACACGCCGGCGTTCCGCGGCGTCTACGAGGCGGCGGCCACGGTGGTCGGTGCCTCCCTCCGCGCGGCCGAGGCGATCCTCGGTGGGGACGCGCGCCGCGGGTTCGTGCCGATCGCCGGTCTGCACCACGCCGGCCGCGATCATGCGGCGGGCTTCTGCGTCTTCAACGACTGCGGGATCGTGATCGAGCTTGCGCGCCGCCGCCACGGCCTCGAGCGCATCGGCTACGTGGACATCGATGCGCACCACGGGGACGGTGTCTTTTACGGATTCGAGGACGATCCCGGGGTGATCTTCGCCGATATCCACGAGGACGGCAGGACGCTTTATCCGGGGACGGGCGCGGCAGAGGAGCGCGGGGCGGGGGCCGCAGAGGGGACCAAGCTCAATATTCCGGTGCCGCCGGGCGCGAACGATGAGACATTCGCGCAAGTGTGGCCCGCCGTGCTCGCACATCTCGAACGCTTCGAACCGCAGCTCATCGTTCTGCAATGCGGTGCCGACAGCCTCGAGGGCGATCCCATCACTCATATGCGCTACTCCGCGCGCTCGCACGCGCGGGCTGCGGCCGACCTCGCGTCCCTCGCCGACCGGCTCGGCCACGGGCGCGTGCTCGCTCTCGGCGGCGGCGGCTACAACCGCTCGAACCTCGCGAGCGCCTGGTGCGCGGTGATCGAGGGCTTGTCGGGTTAGAATGCTGCGCCGGCAGCGATCGAGCGGCGCTGTCCTGCGCCGCGACCTGGCGACGGCCCCGATTCCCGATTGAAAGAGAATGGTATGTTTGCGACGACCCTGACGATCGACGGCTTCGATCCGGAGCTCGCGGCGGCGCTCGATGGCGAGCGGCGCCGGCAAGAGGAGCATATCGAGCTCATCGCCTCGGAGAACTACACGAGTCCTCGAGTGCTCGAGGCACAGGGCTCCGTGCTCACGAACAAATACGCCGAGGGCTATCCCGGAAAGCGCTACTACGGCGGCTGCGAGTACGTCGATATCGTCGAGCAGCTCGCGATCGACCGTGCGAAGCGCCTCTTCGGCGCCGCATACGCGAACGTTCAGCCGCACTCCGGTGCGCAGGCGAACGCCGCGGTCTATCACGCCCTCATCGCGCCGGGCGACACGATCCTCGGCATGAGCCTCGATCACGGGGGACATCTCACGCACGGGGCGCGCGTCAACTTCTCCGGCAAGCTGTTTCGCGCAGTGCAGTACGGCGTGCGGCCCGACACGGGTCAGATCGATTACGAGGAGGTCCGGCGACTCGCCGTGCGCGAGCGGCCGCGTCTGATCGTGGCAGGCTTCTCGGCGTATTCGCGCGCGATCGACTGGGAGAGGTTCGCAGCGATCGCACGCGAGGTGGGCGCCTATTTGTTCGTCGACATGGCGCACGTCGCGGGGCTCGTGGCCATGGGGCTCTATCCCGATCCGATTCCTCATGCGGACGTCGTCACGACCACCACACACAAGACACTGCGCGGTCCGCGCGGTGGACTGATCCTCGCGCGCCCGAACGAGGAGATCGCCCGCAAGCTCAACTCCGCCATCTTTCCAGGGACGCAAGGCGGACCGTTGATGCACGTGATCGCCGCCAAGGCCGTCGCTTTGAAGGAGGCGCTGCAGCCCGAGTTCAAAAGCTATCAGCAGCAGGTGCTGCGCAATGCGCGCGCGATGTGCGCGCGGCTCATGGCGCGGGGCTTCGACATCGTCTCAGGCGGCACGGACAATCATCTATTCCTCGTCGATCTGGGTAAGCGCAGCATCACGGGCAAGGATGCCGATGCCGCCCTCGGGCGTGCCTACATCACCGTCAACAAAAATGCCGTGCCGAACGATCCTCGCCCGCCCGCCATTGCAAGCGGGCTGCGCATTGGAACGCCGGCCGCGACGACGCGGGGTTTCGGCGAGCGCGAAATCGAGCTCGTCGCCGATCTCATCGCGGAGGTGATCGAGGCGGGCGGCGAGGAGCGAGTCGTTGCGCGCGTGCGACCGCAAGTGCTCGAGCTCTGCCGCGCATTTCCGGTTTACGAGGCCCGTCCCGGGGGCGGCGCGGGTGCTCATGCTGAGCAGGCCGCCGAGCGCGTCGAGGGCTTGCGCGCTGCCGGCACCGGATCGTGACCGGTTCGGCTCGTCGCGAGAGCCCCACTTCCGGAGCGCCGCGTGTACTGTCCCTTCTGCGGCCACATCGAGACGAAGGTCACCGACTCGCGCCTCGCGGGTGAAGGCCGTCAAATCCGCCGCCGCCGCGAGTGTCTCTCCTGCGGCGAGCGCTTCACGACGTTCGAGACGGCCGAGCTCACCATGCCGCTCGTCGTGAAGAGCGATCGTACGCGCGAGCCGTTCGATGAGGCGAAGTTGCGGACCGGCATGGGCAAGGCACTCGAGAAGCGGCCGGTCGGTCAGGAAGCGGTCGAGGAGGCGGTCAGTCGCGTCTGCCACAAGCTGCGCAGCCTCGGTGAGCGGGAGGTCTCCTCGCGGGAAGTGGGCGAAGTCGTGATGGACGAGCTGCGCCGCCTCGATGAGGTCGCGTACGTGCGGTTTGCGTCGGTATATCGCAGCTTTCAGGACCTCGACGCGTTCCGCGAGGAGATCGAGCGGCTGCGGCCGCACGCGCGCCGTCGCGAGGAGAGCCGGGATCAGCTCCCGCTGCTGCCGGGGGCCGGCGCGCCCGAGGAGCCGCCCGTTGCGCCGCGGCATGAGTCGGAGCGCCGCAAATGAACGCCGCTCGTCCGAGCTCCGCGCATTTCAGCGAGGACGACCGCCGCGCCATGCGCCGTGCGCTCGAGCTCGCGGAGCGCGGCCTTGCAACGACGCATCCCAATCCGCGCGTCGGCTGCGTTCTGACGAAGGAGGGCCGCACGGTCGGGGAGGGGTGGCACGAGTGGGCAGGTGAGCCGCATGCGGAAGTGATGGCGCTCAAAGCCGCGGGGACCGAGGCAGCAGGCGCCACGGCGTACGTCACGCTGGAGCCCTGCTCGCATCAGGGACGCACACCGCCATGCGCGGAGGCGCTCATCGCGGCGCGCGTGAAGCGCGTGGTCTTCGCGATCAACGACCCCGATCCGCGCGTCGACGGCCGGGGAGCGGAGCGCTTGCGCGCCGCCGGCATCGAGGTCGAGAGTGGCCTCATGCAGAGTGAGGCGGCGGAGCTCAACGCGGGCTTCATCAAACGCGCGGCGCACGGCAGGCCCTGGGTCCGCCTGAAGCTTGCCATGAGCCTCGATGGGCGCACCGCCCTCGCAAATGGTGCGAGCCAGTGGATCACGGGCGAGGCCGCGCGCGAGGACGTGCAGCGCTGGCGGGCGCGCAGCTCCGCGGTGCTCACGGGTATCGGGACGGTTCTTGCGGACGACCCACGGCTCGATGTGCGATTGCGTATGCCACGCCCGCGGCCACCGCTGCGGGTCGTGCTCGACGGGGCGCTGCGAACGCCGCCCGACGCCCGGCTGTTTGAGTCAGGGGGAAAGGTCTGGATCTTCGCCGATTCGGCTGCAGACCCGGCCCGCCGCTCAGCGCTCGAAGCGCGTGGAGCGCACATCGAGCTCGTCCCGTCGACCGGCCGACTGGATCTGCGTCAGGTGCTTGCCCGGCTCTCCCTGGATCAAATGAACGAAATCCACGTCGAGGCGGGACCTACGCTCGCGGGGGCTATGATTCGCGAGCGGATCGCCGACGAGTTGCTGATCTATGTGGCGCCGATCCTGCTCGGGCCGCAAGGCAGGCCGCTCGCCGATCTGCCGCGGCTCGAGGCGCTGGCGGATGCGCCGCGCTTCGAGATCGTCGAGAGCGCTGCAATCGGCCCGGACCTGCGCGTGCGGGTGCGCCCGCGGGTGGCGGGGCCGGACGGGCCGGAACAGGGCGCGCGACAGGCATAAAGGCTCAGACATGTTTACGGGCATCGTTCACGACATCGGGCGCATCGCCGCGCTCGAGACACGTGGAGGCGACACGCGAGTGCGAATCGCGGCCGAAAGGCTCGACCTGGCCGGCATCGCAGAGGGCGACAGCATCTGTGTGCAAGGGTGCTGCGTCACTGCGCTCGCGATCGATGCGCGTGCGCGCACGTTCGAAGCCGACCTGTCGCGCGAGACGCTCGCGCTCACGACGCTCGGAGCGCTGCGGACGGGCTCACCGGTCAATCTCGAGCCGTCGCTGCGCGCCGGAGACCCGCTCGGCGGGCATCTCGTCTCCGGCCACGTGGACGGCCTCGCGCGCGTGGTCGCGCGCAGCGGCGACGCTCGCTCGCTGCGTGTGGTATTCGAGGCCCCTGCAGAGCTCGCACGCTACATCGCGCGCAAGGGCTCGGTGAGCGTGGATGGTGTGAGCCTCACCGTCAACGAGGTGGAAGGCCGTCGCTTCGGCGTGAATCTGATCCCCCACACCCAGGCGGTCACCACGCTCGGGCGGCTCGAAGTGGACTCGAGGGTGAATCTGGAAGTGGACACTCTCGCGCGGTACATCGAGCGGCTGCTCTGCGATTCGAGCGGTCAGGCCGGCGCCCGGGTAACATAGGTGTGCTATGTCTAAAATCGTTTCACTGCCGCCGCGGCCAGCCGACGGCGATGCACGGCCGGCGGGCGAGTCGCTATCGCCGGCCATGAGCACCGTCGAGGAGCTCGCAGCCGAGCTCGCATCAGGGCGCATGACCATCATTCTCGACGATGAGGATCGTGAGAATGAGGGCGACCTCATCATGGCCGCCGAGCATGCGACGCCCGAGACGGTGGCATTCATGATCCGGCACACGAGCGGCATCATCTGCGTGCCGATGGAAGAGGAGCGCCTCGCGCGTCTCGATCTGCCGCAGATGGTTCCCGCCAACTCCGAGAGCTACCGCACCGCATTCACCGTATCCGTCGACTACCGGTTCGGAACGACGACGGGCGTCTCTTCCGCGGATCGCGCGGCCACTATCCGCGCGCTCGCCGACCCGCGCTCTGCGCCCGCGGACTTCGCGCGGCCGGGCCACATCTTTCCATTGCGCCCGCGGCGCGGTGGTGTGCTCGTGCGCGCAGGCCATACGGAGGCGGCCGTGGATCTTTGCAGCATCGCCGGGTTGCAGCCGATCGGAGTGCTCTGCGAGCTGATGAACGACGATGGGACGATGGCGCGCCGTCCGCAGATCGAGCGCTTCGCTCTGCAGCACCGCCTCAAAATCGGCACGATCGCGGACCTCATCCGCCATCGACTGCGCAACGAGCGCTCGATCGAGAGGATCGCCGATCAGATGGTGCAGACCTCGCTCGGCGAGTTTCGCCTGTATGCCTATCGCGACCGCGTGGAAGGCTTCGTTCATCTCGCGCTCACGCGCGGTCGGCTCGACGGTCCCGATGTTCCGCTGGTCCGAGTCCACGTCGCCGATACGTTGCGCGACGTGCTCGGACTGCGCGGTGAGTCGCGCGCGTGGACGCTGCGCGCGGCGCTCGAGCGGATCGCGCGCGCGCAAAATGGAGCGGTCGTGCTGTTGCGGGAGCAGGAGTCCTCGGCGGACCTCGTCGAGGCGCTGCGAACGATCGGCGCACCCGCGGGTGTCGTACAAAATGCATCGGCGGATTCGAGCCGCACCGCGGCGGCGGGCGGTTCGCCCGCGGTCAGTGTATCCGCTGGACAAGGCCTCTCCACGTCAGCTGCGAGCCGGCCGGTTCTGAGAACGTACGGCATCGGCGCGCAGATCCTCAAGGACCTCGGCGTGCGCCGCATGCGTGTGCTGTCGGCGCCCAAGCAGATGCACGGGCTCTCGGCGTTCGATCTCGAAGTCGAATCGTACGTTGATGAAGCTTGAGGGCGGCGTGCAATCCGTCGAAGGCGAGCCGAGCGCGCAAGGACGGCGCATCGCCATCGTCGCATCGCGGTTCAATGATTTCATCGTCGCGAGCCTGCTCAAGGGTGCGATGGAGGCCTGGAGCAAGCACGGCGGTGCGGCCGAGGATCTGACGGTAGCCCGCGTTCCGGGCGCATTCGAGCTGCCCCTCGCGGCGCGCAAGCTGTGCGTGAGCGGCCGCTACGATGCCGTCGTCGCGCTCGGCTGTGTCATTCGCGGAGACACGCCTCATTTCGAATACGTTGCCGGCGAATGCGCGCGCGGCCTCATGACTGCGAGCCTCGAGACGGGTGTACCGATCGCATTCGGCGTTTTGACGGTCGATACTACCGAGCAGGCACTCGAGCGTGCGGCGACGACCGGCGACAACAAAGGCTCCGAGGCTATGCTGACCGCGCTCGAGATGGCGGCACTCATCGCGCGACTCGTCTGAGACGGCGCGGCTGGCGGCTGCGATCGTCAGTCAAAGAACCATGGCACGCGGTATCTCATCTCTATCGGCCCGACGCTCCGTCGCGCGCAAACTCGCGCTACAGGCGCTCTATCGCTGGCAGATCAACGAGGGACCGTGGCAGGACCTGACGCTCGAGCTCGATAGCTCGGAGGATATGCCGCGTGCGGATCGCGAATATTTTCGCGAGCTGGTTCGGGCGGTCTGCGAGACGCACGAGGCGCTCGATGCCGAGCTGGCCGCCTGGTTGGACCGCAAGCCGCGCGAGCTCGATCCGATCGAGCACGCCGTGCTGCTCATCGCGGTGCACGAGCTCAAATCGCATTCCGAGGTGCCTTACCGTGTCGTGCTCAACGAAGCGATTGGGCTTGCAAAGCGATTCGGGGCGACCGATGGGTACAAATTCGTGAACGCCGTGCTCGATCGAGCGGCCCGGGGGCTGCGCCCGCTCGAGCACTGAAGAGCGGCGCCTGCCGTCCTGCGGCAGCGGCGCCGCGCGCCTGCGACGTGACACGGTGCACTGCCGTGCGGTGCCGGGCCGCATTATGACCAATCGCTCGTGATCGAATTCTCGCATTGCGTGTCTATTCATTCCGCTCGCGAGACCTGGTCGCTTGGCGCGCAGCAACGCCGCGCGCCGGCGCGGATCGGTGAGGGCTGCATCACAGTCATTCCCGGCGGTGCTTCGTATTCTGCCGCCGCCCCGTCTGTTGAAGCCGATCGCCGCACCATGCCAGCCCAGGCCTCTTCGCTCGCCGCCGCGCGCAAACTTCCCGAGAAGATCGGCAAGTACACGGTCATCAAAGAGGTGGGGCGCGGCAGCACGGGCACCGTCTATCTTTCTCACGATGCGTACTACGGCCGCGACGTCGCAATCAAACTTTACAACATCGACGCGGGCGGGGACGAGGAGCGCGCGCGAATCGCGCGGAAGATGTTCCTATCCGAGGCGCATCTGGTCGGCATGCTGCAGCACCCGAACATCCTGCCGATCTACGATGCCGGCGAGGAGCACGGCTACTGCTACATCGTGACGGAGCACATACACGGCGCACGTACGCTCGCCGCGTACTGCCGTGCGGACAATCTGCTGCGCATCGACGATACGGTCGAGATCATCTACAAGTGCGCGAAGGCGCTCAACTACGCGCACTCGCGCGGGGTCATCCACCGGGACGTGAAGCCGTCGAATGTCATGCTCACGCAGGACAGCGACGTGCGGATCATCGACTTCGGCATCGCGCTCGTCGCCGACTCCGATATCTCGCGCATCGAAGGTATCGCGGGCAGCCCCTCGTACATGTCGCCGGAACAGGTGCAGAGTCTCGAACTCACGAACCGTTCGGACATCTACTCCCTCGGGGCCGTGATGTACGAGATGTTGACCGGTGCGCGCCCGTTCCGCGCCGGCAATCTGCAGAAGCTTTTGCATCAGATCGTGTACGCGACGCCGGCCCCGATTCACACGCTGCGCAAAGAGGTGCCGGAGGAGCTCGAGAATGTCGTCGCCACGGCGCTGCAGAAAGACCCTGCGAAGCGCTACAAGAGCGGTCTAGACTTCGCCGCGGAGCTCACGCGCGTCCATCAGAAGCTGCGGGAGCAGAATGCCCGCATCGATCGCCAGGAGCAGTTCGGGGTCCTGCGGCGCTTGAAGTTCTTCCATGAGTTCTCGCACGCCGAGATCTGGGAGGTGTTGCGCGCGAGTCAGTGGCAGAACTATGCGGTAGAGGAGGAGATCGTCAAGGAAGGCGAGATGGACGATCGCTTCTACATCATCGTCTCCGGCGCGTGCGCGGTGGAGCGCCACGGCCAGCGCCTGGGCGCGCTCGAGACCGGTGACTGTTTCGGGGAGGCGAGCTACGTTCCCGGCGCGAAGCGCACCGCGACCATTCGCGCGCAGAATGGCGTCACCGTGCTCAAAGTGAGCTCGACTTTGCTCGAGCAGGTATCCGCCTCGTGCCAGCTGCGCTTCAACCGCGTGTTCCTGCGCACGCTCATCGGACGGCTGCAGAACGGAGAACAGGTCGCGGGCTGAGGCGCTCTTGACCGTGCGGCGGTGCGGCGCGATATGATCTCCGGCCCGAGTCACGGGGCAGGGGAGTCCAGATGAGCGCACGAAGAACGATAATCGCCTCCGGAACGGCAATTCTGTTGGGTGCGGTGTCCATGTTGACCGGCGCGGCGTGGGCGGACGCGCCGCAGTTCGCCGCCCGCGTCGGCGGACCGGACGTGTCCGCCCTCGCGAAGTTCTACGAATCCGCTTTCGGAATGAACGAGGTCAGCCGTCTGCAGCTCCCCGGGGTGCTGGAGATCTTCATGAATTTCGGCAAGACGGCCGCCGCGGCGAAAGCGAACCCCGACGCGCAGATCGTCATCATGCGCCGGGCCGAGTCGCTCAAAGACCCGGTTCCACATCTCATTTTCTACGTACGGGACGCGCAGGCCACCGTCGAGGCGGTGAAGAGAGCCGGAGGTTCCATGCGCGGCAATCTGCGGAAGATCGATCGGACGGGCGACATCATCGGCGTTGCGATCGATCCTGCGGGCAATCTCATCGAGCTCATTCAGCCGGGAGGAAAGTAGCATGTCAACGAGCCGAGCTTTCGCAATCACGGTCGCGGCATGCGCGGGACTCATGCTGGGCGTCGCGGCACGCGCGGACGTGAGTCTCAATGCGGCGCGAGTCGGCGGACCGGACGTGCCGGCACTGGCGAAATTCTACGAGGCGGCATTCGGCTTGAAAGAGGTCAACCGGATCAAGCTCCCCGGCGCCGTCGAGATCATGCTGAACTTCGGCGCTACCGCCGAGGCCGCCAAAGCCAGTCAGGCCGCGCAGATCGTCATCATGAAGCGCGCGCAGCCGCTCAAGGACGCCGTTCCGCATCTGATCTTCAATGTCTCGGACGTGAATGCGACCGCCGAGGCGGTCAAAGCGGCGGGTGGCATGATGCGGGGCGCTCCGCGCGAGTTCGGTAAGACCGGAATCTACATCGGCGTCGCGATCGATCCGGCGGGCAACTTGATCGAGATGCTCCAGCAGCCCCCGAAGGGCTGAGCGGCCGCCGTTTCACCCGGCGCTGTTCGCCCGCTGCGCCATTTGGCGGGCCCTGCTGAAAGGGCGGGCCTACCCCGCCCGGGCGTGCCCGGTGCCGTCAGCCGACGGCTGCCGCCTGCGCGACCGGCTGCTCGCGCTCCTCGAGGGCTTTGCGCGAGACGATTCCGCCGGTCTCGATGATCATCTGCGCGCGCAAGCCAGGGTGATTGTCGGTGAGCTCGAGTGCGCCGCCATGGAGCTTGGCGATCGCCTCGACGAGGCTCAACCCGAGCCCGACACCCGGTGTTCCGCGGCTCGCATCGCCTCGGAAGAAGCGCTGCGCCGCCTTCGGCTTTTCCGAGTCCGGAATGCCTGGGCCGTCGTCGGAGACGATCACCGCGACCGAGTCGTCGGACCGGCGCCGCACTTCGGCAGTCACGTGCCCGCCGCTTGCGACGTACTTGAGCGCGTTATCGATGAGATTGTTGATGGCTTGTGCGAGCAGCACCCGGTCGCCGCGCACGAGTACCGGGCCGTGCTCCCGGAAGGAGGTGCTCAGGTTCTTGAGCTCCGCGGCCGGCAGATAGAACTCGATCGCCTTCGCCGCAATGTCGGCGATGTCCACCTCGACGAAGTCCGAGCGGCGCATTCCCGCGTCGATCTCGGCCAGGCGGAGCAGCGCGTTGAAGATGCGGATGACGCCGTCCACATCCGCAACAGCCGCATCGATTTCGGCGAACGTTTGCTCGGCGGAGGGACGCGTGAGCGCGAGCTCCTCTAGGCGCGAGCGCAGCTCCGCGAGAGGGGTGCGCAGATCGTGCGCGATCGAGTTCGAGACATTCGCGATTCCGTGCACGAGCTGCTCGATCTGCTCGAGCAGCCGATTGATCGTCTGCGAGAGTGTGTCGAGCTCATCGCCGCTCGAGCGCACGTGCAAGCGATGGCTCAGATCGCCGCGCACGATGGCCGCGACCGTTTGCTGGATGCTCTGAATGCGCGCGAGCAGCGCGCGTCTGATGAGGATGGCACCGATGACGCCCGCGGCGAGGAGCACGGCGAGGGCCGCGGCGAGTCCGAACCAGAAGCGCCGCTCGAGCGGCGCGAAACGCTCCACGTCCCGGCCGACGAGGAGGTTGTAGCCGCCGGGCAGCACCGTGCGGTCGAGCGACACGGTCGTGCGGTGCCCGTCGAGCTCGATGGGCACCGTATAGGTCCCCGGCTGATCCGGGACGCCGCGGGGCCAGGCAGGGACGTTGCCCGCGAGCATCCGGCCCGAGGCGTCTGTGAGCAGCAGGATGCGCTCGCCGGCGATCTGCATGCTCACGCGCTCTTTGATGAAGTCGGCGAGCCCTGCCGGGCCGCGGAGCCGGAAGACCTCTCCGAGCCGCTGAGAATCCTCCACCAGCAGCTCGATGCGGAAATCCTCGACGGTCGCCTGCCAGGCGTATCTGAGAGGCGCGGCGAACAGCACGAGCGCGGCGACCCCGAGCACGAAGTACCCGATCGCGAGTGTGACGGCGGAGGAGCGGATGACGCGGGCCATACGAGCATTCACCGACCCGGCGCAGGCAGGCGGCCGCGGGAGGGCGGATGCGCCGCAGGCGATCCCCGCGGGCCTCATCCTTCTCGCTCAGCGCTCGCCCACCGGGGCGAGCTCCGGGTCCGCACTGATCATATACCCTGCGCTGCGGACGGTCTTGAGCAGCGGCTGTTCCGCGTCCGCGTCGATCTTCTGCCGCAGTTTGCTGATGTGCACGTCGACGACGTTCGTCTGCGGATCGAAGTGGTAGTCCCAGACGTTCTCGAGCAGCATGGTGCGCGTGACCACCTGGCCGGCGTGCCGCATCAGGTACTCGAGCAGCTTGAACTCCCGCGGCTGCAGCTGCACGGTGCGCTCGCCGCGCACTACGCGCCGCGAGAGCAGGTCCATGCGCAGGTCGCCCACTTCGAGCGTGGTCTGCGCGGCGTCCTGGCGCCCCCGCCGGCCGAGAGCATCCAGCCGCGCGAGCAGCTCGCCGAATGCAAAGGGCTTGGTGAGGTAATCGTCCCCGCCCGCGCGCAATCCCCTGATGCGCTCATCGACATCCGAGAGAGCCGAAAGGATCAGGATCGGCGTGGGATTTCCGGCCTTGCGCAGCGCCTCGATGATGGCGAGCCCGTCGATGCTTCCGGGAAGCATCCGATCCATGACGATCACGTCGTAGCGCTCGCTTGCCGCGAGGAACAGGCCATCGCGACCGTTCTCCGCGTGATCGGTCGTGTGTCCGGCCTCCTGCAGGCCCTTAGTGACGAATCGCGCGACCCGCTCGTTGTCCTCGACGATCAGGACTTTCATGGCTGCGGCTCGGAGGCGGCATGCGCGGCTGGCTCGGCAAAGGAATGGGCGCCGACCGGAGCGGCCACACCGGGCTCCTCGTGATGCTTGCGCCGCCAGCGCGCGGTCAGGCGATTGTTGAGCCGGTCGAGATAGAGATAGATCACCGGCGTCGTGAAGAGTGTCAGCGACTGGCTGAGCAGCAGTCCGCCGACCATCGTGTAGCCGAGCGGCTGGCGCAGCTCCGAGCCGGTGCCGGTCCCGAGCGCGAGCGGCAATGCGCCGAGCAGCGCCGCCATGGTCGTCATCATGATCGGCCGGAAGCGCAGCAGGCATGCCTTGCGAATCGACTCCTCCGGGGAGAGGTGCTGCTCGCGCTCTGCCTGCAGTGCGAAGTCCACCATCAGAATGCCGTTCTTCTTTACGATGCCGATGAGCAGCAGGATGCCGACGAGGGCGAGCACCGTGAGATCGAAGTGGAAGACCATGAGCATTGCGAGCGCGCCCACGCCCGCGGACGGCAGCGTCGAGAGAATCGTGAGCGGATGGATGTAGCTCTCGTAGAGCATGCCGAGAATGATGTAGACCACGACGACCGCGGCGAGGATCAGATAGGGCTCGGTGCGCAGGGAGTCCTGGAACGCCTGCGCGGTACCCTGGAAGCTGCCCGTGAGGCCTGCGGGCAGACGCATCTGCTCCGTGGCTCTCGTGACGGCATCCACCGCCTGTCCGAGCGCCACGCCGGGTGCGAGGTTGAACGAGAGAGTCACCGCCGGGAACTGGCTCTGGTGATTGATGGAAAGGGCGGCAGTGTGGCGCGTGTCGAACCGCACCAGATCCGACAGAGGCACCATCTGCCCCGTGGTCGGCGATTTCACGTAGAGCTCGTTGAGCGTGCGCGGATCACCCTGCAGGGAAGGGGATATCTCGAGCACCACGTGGTAGCTGTTGAGCTGCGTGAAGTACTGTGCGACCTGCCGCTGTCCGAATGCATCGTAGAGGGTCCGGTCGATGAGTCCCGGCTGGATCCCGAACCGGGCCGCCGCATCGCGATCGATGACGACCGAGAGCTTCGTGCTGTGCGTCTCCTGGTCGGAGGCGACATCGCGCAGCTGCGGCAGCTTCTGCAGCGCGGCGAGAACACGCGGCGCCCACTCGTCGAGCTCATCGAGATTCGGATCGGTCAGCGCGTATTGATATTGCGTGCGCGTGGCCCGTCCGCCCATGCTCACGTCCTGCACGACCTGCAGGAAGAGCGTACCGCCCGGTATTTTCGCGAACTTGGCGCGCAACCGCCGGATCACCTCGTCGGCCGTCGCATGACGCTCGCTGCGCGGCTTCAACGCGATCATCCCGAAGCCGTTGTTGACGGGTCGCGATCCGCCCCCGAAGGCGGCGACCCAGCCGGACACGGCCGGATCGGCCGAGATCACTTTTCCGAGCCGGCGCTCGAGCTCCGCCATGCGCCCGAAGGAGACATCCTCGGGCGCATCGGAGACGCCATTGAGGAGACCCGTATCCTCCTGCGGGAAGAAGCCCTTCGGCACGATCACATACATGACGACCGACAGCGCAACGGTCGTGAGGAACACGGCGAGCGTTGCGCGCTGGTGCCGCAGTACGAAGTCGAGGCCGCGCGCGTACTTCGCGCGCAAGCCCTCGAAGCCATGCTCGATCGCGAGGTAGAGCCGCCCGTGGTGCTCGGTCTTCTCGTTGCGCAGGAAGAGCGCGCACATGGTCGGGGAGAGCGTGAGCGACACGAACGCGGAGATGACGATCGTTGCGGTCACGGTGACCGCGAATTCGTGGAAGAGCCGGCCGACGATTCCCCCCATGAGCAGGAGCGGGATGAACACCGCGATCAGCGACAGGCTCATCGAGATGATGGTGAAACCGATTTCCTTCGCGCCTTTGTGCGCGGCCTCGCGGGAGCTCATACCGGCCTCGACGTGCCGATAGCAGTTCTCGAGCATCACGATGGCATCGTCGACGACGAAGCCCACCGCAATCGTGAGCGCCATCAAAGAGAGGTTGTCGAGGCTGTACCCGATCAGGTACATCGCCGCGCACGTGCCGAAGAGCGCGAGCGGCACCGTGATGCCCGGGATGACGGTCGCCCAGACGTTGCGCAGGAACAGGAAGATTACGAGTACGACGAGCGCGATCGTGACCACCAACGTATATTCAACGTCGTGGACCGATGCATTGATCGTGACGGTACGGTCCACGAGCTTGTCGATTTTGATGGCGGGCGGAACGGCCGTCATGATGTGCGGCAGCACCGCCTCGATGTGCTTCACCGTGTCGATGACGTTGGCGCCCGGCTGCTTCATGATCGCGATCATGGAGCCCTCGCGGCCGTTCTGATACGCGGTGCGCTGGGAGTCCTCCGGCCCGTCGACGGCGACGCCGATGTCGCGGATTCGAACCGGCGCGCCGTTCTTGTACGCGATGATCACGTCGTTCCAGGGCTTCGCCTCGAGCAACTGATCGTTGTCGTAGATCGTGTAGGCGTGGAGCTTCCCGTTGATGAAGCCTTTCGGGGCATCGACCGTCGCATCGGCGATCACGCCCGCGATGTCTTCCAGCTGAATGCCGAGCGCGGCGATCTTGGCCGGGTCGACCTGGACGCGAATGGAGGGCTTCTGCTGGCCCCAGATGTTGACTTGACCGACGCCCGGTATGCGCGAGATTTGCTGCGCGAGCACGGTGTCGGCGTAATCGTTCACGGTCGTGACCGGCAGAACGTCGGAGTGCAGCGCGTAGATCAGGACCGGCGAGTCGGCAGGATTGACCTTCTTGTAGTGGGGCGGGGCCGGCAGGTTCTTCGGCAGCTGTCCGCCCGCGGCATCGATTGCCGATTGAATGTCCTGCGCCGCGGCGTCGATGTTGCGGTTGAGATCGAACTGAACCGTGATTTGCGTTGCCCCGAGCACGCTCGAGGAGGTGAGCTCCGTGACGCCGGGGATCTGGGAGAACTGGTATTCGAGAGGAGTGGCTATCGAGGAGGCCACTGTCTCCGGGCTCGCCCCTGGGAGCGAGGCGTTCACCTGGATCGTCGGAAAGTCCACTTGCGGCAGCGGCGCAACCGGAAGCAGCGGAAAGGCGACCAGCCCGACGAGCAGAAACCCCGCCATGAGGAGCGAGGTCGCGATCGGCCGGTCGATGAACGGTGTGGATAGGCTCATGTGGCTTTATGCGCGGCGGCGTGCTGCCGTCCCGACGCCGATCGCTTCGCGGAGGGCGGCTCCTGCCCGACGGTAAGCGCTTCGCGACCGGTCTCGCGCACGGGCTCGTTCACGCGCACCAGAGCTCCCGGCTCCAGACGATAGAAATTGCTCGTGGCGACGCGCTCGCCCTCCTTGAGTCCCTTCTGAATGACGGCGACTTCCTCATCGTTGTAGCCGACCTCGACCGGGCGCGCTGTGACTCGCGAATCCGAGCCGATCACGTAGGCGTAAAAGCCGTCGGGCCCGCGCTGCAGCGCAACCGAGGGGATCGTCAGCGCATGGCGCTCCGTTCGCACGAGGATGCGTGCGTTGATGAACTCACCGGGCCACAGGCGCTCCTTCGCGTTCGGAAAGATCGCCTTGAGGCGCACCGTCCCGGATGTGGGATCGATCTGATTGTCGATGAGCTGGACGGTGCCGCCCTCGGAGGCGCCGCCGCCCAGGCTACTCGCTCCGGCGCCATCCCCCGAGCTCTCCGCCGCGCTCGCCCCAGCGCTATCCCCCGAGGCATCCTCGGAGCCCGCCGCTGTTGTCGCGCGATCCCCGTTACGCGGCAGCACCGCGACGCTCACCGGTCCTTGCGACATCGCTTGTGCCACCGCGCCGAGCGCGCTTTCGGGCAGCGTGATTAGGGCTGCGATCGGCTGCGTCTGCGTAATGACGACGATTCCGGTCGTATCGGAGGCTCGCACGATGTTGCCCGGATCGACGAGCCGAATGCCGGTGCGCCCATCGATCGGGGAGGTGATACGTGTATACGAGAGCTGCGTCTGTGCGCTCTCGATCGCAGCCTTGTCCGCGGCGAGCTGCGCTTCGAGCTGGGCGACGAGCGCCCGCTGGCCATCGAGCGTCTGCTGGCTTGCGAGCCTCTTCGGTGCGAGCAACGCATAACGCGCGAGATCCTTGCGAGCATTTGCGAGCTGCGCGTTGTCCTTCGCGCGCGTCGCGAGTGCCTGGTCGAGCGTTGCCCGATAGGGACGCGGGTCGATCTGCGCGAGGAGCTGACCGCGTTTGACCTTCTGCCCCTCGACGAAGGCGATCTTGGTGAGCTCACCGTCCACCCGGGCGGTGAGCTTCACCGTGTAGAACGCCTGCACCGTGCCGAGCCCCTCGAGATAGACCCGCACGTCCCGGCGGGAAGCCGCCGCCGCATCGATCGCGACGGCAGCGGGCTCCTCGCTCTTCGAGGCCGCGGAGCTCGGTCGCGCCGGCGCAAGCATCCAGGCGATGAGCGCGAGGGCAGCGAGCCCCAGAGCGGCCATCAGGAGCCGTGTACGGCTCAACCACTTGCTACCGATCGACATGTGCCACTCTCTGCTCATCCCTTTCCCACCCGCCGCCGAGCGCGTTGAACAGGCCGACGAGCGCCTGCAGATGCGCGAGCCTCACCTGTGCGAGCGCATCCTGAGCCGTGAAAAGCGCGCTCTCGGTGTTGAGCACGGTGAGAATGTTGACGGTGCCCGCATGGAATTGCTCCTGCGACAGCTCGTAGGCGCTGCGCGCCTTCGCGACGGCGTTGTCCTCGCGGGCCAGCTGCTCGGCGCTGTCCCGAACCGCCGCGAGCGCATCCTCCGCGTTGCCGAAGGCGGAAATCACCGCCTTGTGATAGTTCGCGAGCAGCTCGTCGAAGCGCGCCTGACTGAGCCGATACTGCCCGAGAATCGCGCCGGCGTGAAAGATCGGCTGCGTGATGCCGGCCGAGATACTGTAGATGCGGCTGCCGGGCTCGAGCAGAGTCGAAAGATCGCGGCTTTCGTACCCGCCCGCTGCGGTGAGCGCGATGCTCGGCAGAAAGTCGGCCCGCGCCGCTCGGATATCGGCGTTCGCTGCAACGAGCTGAGCCTCGGCTCGCGCGACATCGGGGCGCCGCGCAAGCAGCTCCGACGGCAGACCCGCCCCGAGCGGCGGGGCGGAGATGCTGCTGAGCGTGTTCGCAGCGACGTCGAAGCCCTGCGGAGTTGCACCGATGAGAACGGCGAGCGCATCCGTCGACTGGCGCTCCTGCTGCTCGAGCGGCGGGATGGCGGCGGCGAGGGAGGCCACGACCGTCGCCTGCTGCGCGACATCGAGCGCCGTCGTCGTACCGACCGATTCGTCGGTCTGCAGGCCCTGCAGGATGTCCTCGGCGCTTGCGAGATTGTCCTGCGCGATGTGCAGCCGATCGCGCAGCTCGAGCACCGCGAAGTACGTATCGGCAATGCTCGCCATCACAGAGAGCTCGACGGTCTCGCGGTCATAGCGGCTCGCGGCCGCCGTCGCGAGCGCGGCCGAGCGCGCGGCGCGGTTCTTCCCCCAGAAGTCGAGCTCGTAAGCTGCGGAAAGCTCGGCCGTGAACTGGTTGTAGAGGAGCGCTCCGCCGGCAACGGGGCTGATCACTCGCTGGCGCGCTCCGGTGGCACCGGCATCGAGTGAGGGTAGGAGCGGTGCAGTCGCAACCCTTACCTCGGCGTCCGCCTGCCGGACCCGGGCCACGGCCGCCGCGAGGTCATCGTTGGCGCGCCGGCCTGCTGCGATGAGCCGTTCGAGCTCCGCTGAACGAAAGCCGCTCCACCAGTCCGCGGACGGCCATACTGAGGGCTCGGAGGGGGCGCCGGTCGGATGCGCCGCGGGCGGCGTGCGCCAGGCCGGGGGCGCAGCGATGTTCGGCCGCCGATACGCAGGGCCGAGGCTGCACGCGGAGATACCGAGCGCGAGGGCGAGAACGAGCGCGAGTGCACGAATCGGCATGGTATCGCCCGCATGGTGAGGGGCGGCGGATTCAGCCGAGATGGGCGAATGATTAACTTCCGTTAATGACATCCGGTCGAGCCCGGTGCCGCACACTCGCTCAATGTGCCGGCGCGTGCTCACGCTCGACGTTCGGCAGAAGTCCCGCGAGTAGACCGAGCGCAGGTAGGAACGCGCAGATCTTGTATACGAATTCGATGCTCGTGTGATCCGCAATGATTCCGAGCACCGCGGCGCCCACGCCGCCCATCCCGAAGGCGAATCCGAAGAACAGTCCGGCGATCGTGCCCGTCCGCCCGGGCATCAACTCCTGCGCGTAAACGATGATCGCCGGGAACGCCGAGGAGAGAATCAGGCCGATCGGGACGGTGAGAATGGCCGTCCACACGAGGTTTGCATGGGGGAGGGCGAGCGTGAACGGGAGGACCCCGAGAATGGAGGCCCAGATCACGTATTTGCGGCCGAAGCGGTCGCCGAGCGGGCCGCCCACGATCGTGCCGAGCGCGACCGCGCCGAGAAAAACGAACAGGTACAGCTGCGAGGCCCGTACCGACACGTCGAAATGCTTGATGAGATAGAAGGTGTAATAGCTCGTGATGCTCGCGAGATAGAAATATTTGGAGAAGATCAGCACGAGCAGCACCGAGATCGCGCCGACGAAGCGCCGGTCCGCGCGCTCGAGGATGGCAGCTCCGCCGCGCGCCTTGCGAGGCGGCAGCAGAGCCATACCGTGGTGCCGGTACCAGTGGCCGACCTGTGTGAGAACGAAGATGCCGACGAGCGCGGCGCAGGAGAACCAGGCGACGCTCGACTGTCCATGCGGCAGCACCACGAACGCCGCGAGGAGTGGTCCGACCGACGAGCCGACATTGCCGCCGACCTGGAAAACCGACTGCGCGAGCCCGTGCTGCCCGCCCGAGGCCATGCGGGCGACGCGCGAGGACTCGGGGTGGAAGACGGACGAGCCGGTGCCGACGAGAGCTGCGGCAACGAGCAGCACCGGATAGCTCGAGGCCAAGCCGAGCAGCAGCAGTCCGCAGAGCGTGAATCCCATGCCGACCGCGAGCGAATACGGGCGCGGCTTGCGATCCGTATAGGAGCCGACGATCGGCTGCAGGAGCGAGGCCGTGATCTGGTACGTGAACGTGAGCACGCCGATCTGGAGGAACGTCAGCGCGTACGAGCGCTTGAGCATCGGGTAGATAGCCGGCAGCAGCGACTGCATCATGTCGTTGAGCAGATGGCAGAAGCTGATGGCGCCCAGGACCGCGAACACGGTCTTTCCGGCAGCGCGGGTCCCTGCGAGGCGCTCGGCGGTCTCGCTCACGTCGTTCTCCGATCTGGCTCGAGGTGGGAGGCACGGCCGCCAGGCGCGGCCTGATAGGTCCTGAAAAGGGTAAAGCGGCGCCTGCCCGATGGCAACGCCAGGCAGATGCGGCGCGGTGGAGGTTGGGCGCGCCCCCGCGGGTGCGGGGGCGGCCCGGTGTTTCCAGCCTGTCGGCTCAGTCGCGTGGCTGGCGTGCGACACGCAGGTACGGGGTCAGTGTCTTCCAGCCGTCCGGATAAAGCTTGCGGGCCTCCTCCTCGGAGACCGCGGGGGAGATGACGATGTCCTCGCCCGGCTTCCAGTTGACCGGCGTCGCAACCTTGTGCTTCGTCGTGAGCTGCAGGGCATCGAGCAGGCGCACCACCTCGTCGAAGTTGCGCCCCGCGCTCATCGGATAGATGAGCATGGCCTTGATGATCTTGTCCGGTCCGATGATGAACACGTTGCGAACCGTCTGATTGTTCGCCGCCGTGCGACCCTGGCTCGATGTGCCGGCATCCGCCGGAAGCATCTCGTAGAGTTTCGCGACCTTCAGGTCGTGATCGCCGATCATCGGGTAGTTCACCGTGGCGCCGGTCGCCTTCGTGATGTCGCCTTTCCAGCGCTCGTGGTCGGCGACCGGATCGACGGACAGACCGATGATCTTGGTGTTGCGCTTCTCGAACTCCGGCTGGATCTTCGCGACGTAGCCGAGCTCGGTCGTGCAGATCGGCGTGAAGTCCTTGGGGTGCGAGAACAGCACGCACCACGAGCTGCCGATCCAATCGTGGAAGTGGATGGGGCCCTTGGTCGTCTCGGCCTCGAAGTCGGGCGCGCGATCACCGATGCGAAGTGACATGTCTGATCTCCTGGAAATTGCCTTCCATGGGGGACGTAAATCGTTCTATCGAGGCCGGCGGTGGCCGGTCGGCTCGATTTTGGGGTGTCGAATGTAGCACCGCTCCGGGGAACGGACCAATGCGTCGCGGTTCGATGAACATGCTGCGCGGTTATTATCTATTTGGCCGAAAGTCGCCTGCGGCGCTTTCGGCGGACGAGCACTGCGTCGGCCGCGGGCAAAGGCGTGGCTTTTGCCCGCTACGCCGGGCTCGCGAACCGCCTGCGGCGCGTTCGGCGGACGAGCTCCCCTCAGCTCGCGAGCAGCAAAATGGAGCAGGGCGCCCGCTCGAGAAGGGCGGCCGAGGTCCCCCCGGGGAATGCGGCATCGCCGGGGCGCACGCCGAGAACTCCCATGACGATCAGATCGTGGCCGCCCGAGGCGAGCTCGGCGAGGATCGCTTCCTCCGGCACCGCACGGGACACGATCGCCGTGCGGACCTGCGCCGAGTAGTGGCGCGAGAGCTCGAGCACATCGCGCAGGACCATGTCCGCCGTATCCGCGAGGCTCCAGGAGCGGGAGAGGCGCCGTCTCCAGGTCTGTCTCGCGCTTGCGGTCGCCACGTACAACGCCGTGACGCGCGCGCCGCTCGTCTGGGCCAGTGCGAGTGCCAGATCGGCGGTATCGCGCGAGTATCCCTCGCCGATCACCGGCAGCAGAATGCGCCGCCCCGCGCTTGCCGGGTCCTGCGCGTCTCGGCCTCGCGCGCTCACGAGGCATACTGCGCGCTCGAATCCCTTGGCGATGCGAGCCAGCTTCGGGCTGAGCCCGGCATCCCCGCTCGAGAGCGGCTCCATGCCGATCACGAGCAGGTCGTAGCCCTTACGTCCCTCCCGCGCGACGGCGTCTTCGGCCGGCTCGACGCTCTGACGGGCAATGAGGTCGATCTCGGGGGGTGCCTCGCCCTCGATGGCTTCCGCCTGAGTGCGGACGGCCGCCTGCTCCATGGCGTCGCGAACCTCCTGAAAGTGCCTGACTGCGGTGAAATCCGCGGCCTCTCGGTCGGGCGCAAGCGCCGTGACGGGAATGCCCCGCGGCGCCGTGATGAGGCCCACGAGATAGGAGGCGAGCCGCGCGCTCGGGCTCTGGTCTGTCGCGAGGAGCACCCGCTCCAGGCGCGATACGAAGCCGCGCTGCTCGAACTCGGCGCGCTCGAGCAGCTCGCGCTCGTCATCCCCGATCGGAATGCGGGAGAACGCCCAACGCAGCATCGGCGGCATGAGCAGCGTCGTCACCACCGCCATGGCGACGATCATGGTGAACAGCATCGTATCGAGGGCGCCAACCGCGAGCCCGATCGTCGCCACGATGACCTCCGTCGAGCCTCGGGCATTCATCCCGCAGGCGAGTGCCAGCGACTCGGCGTTGCTCAGGCCCCCGAGCGCTCCTCCTGCGAAGGCGCCCGCGAATTTGCCGACGCTCGCAATCACGATGAAGGCGAGGGTGATGAGCCCCATCATCGGAGTCGAGATGACGCGCAGGTCCGCCGACAGACCTGCGAGACCGAAGAAGACCGGCATGAAAAGCGCGACGATCATGCCGCGCAATTGCTCGTCGATGTGCTTGGTGAGAATGGGCGACTGACCGATCAGCATGCCGGCGACGAACGCGCCGAGGACGGTCTGTACGCCGAAGCCCTGGGTCACGAGCCCGAGGACACCCATCACGACGAGCGTGGTCGTGATGACCGGCATCTCGGAGAGCAGATGATCGTTGGTCCAGCGGATGAGGAAGTACACGACGCGCCGACCGACGGTGAAGCTCACGATGAGGAAGACGGCCGTGCTGAGCGCCGTCTTGGCGAGATCGGCGGTGCTCAGCTCGCCGGTGCGCGCAAAGCCCACGATCATCGAGAGGATGATCCATCCGATCGTGTCGTCCACGATCGCCGCGGCCACGATGATCTGGCCGACGTTGCGGCGCATGAAATCGAGATCGCGGATAACGCTTGCGACGATCTTGACCGAGGAGATCGCGAGCGCCGTGCCGAGGAACAGCGCCGTGATCGTGCGCCGGTGCTCGCTTGGAATCAGCCAGTGCGGCACGACCTCGCCCAGGGCGAACCCCAGTGCGAACGGGACGATGATTCCGCAGCTCGAGGCGAAAAGCGCTGCGCGACGGGCGTTCTTGACGCGCCCGAAATCCATCTCCATCCCGGTGATGAGCAGCAGCATGAGCACGCCGAGCTGCGCGACCCCTTCGAGCATGCCCTGCTGCGCGGCCATCGGGGGAAAGAGGCGGTGCTGGAGTGAGGGGAGCAGAGCGCCGAAGACCGAGGGACCGAGGAGCACGCCCGCGAGCAGCTGGCCCATGACAGCCGGCTGGCCGACGCGCTGCATCAGCTCGCCGAGCAGACGTCCGACGAGCAGCAGAACCGTGATCTGAGCTAGGAAAATGGCGGCGGAGCTGCCGTGCATCGCCCCGAGTTACCATTGCGGCGCTCCGCTGTCCATCGGGCATCGAGCACCGAAGCGGTGGGCCGCGAGGCGGACACGCTGTCGGCGGGGACCGCCGGCCGGGCGAACGGGTTATCTGAGCAGGGACAGATCGATGGCGTCGGCCATGGCCCGGTAGCCTGCATCGTTCGGATGCAGGTGATCGCCCGAATCGTCTGCCGGGAGCAAGCGGCCGGGGTGGTGCGGATCGCGCGTTGCGGCGTCGAAATCGACGACTCCGTCGAATGCACCTGAGGTGCGGATCCAGCGGTTCACGGCCTGCCGGAGCCGCTCCTTCTGCGGCGTGTAGTAGCCGTTCGCGGTGCCTTCGCACGGTGTGAGTGTCGCGCCGAGTACGAGGAGGCCCCGCTCGTGCGCTCGCGCAATGAGCTGCCGGTAGCCCGCGATGAGCGTGGCGAGCGTCGGCTCAGCGGATGCGGCGAGAAGCGGCTTGGCCCCGCCGAAGCGACTGCCCGGCGTGCCGATGTCGTTGATTCCGATCAGCACGATGACCCGCTGGATGCCCGGAACGGAGAGCACGTCGCGGTCGAACCGCGCGAGCGCGCTCACGCCCATCAGGTCGCGCAGCAGTTGATTGCCCGAGATGCCCTCGTTCACGACGGCGGGTGTCGGGGCGCCGTGCGCTGCCGCATGCAGTCGGGCGAACAGGAAATCGGGCCAGCGATGATTCGTTCCCGAGGTCGAGTTTGCCCCGTCCGTGATCGAGTCGCCGAAGGCGGCGATGACCCCCTGGGCGGCGCTCGATGCCACGTCCACCTCGGAGAGGAACAGCCGTGACTGCGTAGTGGCGGCGACCGGCATGTCCACCGTGCCGGTGAAATCGCCGGGCCGCGAGAGGTAGCCCGTTTGCTCACCGGTCGCGTGCATGGTCTCGATGCGCGTCGATTCGGGCAGATAGAGACTCACGACCAGATCCCCCGCGTCCGGCACGGAGAGATCGACGGGGTCGCTGAGCGCGGGCGCACCCGGGGGAATAACGGTCGATCCGGCGCCGCCGAATGTCAGGCGATGCACCGAGGACGGCTCGACCGCGGCCTCGTGCGCAGGCAGTGCGATCGAGGCGGAGCCGATGATAAGCGGTGCAGATCCGAACTCGTTGCTCACCCGGACCCGTACACGCTCCCCGCCGACGCTCAAATGAACGCGCTGACGAATCGTCTGCCGGTCGAGCGGGGTCGTGAGCGGCCCGTTCGGGATGAAGGTGATGATGCGGTGAGGACTCGCTGCCCAACTCGCAATCCAATGCTCGGCACCTTGGCCGGGGCCACCGGCGACCGCCATCGAGCTCGACAGCACTGCGCAAAGCAGCACAGGGCACGCGTATCTCATGACCCGAGCCCGCCGTGGGGCCTCATGCTCTCGCTGCACCGAGCAGCGCGTCGCGGTTCTCGAGGAATACCTCGCGCAGCGATTTAGCCGGGCGTCCCGTGAGCAGCTCCACGTGGTGCGAGCACACCGAGAAGTATCCCTGCCGGATCGCACGCTCGTACGAGACCATCTCCTCGCTCCCCCACACACCCGTCTCATCGGCATTCAACATGCCCTCGACATACTCGCGAGGCACGCCGAGGGCGTCGAACTCCGCGAGGCGCTCCTCGTGGGAGATGTCGCTATAGGCGATCGAGCGGCCGGAAATTTCCGCGGCGAGCGCTGCCGCATCGGCGAAAGTGTAGAGCTGGGGACCGGTGATCTCGTACACGGCGCCCTCGTGACCGTCGCTCGTGAGCACGGCCGCTGCCGAGGCGACGCAGTCCTGCTTGGATACGAATGCCATGCAGCCGCTGCCGGTGCTCATGGACCATTTGCCGGAAGCGACGGCAAGCGGAGCGAGCATCGTCGCGATCACCTCCGCGTACTGCGCATCGCGCAGGAACGTGAAGGCGAGCCCGCTGCGGCGGATCGCGTCCTCGGTCAACACATGATCCTGCACCGCAAGTGAGGGACTGCGCGGATGAATGCCGGTGCTCGAGGTGTAGGCGATGTGCCGCACACCGGCGGTGGCCGCCGCCTCGATGGCCGCCTGGTGCTGCCGGCGGCGGCGAGGACCTACGGCGAGCGTGCTGATGAGCAGCAGCCGCTCGCCGCCTTTGAAAGCTTCGGGCAGTCGTTCGGGACGGTCGAAGTCGCCGTAGCGGACCTCGACGCCGCGGTCCGCGGCCGCCTGCAGCCGCTCGGGCCGGCGGGTGACGAGGATCAGATCCGGCGGGCGGACCCGCGCAAGGAGCAGCTCCGTGAGCCTCCTGCCGTAGTGCCCGGAGGCTCCCGTGACGACGATGCGCATGAGCGGTGCGCTGCGCGGCTCGA
This sequence comes from Steroidobacteraceae bacterium, assembly GCA_035606175.1. Classification (GTDB taxonomy): domain Bacteria; phylum Pseudomonadota; class Gammaproteobacteria; order Steroidobacterales; family Steroidobacteraceae; genus JASHUC01. The sequence goes on along the minus strand of DATNFW010000069.1, from coordinate 32,376 downwards.
ATCGCGCGGGAGCCGCCTCAGCGCGGTGGCTCGGCGCCCGGATGCGGATCGGCTAAAGGGAACGCCGTCGCACCCTGAGAGAGGGTCGCGCCCGACTCAGCGCCCGCAGCGCCTGCAGCACGCGCGCCCGCAGCGCCCGCCGAGTGGCCGGCCGGGGCACCGACCGGAGCCGCGGACGCGGAGGCCGGCAGCTCCGCGCCGGTCGCCGTATTGATCGTCGTCATGAACCGTCTCGCGACCTCATCCTGCGTGCGGATGCTGCCGTTCGCGATCGCGACCGCATCGGCGCTGCCGCGGTCATAAAAGCGTGCGTCCGCACCGTCGTCGATGGTGAGCGCGCTGCCGCTCAATGCCACTCCGAGGAACAGGCCGCGGCTGCGAGAGTAGGAGTAAACCTCCGAGGAGAACGTGGGATCGGTCGCGGCGGAGGCCTGACGGCCCACCGGACCTGCCGCTATCGAGGCGTCCGCGCCGAGCGTGAGCTTGCCGCTCGTGATCTTCTCGATGCTGCGCGCGCTCGTGAAGACGAGGACCACGTCAGTGGACTGGATGCCCCATTGAAATCCGAAGCTGCCGCCCGTGAGGTTGATGAAGATCGGATTGCTGAAGCGGCCATACTTGTCGCGCACGACGAGCACGCCGTTGCCACGGGAGCCGCCGAGGAAGAAGGCGGCCTTCGTCACATCGGGAATGATCGCGATCCCGTAAGCTCGCTCGAGCAGCGCCTGCGGGACGAATTGATCGGGCGAGGCTTGCAGGTCCTTCAGCACCTGCTGCGAGTTAAGCAGGCGAGCTTCCTCGCGCGCCTGCCCATGTGCCGTCGCGGTTCCGACGGCCAGTGCGACTGAAATCAGACCGAGACTCAGGCGATTGATCATTCGGCGATTCCCCTGTCGTGAAATACCGACGCTTCTGGCGCCGGCAGACTTTCCCCGGGACGCAAGCTTACTCCAGATACGCACGCTTTCAAATGTAAAATTGAGATAGCGTGGAGAACGCCATGATTTGCCGGAACAAGGCGAGGGAACCCAAATGATCAAACGCAGCAGCGCGGCGGGACGCGCGAGCGCGCTGCCGAGCGCTTCAATGCTTGCCGCACTCGCGACCGCTGCTGCGATCGCGGCGTGCTGGTGCGCACCGGCACGTGCCGAATGGATCTATCGCGAAGCACCGATCATGGGCACGCGCTGCGAGGTCGAGTTGTGGGCGGACGATCACGCCAAGGGCGAGGTGGCGATCGATCGGGTCTTCGATCTCTTCCGGCGGTTCGATGCGCGGATGAGTACCTTCAAGCCGACGAGTGAGGTGTCGTACGTCAATACGCACGCCTCGCAGGCGCCGGTCCGCGTTTCCGCAGAGCTCTACGACCTCACGAAGACGGCACTCGAGTATTCCGTGATCACCCACGGCGCATTCGACATCACCTATGCGAGCGTGGGCTATCTGTACGATTATCACCGGCACATCCATCCGAATGCTGCCGCAATCGCGGCCGACTTACCGGACATCGGCTACCGCCACGTCCACCTCGATCCTAAGGCGCGCACGATCTACTTCGACAAGCCGGGGGTGCGGATCGACTTCGGGGGATTGAAGGGCTACGTCGTCGATCGCGGCGCGGAACAGCTGCAAGCGGCGGGATTCACTCATTTCAGGGTGAACGCCGGCGGCGATACGCGAATCGTGGGGGATCGATTCGGGAGGCCCTGGGTCATCGGCATCAGCGACCCCGACGACCCCTACGACTCCAAGGACACCCTGGTGAAGATTCCCCTCGAAGACGAGGCGGTCTCCACCTCGGGAGACTACGAGCGCTACTTCTTCGAGAACGGTAAGCGCTACTACCACATCCTCGATCCGCGGACCGGCAAGTCCCCGCGCGGGGTGAGGAGCGTCACGATCATCGGACCGACTGCGACGCGCACGGATGCGCTCACGAAGAGCGTGTTCGTCCTCGGCGTGAAGGAAGGGCTCGCCTTCATCGATACGCTTTCGGACGTGGACGCAATCGCCATCACGCCCGACAAGCGCATCTGGTACTCGAAGGGCCTCGAGCGGCCGAACTGGCGCAAACCCTAGAAGAACAGGGACAGGTAGAACTCGTAGATGTTCGCCTGCAGCGTGAACAGCGGCTCGCTGCCGGGGTTGATGCCCGCTGCAGGGTCACTCAGCAGCCAGTTGCGGAAGTCCTCGTAGTCGATCGTCAGGCGGTCGTAGCGAAAGTTGGCTGTGCTGCGCTCGATCCACGGGACATGTGGAATGGCGAACTCGTACGAGGCGCCGACTCCGAATGAGTAGCTGTGGTAGGCGGAGAGGTCCTGATTCGCGGTGATGAAGTTCTGCGATCCCACGAACGGAAACAGATCGCTGTAGAAATCGGCCTGATTCTGCACGTAGTAGCGGAAGCTGCCCTCGAAGGTCCAATGCCGCCACGGCTGGGTATAGCCGATCTGGGCGGTGTGAGAATGGATGCCGAAGGTGTCCTCGTAATAGCGATACTGGACATCGATCGCCGCGCGATAGGGCAGGTAGTACTTGAAATCCGAGCCGATCGCATTGCTCGTGCGGGTGTGCGGGTAGACTTCCGGCTCCAGGCTCCACCCGCGCGCGACCGTCGGATCGCTGTAGCGCGCCTCGCGATAGGGATTGCTGATGAATCCCTGATCGGTGATGAGGTCGTAGTTGAGCGCCAGGATCGCATTGCGCGAGATGATCTGGGTGAGCCCGATGCCGTACGAGCGTTCGTCCATGCGCTTCATGCCGAAGGCCGGGTCGTGCACCTTGATGACATCGCCGGCCGGACAAGGCGAGGCCGCGTTGTTGCACTCCTTTACCATTTTGAAGATGTCGTCCCACTGGCGCTTGTAGTTCATCGACACGGTCGTCAGATCGCCGAACATGTCCTGACTCACCGAATAGGTCACGGTGTTCGATCTGTAGTCGGGCTCGTAGCTGTGGATGAAACCGACGGCGTAGGTGGTCTTGCCGCGCAGGTACTGCATCGACACGTTGTCTTCGGTGCGCTGCTCGATGTACGGGCTCGCGCCCGTGAGGCGCACGTCGACCGAGGCGCCCGACACCACGTCCGTCACCCGGCTGTATTGCACGTCGAATTTGTCGGCGAACTTCTTGCGAATGAGCCAGGTCTTGCCCTCGATCACCTGGTTGTCGCCGCTGTAGCGGTCGTAGAGTCCTTCCGCCGTGTCCTCCGGAAGCACCCCCGTGAGGGTCGGTGCGCTGTAGAGCCCACAGACGGCGCAGAGCCCGCAGAGGGCGAGGGAAAGCCGCACCCGCCCGCAGCTTCGTGGCATCACCCCCGGCTCACACCGCATCAATTGCATCCGCAGCCGCCGCCCACCGCCCCCGTGCCCCCGCGAGCGGCCTGGCGCACGTCATAGACGTGATCGAGGTAGGCGGCGGAGGCCGGGTGTGGGTCGAAGGACATGATCGGATCGGCGAGATGCTCGCGCTGATACGGCTTCACCCACGGCTCGATCGGCGAGCAGCCTGCGAGTGCAATCGCGATCGCGCTGGCGGCGAACGCGATAGCTAGCGCCGCGCTGCGGCTTCGACGCGCCGGAGCCGGCGCCGGCCGATCAGGCTGCGGATGTGCGGTCAGGCGCATGGCTACTCCTGCACGAGCGCACGGATTTCGTTGAGATAGGCGTTCTCATCGCCGGGGTTGTAGCTCACGTGAACCATGCGCAAATTCCCCTTGCGGTCGATGAACACGGTCGTCGGCATCACGTCCACGCCGTAGAGCTTGCTCACCTTGTTCTGGGCGTCGAAAAGGATTGGAAAGCTTACGGGCGTCTGTTTGAGCCAGGCGAGCGCGGAGCCGCGGTCCGGCTCGACGTTCACACCGAGGAGCGTGAAGCCCATTTTGCCGTAGTGCCGATAGATGTCATCGAGCAGCGGCATCTCATGGCGGCAGGGCCCGCACCAGCTCGCCCAGAAATTGATCATGACGACCTGGCCCTTGAACTGATCGAGGCTCAGGGTCTTGCCGCTGCGCGAGGGCAGGGAGAAATCCGGCGCCTCGGCGCTCGCGCCGCCTGCGAGCACCGGTAGCGCGAGAAGGAGCGCCGCGGCGGCCGCTGCGAGCGCGCCGCAGCCGCGGGCGCGCCTGGCGGATGAAATGCCGACTCGGGTCGATGAATGGCTCATGGTCCGTCTCCCTCGCAATCAAAATCCGAAGAACACGGTCGCACCCAGATGTGCCTCGAGGTTGCTCGCGAGCTTGCTGACTCCGAGCAGATCGGTGTCGAACACGCGATCCTCCACCGCGACGTGCACCGCGATCCAGTCGGCCGGCAGCACCTTGTATCCGGCTCCGAAATTGACCGTGAACTTCTGGTCTCCGCCGAACTGTGTAGCGCCGAGCCCAGCGAGCACGAAGAACGTGCTGCGCATGGCGAGATTGCGACCGAGGAAGATCTCGCCCGGAAAGAGGTTGTATCCGACCGAAAGATCGTAGTACTTGAACCACCTCTCACCCTCGGTAAGGAGCTTCACGTTGCTCAATTTCTCGAAGCTCGTGAACCCGCCCTTGGAGCGTCCCGCCTCCGCCTGGAAAAAGATATCTTCCGTGATGTGGTACCCGAGCTGGACCCCGTAAACCGGATGCGCTCCAAAATCTTCGATATTGAGTGTGCCGTAGTAGCCTCCGAGCTCGATGTTCTGCGAGCGAATTCTCGGCACCTTTATCTTGCGGCGCTCGACTTGCGGCTCGATGACGCGCGGCGCGGACTCGTCGCCGTTCTGCGACGTATCGGCCCCCGGCGGCTGATCGGAGGGGAGCGTCTCGCCGTCTGCGGGAGCCTGCGCGGCCGGACGCGAGTCCGCGACGGGCTCGGCCGAGGCGCCATGATGCCCGAGGAGGTGGCGCACGGAGGCGCAGCCCGTGAGGCTCGCGGCGGCGATCAGAAGAAGAACGCGAAGCCGAATTTCCATTCGTCCACCTGTTCGTTCTGGTTGCGCTTCGTGAACACGATGTGGTTGCGGTACTCGCCCCTCACGAAGAAGCGGCGCGTGAGATAAAAGCGGAAGCCGCCTCCGGCGAAAGCGGACTGGTCCGTTCTATCGGAAGGTTGCACGAGCTGCGCCTTCGGCTCCGTGTGCACGATCCCGGTTCCGAGCATGACGAAAGGCGAGAAGCGCTTCTCCGGTAGGAACACGTGCGCGAGCCCGATGTCGGCGAGCGTACCGTTCGAGGCGCTGCCGAGGAACTCGCCCGCGGTGAGCTCGATCGCGAGGCTCGAGGTGAGCGAATAGGACGCAAAGGCGGAGATCTCGGAGGCTCCCCCATAGTCGCCGTAGAGGAACACGCCCGCCTCGAAGCGATGCGAGGTGAATCCTGCGCGGTCGCCGAGATTGAACGTGAACGGCGAGCCGTCGGCGAGCACCGTCGAGAGCATGTCCCGCTGCGCCACCCACCCCTCGATGCCGCGCTCGGTGCGGACCTTGTACCAGTCCGTGTAGCGCTTGAGGACATCGACGCTGTCCCCGCGCGCGACCACGTTGAATACCGGATAGCCTCGGCCAGGTCCGGTGTGCAGCTCGAGGTACGGCGCATTCACGAAAACCTGCAGGTGCTCGCGTGCGCTCGCAAGGCCGGGGGCGGCAGCGAGAGCGACGAGGAGCGCGAGCAGGCCAACGACAGACCCGCATCCGCGCCGGCTCGAATCAGTCGAGCGGCGCCTTCGGGTCGAACGGATTGTTGAAATACTGAGCCCCTATGTCGAGCCACTCGGAGACCAGGCGCAGCTCCGAGGGACTCAAGATCCCCGCGTGAATCTTATCGCCAGAGCCCTGAGCAAAGATACCGAAGAATGCGGTGGAGTCGCGTGCGTCGCCGGCGAGCAGCGGCGGAGCGAGCTGCACGTTGACTTGCGTCGGTTGCCCGTTCGCATCGGGAGGTCCGGGTTGCGTGACCGGCACGGGAAGACCGTTCACGAGCTGCAGCTCATCGCGCGGGGTGAGCAGCTCGAGGTAGGAGACGAGCTGCAACGGCTGCTGATTGGATGCGGTCGCGGTCAAATCCAAGGAGTCGGCTGGAACGGCAGGGTTGCCCTGCGCATCCTTCGGGCTGTGGCAGCCGCCCTGAGAGCAGGTATGGTCGGCCACCACGTTGTTGTTCATATCGACATCCTGGCGCAGCTTGTCCCAAAGCGGCTGGATGTGCTCGATGTAGTTGATGATGATGCGGCAGGTCGTCGACCAGTTGACCAGGCATCCATTGCTCGCGGGCGCTGGCGTGTTGAAGGCAAGCCAGGGAGCGCCGCCGGCCGGCGCGCCGGCGAGATAGCTGTAGGTGAAAGAAGCATCCGGTGCGCGCACCGCGGGGTCGGTCCACACATCGTCGTAGATCACCTCGGGCTTCAGCAGCATGGCCGCGCAAGGCGGGCTGTCCACGGAACAGCTCGTGCGCGAGCGCGTCTCCGCCATCGTGTCGCCTGCATTGGGCGAGAACGTGCCCACGGTATCCGCGAACGGTACGCCGGTCGAGGCGGCTCCCGCGTACGCGGAACTGTACAGGCCGGAGCGCCCGTGCGAGTGCGCGGTCTCACCGGGTGCGGGATTCTGCGCCGAGGCGGGCGTGTGGCAGCCATTGCACTTCACTTCCTCGCCGGGCCGCACCTGCAACCATGCATCGTGAGCCGGGAAGATGCGCCGCGCGTTTGCATCGAGCACGTCGATCTGGAAGGGGACGTTCGCCGGGACCTGGATACGCACGGAGCCGTCCGGCTCGACCGGCGCATAGCCGAGAATCTGGCGCATGTAGTCGCTCACGCCGAACGCCGCCTGGTCGAGCTTGAGAGTCTTGCGATCGGGCAGCGGCACCGCCTTCTCGATGCGCACGAAGCGCGCGGGGCGCTGCGCGGCGCTCGTCTTTGCGGGATCGGCGAGAGTTGCGATGCCGCCAGGTGCGGTATCGATCCCATCGAAATCGTAGACGCTGCGGATGTCGATCACGCCGACTCCGGCGTCGTAAAAATTCTGATTGAGTCCAGCTCCGGGCTGCTGATCGAGCACCACCTGAGGGGCGGTGCGCGGCTGGGCGGCAACCAGGTCCGTGATCATGATGCCGTCCGTCGGCTGCATGATCGGCTGCAGGGTGTTGGTGCGCGGGTCGAACATCCAGACGCTGTAGATCGGCGGACCCACGATGTAATTCGGATTGGCGAGGTTCGCGTCGGTGCAGGGCAGCAGCACGTTGGGAGTGACCGTCGGGTCGAGCAGCCGGCACTGCGACCAGCTCACGAGAATGCGGCCGGTGCCGTCCCACAGAGGATAGCCGGCATAGAAGCGTCCGCCGGGGGACGGACCGGGAATCGTGCGCACATCGTTGGGCGTTGCGGGCGTCTGCGCCGGTCCGGTAAGTCCCGCGGCGGCGAGTACCGGCTGGGTATTCTCGACGTAATCCTTCGTGTCGATGATCACGAGGTCGCCGCCGAAATCCTCCCCGAGCGGCGCGGCGGCAGTCTCGGCTCCCTGATCGGGCCGGATGAGCGCGAGGATGCGTCCGTCCTGCATCTCGTGGGCCTTCACGAATTCGACGGTCGCATCGGCATTCGGTGTGCCGTTCGGACCGGTCAGATGACTGTTCGTGCCGTAGAGCAGCTCCACATCGGTCCCGTCGGGATTCGCGGTGTAGAGACTCATGCCTGTGTGGGAGTAGCCCGGGGCATTGTCCCAACGGCTCCACATCACGCGCCCGTCGAGGAGCACGGTCGGATCGCGATCGTCGCTCGCATTGAAGGAGATCTGATGAATACCGGTTCCATCGCCGTTCATCACGTGCAGCACGAAGGCGGGCTCGGTGCGCGCCTCGTCGTCGGCGACGAACTGGGGGAATCCCTCATCGAGCAGCACTGCCTGGGACTGGCGCTGCCGCGTCGAGGTGAACACGATGCGGCCATCGGGCAGGAATTGCGGCGCGACATCGTTCACCGTCGCCGGATCGGGGTCCGTTGCCGGATTGATCACCAGGGAGAGCGTGTCGGTCGCGATGACGTACTGCCAGATGCGCCACGACGGCGCCTTGTCCTGCTGCATGTTCTTCACGAGCGGGCCGCGCATCGCGAATAGGACCGTCGTTCCGTCGGCCGAGACGCTCACGTCCTTGATGTCGTAGTCGGCCGCCTGAGCCGACCCGGTGCCCGTGATCCGTTGCGTGATGTTGGTTTCGGTGCCGTCGGGTGCGGCGCGACTGCGCATGAAGAGATCGGCGGAGGGCTGCGCGAAGCGCAGCAGCCGCAAATCGTCCTGCGTCTTCGGGATCGAGTAGCGCTTGACGTAGAAGATCGGGAAATCGGCGGTCTCGGGATCGGCACCCTGGCCACCCGCCGTCTGCACGTGCCCGCCGCCGCTCGAGCAGGCCGCGACGGAGAGCAGGCAGACGATGGCGCAAGCGGCCGCGGCCACAAACAGGCGCGGGCGCGGGACCGGATGAGGGCCAAACGAGGGGCGATGCTCCGCCGCCTCGGTCGCCGTCACACGCTGCACCGCCATACATCCTCCCGTACATCGAACGTCCGGCGCGCGGGTTATCCGCCGCCGCCGCGACGATATCTTACGTAATGCAACTTCGCCCAACGCGGGAGGATCGTTCTGCCGATCCCGTCACGCTGCTGGGCTCTCAAAAAACGTGGCCGATCAAGCAAGCCGTCCGGTGCGCGAACGATGATGCTCCGACGGCTACGCCCGCCGCGATGTCTGCGGCGGGAGACGTCGGCCGGTTGAGACATCGAGGACGGCAACTTTTCGTGGTTATAGTGCGCGCCGTCGAGCGGTAGGTTCGTTCGTCTGGAGGGGACGACTGCCATGCATAATTTGAGAGCCAACGGTTTGATGGTCGCGCGCGGCATTGCGGCCGCGGTCGCCTGCGCGCTTCTCGCCGCAGCGTTCTCATCGAGCGCTTCGGCGGGTCCGGCCGAGCAGGCGCGGCGTATCTACGACCGCATTGCCGGCGTGCCGCCCTCGGCGAATGAGCTGCAGCAGATGGTGCAGGACATTCAAAACGGGCAGCCGCTCGCAGCCGCCGACATCGCGCTGCAGTCGCCGGCGTTCTACAACACCGTCCTCAAGAATTGGGCGATGCCGTGGACGAACCGCGATCAGACGGTGTTCGCGCCGCTGAATGACTACGTCGCAACCGTGATCGGCATGGTGCGCGACGATGTGCCTTTCAATACGGCGCTCTCGGCGGACATTCTCTACGTGAGCAATGCGCCGGGGCTGCCGGCGCCCTCGCCGGGGAACAACGACCACTACGCACAGGCCGAGGCGAACGGCGTCGATCTGAAATCGACGCTTGTGCAGACGACTCAGTCCGGAACGTACGGCATCCCCGCGACGGCGACGGCGGGCCTGATGACGACCCGCGGCTCGGCGTCCTCTTTCTTCATCAACGGCACGAATCGCGCGATGTTTCGCTTCACGCTGATGTCGCAGCTGTGCCGCGATCTGCCGCAGGTGGAGGACATCACCCGGCCTCCCGATCGCATTCGCCAGGACGTGAGCCGCTCGCCGGGCGGCGACAGCCGCGTGTTCCTCAATACCTGCATCGGCTGCCACAGCGGCATGGACCCGATGGCAGGGGCGTTCGCGTACTACGATTTCCCGGGCACGGCTGTCGGCGACGGCCTCAATACGGGCGCGTTGCAATACACCCCCGGCCAGGTGCAGGGGAAGTATCACATCAACAGCACCAATTTCCCGTCGGGCTTCTTCACGACCGACGACAGCTGGATCAATTACTGGCGGCAGGGGCCGAACCAGATCCTCGGCTGGTCCCCGGCGCTGCCGGGCCGCGGCAACGGCGCGAAATCGCTCGGGCAGGAGCTCGAGTCGAGCACCGCGTTCGCCGCCTGCCAGGTGCAGAAGGTGTTCCAGACCGTGTGCTATCGCACGCCGGATTCGCAACAAGACCTGCAGACGGTTGCGCAGATGCAGAGTGACTTCGTCTCGGGCGGATACAAGGTCAAGCAGATGTTCGCCGAGGCTGCCGTCGCCTGCATGGGTCAGTAGCGGAGGTCCCCCATCATGACGCATCCGTTCGGTTTCGACGCTCGCCCCGCAGGCGAGCGGATCACGCGCGCGGCGCACCTCGCAGGTTTGCTCGCGCTCGCAGGGTTGCTCGCCGCTTGCGGCGGCGGCGCCTCCGTGCAGCAGAATCCGGTGACGAGCGGGGGTCCGGCGGCGCAGAGCTACACCGGCCCGGCTCCGGCGAACGCCGACGTACAGTCGTTCGAGATCAATCTCTGGCAGAACATCAAAGTGACCAACCGCTGCGGCGGCTGCCACACCCAGGGAGGCCAGTCGCCCCAGTTCGCGCGCAGCGACGATGTGAACCTCGCGTATCAGGCGGCGAACACGGTCGTCGATCTCACGCAGCCGAATCAGTCGATGATGGTGCAGAAGGTCGCCGGGGGTCACAACTGCTGGCTCGCCTCCCCGCAGGCTTGCGCGGACACGCTGACGGCGTGGATCTCCGCGTGGGCCGGCGCGACCGCCCAGGGAGCGCAGCAGGTGAAGCTCGTCGCACCGCCCTCGGTCAGCGTCGGGGCGAGCAAGAGCTTCCCGTCGGACCCGAGCCTCTATCAGAGCACCGTGTATCCCATCGTCCAGCAGTGGTGCTCGCGATGTCACTCCGATACGGCCGGCTCACCGCAACAGCCTTACTTCGCGAGCAGCGACATCAATATCGCCTATGCGGCCGCGCAGCCGAAGATCGTCCTCGCCGACGCAGGCCTCCCGAGCGCCAGCCCGCCGACCTCCGCGTGCACGATCACGGCGCCCCCGGCCGGCTCGGCGCCGAACACACCGGCAACGAGCACCTGCCTGTCGCGCTTCATCAACCGCCTCGCGCAGGATCATCACAACTGCTGGACCGATTGCACGAGCAACGCACAGCAGATGCTCGCCGCGATCGAGCAGATGGCGAATCAGATTCCGCTCGCGCCCATCGATCCCTCGCTCGTGGTCTCGAAGGCCGTGCGGCTGCTCGACGGCACGGTCGCCTCGGGGCAGGGCCGCTATACGGATGCGCAGATCGCGCTTTACGAGTTCAAGACCGAGACCGGCAACATCGCCTACGACACGAGCGGTGTCGAGCCGGCGCTCGATCTGACGGTCTCCGGCAACGCGAACCTGCTGCCGAACACCTGGGGTCTGTACGTGGGCACGGGCGGCAAGGCGCAGGGCACGACGACCGCAAGCGCCAAGCTTGCAAGCCTCATCCAATCGACCGGTGAGTTCTCGATCGAGGTGTGGGCCACGCCTGCGAACCAGGCGCAGCTCACCGCGAATCTCGTGAGCTACTCGGGCGGTCCGACGCAGAGCAATTTCGCCCTGCAGCAGAATGCCTTCCAGTACGAGGGGCTGACGCGGAGCAGCGTGACGGACACCAACGGCATGCCGCCGCTCGCCACGAACAAGGCGAACCAGACGGCGCAGGCCGCCTTGCAGCACATCGTGCTCACGTACGATCCGGTCAACGGCCGCAAGCTCTACGTGAACGGCCAGTACACCGGCGATCTCGATGCGAAGGGAGGCGGAACGCTCGCCAACTGGGACGACACTTTCGCGCTCGTGCTCGGAGACGATCCTTCGGGGGGCACGAAGGGGCAGTGGACGGGTGTGATCAACATGCTCGCGATCCACAATCGCGCGCTGACGCCCGCGCAGATTCAGCAGAACTTCAATGCCGGCGTCGGCGAGAAGTACTACCTGCTCTTCGACGTATCGAACCTCACGAACGTGCCGCAGAGCTACATCATGATGACGGCGAGCGTGAACGACTCGTACTCGTATCTGTTCACGAATCCGACCTTTATCAGTCTCGATCCGACGCAGACGCCGGGCAGCATTCCGATCTCCGGAATCCGCATCGGCATCAACGGCGCGGAGGCGGCCGTCGGCCAGACCTACATTCCACTCAACACCACCGTAACCGGCAGCGGCTACAACAACCAGACGGGCGAGCTGCTCTCGACGGTGGGCGCCGTGATCCCGCTCGAGAACGGGCCCGCGTCCGATCAGTTCTTCCTGAGCTTCGCGCAGATCGGCTCGAATGCGCACACGTACACGGAACCGACGGTCACTGCGCCGCCGCCCAGCGCTGGAGCGCCCGTACCGGACCTCGGTGTGCGCACGTTCGAGCGCATGAGTCAGAGCATGTCGAAGCTCACGGGCGTCTCGCCGCTCAATGCGACGGTCGCCGCGACGTACGCCTCAGTGCAGCAGTCGCTGCCTTCGATTCCAGACTTCTCGGCGTACTCGTACTCCAATCAGATGGCCGTCGCGCAGCTCGCCGCAGCTTACTGCAGCGCCCTCGTGAGCAACCCGGCGGCCGCGTCGAGCTTCTTCGGGGCGGGCTTCAATGCCTCGCAGACCGGCTCCCAGCTCAATGGCGGCGCGACCATCACCGCGCTCTATAACAACTTCGTCGGTACCGCCCCGGGCGGCGCCCAGCTCGCAACGGCACCCTCGCTCGCGCAAGTTCAGACCGAGCTCACCAACCTGATCGGGACGCTGAATGCGGGCTCTGCGGGAAGCGCCAGCGGCGGGGCGGGCACGGTCGCGACGGCGGCGTGCACGGCGCTGCTCGCGAGCGCCTCGACGGTCATCAACTGAGGCCCATGGGAATCCGGAGACAGCCATGATCATTCGCAAGAAGCTGCCGCGCGGCAAGGGGCTCCATGAGCCGCTGTTGCATCCCGATCATCCGAAGCCGGTCACGCGCCGGCAGATGCTCGCCGCAGGCCTCCTCGGCAGCCAGGCGTACGTGCTCGTGCCCTCCGTTCTCGCCGGGCTTCTCGCGATGCCGCGCAAGGCGCGCGCGGGGCTTGCCGGAGATATTCAGACTCTGGTGGGTGAGTGCGGCATCACGGCAGGGGCCGGAAAGATTCCGTTCATCTGCTTCGACCTCGCCGGTGGAGCGAACCTCACGGGTTCCGAAGCTCTGATCGGTGGGGCGGGTGGACAGCTCGATTTCCTCTCGACGGCAGGCTACGGGAAGCTCGGGCTTCCCGGAAACATGCTGCCCAACTCGCCGAACCCGGGAAGCCCCACCGGGAATTTCATTGACAGTTCGCTCGGGCTCGCGTGGCATTCGGACGGCGGGATGCTGCGCGGTATCAAGTCCAAGGCTTCCACCGCCACACAGGCGGGCACGAACGGAGTGGCGATCGCGGCAGTCTCCTCGACCGATACTTCGACCAATCCTCACAACCCGATGTACGGGATATGGATGGCCAAAGCGGACGGTCAGCTCCTCACGCTCATCGGGACGCAGGCGACGACCTCGGGTGGCAATTCCATGGCACCGGCGAGCCTCATCGACCTCTCGAAGACGCCCTCGGTCATCAGACAATCGAGCGATGTGACCGGGCTCGTCGACACGGGGCAGCTCGGAACGATGTTTCCGGGCAACCCGGATGCCTCCGTCGCGGTCCTCGAGGCGACGGCACGGCTCTCCGGCGGCACCGATCCCGACACGGGCTTCGTCGGCAAGCTCGGCGCCGTGCAGGTCTTCCCGGGCGATTCGACCGCGGATGCGAGTCTCAAGAGGGCGATGCTCTGCGGAGATGCGAAGTCCGCCGACCTCGTCAACACGTTCGGCGATCCCGCATCGCTCAATCCCGACCTCGACACCAATATAGTCGGCGCGGGCAACAGCATCTTCACGGCCACCGACTATCAGGACCGGGACATCAAAGCGACGGCGGCCGTGATGAAGATGGTCATCAGCGGCTTTGCGGGAGCTGGCACGGTGACGCTCAGCGGCTACGATTACCACGACAGCACGCGCGCAACCGGAGAGACCAAGAACTTCCACGCCGGTATTTGCATCGGCGCCTGCCTCGAGTACGCGATGCGCATGGGCAAGCCGCTCATGATCTACGTGTTCAGCGACGGCTCGCTCGTCTCGACAGGTATGGCGGACAACTCGATGAATGGGCGCGGCAAGTACGGCTGGCAGGGCGACAGCTCGACGAGCGCCAATACTTTCTTCCTCGTGTACAACCCCGCGGGCCGGCCGCAGTTGATCGCGGGCGGCCCCGGCAATCAGATCGGCCATTACAACAGCGACGGTTCCGTCAATACCTCTTCGAGCCCCGCCGCGAACGCGGTGAATCTGCTCGTGCAGACGGTCATTCTCAATTACATGGCTCTGCATGGGGAGGCCGGCGATTACGCGACGGTCTTCAGTCCTGCGAATGCGGCGAACTTTCCGAGCCTCGCCGGCACATCGGCGGGCCTCGGACTCGGCACGAGCGCCTCGCAGCTCGACCCGCTGATCGCCTTTCAGCCGATCGTCAATCACGTGATCGCCTGATCTGTCGCGCATTCCCGACAGGGCCGAAGGCCACGCGCCGCCGCGCGGCCTCGCGCCGACTTGCTTCGTTGACACTGTCAACTCGCGTATGCGAGTGTTGGGCACGGCAATGAGTATTGCAGCGATGCGGGTCGGCGATGCGCAGAATCGATGAGTGCCGGCGTCGCCTCGTCGCGCTGGCGCTATTGATGGCGAGCGCGGCCGCGGTTGCCGCGAGCTATCCGCTGATCGGCCAGTCGGCGCCGGACTTCGCGCTGCGGGCGTTCACCGGCGACAACGTGCGGCTGTCGGAGCACCGCGGCGAGGTGGTCGTGCTTGCCTTCTGGAGCAGCGACTGCAGCACCTGCGGAGCTGAGCTCGCGGCGATCAACCGCAGCTTCTCGACCTATCGGACTGCGGGCCTCACGGTGTTCGGCGTCAGCGTCGAGGACTCCCGGCGGCACGCGCGCCAGTTCGCCGGTGCCCACCGGGTCGGCTTCCAAATGCTAGACGATCCGACCGAGGAGGTGAGCCGGCAATACGCGGTGGACAGCCTGCCGATGGTGGTACTCATCGATCGCAATGGAACGATCCGCGACGTGCACCATGACTTCGGGCCGCAGGATGAGGCAGGCTATCGCGCCGAGCTGCGTCGCCTGCTCGATGAATGAGATCGAGCGCTCGCCGCGGCGCCTCGATGGGAGATCACCCGAGTGAAGCTTTCGACCTTCCGCGCTTTGCTGATCGGGGCCACTATTTTGTGCGCCGCGCTGCCGAGCGGGGCTGCCCCGGCCGTGCCAGAGGCAGCGCCATCCACCGCGGCCGCTGCGCCAGCCTCGCCGGCCGCTGATGCCGCATCGCCGGCGGCCAGCGCCGGCACCTCAGCCGCCGGCTCGGCGCCGGGCACCTCGGCCGCCGGCCCGGCGGGCGGCAGCGCACCCGTTACCCAGAGTCCCTCCGCTGCCGATACCCGGGCGCTCGATGAGGAGGCGCAGTCTTTGAAGAAGGACGTGGTCGACCTCAACCGCGACCTGTACGTCCTCGAGGAGGAGCTGCTGTATCCGGCGAACACGCAAGTCGCCGTGTTCCTGTCGATGGACGTGGGCTCGTTCTTCGGGCTCGACTCGGTCGAGCTCAAGATCGACCGCAAGGAGGTCGCCAATTATCTTTACACGCCCCGCGAGGTCGATGCGCTCATGAAGGGCGGCGTGCAGAAGCTCTACGTCGGCAATCTGAAGACCGGCTCCCACGAGCTCGTCGCATTTTTCACGGGCAAGGGACCGAACGACCGCGACTACAAGCGCGGCGCGTCGATCAAATTCGACAAGAGCATCGGCGCGCACTACCTCGAGCTGAAGATCAACGACCGCCAGCACCGGCTGCAGCCGGAATTCGAGATCAAGGACTGGGGGGAGTAGGGGCCCTGCGATGCGCCGCCTTCGCGCCCTGCTCGCGCCGCTCGCCGTTATCGCCGCGCTCGCCGTCGCCTGTCCCGCGGGGGCGGCGCGCCGCGAGTCCGACAAGCTGCCGCCGACCCGCGTCCGCGACCTCAATTTCGGCGACGTCCTCTTCTATTACTTTCAGGGGCCCGACAAAGACCTCGAGGCGATCACGCGCATCGAGGCGTACGAGCATTGGGGACTGCTGTCGCACCATCGCCCCGAGGCCGACCTGCTGCTCGGGAGCCTGTATCTCGATCTCGGGTTGCACAACGCCGCAGGCGCGATCTTCGCTCGGCTGCTGACGCCCGATGTGCCGCCCGGCGTACGCAATCGCGCCTGGTTCTATCTCGCCGAGGTTTGGTACGAGCGGGGCTACCTAGAGAAGGCCGAGCAATCCCTCGCGCGCATCGAGGGCCGGCTGCCGCCGCAGCTCGAGGCGCAGCGAACGCATCTGCTGAGCAACGTGCTCATCCGGCTCGGTCGTGACGAGGAGGCGGTGCGTCTGCTCGATCATTGGCAAGGCCCGCCGGACTGGTTGGCATACGCGCGTTTCAATCTCGGGATCGCGCTCATCCGGGAGCATCGACTCGCGGATGCCGACCGTGCTCTCGCAGCCGTCGGCACGCTCGTCACGCGCGACCCGGAGCTCGCGGCCTTGCGAGATCGCGCCAATCTCGCGATCGGCTACGCGCATCTGCAGCAGCATGATGCCGCGGCCGCACGTCCCGCACTCGAGCGGGTGCGGCTCGAAGGGCCCTACTCGAACCGCGCGCTGCTCGGCATGGGTTGGGCGGACGCGGATCTCGGCGATTATCGGGACGCGCTCGTCCCGTGGCTCGAGCTGCAGCGCCGTAGTGTCGTCGATGCGGCCGTGCAGGAGTCCTACCTCGCCGTGCCTTACGCCTACGGGAAGCTCGGCGCGGAGAAGGAAGCCGCCTCGAGCTACGAGAACGCGCTCACCTCCTACGGGGCCGAAGGCCAGGCGCTCGATGCGGCGATTGCGCGCGTCGAGAGCGGCAAGCTCTTGACCGGGATGCTCGCGGGAAACGCCAAGGCCGGCCGCTACGGCTGGTATCGGCAGCTGAAGACTCTGCCGAACGCACCAGAGTCGCGCTACCTCTACGATGTATTCGCGGGGGACGATTTTCAGGCGGGACTCGCAAACTACCGCGAGCTCGGGGAGATGCAGCGCACACTCACCGAGTGGTCGAGCAGCATGGACGCATTCGGGGACATGATCGACGCGCGCCAGCGCGCGTATGCCGTGCGCCTGCCGCGTGCCGACCGGCTGCTCGGCTCGGGCGCTCTCGATCGGATGCAGCGGCGCCGGGACGAGCTCGCCTCGCGGCTCGAGCGGATCGTGCGCGAGCACGACGTGGCGGCGCTCGGCGCGCCGGATCAGCAGGCACGCTGGCAGCGGATTCGGGCAATCGAGACCTCTCTCGCGGCAGCCCCGCACGATGCCAAGACGGATGGGCTGCGCGACCGGCTGCGGCTCGTCAAGGGGGTGCTGTACTTCGAGATGGACGCCGCATTCAACGCGCGCGTGTGGCGCGAGCGGCGCACGCTCAAGGATCTCGACCTCGCGCTGCACGAAGCCGAGGAGCGCTGGATTCGGGTGGAGCGCGCCCGGCGCAGCGTGCCTACGAACACCGGCGAGTTCGCCTCACGCGTTGCCGGGCTCGAGACGCGCATCGCCGCGCTGCAGGTGCGCCTGGCGTCCACGCGCGCCAAGCAGGGGGATTATCTCGCCCAGCTCGCGGCGGGCGAGCTCGCGGAGCAGAAGCAGCGGCTCGCGGCCTACCGCGTGCAGGCGCGATTCGAGCTCGCTTCGCTCTACGACCGGGCGGCGAGCCGGGAGGACCAGGCGCAGACACCGCCTGCTGCGCAGAAGGAGCCGCCGCGATGATTTCTCGCGGTCGCCGCTCGTCGCGTGCGATTCTGCTCGGCATCGCGGTCGTCTGCGGCGCTGTCGTCAACCCGCTGCTCGCGCGGGAGCCCACCGAGCCGCAGCCGCACCGCACGATCGGGGACCTCATCGCGCATCCGACCGAGGTGCAGCCCGATGAGCCCACCGGCGCGACCGATGCGAAGGCGATGGAGAACTATCGCAGCTTCCTCGAGCTGCAGAACACCGATCCGAGGCTGCGCGCGGAGGCGATGCGCCGTCTCGGGGACTTATCGCTCGAGTCCGGCCAGCTCGAGCGCATGGAAAAGGAGCTCGGCACCGTCGATCCGCTCGGGGCCGAGGCAATCCAGCTCTACACGGTGCTGCTCAAGGCTTACCCCAACTATCCGCGCAACGACGAGGTGCTCTATCAGCTCGCGCGCGCTTACGAGACGACGGGCCGACCGGATGATGCGCTCGCGACGCTCGATCGGCTCGAGAGCCGCTATCCGCACACGCGCTTGATCGCCGAGGTCGAGTTCCGGCGCGGAGAGCTGCTGTTCTCGGCGAAGCGCTACGCGGAGGCCGAGGCGGCGTATGGCAGCGTGATCCGACGCGGGACTGCATCGGGGTTCTACCGGCAAAGCCTCTACAAGCAAGGCTGGTCGCTGTTCAAACAATCGAAGAACGAGGAGAGCCTTCCCGCCTTCGCCGGTGTGCTCGATCAGGCGCTCCTCGAGGGCCGCTCCGGCGGGCGTCCCGTGCCGCTCGAGAGCCTCTCACGCGCCAATCGCGAGCTCGTCGAGGACACACTGCGCGCGATGAGCATCACCTTCTCGTATCTCGAGGGTTCGAAGTCGATCGACGCCTTCCTCGGGCGATACGGCGAGCGTCCGTACGACTACCTGCTCTATGCGCGGCTCGGCGACCTGTACGTGACGAAACAGCGCTATCAGGACGCGGCCACGACGTATCGCGCGTATGTCGCGCGCTCGCCGGCGAGCGATCACGCACCGGGACTCGCGATGCAGGCCATCGAAGCTTACCGCAAAGGCGGATTCACGCAGCTCGTGCTCGACGGCAAGCGCGAGTATCTCGAGCGCTACGATCTGGGGACGGAGTTCTGGCGAGGACGCAAGCCCGCCGATTACCCCCAGGTCGTCGGAGAGCTGAAGAAGAACCTGCAGGATGTCGCGACGTACTACCACGCGATGGCCCAGTCGAAGAAGCGCATCGAGGACTATCGCGAGGCAGCGCGCTGGTACCGCGCCTATCTCAAAGACTTTCCCGACGATCCGGATTCGGCAACGACCGACTACCGGCTCGCCGATGCGCTCTTCGCGAGCGGTCAGTATGTCGATGCGGCCTCCGAGTACGAGCGAACCGCCTATCACTATCCGCTCACGGCAAGCTCCGCGGCCGCAGCCTATGCGGCGCTCGTTTCCTACCAGAAGGCGGAGGCGACGCTCTCGGGGAGTGCGAAAGCCGCTCTTCATGCGCGTGCGATCGACTCAGGGATCCGGTTCGCCCGAGCTTTCCCCACGCATCCCGACAGCGGCGGCGTGCTCACGCGGGCGGCGGAGGATCTCTTCAACGCGCACGATGCGCGCGCCACCGAAGTAGCGCACCTAGTGCTCGATCATCGCCCGCCGGTCGACCCGGAGAAGCAGCGCATCGCCTGGACGATCATCGGTCAGTCGAGCTTCGATCACGGCGCATTTGCCGACGCCGAGAGCGCGTACACGCGCGCGCGCGAGCTCGCGGCGCGCGATCCGAAGATGCGCGCCGATCTGACCGATCGCATCGCGGCGGCCGTGTATCAGCAGGGCGCGGCAAAACAGAAGGCCGGCGACTCGAGCGGCGCGGTAGCCGCGTTTTTGCGGGTCGGCGAGGTCGCGCCGAGCTCGAAAATCCATGCGACGGCGCAGTACGATGCGGCCGCCGAGCTCATCCGGCTGAAACAATGGGATCGGGCCGTGACGGTGCTCGAGCAATATCGGCACGATTTCCCGAAGGACTCACGCGCGGCGGACGTGACCCGCAAGCTCGCGGTCGCATACGTCGAGGCGAAACGACCCGGCGCGGCGGCCGCGGAGTTCGAGCGCATCGCCGCAACGTCGGCGGAGGCTCGCGAGGTGCGACGCGAGGCGCTGCAGCGCGCCGCGGATCTCTATGCGGATGCTCACGAGCCGGGCAAGTCTCAGGCGCTGCTCGTCGAGTTCGTGAAAACCTATCCGGAGCCGATCGCCGATGCCATCGAGGCGCGCGAACGGCTCGCGACCGCGGCGCAGAAGGCAGGCGATGAGCGGCGCGCTCTCGACTGGGATAGGCAGATCGTGCAGGCAGATGCGCATGCAGGCGCCGCGCGTACGGCGCGCACACGCTATCTCGCGGCGCATGCGGCGCTCGCGCTCGCCGCACCCGAGCGCGATGCGTTCCGGCGTATCCGCTTGGTCGCGCCACTCAAGAGGAGTCTCATCGCCAAGCGCAAGGCGCTGGAGCGGGCGCTCGCAGACTACAAAGCGACGCTCGCCTACCAAGTGGCCGATGTGACGACCGCCTCGACTTACGAGATGGCCGAGCTCTATCGCACGCTCGCAAAAGATCTGCTCGCGTCCGAGCGCCCGAAGAGGCTCTCCAAGGACGAGCTCGATCAATACGAGGCACTGCTCGAGGATCAGGCGAACCCGTTCGAGGAGCAGGCGATCGCGCTGCACGAGGCCAATACGGCAAGGGCCCGGGACGGGCTGTACGATGAGTGGGTGAAGAAGAGCTACGCGGCGCTCGCGGAGCTCGATCCAGGCCGCTACGGCAAGACGGAGCTGACGCAGGATGTGGTGGCTACGCTCTACTGAGGACGCTCCGAGCCACACCGGGACTGCGCGGCTCGCGGGAGTCGCGGGGCGAGGCACCCGTCTCGCGACCGCGGGGGCCCTGCTGCTCATGGTGGCATGCGTAAGCGTACCGCCGAGCGCTCCGACGCCTGCCTCACGCGAGCACGCACCTGCGGGATCGCAGGGCAACACTGCGGCAGGTGGCGCCGCGCGCACGGAGGGCGAGGCATCGGCCGCGCCGGCGACCGGACCGAACGGTACGGTGAGCCCTGCCGCTCCGCCGCCTGCGCGCGCCGTGGCCGATTTCGGCCGGGCAGTCGGCCTCATGAGGTCCGGCAATGCCGAAGAGGCGGAGCTCGAGTTCGAGCAGATCGCGACGAGCTATCCGCAGCTCGCCGCTCCGGATATCGATCTCGGCCTGCTGTATCGCAAGTCGGGCGATCTCGACCGTTCGGAGCGCTCGCTGCGCCGAGCCGTCGAGCGCGACCCCGGAAGCGCCATCGGCTGGTGCGAGCTCGGAGTGACACTGCGCATGCGCGGCAAGTTCCACGACGCAGAGGATGCCTACAAGCGAGCGATAGCGGCCGACCAGGGCTTCGCGCCGGCATATCGCAATCTCGGCGTGTTGCTCGATCTGTATCTCGGAGATGCGCCCGGGGCGCTCGATGCCCTCGAGCACTATCAGAAGCTGACCGGCGAGAAGGAGCCGGTGCGTGGCTGGATCGCGGAGCTGCGGCGTCGTGCAGGCAAGAGACCTGCAGAACGCAGCACGACCGAGGCCGGTCCCGCGGCGACCGGCGCATCCGCAGGTGCGAGTCCGCCGGCCGGTGCGCCACCGGGAGGCTCGGCTCCAGTGGCAGGCAAGACAGGAGACTGATCATGCGCAAATCAGGATTGCAGCCCAGACTGTTTGAGTTGCTCTGCGCTTGCCTCATCCTCGCGCCGTGTGCGGCGCTCGCTCAGCAGGCCGGACAGGGGGCGCCGCAGGCTACACCTGCAGCCGCTGATGCCGCACCCGCAGCGGCACCCGCAGCGGCACCCGCAGCCGCACCCGCAGCCGCACCCGCAGCCGCTTCCGCAGCGGCCAATACCCAATCCGCTGCCACACCCGCGCCGGCAGCGGGCAACGCCGCGCCCGTACGCAGCCGCTCCGCGAAGCCGACGGAAGATCTCGAGCCAGCGGTCGATACGTCGGCCGATGCGACCCAGGCACGGACCGAACGCAAACGCGGCGCGAAGGCCGCTCCTCGCGGACGTGGGTCGGGCAAGGCGATGGACCATCTCGAGCTCGGTACGACGGACATCACCGGCAACCGCGAGCTGCCGAAGGTCATGTACATCGTGCCGTGGAAGCGCTCCGATCTCGGCGATCTGACGGGCAAGCCTCTCAACAGCCTGGTCGACCAGGCGCTCGAGCCCGTGGACCGCAACGTGTTCGAGCGTGCGAACCGCTACTACGGCGCAGTGACTGCCGGCGCCAACAGCGCCGGCCCGTCGGCGTCGAGCCCGTCAGCTTCCAGCTCGTCGGGCAATGCGCCGCGCGGCGCTGCGCCGCATGCGAGCGCATCGCCGGACGTGCATCGCACGCCCGCCGCGGGCTCCGGCTCCGCCGTGCGGGATGAGAGGTAGATCGCAGCTTTTTGGGTTTATGTCATTCAGTTTGCGCTCTCCGGAGCGGGTCGAGGTCCGAAAATGAACTTCTGGCACATGGTCGTACGCTTCTTTCAGGGCGGTGGAATCTTCATGTTTCCGATCGCCCTCGTGCTTGCGCTCGGCATCGCGATCGCGACCGAGCGATACATCTATCTGCAGCTCGTCGAGGCGCGCAATCGGCGGCTGTGGAATCAGATCGTACCGCTGCTCGCGCAGGGCAATTTCCGGCAGGTCGTTCAGGCCACTTCAAAATCGGATTCGGCCATCGGGCAGATCCTCAACTACGGCCTCGCGCGCATCCAGGCCGCGCGGCGCCGCGACGACATCGAGAAAGCGATGGAGGAGAGCCTCATGGAAGTGGTCCCGCGGCTCGAGAAGCGCACGCACTACCTCGCGACGTTCGCCAATCTCGCGACGCTGCTCGGGCTGCTCGGAACGGTGATCGGTCTGATCAACGCGTTCGCCGCCGTTTCGACCGTCAACCCGGCAGAGAAGGCGAATCTGCTGTCGGCGAGCATCTCGGTCGCGATGAACTGCACCGCGTTCGGAATCATGACTGCCGTGCCGATTCTGTTCGTGCACGCCTGGCTGCAGACGAAGACCACCGAGCTCATCGACAGCCTCGAGATGGCTTCGGTGAAGTTCCTCAATGCGGTCACGGAGCGCAAGCCCGAAGCGCCCGCGCCTGCCCCGGCGGTCGCAGCCTGACGGGACGCGCCGCCCTCTCCGGCTCAAGCGCCGCTCACGATCATGCGCCGCTCATCCTTCGAGGCAAGGAAGCTCGCCCGCCGCAAGCGCCGGCCGGCGGAGCTGATCCTCGTGCCGATGATCGACATCTTCACGGTGCTCGTCACATTCCTGTTGATGACCGCCGTGTTCTCGCGAACCGTGGTGCTGCAGCTCGATCTGCCCGCCAAAGTCACGCAGTTCCGCGATCCGCCGCCCGGACTGCAGCTCGAAGTCGTCGTGCACAAGGATCAGATCGTGGTCGAGGACCGCAACAGCGGGCCCCTCGCGACGCTGCCCAACAACGCGGGAGGGTACGACCTCGACGATCTGACCGCTTACCTCAAGCGGGTGAAGGCCAAGTTCCCGGAGAAGACCGACGCGACACTGCTGCTCGAGCCGGGAATCTCCTACGACACGCTGGTGCAGGTGATGGACCATGTGCGCGTGTTCGTAGTGAGTGCCGGCCTCGGTACGCAGCAGGCCGAGCTCTTCCCCGACATTTCGATTGGAGATGCGCCCACATGATGTCGAACCGCGCGCGCCGCATGGCCGAGCACCACATCCGCCACCGCGCCGACGCGACGCTCAATCTGGTGCCGCTCATCGACATCCTGACCGTGATGGTCTCCTTCCTGCTCGTCTATTCGACGGAGGTCGAGGTCATCCAGAACACCAAGGGCATCGACATCCCGCAGTCGATCGCCCAGGCCCAGCCGAATCGCTCGGTAGTCGTGATGATCACCAAGACGGATCTGTTCGTGCAGGGCGAGCGCATCGCCTCGGTGGGCGAGCTGCGCGCGGGCGGACAGATCATCGCGCCGCTGCGCGCCGCGCTCGAGCGTCCGCTGCTCGTGGGGCGCGAGGTGAGCGAACGCGATATCGCGTCTCGGGAAATCACGATCATGGCCGATAAGTCGCTCCCCTACGAGGTCCTGAAAAAGGTCATGGCGACCTGCACGGATGCCAACTTCGGACGCATCTCTCTCGCCGTCCTGCAGAAGGACGAGCCGGTCCCGGCCGGACGCAACCCTGCGGCCTGACCTCGAGCCCCGGACTCGCCGCCATGCTCGCGCCGTTCCATCGTGAATACGCTCTGCCCTGGGAGGTCGACCCGGAGGTCGAGGGCCGCTTCAAGAAGATCCTGCAGTCGGTGCTCGCGGGCCTCGTGCTGCTTGCGCTGCTGTTCGCTCTCGTACCCGCCCCCAAGCGGACGGTAAACGAGGAGGCAGTCCCCAAGCGCCTCGCACGCATCATGATCGCCGAGCAGCCGAAACCTCCGCCCCCCGCACCGAAGGTCGAGGAGAAGCCGCGCCCCATCGTGAAGCCGCAACCCGTCCCGCCTCCGCAGCGCACGGAGCAGGCGCGCCGCCGCGCGCAAAAGTCGGGGCTCCTCAAATACCAGGACGAGCTCGCCGACTTGCGTCAGGATCTCAACGTGAATGTGGGTACGACCCGCAATCTGACGGGCGCCGTCGGTGCCGACTCGCATGCCGAGCGGTCGCTCATCACGTCGAATATCGGCGCAGGCAGTGGCGGCATCACCGCGTCGAGTGTGAGCCGCGGGTTCGGCACCGGTGCGGGCTCGCTCACCGGCCATCAGACGACCGCCGTGAGCTCCAGGCTCGCACGCGAAGGGCTCGACGGCCAGGGTCCGACCCGTACCGGCTCGAGCGGCAAGGCCGCAAGGAGCCGCGAGGAGATCGAGCTCGTCTTCGATCGCAACAAGGGCGCGATCTACGCGCTCTACAGCCGGGAGCTCCGTCAGCATCCGGAGCTGCAGGGCAAACTCGTGCTAGAGTTCACGATCTCGCCATCGGGCGAGGTGACGATGTGCCGCGTGATCTCGAGCGATCTCAAAGATCCGGATCTCGAGCGCAAGATCATCGCGCGCGTGCGCCTATTCCGCTTCGAGCCTAAGGATGTGGCACCGATAACGACGACCAAGCCGATCGATTTCTTCCCGGCGTAGGGGGGAGCCCGCAGGGCTTCACGGGGGACGCCATGAACCTCAATTCGGAGATCGAATACTTCAACGAGCTCAGGCTTATCGACAAGGCCCGGCTGTTGAATCTGTTTTTGCACGAGCTCGCCGAGGAGGCCCGCGGCACGTACGGGCCCGGGTCCGAGCAGGTGCACGACGGGGCGCACCTGCGCTTCGTCAACGAGCTCGTGCACCGCCTGACGCGCGTCATCGAGCAGTTGATGGCCGAGGATGCCGCGAGGCCCGCCGATGACGTCCTGATGCGCATGCTGCTCTCGCCACGGGCCGACAAGGTCGCCGAGCGACTCGTCTTCAATGCCTATCGCCGCGCGATTCAAGGGTTCGAGAGCTTCGATACCACCGTACTGATGGGTTGAGCCTGCGGGGATGCCGGCGCACGGCCGCTCCGCGGCCCGTTGCGCCGCCCGTGATTCCATCAGTAGAGTGGCGCGAGTCCTCCGCCGAGCCTCGCGCCGATGATCGAGCAGCCGCTCACCCAAGTCCTCATCCTGCTCGCGGCAGCCGTCTTCGTCGTGGCGCTCGCCCGGCGCGCCGGCTGGCCCCCGATCCTCGGCTATCTCGTCGTCGGTCTGGCCCTCGGACCGCATGCGCTCGCGATCATCCCCTCGAGCGAGCTCATGCACGTCGTGCCGGAGCTCGGTGTCGTCTTTCTGGTCTTCACGCTCGGCCTCGAGTTCTCGCTGCCGCGCATGATTGCCATGCGGCGCGAGGTATTCGGGCTCGGCGCGTTGCAGGTGTGCGCGACGCTCGCCGCATGCGCGGCACTCGCGCACCTCGCCGGAGCGTCGTGGCTGGTGGCTGCGCTCATCGGCGGCTCCGTCGCGATGAGCTCGACGGCGATCATCCTGCGTCAGCTCGGCGATCGCGGGGAGCTCAACCGGACGCACGGGCGGCTCGCTTTCGCCATGTTGCTGTTTCAGGACCTCGCCTTCGTGCCGCTGCTCGCGCTTGCGACGGGGCTCGATCGAGGGCACGCGGGAGTCTCGCTGAGGTCGGCCCTGCTCACCGCGGCAGCCGGGGTGCTCGCGGTGGTCGTCGTGCTCGCGGCCGGCCGCTGGCTCTTGAGGCCGCTGTTCCGCGAGATCGCCCACAGCAGGCTGCGGGAGCTGTTCACGCTCACTGCGCTCTTCGTCGTGCTCGCGGCGGCGTGGGTGTCGTACGTCGCGGGATTGTCGCTCGCACTCGGCGCATTCCTCGCGGGCATGATGCTCGGCGAGACCGAGTACCGCTATCAGGTCGAGGCAGTCATTCGTCCGTTCCGCGACATCCTGCTCGGCCTGTTTTTCATTTCGGTCGGCATGCTGCTCGATGTGCGCGTGCTTGCAGCGCAGCTCCTCATGGTCTCGGCGATGCTCGCCGGGATGCTCATCGTGAAGACGGCGATCGCCGCGCTCGCGGCGCGCCTCTTCGTGGACTCGACGTTCAAGGCGCTGCGCGCCGCGGTCGTGGTCGCGATTGGCGGGGAGTTCGGCATCGCACTGCTCACGATACTCATCGAGAGCGGCGCGGGCTCCCCGCTCGGACAGCCACTGCTCGTCGCCGTGGTGATCTCGATGGTCCTCTCACCCCTGATCGTCGATCAGAACCGCGCGATCGCGCGTGCAGTGCTGCGTCAGCGCGGGCCCCGGGCGGCGCCCCTCGAACCGGAGAACGGCGCGACGGGCTTCATCGCGAAGCGCGAGCACGTCATTCTGTGCGGCTACGGGCGCGTCGGTCAGAACGTCGCCCGCGTCCTCGAATCGCAGGGTTTCGAGTACATCGCGCTCGATCTGGACCCGGCCCGCATCCGCGCTGCGCGCCAGGCCGGCGAGCCGGTGCTCTTCGGGGACTCCGCCGACGAGGAGATGCTCGTCAAGGCGGGGATCGATCACGCAAGCGCAGTGGTCGTCAGCTTCTCGAACCCCGCCGTCGCGCTCGGCATCGTGCGCAGTGTCCGCCGCATGCGCTCCGAGGTGCCGCTGCTCGTGCGTACCGCCGATGATGCGCGCCTCAAGGAGCTGAAAGACGCGGGTGCGACGGAAGTGGTGCCCGAGACCTTCGAGGCGAGCCTGATGCTCGTCTCGCAGGTGCTGATGCTGCTGCACGTGCCGGTGAGCCGGGTCGTGCACACCGTCGGGGCCGTGCGCGCGAGCCGCTATCAGCTCCTGCGCAGCATTCACCGGCGCGAGGACCCGCGGCCGGCGGCCGACGATGCGGAACCCTACCGCGAGGAGCTGAAATCCATCGTCGTTCCGCCGGGTGCCTGGGCCGTGGGCCGCACCGTGAGCGATCTCAGAGCACGGGGTGCCGAAGTCGCGATCACCGGCATCCGCCGGCATGGCATCCTCGGACGCGAGCCGACGGGCGAGACGCGCATCCGGGAGGGCGATATCGTGATCGTCTATGGACTGCCCGAAGCGCTCGAGCACGCCGAGGGCGTGCTGCTCGCCGGGTGAGGATGAGCGCGGTGCCTTTATCGGCTGTCGAATGAAACGCACTGAAATCCATTTCCCGCCTCAGCACGAGGCGCTCCGCGAGGATGTGCACGCGCTCGGCGAGCTGATCGGACAGATGCTGAGCGAGCAAGGCGGCCCGGCGCTCCTTGCGACCGTGGAGCAGGACCGGGTTCTTGCGATCCGCCGGCGCGAAGGCGATCAGTCCGCCGCGGCTTTGCTCGCGACCCGTGTGCGCGGGCGCCCGCCCGAGGAGGCTCGGGATCTGGTGCGCGCCTTCTCCACGTGGTTCAAAGCCGTGAACCTGGCAGAGAAGGCGCATCGCGTGCGCAGACGCCGCCAGTACTTCCTCTCCGACAATGACCGCCCGCAGCCGGGCGGAATCGAGGATGCGCTCCGCAGCCTGAAGGCCGAAGGCGTCACGCTCGATGAGACGCTGCGCCTCATCGGCAGTATCGCGATCGAGCCCGTGTTCGCCGCACATCCGAGCGAGTCGATGCGACGCACGACCTTGCGCAGCCAGCAGCGGGTCGCGCGCCTGCTGCTCGCGCGGCTCGACCCGACACTCACGCCGCGGGAGACGCGCGATGTGTGGGGGCGCATCCGCCAGGAGCTCACCGCCGGCTGGCAGACCGAGGAGCACCCGCGTGAGCGGCTCACTGTCGCGGACGAGCGCGAGCACGTGTTGTACTACCTGAGCGAGGTGCTCTACCGCGTCGTGCCGGAGCTCTACGAGGAGATCGCCGAAGCGCTCGCGAAACTGTATGACGTCGAGGCCGACGCGATCGAGCTGCCGCCGCTTCTGAGCTTCGGTACCTGGGTAGGAGGTGACATGGACGGTCATCCCGATGTTCAGGGCAAATCCATCCGCGAGACCCTCGCGCGACAGCATCAGGTGATTCTCACCGCCTATCACGAGGAGTGCCTTGCGCTCGCCGAGCGACTTGCCCAGAGCGCGAGCCGTGTCGGCGTCTCCTCCGCCCTCGCCAAGCGGATCGAGGAGTATGCGAGGCTCCTGCCAGGCTCGCGCGCGCTCGCGCCGAGCCGCCATGACCGCATGCCGTACCGCGTTTTTCTCGCACAGATCGCGATGCGGCTGCGGCACACGTTCGAGGGGCGCGCGAGCGGGTATGAAAGCGCCGCGGCGTTATCGGCCGACGTGCGGCTCATCGCCGAGAGTCTCCGAGCCAACAAAGGCTGGAATGCGGGGCACCACTCCGTGCGGCGGCTCCTGCGGCGCATCGAGACCTTCGGATTTCATCTCGCGACTCTCGATGTGCGCCAGGAGAGCGCGATCCACCACGCGATCGTCGCGCAGGGGCTCGACGATCCTGCATGGGGCGGGCGGCCTTCCGAGGAACGCCACCGGCTGCTCGCCGAAGCTCTCGAGCGCGACACGGGGCCTCAAGTGGAGCTCGATCCGCTCGGCAAGCGCGCGCGCGGCGTGTTCGAATCGATCACGCAAGCCCGGCACCGGTACGGCCCGGCCGCGGTCGGCTACTACATCGTGAGCGGCGCCACCGGTACGGATGACGTGCTCGCCGTGCTGTTGCTCGCGCGCTGGGCCGAGGCATGCGACAGACGCACGGGTGAAGTCGCGCTCGACATCGCACCGATGTTCGATTCGGTCGAATCGCTCGAGGCGAGCGGCGCCATTCTCGGAAGACTGCTCGCCGATCCGCTCTATCGACGACATCTCGAGTCGCGCGGCCGCCCACAGTGCGTCGTCATCGGCTATGCGGAAGGCAATAAGGAGGCCGGGCTGCCCGCCTCGCGCCTCGCGGCGCAATCCGCGCAACGTCAGCTCGCCGGTGCGCTCGCAGCGCTCGGGGAGCGCCATGTCGTATTCCATGCGCGGGGCGGAAGCGTCGCACTCGGAGGAGGGAGGATCGACGCCATCGTGCGCGCGGCCCCGCGCGAGGCCGTGAATGGAGTGCTGCGCCTCACGGAGCAGGGCGAGGGCGTCAATCAGAGCTATGGCCTGCAGCCGATCGCGTTGCGCACCCTCGAGCGCGCTTTCCATGCGCTCGTGTGCGGGCCTCGCGCGGCAAGTCCCGAACACCCGGCGCACGCGGAGTGCGCCGCGACTCTCTCCCGCGCTGCGCGCGACACGTATCGCCGGCTCGTGTACGGGGATGCGCAGTTCTTCGAGTACTTCCGCAACGCTACACCGATCGATGTGATCGAGCGTATGCAGATCGGCTCGCGCCCCGCATACCGCTCGCTGCCGGCGCAGCTCGAGACGCTCCGGCCCGTGCCGTGGACGTTCGCATGGACACAATCGCGTCTGCTTCTTTCCGCCTGGTACGGCGCCGGTACCGGCCTTGCGCAGGCGATCGAGCAGCATGGGCTCGCCGCGGTGCGCGAGGCTTGCGAGGGCGATATTTTCCTGCGACTGCTCATCGCCGACGTGGAGGCGATGCTCGCACGCGCGGATCTCGAGATTGCGGCCGCGTACGACGAGCTCGCGCCGGCCCCGCTGCGCCGTTTCTTCTCCGACATCCGCGCCGAGTACGAGCTTGCCTGTGAGCGGCTGCTGGAGGTCAAGCACGCACGGCGGCTGCTCGATGCCGATCCGACGCTGCAGCGGGCGATCGATCTGCGCAATCCATATATCGATCCGATGAATCTCATGCAGGTCGATCTGCTCGCGCGCTGGCGGGCAGGCGGCCGCGAGGACCGGGACCTGTTCGAGGCACTGCTCGCGAGCGTGAGCGGCATCGCTCAGGGGCTGCAGAGCACGGGGTGATGCCGGGTGCCTTTTCAGACGGAGTCGAGTGTGATCTCCATCGCTTCGGCCGCTCCCGAGGACGCTGCACTGGTACTCGCCTTCATCCGCGAGCTCGCCGCGTACGAGCGGCTCGCGCATGCGGTCGCGGCAACCGAAGAGGATCTACGCCGGACGCTCCTCGGCCCCGAGGCGTGCGCGCACGCGCTCATCGCGCACTGGGACGGGGAGCCGGTCGGGTTCGCCGTCTATTTCTTCAACTACTCGACCTTCCTCGGCAAGCCCGGGCTGTACCTCGAGGACCTCTATGTACGTCCCGCCGCGCGGGAGCGCGGCGTCGGGCGCCGACTGCTCGCGCACCTGGCGAGCATCGCGCTCGAGCGCGGTTGCGGCCGAATGGAATGGGCGGTACTCGATTGGAACGAGCGGGCGATTCGTTTCTACCGGAGTCTCGGGGCCTCGCCGAACGAGGAGTGGACCACGTATCGCCTCTCGGGCGAGGGGCTACGGCGGCTCGCAGCGGCGCCCGCCCGCGACGACCGTGCTCGCGGATGATCGAGCGCCGGGTGCTGTCCGATTCCGTCGCTTGCCTCCTGCGATCGCTCGCAGCGTTGCGCTTTATCGACGGGGACGCGGCCGTCGAGCATCGCGAGCAGGCTGCTGCGCGCACGCGCCACGCGACTTTTGATCGTACCGACGGCACACCCGCAGATCGATGCAGCCTCATCGTACGAGAAGCCGCTCGCGCTCACCAGAATGAGCGCCGCACGCTGGCCGGGCGAAAGGCAGCTGAGCGCGCGATTGAGATCGCGCAGCTCGAGCTCGCCGTCGTGGTCCGGCGGTACGCTCGGCTCGGGCAGGGAATCGCCCGAGATGTCGTGCGCCTCGAACTTGCGGCGCCGCAGCTGTGAGTAGTGCTCGTTGCGCACGATCGTAAACAGCCACGCTTTCAGATTCGTGCCGGGCTTGAATCGCTTGATGTTGTTGAAGGCGCGCAGCAGCGCCTCCTGCACGAGGTCGTCTGCGCGCACGCCGTCGCGGCAGAGAGAGCGCGCGAAGGTGTGCAGCTGCGGGACGAGCGACACCATCTCGTCGGTGACTTTGTAATCGCTTTCGCCTGAATCCATATCCATGTAGCCCTCGCGAGGGCAGGCCTCTATTCCTGCTTTACGACGGCCAAGCTACACGCGCTCGCGTTTCGATTGAGTCGGCGACCGGCACTCGCGCCGCGGGGGCTCCGCCGATCCTGCCGTCGGACGCCTCCTACCCCTCAGCGAAGCAGCCCGCGTGCCTGAGCGGCGGGCGCAGTTCTTGCTCCGCGCAGCGCGAGGCGTAATGAGGATCCGAAGGCACAAGGAAGGGACGGTCTACCGGGTGTCCCCGGGACCGGCGAACACGTGGCGAGTATCTACCGATTCGGGCAGCGCGATCGCCTCCTTCAACGAGAAGAGCGCGGCCGTTCGTTTCGCATTGAGCCTCGCGCGCGGGGAGGCGGGCTGGCAGATGCCCGCGCCCGGCGTCTCGGTGCGTTCCGCGCGGCCCGTGCCTCCGCGTCTTTGACGAGCCGCACAGAGCGGACCCCTTTCGCAATACCCCCGGCGCGCGGTGCAGAGCAGAGCACGGCGTTGCCGGCCGATCGCAGCGAGGTGCAAACATGCAATGGAGCAATGCGACATTCACGACGATCGTTGCGGCCGGAGCGCTGATCGCGGGGTGCTCGAGCGGCCCGCCACGCCAGACGACGGCCGATCTCGCGCGCGCTCAGACGCTCGTCGCGCAGGCGCAATCGACCGGAGCACAGCAGTACGCCGCGGCCGACCTGCAGACTGCGCGCGACAAGGTGCAGCAGGCGAACCAGCTGGCCGATCACGATGCGCGCCGCGCCGACAGACTCGCCAACGAGGCCGCAGTCGATGCCCAGCTCGCGAGCGCTCGGGCCCAAAATGCCAAGGCCCAGCATGCCCTCGATGATGTGAATCGAAGCTTGCAGTCGCTGCGTGAGGAAACCGAGCGAAGCACGAACGGAGCCGTTGCGCCGCCCGCGGGCGAGCCGAACACCCTTCCGCCGCCCAGCCCACGGTGATCGAGGAGCGAACAATGAGACCCGAAGGATCGACGATCTTCACACCCGTTCTGCTGATGGCGGCGGGCGTGGCTGCGGCCGCTCTGCTCGCCGCCTGTGCCTCCCGGCCGGCGCACAACGATCAGCTCGAGCAGGCGCGCATCGAGGTGCGCAGCCTCGAGCAGGACCCGGATGCGCAGGCCGCGGCCGCGCAGCAGCTGCGCGACGCGCGCGCGGACCTGCAGCGCGCGAACGATGCGTTCGAAAAGCACGGATCGACCGA
>DATNFW010000068.1:0-25225 GCA_035606175.1 Steroidobacteraceae bacterium | reverse complement strand
ATGCGCGTGAGATTGCGGATCTGCAGAGGATCGAGCCCGAAGACCTTGCCGAGATCGCGCACGGCGCTGCGCGGCCGGTACATGATGACGGTGGCGGCGATCGCCGCCCGCTCGCGCCCATACTTCTCGTAGACGTACTGGATGACCTCCTCGCGCCGCTCGTGCTCGAAGTCGACGTCGATGTCGGGCGGCTCGTTGCGCTCCTTGGAGATGAAGCGTTCCATCAGCAGCGAGCCGCGCTCGAGCCCTACGGCCGTGATGCCGAGGCAATAACAGACCAGGGAGTTCGCGGCCGAGCCGCGCCCCTGACAGAGGATCCCGCGGCCGCGGGCATAAGCGACGATGTCGTATACCGTCAGGAAGTAAGGCTCGTAGCGGAGCTCGGCGATGAGCGCGAGCTCGCGCTCGATGATCTCCCGCGCCTGCTGCGGCATGCCCTGCGGCCAGCGCCTCTGCGCTCCCTCCTCGGTGAGCTTGCGCAGATATGTCGGTGGAGTCTGCCCTTCCGGGACGATCTCGCGCGGGTACTCGTAGCGCAGCTCATCGAGTGAGAATGCGCAGCGCTCCGCGACGGTGAGCGTCTCGGCGAGCAGCGCGCCGGGATAGAGCCGTGCGAGCAGCGCGCGCTCGCGCAGAAAGCGTTCGCCGTTCGCATGCAAAGACCAGCCGGCCTCCGAGATCGGCGCATTCAAACGAATGGCGGTCAGCGCATCTTGAAGCACATGCCGCTCGCGCACGTGCATGTGCACGTCGCCGGCTGCGACGAGCGGCAGCCCCAACCGCTCACCGGCCCGCGCGAGCGCAGCGAGGTGCGCACGATCCGCTCCGCCGCGTGCGCGCTCGACGGCGATCCAGAGGTCTGCGCCGAAATGCTCCTTGAGCCAGGCACCGGCGGTGTGATCCGGATTCTTATCCGGGAGCCACAGAACGCAGCATCGATCGAGGCATTCCTCGACATCGGATCGCGCGAGCGCGTACTCGCCCTTCTCCGCCGCGCGCCGGCCGCGAGTGATCAAGCTGCACAGTCGACCGTATCCGCGCCGGCTCATCGCTATGGCGACGAAGCGCAGACCGCAGAGGAGGCGAAACTCCGCGCCGATCAGGAGCTTCAGAGGCGCTCGCGGCAAATCGGCCTGCGGCTCAATGCTCACCGTCCGATCGGCACCGCCATTTTCCGACCTCTGCGCGGAGCCGTCCTTCTTGATTGCCACGTGCGCCCGCACGACGCCGGCGACCGAGCACTCGTCCGTGATCGCAAGCGCCGCATACCCGAGCTCGCGCGCGCGCTCGACGAGCTCCTCGGGATGCGATGCACCGCGCAGGAACGTAAAGTTCGTGATGCAATGAAGCTCCGCGTAAGCGGGCAGCCCGTCCAATGCAATCTCCGATCGAATACATCGCTCGAATGGCGATGGTACGAAGATAGATTGGACGCAAGAGTGGGCAGGCGTCCATGCAGCTCAATCAACCGATCAGTACTGGATGAGCCGCATGGCTGTACAGACCACACGTCCCCTCAGAGCGCTCGGCGCCCGAATTGAACGACCGCAAACGAGAGCGCGGCGATGACGAATGCGACGGTCCACCACACCATCGCGGGGGTGGGCACCGATACGGCCGAGAAAGGCGTCAACAGCACCTGCGACATCACCGGCGGCTCGAGCACATGGAGCGCGAGACGCCACACGGCATCGGCGGGGCTCGCGAGGCTGATCACCGTCCCGATATAGCGTGCATCGACGCTTCGCATGGCGACGACACCGATCTGCTCGATCCAGCCGCCGATGAAGGCGACCGCATAGAATGCGAATCCGACGACTCCGTTCGCCACGGTGCTCAAGTGCACGCCCCCGGCAAACACGATAGAAAGCAGCACCGTCGCCTCGAGCAGCATCAGCGCCATCGCCGCGGGCACGTGCGGCTGTGCGAAGCCGCCAAAGAGGCGCATCGAGAGCACTACGCCCAGAACCAGCACCGCGAGGTATACGGCGAGCATGATCCAGTAGGCGAGGAACTTCCCGAGCACGATCGATGAGCGAGGGACCGGCTTCGCGGCCAGAGTCTGCATGACGCCCGAGGCGATCTCGCCGGACAGCGTGTCGACCGGCAACAGCACGGCGGCGGCGACGATGAGAAAGTTGACGGCGTACAAACCTGCGATTGTCAGCATTTGAAGCTGCAGGCGGTGAACGACGAGCGGAGCGTCGCGCATGGCTGCAGTGCCGGCAATCAAATGGACGGACACCGCGAAGATCAGCACACACGCCAGGCCGCCGGCGAGCGCCGCGAGGGTGATGCGCCGTCTCCTCGCTTCGAGGAGCGTGAGGCGCGCGACGACCGAGACTCCGTACGGTCTCATCCGGGCCGCTGATCGTCGCCGACCGCTTCCATGAACCATTCCTCGAGCGACTTGCGGCGGCTTCCGATGGCATAGATCGCAACGCCCTGACTCACCAGCCAGCGTGCGATGTGCGGAATCACCTCATCGGAGCTCGCTCGCAGCCGCACGAGCTCTCCGCTCGCGCGCACCTCCTCGCCGAACGATCTGAGACCTTCGAGTACTTGCGCGTCCGAACGGTCGATTTTGAGCTCGATCTCGAGCGCTGCGCCGCGGTCCTGCAGCGGGAGCTCGCGTACGAGCCGGCCCTGCTTGAGCAGCACCACTCGATCGCAGGTCGCCTCGACCTCGCCGAGCAGATGGGAGTTGAGAAACACCGTCGTGCCTTGCTCGCGCAGTTCCCGAATCACATCGCGCACCAGCACGCGCCCGAGGGGGTCGAGCCCCGAGGTGGGCTCATCGAGAAAGACGAGCTCGGGCTCGGCGATGAGCGCCTGCGCGAGCCCGGCACGCTGCAGCATGCCTTTGCTGAACTCGGCCAGGCGGCGGTCCGCCGCATCCTGAAGGTCCACGCGCTCGAGCAGCGCATCGATGCGGCGTTCTATCCGCCGCCGCTCGAGGCCGTAGAGGCGTCCGTGGACCCGCAGGAGCTCGCGTGCCGTCAGGCAATCGTGAAAGCGGAAATGCTCCGGCAAGAATCCGATCCGCCCCCGAGCCGCGCGCTCGCCGAGCCGAGCCCCGAGCACGCGCGCCTCGCCGCTCGTCGGAGCAAGCAGGCCGAGCAGCATTTTGATCGACGTAGTCTTGCCGGCGCCGTTCGGTCCGAGGAAGCCGAATACCTCTCCGCTTCGAATCTCGACCGTGAGATCCTCGACCGCGACAGTCCGCCCGAACTGCTTTCGCAGCCCGAATGTCTCGATCACCGCTGCCGGGTGCACGCCGACGATCTATTGGACGGATTGGGCCATATCGAACAGCTCGTCCGGACGCAGATTGCCGACGAGCGCGAACACCCGATCCGCAGAGGACCACAGCAGCTGCGTTGCCACCTGGGAAGGCTGCCGCCCCCTCGTCCGCGCCGCCCCGATGAGCAAGCCTCCATTGCCCTGGACATCGACCTGGCGAAAGTAAGACACGTCGGACGGAATGGGAACGATCAGTGTCGTACGCCAGTCGACCGACTGCGCCATGCGATATGCCTCGTCGCGCTCGACACCGAGCACGCGCAGCGCGATATCTGCGAGCTGCCCGAGATCGGCCCCGGGCGGCAGCAGCACCTGCGGCTGGCGGGACTCGATGAGCATTGCGTGCCGGTTCCCGTCGCTGTAGGCGATCCGCACGACCGGCCCGATGTGCGCCGTCACGATCTTCCCGTCGAGCCACTCGGGGGCCGACACATCATCGATGCCGAGCGAATCGAGCAGCCGCTGCAAGGATGCCGTATTCCCGGTGATGCGCAGCGTCTCAGCGCCCGACACTTCGATCCGTTGCGGCTCGAGCCCGACCGGGCGCCACGTCGGCACTGCGACTCGCGCTCCGGCGAGTGTCCCGGCCGCCTCGAGCGTCGGTGCACTCTTCGGCTGCCCGGCCGCCTGCACGACCTCGATCCGATCGCCGATCATTTTCGGCAAATCGATTCCCTGGCGCTCGGCGAGCTGTCTCAAACGATCCGTCTGAACCGTGACGGGCGCGAAGTTCACCACTCGAAACAGATCGAGAAATGCCTGCGCGGCGGCCCGCACCGAGGGCAGCGCGAATGCGCAGGCGAGAACGAGGACGGCGGCGGCGCACGCCGCCCAGCGAAGCGGCGGCGACATCACCCCGCGGCGCACGGCCGTACGGTGCTCTCCGGCCTCGATCTCCGCGAGCCGGACCCGCACCTGCCTCACGAGCTCCGGCCGCGGCTTGCGCAAGCCCGTCAGCATGAATTCGTCTTGCATATCTTCCACCTCCGCTCACCATCTCGAGCGCAGGGCCGCGACCGTGCGATGCACGATCGTTCCCACGTTCGATTCGCTGAGACCCGTCACCGCGGCGATCGCCCGGTTCGTGGCTCCGGCGCCGTATTTGAGCGCGAGCAGCTCCCGCTCGCGATCGCTCAACTCCGCAAGCAACGCCGAGAGCCGCGCGAAGTTGGATCGCCTCTCGGCCTCCTTCTCCGGAGTTCCCTCCGCGGGAGCTTCGAGTGCTGCATCGAGTGGGGCGTGCACGTGCTCCGTGCGCCGATGGTCGATCGCCAAATTCCGTGCGATCGTCAGCAGCCAGGTCGAGAATTTCGACAGGTCCCGCCGATACCGTTGCCGATCGCGCCAGGCCTTCTCGAACGTTCGGGATGCGAGATCCTCGGCAATGGCCTCGTTGCCCAGGCGATAGCGCAGGAAGTTATAGACGCGCGGAAATTGCTCGACGAAGACCGCGTCCCAACTCTGCTCCCCAGCTGCGCTGGCGCATGCAGGCCCGCCCGTGTGCTCGACGTCCGCGCTCGTCATGATACTTTGTACGAACCGGCCGCATGAGTATCACGGGCCGGCCTCCGAGTGGCGCTCCCCCGCGCGTGTGCGCCCCGGCGCGCGCGCACCTCAGAAGGCGCTGGGCGCCGCTTGCCAGCGGTTCAGACCGCCCGCACGGGTGCTGTCTGGCGAGTGTTGCTCCAGATCGCCTGCGCAAGGCCGACGAGCGCAAGGAGCGCCCCATAGACCACCCAGCGCTTCTCGCCGACCATGAACCCCACGCGGAAGGCTAGGTTCAGGCCCTGCAGGATCCAGACGGCTCCCACACAGATCATGAGCACGCCGATGAGCGTGCTCACGATTCTCATGATGACGTTGAATGCCGTGTGCACGCCCGCCTCCCGGCCTATCCGCCACGCTGCGGCAGCGCTTCCATCAACTTGCCGTCGGGTCCCTTGACGCGCACGTAGAATCCGCCCGGCCTGTGATCCTTCAGTGGATAGTAAACGACGGAGACTTTGTCGCCGGCCTTGAAGCTGTGGCGCGTCCAGCCCCGTCGACCGAGCCAGCTCGGGCTCATGCCCTCGAGGCCCCATTCCTGGGTGGTGCCGTTACCTTTGTCGACGACGACCCAGAGAAACGTGTGCGGCTGCGTCCACTGGTACTCTTTGATCGTGCCGTTCAAAGATACTTCCTTGCCCCACTCGAACATCGCTGTCGAATGATGGGCGCTCGCGGTCCCTACGAGGGCGAGCGAGGCGGCGCAAAGAAGCGCCGACATCAATCCACTTCCGGCTTTCACGGCTTGCTACTCCGGCTTGTCTTTGAGGCTGAACGCGGGATTACCGTGCGCGTCCAGCGCATCGTGATTGTTCTGCTCACACACGTATTCCATGATTTGCCAATCGCGATGACGCCGGTAATAGGACGTCGTCGTGTACGGCTCGACGAACACGGTGGGATCGACCCTCGTGGTCGTGATCGCAAGCATGTCCGGCTGGACGAGGCGAATACGCTCCGTCACGCGGAACTGGTCGCTGTGCCCATTGATGCCCTGCATCGGGCTCGTCGAGGTGTTTATCGCCTCGGTCTCGACGACGAGCGTATCGCCCTCCCAGTGTCCGATGGAGCTTCCCTGATAGGTCGGGTCCGGG
This sequence comes from Steroidobacteraceae bacterium, assembly GCA_035606175.1. GTDB lineage: Bacteria > Pseudomonadota > Gammaproteobacteria > Steroidobacterales > Steroidobacteraceae > JASHUC01. The sequence continues at coordinate 19,283 of DATNFW010000068.1, read as the reverse complement.
TCCTTCGGTAAGGGGCGTCCATCGGTGTAGATGCGGCGGATGAGATGGTCCGTCTCGATGAGGATCGTCACCCGTCCCGGCGTGAACAGGAACTCGATCGGATACGGCTGCTGCATGCTCTGCGGCAGCCCGGGCGGTACGCAGCTCGCGACATCCGAGACGAAATTGAGTCCGGGCGTCGTGCGGTTCTTCGCCAGGTATTTGGCATATTGCGCCGCGTAGGCCGGAGTCAGCTTCGGTGGCGCGGGGCGCGGGGTCCCCGGGGGCGGTCGCAGGAACGAGGGGTCCCAGACGCCGGACCAGTCCGGAAGTTTCGCAAGCGCCGCATACGGGTTCTTGGCGGCCGAGTGAGCGGCACCCGCACTCGCCGACTCCGGCGGCGCAGCTTGCGAGCTGCAGCCGGCAGCGAGTGCAATCGCGCAGATTGCCGCGAGTCCGCCACGGAATAGCAGTGTGGAAATCATTGCCTCCCCCTACCTGAACCCTGATCTTATGCCGACTCTCGAGGCAAATCACGTCCCGCGCCCCCGACGCTTCTCCGCCATATCCAGTCTTCGCACGCGATGGCGAAACACCGGCACGGACTCAGGCGCTGCTATGCTGTGAAGCGAGCTCACGAACGCTTCGCAGGGGGCTTCATGGATCGCACGAAAATCACGGCGGCAGTATGTGTGGCGGCTCTCTCGATCGCGGCGAGGGGCGGAACCGCTCGGGCGGCGAGCTGCGAAGCACTCGCTCATATCCACCTGCCGGATGTGACCATCACCCTCGCGCAGCAGGTCGCTCCAGGGGCGTTTCAGCCGCCGACGCGCGCCCGCGGACCTGGCGCGCCGGGGGCACCATTCGCGCACCTGCCCGCCTTCTGCCGCGTGGCCGGCACGATCAAGCCGACTCCCGACTCGAATATCCGCTTCGAAGTATGGATGCCGCAGGCGAACTGGAACGGCAAGTTCGTCGGCGTCGGGAACGGCGTGTGGGCGGGGGCGATCTCGTATTTCGAGATGGTTGCGCCCCTCACGCGTGGCTATGCCACCGCGGCGACGGACGACGGTCACCAGGGCAATGCGCTCGATGCCGGCTTCGCCGCGGGGCACCCGCAGAAGCTCATCGACTTCGGCTATCGCGCTCCGCACGCGATGACCGTCGCCGCAAAGGCGACCGTCGCGGCTTACTACGGCAAGGACCCGTCACGCTCGCTGTTTGCGAGCTGTTCGACCGGCGGTCGTCAGGGGCTCATGGAAGCGTATCGCTATCCCCGCGATTACGACGGGATCTCCGCCATGGCACCTGCCAACCCAATGGTTCCCCTCATGGTGAGCTCCCTGTGGACCGGTGAGGCGACTCTGAAGAACGAAGCGAGCCACATCCCGCCCGCGAAGTTCGCGTTCATCCACAAAGCCGTCGTGAGTGCCTGCGATGCGCTCGATGGTATCCGCGACGGAATCATCAACGATCCGCGGCGCTGCCATTTCGATCCTGCGAGCATCGAGTGCAAGAGTGGTGGCGACGGCTCGGACTGCCTCACCGCGCCACAGGCGGCCGCGCTCCGCGCCATCTATGCGGGCCCGCGCAATCCGCGCACGCATCAGCAGATCTTTCCCGGCTTCGAGCCGGGTAGCGAGGGCATGTTCCCGATTCAAACGGCCGGCCCCAAGCCGTTCGGCGCCGCCGAGAGCTACTTGCGGGATCTGGTATTCAAGAACCCGAATTGGGACTTTCGCAGCTTCGATTACGATCACGATGTGACGCTCGCACGCGAGGCCGGAAGCGCCATTCTCGATGTACCGCCGAGCGGCCTCGATGCCTACTTCGCGCAGGGCCGCAAGCTCCTGCTCTCACATGGCTGGGCCGACGGCCTCATCCCCTCGATGAGCACGGTGAACTTCTACACCGCGATCGCCCACAGGCTCGGGCCGCAACGGGCCGACGAGGCGGTTCGGTTGTTCATGGTGCCCGGAATGGGCCACTGCTCGGGCGGCGATGGCCCCTACGTTCTCGATCCGATCTCCACCATCGACCAATGGGTCGCAACCGGCCGCGCGCCCGCGCGCATCCTTGCGAGCAATCCGCCGAGAGCGAAGCCCCGCACGCGCCCGCTCTGTCCGTACCCGCAGGAGGCACGGTATGTCGGGCATGGGAGCACTGACGAGGCCCGGAACTTTCGGTGCGCGGCCCCTCCGCGCTGAACTCAGGGCGTTGCGCCCTCGGGCTCGCGCATCGTCTTCTCGCGCGCCGCGCGAAATTCCGCATCCCGATTCCACTGCGGCCAGATCGATGACTGCGCGAGGGAGTATCCGGTGCGGAACAGGAGCGCGATCTCCTCAGCGGACCCCGAGAGGTCCCAGCGCGGGTCGATCGTATCCGTCACCTGGTGATAGTGGTGCGCGATGTAATCCTGTGTCATGCGCTCGCCGTATCCGGCAGGCTTGCCGATGACATCGAGTCCGCCGCCCAGATAGACGACGGGCACACCGGCGCGGGCAAACTCGAGCTGATCCGCCCGGTACACGCTTCCTCGCTCGGGATGCTGATCCGGCTCGACGACAATTCCCATGGCGGCAGCTTGGGTATCTACCGTTTTGTCGATCGTCGAGTTGCCGGCGCTGATGAGCGCGATGTCTTTCGTCCGCCCCCAGGACTGGATGCCGTCCATGTTGATGTCCGCCACCGTATCGCGCAGCGGATGGAGCGGATTCAGCGCGTAGTACTTCGCGCCCAAGAGGCCGCGCTCCTCGCCCGTCGTGGCGAGAAATAGAACCGAGCGCTTCGGGGCGTGCGGCAAAGCTTTGAATGCGCGTGCGAGCTCGAGCAGCGCCGCGGTGCCCGAAGCGTTGTCGTGCGCGCCATGAAAGATTTGATCGTGCTTGCTGCCCGGAAGCCTTCGGTCCCACCCGAAATGATCCCAGTGAGCGCTGTAGATCACGAACTGTCGCGCGAGCTTCGGGTCCGACCCTGCGAGCGTCCCGACGACGTTGTGCGATTCGATGTCGCGCCAGCGATTCTCGACGGTGAAGTGGACGCGGGCGTTCATCTTTACCGGCCGAAAGCTGCGAGAGACGGCGGCCTTCTTCATCGCGTCGAAATCGAGACCGGCATCGGCGAAGAGCTCCTTGGCCTTCTCCCGGGTCATCCACGCGGCGACCGTGGGATAGCTCTCGCTGGGCTTTGAGCTCGTGAGGACGAAGTTCTCGCCCCCCCAGCTGTTCACGACGACCGAATACGGATAGGCAGCGGGTCCCGTCTCATGGACGATGATGGCAGCGGCGGCGCCGAGCTTTGCGGCGATCTCGTATTTGTATGTCCAGCGGCCGTAGTAGGTCATCGCCTTGCCGCCGAACATGTGCGGATCGAGCTTCGAGGGGTCCTGGGGGTCGGGGACCGGCGGATCGTTGATGAGCATCACCAGAGTCTTGCCACGAACGTCGAGGCCTTTGTAATCGTCCCAGTGATATTCCGGCGCGACGACGCCGTAGCCGACGAATACGAGCTGCGAGCTCGCGATATCGATTCGCGGCCTGCGCACTGCGGAGAACGCCACGAAGTCCTTGGGCGTACGTAGCTCGAGCGTCTTGGCTCCGACGCTGACGCTCGCCTGCGGATGGCTCGTGATGCCGGTCATCGGGACGGTCTGCAGGTAGCTCCCCTGCGGACCGCCCGGCGCGAGGCCGATCATCTCGAAGCGCTTCGCGATGTAGTCGATCGTTCGGGTCTCCCCGGGCGTGCCGGGGGAGCGGCCCTCGAAATCGTCCGAAGACAGCACGCGGATGTGATCGAGGAAGCGGTGCGTGTCGATTGCGGCGATGCCGGCGGCCGGCCCCGAGTCGGCCGCGGCATCCGCAAAGCGCGCGGGCGTTTGAAGCACGAGCGCCGCAAAGAGTGCAGCAGTGAGAACGAGCTTTTGCCTCGGTGAACGCATCATGGCTCCCGAAAAAGTTGAGCGGGCTCGGAGCCGCAAACCTTAACGCACCCCCACCTGCAGAGCCAACCGGCCATTCAGCGCTTCCACGGCTTCGATGCGCCGCCTCCACGGCTTCGGTACGGCGCTTGACAGTCCCCATGAATTGGCGTTGACTTTTGCCGTGCGCGCCAGGCGCCCGCAGGTTCGCGCGAAGGGCCAGCCCACTGGCATTCCCGACTCTCACTGCGCCTCCACCCCGTGCGGCCTGATTGCGAACCGCAGGCTCGAAGCTGTGCGCGCGCGGCGATCGCATACGCGCCGACGCGATGCTGAAGGCGAACCCGGGACTCGCAGGTCAGCTGCGTGCGGAGCATCATTTGATCGTGCACGTGCATGCCGAGCGCGGCGCAGCCGCCATCCTCGACACCTTGCTCTCGTGCGGTTTCGATGCCGCGGTGAAAGACCGGGAAGGCATCACTCCCTTGCATCGAGCTGCGATGTACGGACATGCGGAGGCCGTGCGCGTGCTGCTCGCTCACGGCGCGCGGGTCGATGTGGTCGACGGTACGTTTTGTGGAACCCCGCTCGTTTGGGCGGCCCGGGGATGGAGCCAGGGCGTGCACTCGGGCAGAAATTATCTCGGCGTCGCACACCAGCTCATCGGCGCGGGCTCGCCCCTCGAATGGGATGCGCCGGAGAGAGCGCCAGACCCCGAACGCATGCATGAGCAGCTCGCGGAGCTCTGCCGTGCCGCTGCGGGGGCCGCGCCATGAAGCCTTCAGCCAGGCAGCGTTCAACTCGTAAAGCACTGGATTTCGAGGCGGTCAGACAGATCGCGATGAGCTTGCCGGGGGTCGAGGAGCGCATCACGAATTGGGGCTGGTCATTCAGAGTTCGCGGCAAGATGCTCGCCTGCCAGGCGGTTCACAGGTCCGCCGAGCGCGATTCGCTCGTCGTGAAGATCGGATTGGAGGATCGCGCGCGCTTGCTCACAGCCGAGCCCGATAAATTCTATCTGACCCCCCACTATGTCCCTTATCCATCGCTACTCGTCCGAGTGCCGAAGATGAGCCGCTCGGGCATGCGGTCCATTTTGCAACTGGCGCGGCGCTTTGTCGCTTGCGAAACGGATCGCGTCGGGGGCTCGCCGCGCAAGAGGAAATCTTCCCGCAACTGATTGCATCGAATCGGAGGGGCGATCATGCCTGCACACCGCATCGACAAATATCCGGTCCATCTCGGGCGCAACGCAACCGCGATCGTGGAGCCGGAATTCACGGGCACGATGGATTGGTACATGGGGTATGCCGCGCGCCACGAAGCGGATGGCCTCGACGGGCGGCTGGTCAGCATGTTCACATTCGATCGACCGTGGGACTCCTGGGAAATGCACCCGAACGGCAGCGAGGTCGTCCTTTGCACTGCAGGAAAAATCACGCTGCACCAGGAACACGCCGATGGAACGCGAAACAGCGTCGCGCTCGCGCCCGGGGAGTACGCGATCAATCCTCCGGGGACGTGGCACACTGCCGATGTCGCGGGCGAAGCGACTGCGTTGTTCGTCACCGCCGGCGCGGGAACTCAAAACCGGCCGCGAACGGCCTGAACGCTTCGCGTGAGCGCTGGCCGCGCTGGCCGCGCTGGCCGCGCGCGGCATCATGCGTCGCGCCGACGCGAGAGTACGGAATGCGTCGCATTCGGCGTGGCCGCGTGCTCGATGCAGCGGTAACCCAGTTCGACGAGATCGATCTCGGCAAACAGGTGCTCGCCGCGGCCGAGGAGCGTCGGCGAAATCGCCACATGGATATCGTCGATGAGCCCGGCTCGCAGATACTGCCGGATCGTCGCGACTCCGCCGCCGATCCGAACGTCCTTACCGGCGGCCCCCTCACTAGCCTTGTCCAGCGCGGCGTGAATCCCGTCGGTCACAAAATGGAACGTCGTCCCGCCTTGCATGATGAGCGAGCGGCGCGGGTACTGGGTCAACACGAACACGGGAACGTGATACGGGGGCGTCTCTCCCCACCAGCCCTTCCAGGTGTCATCGGGCCAGGGACCTCGAATTGGCCCGAACATATTCCTTCCCAGGATCCACGCGCCGACGTTCTCGAAGCTCCGCGCGGCAAAATCATCATCGATTCCCGTTGCGCCACCGTCTTGGCCGAACATGCGGCGAAACGTTCTCGTGGTGAAAGCCCACTCATGCAGGGCGCGGCCGCCGACGCCGAGCGGATTGTCGAGGCTTTGCTGCGGTCCGGCGCCATATCCGTCGATCGAGATCGAGAATGCGCTCACTCGGACTTTCGTCATTGGATTCCTCCGATTCAGTTCGACGGGCTCAGCCGAACACGCCCTGCATGAACCACCGATGCGGCTTCGACCGCTCGCGATAGACCCACAGCCTCACGCCGCGCATATCGAGGGCTTGATAGTAATCCCGCGCGATCGAACCCTCCTTTTCCCACCATCCCGTCTCGATGCGCTCCGGCTCGCCGATCAAGCGCAGCGGTCCGCGCCGCTGCGGCATACCGTTCGACTCGGTGAGAGGCTCAGGCTCGCGCAACAGCCATAGCGGACGGCGGAAAGCCGGCCATCCTGCAGCCGTGGATCTCACCACATCGGGCTTCGCAGTCGCCGCCTCCACTCGCCGCGACGCCGCCTCGGGTCGATGCGTCTCATGAATGGCGAGTCCGTATACCGCATCATTCCCGAGCCTCGCGCGCAGCATCTCGATCAAATCGACCGACTGCGAGCTCGCTCCGCCACCGCCATGCTCTCCGGCCTGCCAGAGCGACTCGGCGCGCAATATGCGCGGCACGAGCCGGCCGGAGCGCAGCTCGAACGAGCGCACCGGTTCCGGCAGGGCGATCGCGGCCAGCCGCTCTCCCAGCAGCGTCTGCAATTGCTCGCCGCCGGCCGCGGGCGCAGCGAGCCTCAGCACACAGCGTGTCGGTGAGGCATGGCGATGCCACAGCCGGCATTCGAGATCGGTGATGCCGCGCTGGCGCGCCTCGAGGAACTTCTCCATTGACTCGAGGAGCGGAGCGAGCGCCTCGAGGATCGCTTCGTGATGCTCGAGGTCGTACGTGCAGCCTCTGCGCATGCGAAACCGCTCCGGCGCCTGAAAGCTGCGGCGTAGATCGGGCGCGCGCCCCGTCAGACGATCGAGCGAGGTGAGCGTCTCGGTGCCGAAGCGCCGCGCGAATCCCGCTCGCGGCAGACGCAGCGCCTCTGCGATGGTACGCACTCCGATCTTCGCCAGCCGCTCGAGCACTTGCGGGGGCCAGCGCATTACGGCAAGCGGCAGAGGTGCGAGCGCGCCCACGAGCCGCGACTCGTCCGTGACTTTGAAACGCGAGCCACCCCGCACCAGGCCAGCCTCACCCGCCCGCGGCGCCGTCCACGCCGTGTAGCGCGCTCCTGCGAGCGCCGCGAGCGGCGTAGGCGCGAGAGCGAGCTTCGGATGCACACCGGCTGTCCGGCATTTTTTGAGAAAGGCCGCGCCGAGCTTGGTCGCTCCACCGAACAGCTGCAGGCTCCCTTTGATTTCGAGCAGCAATCCATCGGGCTGAGCGAGGCTCACGCGGGGCGTGAAATCGAGCGCGCTTCTCGCGAGGCGCTCCAGCAACGCCTGCTCTCGATGCGGATCGCGAGTCAGCACGACAAGCTCCGGTGCGAGTGCCAGAGCCGCCGCGAGGCTCATGCCGGCACGTACGCCGGCGCGCGCCGCCTGATCGTTGGCGGCCACGACGCATTGCGAGCTGCCCTGCAGCTCGGCCACTGCCAGCCGCTGCGGCACGTGCGGCTCCGGCGCCGAGTGCGCCTCGACCAGCGCTTCGAGCGCGAGCTGCGGCAGATGCGCTCCGATCCACAGCTCGCGCGGCTCGAGAAACGGGAGAGCGCGCTGCTCGGTCCGAGGCGCATTCCGGGAAACGAGCTGTGGAGCCGGGCGCTTGCGCGGGGCGATTCCCGTCGCCGTTCGCTGAGGACGCGCCCGCATGACTCACTCCGGTGCCGCCACGCGATCCGCCACGCGATCCGCCACGCGATCCGCCACGCGACCCGCCGCGCCATCCGCCGTTGCAGCATCCGGCTCCTCGTGCAACGACAGGCAGATCGCCGCGCGCGGGCTGCCGCGGCTCTTCAAAATATCGATGCGAGCTCCCTCGCGCACGGGCTGCACCGTGATCCGCAAAACCGCCGCGGACGGTTCACTCACCGCGCGCGTAGAGAGCCCGCGAAAGACAAAGGCGAGCGTGCGGCCCCGCTCTGCCGCGAGCTGCAAACGCCGCAATGCGCGAACCGGCACCCGCTGCATCCAGGCGACCGCCGCATCGCACGCACCGGAGCGCAACGCCTGCTCGAAGGCCCAGAGTGGCGGATCCGCACGCGCGATGAGCACGCGCGCGAGATTCAAACCATGGGCGGCGAGCGCCGGCGCGAACGGTTCGAGCGGACATCGAGCGTGGTCTCGCTCGGTGAAAGGTTCCGGCGGCGGGGCGATCCAGGCGCACCATCGCGCCTCGAGCCGCTGCGTGAGGGAGGCGAGCGCCGGCAGAATCAAATAGAGCTCGCCGGCTCCGAGCCGCGAGATCAGAATCTCCACGAGCCCGACCTGCGGCCAGCCCCCTCCGGGGAGCGCTGCATCGAGCGCGGCAAACTTCGTCGGCACGGCGCTCGAGCGCGTCGCGCTGCGGCCTCGCCAGAGCGCAGGGTGCTCGAGCAGTCGCGCAAGGCGCGGATCGTCGGGGGATTGCGCTGCTGTAGCCACGGCCATGCCCATTGAGTGCCACGCATCCGTGTGGTGGTACGCGTCCATGCGGTGCTATTCGTCGTGCTGCGCATCCACGCGGTGCGGCGCGGCGCTGCGCGAGCGCTACGCCAGCCCCACTGCCCTGCCGCTGCGGCGCACGACGCCCACGACGACTCCTTCGATGATGAGCGATTGCTCTTTCAAATGAACCCGGATGGGCTCGAATTCCTCGTTCTCCGGCAGGAGCCACACGACCGAGCCTTCCTGGCGGTAGCGCTTGACGGTGACCTCGTTCTCGAGACGCGCGACCACGATCTGGCGGCTGCGCACCTCGGAGGTGCGGTGTACGGCAACCAGATCCCCATCGAGGATGCCGGCGTTTCGCATGCTCATGCCGGTCACCTTCAGCAGATAATGAGGCCGGGGCTGAAAGATCGTCGGATCAATTTGCAGGCGCGCTTCGATGTTCTCTTCCGCAAGAATCGGCTTGCCGGCTGCGACGCGACCGATGAGCGGCAGTCCCATCTGCTCGCGAATCGTGTCTTTCAGCTGAATGCCGCGGGAGGTACCGGGGATGAGCGCGATGACCCCTTTACGCGCGAGCGCGCGCAGATGATCCTCCGCCGCATTGGCCGATCTGAACCCGAGCTCGCGGGCGATCTCCGCCCGCGTGGGCGGCATGCCGGTCTCGGAGATGAAGCGTTGGATGAGACGCAGAATCTGCGATTGACGCGGGGTCAGGTCTGACATGGTGGTAAGCTGTTTGCGCATACAATACTGTGATTATATCCAGATTACGCGCTCGCGCAAGTGACGTCGATTACGACGCCATCATCGTCGGCGCGGGCCACAACGGCCTCACCTGCGCCTGCTACCTCGCCCGAGGAGGACTCAAGGTTCTCGTCCTCGAGCGGCGCAACCTCGTCGGGGGCGCCGCCGTCACCGAGGAGTTTCATCCCGGCTTCCGCAATTCCACCGCGAGCTACACGGTCAGCCTGCTGCACCCGAAGGTGCTCCGCGATCTGAAGCTCGCCGAGCACGGCCTCAAGATCATCGAGCGGCCGATGCAGAATTTCCTGCCGCTGCCCGATGGCCGCGCCTTCTGCTCCGGACCGGCACTCGAAGACACGCTCTCCGCGCTGCAGCAACACTCCCCGCGCGATGCCGAGCGCCTGCCTGCCTTTCATGCGGTGCTCGGTCATGCTGCCGATGCCTTGCGCGGTCTGCTCCTCGAGACTCCTCCCGCAGGCCTCCACGGCCCGCGCGACCTTTGGAGTCTGCTCACACTCGGGCGAACCCTCCGCCGCCTCCCCCTCGAGACGCAACGCGCGCTGCACGAGCTCTTCACGCGCAGCGCCGGCGACGTGCTCGATGGCTGGTTCGAATGGGACGCGCTGAAGGCGCTGCATGGATTCGATGCCATCGTAGGCACTTTCCAGAGCCCCTATGCCCCGACGAGCGCGTACGTGTTGCTGCACCATGCCTGGGGCGAGGTAAACGGCAAGCGCGGGCTCTGGGGCCATGCGGTGGGCGGGATGGGCGCGATCACGCAGGCCATGGCACGCGAGGCGGAGCGGCTCGGTGTCCGCATCCTGACCGAGGCGCCGGTCGCCGCGATTCTCACGGACGATGCGGCGCAACAAACCGGCACGGCAAACCATTTGCCGATCGCTCGCGCCACGGGTGCTCGGCTCGCGGATGGGCGCATCTTCCACGCTCCTGTCGTCGCCGCGAACGTCAATCCAAAGCTTCTCTTCCTCCGCCTGCTCGAGCGAGAGGTGCTTCCACAGGACTTTCGCGCCCGGATGGAGCGTTATCGTTGTGAGTCGGCAACATTTCGCATGAATGTCGCGCTCGCCGAGCTGCCGCGTTTCGCGAGCAGACCGCAATCGGGCGCGCACCTCGCAGCCGGCATCATCATTGCACCGTCGCTGGCTTACATGGAGCGCGCCTACCTCGATGCCCGCGCATCGGGTGCTTCGCACGCGCCGATCATCGAAATGCTCGTTCCGTCCGTCATCGACCCGACTCTCGCGCCAACGGGCGCCCACGTGGCGAGCCTGTTCTGCCAGCATTTCGCCTATTCGCTGCCCGAGGGACGCACTTGGCCGAACGAGCGGGAACGAATCGCCGACTCGATCATTGGGACGGTCGACGCTTACGCCCCGAATTTCAGGCGCAGCATCGTCGGCCGCCTCGCGCTCGCGCCCACCGACCTCGAGGAGCGTTTCGGACTCGTCGGCGGCGACATCTTTCACGGCGCGTTGGGGCTCGACCAGCTCTGGGCTGCGCGGCCGGTGCTCGGCTACGGCAATTACCGCACGCCGGTGGCGGGGCTCTATCTCTGCGGGTCTGGCAGTCACCCGGGAGGCGGCGTGACCGGGGTGCCGGGGCACAATGCTGCGCGCGAGATCCTCCGCCATCGAGACAGGCTGTAGCGGAATCCTTACACTCGTCTTTCAACGATGCACGCAGGTATTACACGCTCGGAGGTGCGCGCAGCGCCTGTTGCGGCCCAACGACGCGCAACAATGTCAAGCAGTTGCATTCCGGGTCCAAATTTGATGCCATTGCACGGCTTGCGAAGACTGTGGCGGAAGCACTACGCTCGCCGCTTCGCATCGCCCTGTCTCAGGGACTCCCTCAGTCAACAACCCACAAGGGGACGTTTGTCATGAAGAGCGCGACGGTTATGAAAGTGGCTGCTGTTGCAGTCGTGATCGGTTTGGCGGGCTGCACCGACCTGAAGCCGGTTCAGTCCGACATCGCAGATCTGAAGTCGCAGATCAGCAAGCTGCAATCGGACCAGCAGGCGACCAAGGCTTCGGCCGATCAGGCTGCTAGCTCCGCGCAGGCCGCCAGCCAGGCGGCGAGCGGTGCGCAGAGCACGGCCAATCAGGCTCTGGCTGCTGCCCAGGCCGCGCAGTCGGCGGTCGATGCGACGAACGAGAAGCTCGACCGCATGTTCAAGCGGTCGGTCTCGAAGTAAGCGCAGCTCAGCTCCTGAAGCGCTACAGAGCGCCGCGTCGCGAATCGAGGACGCGGCGCTCTGTGATCATTGCGGGCCGGCGCAACTGCCGCGCGCTCGAGGCCCCAGTGCGGCCTCTTGCGTGGCCTTCGGTCAGAACCGAACCAGCGCCGCTCCCCACGTCACCCCTCCCCCGAACGCCTCGAGCAGCAGCAAATCGCCCCGCTTGATGCGTCCATCCCGCACGCCGACATCGAGCGCGAGGGGAACGGACGCGGTGGAGGTGTTGCCGTGGTCCTGCACGGTGACGATGACCCGCTCCATCGGCAGCTCGAGCTTGCGAGCGGTCGCCTGAATGATGCGGATGTTCGCCTGATGCGGCACCAGCCAGTCGATCGCCGCGCGATCCAGCCCGTTCGTCTCGAGGGCCTCGGCGACGACTCGTCCGAGGTGCGTGACGGCGACTTTGAAGACTTCGTTCCCCGTCATGCGAATCGTTCTGCGCTCGGTCGAGCCGCCGAAGGCCGGCGTATCGCGCGAGACGCCCCCGGGGCAGTACAGCATCTCCTTGTATTGACCGTCGGCGTGCAGATGCGTCGAGAGAATCCCGGGCTCGCTCGCGGGACGCAGCACGACCGCGCCCGCACCGTCTGCGAACAGGACCGCGGTCGCGCGATCGGTCCAATTGGTGATGCGAGACATCGTCTCGGACCCGACGACGAGGGCGCACTGCGCCTCACCGGCGCGCACGAACTTGTCCGCGACCGCGAGCGCATAAATGAAGCCGCTGCATGCGGTCTGAATATCGAATGCCGCCCCGCCGGGCCGGCACCCGAGGCGCTGCTGCAGCAGAGCCCCGCAATTCGGAAAGATGTAGTCCGGTGTCGTCGTACCGAAAACGATGAAGTCCACGTCTTCGGGACGCACGCCTGCCGCCTCGATCGCGCGTCGAGCGGCAGGCTCGGCGAGATCGACCGTCGTCTCGTGATCGGCCGCGATGCGTCGCCGCTCGATCCCCGTGCGTTCGCGGATCCACTCATCCGAGGTGTCCATCATGCGCTCGAGGTCGTGATTGGTCAGAACGCGTTCGGGCAGGTGCGAGCCGGTGCCCGCGATTCGGGAATACATCAACCCCCCTCCGCCGGCGCGAAGGCGCGTGCGATGCGAGCGGTGATCTGGCCCGCGGCAGCGTGCGCGGCGAGCTCGATCGCCCGGGCGAACGCCGTGGCGTCCGCGCTGCCGTGGCTCTTCACCACGATGCCCGTGAGACCGACCATAACCGCCCCATTGTAGCGGCGCGGATCCAGACTCTCGGTGAGGCGCCGCAGAGCGGGCTGTGCGATTCGCGCGCCGAGTACACCTCGCCAGGAGCCCCGCAGCTCGTGCCGCGTGCGTGCGACGATGAGTCGGGCGAGGCCCTCCATCGTCTTCAGCGCGACGTTGCCCGTGAAGCCGTCGGTCACCACCACATCCACCTCACCGCCGAAGATCGCATCGCCCTCCACGAATCCGACGTAACGGATGCCGCTCTCGCCGATCAGCGCATGCGCGGCCTGCACTACCTCGTGCCCCTTCGTGTCCTCCTCGCCGATATTGAGCAGCCCGACGCGCGGGGAGGAAATGCCGTGCAGGTCGCGGGCAACGATCGAGCCCATGTGCGCAAATTGCAGCAGCTGCAGCGCCGTCGCCCGAGTGTTGGCGCCGAGATCGAGCATGTGCGTGTGACCCTTCGAGGAGGGAATCGCCGACATGATGGCGGCTCGCTCGACGTTCGCGACCGTCTTCAGCACGAAATGAGAGATGGCCGTGAGAGCGCCCGTGTTTCCGGCACTCACGCAGGCGAGTGCGCGGCCATCTTTGACCAGATTGACTGCGATGCGCATCGAGGAATCGCGGCCGCGGCGCACCGCCGCCCGCGGCGCCTCATCCATCGCGATGACCTGCGCGGCGGGTGCGATATCGAAGCGGCTCTTGAGCGATGCGGGCAACTCACCGAGGCTCGATGCAATCAGCTCGGGTCGTCCGACGAGCAGCGCATCGAGCTCGCGGCGATCGCGCAGGACTTGCAGCGCGCCGGCAATGCGTTCCTGCGGCCCGCGATCACCGCTCATCACGTCGATGGCGATGGTCGGCATGGGAACGTTCGGCGGCCGGCGCGGGACGGAGCGCTGCGCTCCCCGCCGCCCTGCAGCTACTCCTGCTCCTCGCCTTCCGCGGGCTTCTCGATGACGCGGCGGCCGCGGTAGAAGCCGTCCGGCGTAATGCGGTGGCGCATGTGCGTCTCGCCCGACTGCGGGTCGATCGACAGCGCAGGTGTGGCGAGCCCGTCGTGGGAGCGGTGCATGCCGCGGCGCGAAGGCGTCTTGCGGCTCTTTTGAACGGCCATGATGGCTGACTCCTGACAATCTACTGTGCTCGGTTGAACAGCTCGTTCAGCCGCTCAAACGGACGATGCTTCTCATCCGGCGCTGCGAGCGCCCCCGATGCCTCGGGCCGGCCGCCCGGCTGCGCCGCGGTGCTCTCACTCTGGGCGTCCGTGCCGCTCGCGGGGCCGCATTCCTCGGTATGCCGCGGCACGATCGGTAGAGCGAGCAGCAGCTCCTCCTCGACCAGATCGCGCAGCGCGATGCGATGTCCCGGCGCGTGAATCGTCTCGAGCTCCGCGGGCGCGCGATCCGCCTCGGCAGCATCGGCGACGAGCGCGACGCGCCCTGCGCTCTCGATGGGCAGCTCGAGCGGCTCGAGACAACGCTGGCACACGAGCTGAGCCCGGCAGGCCATCGCCACATCTGCCACCGGCAGTCCCCGCTCGCGCTCGAAGCTCACATGTCCCGCAACGCTACCCTCCGCGCGCGCAAGGTGTGCGCGCAGCCTCGGAAGCTCGGCGAGAGGAATCTCGAAGTCGAGTCGGGCCCGCCCATCGGCGAGCAGGTCGACTTCACGCAGCTTCGACCAGTCCTCCGACATGGGGCGCGTATGATAGGGACCACCCCCTTCGGAGTCAAAGCAAGCCTCCGCCAAGCCTTTGTTTATTTGAGCCGAATCGCAATGTCACGCGCGATGCAACCATGGCCCCGGTGATTCTCGCCTCCAGCTCGCCGTACCGCCGCATGCTCCTCGAGCGGCTCGCAGCACCCTTCTCGACGGAGGCTCCGGGCGTCGATGAGGATGATATTGCAGGTGAACGGCCGGCGGAGCGGGCGCAGCGGCTCGCCGCGGCCAAGGCGCTCGCGGTCGCGCGGCGTCACCCCGAGGCGGTCGTCATCGGCAGCGACCAGGTCGCCGCGGCAGGCGAGCTCGTCCTCGAAAAGCCGGCGACGCTCGCACGCGCGCGGGAGCAGCTCGCCGCGCTGAGCGGGGCCGAGGCGCGCTTCTATACGGCCTGTGCGATCTCGGCACCGGGGGGATTCGGGGCAGCGCACCTCGATGAGACGCGAGTCCGCTTCCGCAGCCTCTCCGCGCAGGAGATCGAGCGCTACGTGATCCGCGAGCAGCCGCTCGACTGCGCCGGCGGCTTCAAGGCGGAGAGCTTGGGGATTGCGCTCTTCGAGCGGATCGAGAGCTCCGATCCGACGGCGCTCATCGGCTTACCTCTCATCTGGGTGGCGAGCGTGCTCCGGCGGCTCGGGTGCGCCGTACCGTGACATCGGCCTCGAGCCGCTCGATCGTCCGGCGCAGCTCGGGCGGGAGCGGAGCGCTCACGCTGAAGGTTCCGCCGCTCGGCCATTCGAAGCTCACCCGATGGGCGTGCAGGAACATACGCTCGAGCCCGAGCTCCCGCAGGGTGACATTGAAGGCCTCGTCTCCGTATTTCTCGTCGCCCGCGACCGGGTGCCCGGCATGGGCCGCGTGGACCCGGATTTGATGAGTCCGTCCCGTGTGCAGGGCTACCTCGACGAGTGTCGCGGACGGTAAGCGGCTGGCGCGTTTGCCGAAAAACTGCACTGGCCGAAACTCGCTCACGGCAACCTTCCCGGTCGGGTGGACCTTCACCGTCCGCTCGCCGCTCACTCGGATGTCGGTGCGCAGCGGCGCCTCGATGCGGCGGCGGCCGAGATTCCACTGACCCTTCACGAGCGCGAGATAGCCCTTCTCGAGACGGCCCTCCCGAAGCAGCGCGTGCAGGGTTCTGAGACTGCTCCGCCGGCGGGCGATGAGCAGGCACCCGCTCGTGTCGCGATCGAGGCGATGGACGAGCTCGAGGTCCTCCTCGGGCCGAAGCGCTCGCAAAGCCTCGATGATCCCGAACGAAAGCCCGCTGCCGCCGTGCACTGCGAGCGCGGCGGGTTTGTCGATCACGAGCAGCCGCTCGTCCTCGTGGATGACGGCCTGGGCGATGCGCTCGAGGAGCTGGGGCGGGGGCCGAGCCGGTCCCCGCGGCTCGGCGTCGATCCTGACAGGCGGCACCCGGACGTTGTCGCTCGGCTCGAGGCGCTGTTCAGGCCTGGCCCGCCGGCCGTTGACGCGCACCTCTCCCTTGCGCACGAGGCGGTAAATGCGGCTGCGGGGAACGCTCGGCAGCAGCCGTGCGAGAAAGTTATCGAGCCGCCCGCCTGCATGCTCCTCCCCCACCTCGATGTGCCTCACGCCGGCCCGCGTGCCTTCCACCTCCTGCGCCATCGCATTGACCTCGCCGTAAGATATTGTTTCTACAGGGAGCCGACGCTATACTCGCTCGGCCGTCCCATGCGCGGACGGTTTGACGGCAGCGGCCTCGAGGCTGCAGCCGATCGTCACGGGCCTCCCACGAGAGGCTCATCAGTTGGTCCTCGACATCGAGGCCATCGCGTTTGGGCCGACAAGGCAGCTGCGCCGCCATTTCCTGGCAGAGGGAACGCTGGCGCGCCGTCGGTTGAGCAACGGAAGGTTTTCGGCGCGCCGCCGACTCGTCGGCGGTCCATAGTCAAGTACATCATGACTCGGGCGCCCCTATTCCTTTTTACCGTGCCGCGTTCGCCGGAATCCGGCTCGCGACCTCCCGCCGCCTCGTCGGCCCCACAGCACCTAGTAGGGCCGCATGAAAAGAATGCTCGTCAACGCCATCCAGCAGGAAGAATTGCGGGTTGCACTGGTTGATGGCCAGAAACTTTACGATCTCAGCATAGAGCTTCCCTCTCGGGAGCAGAAGAAGGCGAACATCTACAAGGGGAGGATCTCTCGCGTCGAGCCCTCGCTCGAGGCCTGCTTCGTCGATTACGGCGCTCAGCGACACGGATTCCTGCCCCTCAAGGAAGTCTCGAAAGAATTTTTTCGGACAGCACCCCACGGCCGCATGAACATCCGCGAGCTCCTCGCGGAGGGCCAGGAACTGCTGGTGCAGGTCGAGAAAGAGGAGCGCGGCAACAAAGGCGCGGCGCTCACGACGTTCATCAGTCTCGCCGGGCGCTTTCTCGTGCTCATGCCGAACAATCCGCGCGCAGGCGGGGTCTCGCGTCGTATCGAGGGCGAAGACCGCGATCAGATGCGCGAGGTCATGGGTCAGCTCACGATTCCCGACGGGATGGGCGCGATCGTCCGCACGGCGGGTGTCGGACGCTCCGTGCAGGAGCTGCAGTGGGATCTCGACAACCTGCGCAGCCAGTGGGACCAGATCATCGCCGCGGGGCAGGACCGTGCCGCGCCTTTCCTCGTGTATCGCGAGAGCGATGCCGTCACCCGCGCGCTGCGCGATTACCTCTCGGACGATGTGGGTGAGATCCTCGTCGACGACGACTCGGCGTTCCAGAAGGCGCAGGAGTACATGCAGCGCTTCATGCCGCCCGAGACTCAGCGCCGCCTGAAGCACTACACGGACGACATCCCGCTCTTCACCCGCTTCCAGATCGAGAGCCAGATCGAGTCCGCGTACGCGCACAAGGTCGAGCTGCCCTCGGGCGGCAGCATCGTGATCGACTACACCGAGGCGCTGGTGTCGATCGATATCAACTCCGCGCGTGCCACGCGCGGCAGCGACATCGAGACCACCGCCCTCAACACTAATCTCGAGGCCGCGGACGAGGTCGCGCGCCAGCTTCGCATCCGCGACATCGGCGGCCTCATTGTCATCGATTTCATCGACATGGAGTCCCAAAAGAATCAGCGCGAGGTCGAGGATCGGCTGCGCGAGGCGATGAAGATGGACCGTGCGCGCATCCAGATTGGCCGCCTGTCGCGCTTCGGCCTGCTCGAGATGTCGCGCCAGCGGCTGCGGCCCTCGATCGGCGAGACGAGCCACCTCGTCTGCCCGCGCTGCACGGGGATCGGCAGCATCCGCAGCATCGAGTCGATGGCGCTCGCGATCCTGCGGCTCATCGGGGAGGAGGTGCGCAAAGAGCGCACCAGCCGCGTGATCGCGCAGGTTCCGGTCGATGTGGCCACATACCTCATCAACGAGAAGCGCGAAGGGCTGCGCACGCTCGAGGACAAGGGCGAGGCGGAGCTCGTGATCGTACCGAACCCGGCGATCCAGACACCCGAGTACTCGATCAGGCGCATTCGCGACGATGAGACCGAGCTGCCGGAGAACCGGCAGGTGAGCTACCTCATGCCCACGGCTCCAGATGTGGCCGATCCGGCGATGAAGGAGAAAAAGCCGGCCGCCGAGGTCGCCGCCGTTGCGGCGACGCTGCCGGCGACGCCGGCGCCGATCCCTCCTTCCCAGCCGCCGCAGACCGCGCCTGCCGCAGCGGCAGGGTTCGACGCGCCCCCTGGTGTGTGGCAGCGCTTCAAGCGCTGGTTTGGAGCAGGCGAAGCGCCTACCCCGAGCGTGGCGACGAGCGTGGATACCGCAAGCGTCCGCGCCAATGCGGGCGCCCCCGCGCCCGCCCCTTCTGCCGCGGGCACTCATCCGGCACGCCGCGAGCGGCCGGGCGGTGGCGGGGATGGCCGGCGCGGTGCTCATCCGAGGTCTCGCCGTCATGGACGGGATCGCGCCGAAGGCGGGGCCCGGGTGCGCGAGCATGGGGAGCGCGGAGAGCGCGAAGAGCGCGGTGATCGTGGCGAGCGCGGGGAGCGCACGGAACGCGGAGACCGCGGTGAACGTGGCGAGCGGTACGGGCGCGGAGAGCACTACGGTGGTGAGCGTTCCGAACGCGATCGCCGCGGCGGCTCGCGAGGGGAAGGAAATCAGAGCCCCGTGGATCGCGAGCGAGGCGAGCGATTCCCGGATATCTCGCCCTCACCCGCCGCTTTGGAATCTGGACTGGAAGGACGCCCGGGAGGAGTTCCGGACCTAGAGCGCTCCTCGCGGCAGGACACCGCCGGCGGTGGGCCGGAGCCCTCTCATCGGGAAGGTGCATCTTCCGCCGACGACGGCTCGCAGCGTGGCAGCGCGGGCGAACGGCAGGAGCGCGGTGGCGAGCAGGGGCCTCGGGGCGAACGCGGGGAACGGCGGGGCCGCCGTGGAAGGCGCCGCGGGCGCCGCGGGGGTGGCGGCGGCTCGCGTGATGTCGCGGGCGGGTCTACAGGCAACGGGAGCGAGCCACGTACCGAGTCGGGTGAGCATCGCGAGCAGACCGGCGAGCGCAGCGCTGAGAGCGAGCGCAGCGAGCGGGAGCGCGCCTATTCACAGTGGAGCGAGGGCGAGCCGGCGCACGAGCCGCGCCGAGACCACGAGGGGCGTGAACACCACGAGGGGCGTGAACACCACGAGGGGCACGAACACCACGAGGGGCGTGAACACCACG
>DATNFW010000067.1:0-45107 GCA_035606175.1 Steroidobacteraceae bacterium | reverse complement strand
TGGGGCGTGTGCGCGCAATTCTGCAGTCGAGCACGGTCTCGATCGACTCACGCGATACGAGCGGGCGTACCGCGCTCTTCTTGGCCGTGCTCCATCGCCATGAGGCCGTGGTTCGTGCACTGCTCGGGAGTGGGGCCAACCCGAACTTAGGCGGTCCTGACGGTCGTACGCCTCTCGAGGTCGCGAGGGATCAGAATCAGCCGGCGATCGTCGTGGCGCTGCATCGCGCCGGAGCGCGCTAGTCTCGCGAGCCGCAGCTACGGCGTGCTGCGGCTCACTCGACTGTAACGGATTTGGCGAGGTTGCGCGGCTGGTCGATCTCCGTGCCGCGCGCGAGCGCGACGCGATAGGCGAGCAGCTGCAGGGGTATGTTGAGCAGGATGGGGTCGAGCTCGGGCTCGGAGGCAGGCACTTCGATCACACCCTGCACGCGGACGGGCAGCGAGCCGGACTGCGTGACGGCGAAGACCGGCCCCCGCCGTGCGCGGATTTCCTCGATCGTCGAGACGTTCTTCGCGAAGAGATCATCGTTGGGCATCACGATCATCGTCGGGGTCGTTGGATCGATGAGCGCGAGGGGGCCGTGCTTGAGCTCGGAGGCGGGGTACGCCTCGGCGTGCTGGTAGCTTACCTCCTTGAGTTTGAGTGCACCTTCCATTGCGATCGCGTATCCGGCTGCGCGGCCCACGAAATAGACATCGTGGCACTCCGCAATGGATCGAGCGATGGACTCGATTTCCGCTTCTCTCGAAAGAATGGCGGCAATCTGATCCGGCAGCGCCTCGAGAGCCGCGAGCAGACGCTCGCCGCGCGCCGCCGAAAGATCGCGCAGCCGGCCGAGGTGGATCGCGAGCAGCGCGAAGGCGGCCGCGGTGCAGGTGAATGTCTTCGTGGACACGACCGCGACTTCGGGGCCGGCGTGCAGATAGATTCCACGGCCGCACGCCCGCGCGATCGAGCTGCCGACGACGTTCACCACGCCCAGAGCCCGCCCGCCCTTGCGGGTGACTTCCTGCACCGCGGCGAGCGTGTCGAACGTCTCGCCGGATTGGCTCACCGCGATGTAGAGCGTGTCGGATTCGATGACCGGATTGCGGTAGCGGAACTCCGAGGCCGGCTCCGCGTGAGCGGGAATTCGGGCCAACTGCTCGATGAGCTGCGCTCCGACGCAGCCTGCGAGGTGGGCCGAGCCGCATCCCAGAATCTTGACGCGGCGGATCTCGAGCAGCTCGCGCGCGGCCATCTCGATTCCGCCGAGTCGCGTCGTATGAAAGCGCCGCTCCAGGCGCCCGGTGAGCGTGCGCCGAACGGCATCGGGCTGCTCGACGATCTCCTTGTGCATGTAGTGAGCGAAGTCGCCTTTGCTGAGAGCTTCGCTCTTCCAGTCGATCACGAGCGGCACTTTGACCGTCGCGCCGCCATCGAGCGTCGAGGTTTCGTACCGATCCGCGCGGACCGTGGCGAGCTCGCCGTCGTCGAGGTGCACGATGCTTTGAGTGTGGCGCACGAGCGCGGCGGCATCGGAAGCGACGAACATCTCGCGATCGCCGATCCCGAGGATGACGGGGCTGCCCTGACGCGCGACGACGATGGCATCCGGCCTCTCGGCATCGAGGACTGCGATGCCGTACGCTCCGGTCACCAACTGCAGCGCCGCCCGGACCGCCTGCTCGAGGGTATCGCCCCGCATCGCGGCGATCAGATGCGCGAGCACTTCGGAGTCGGTTTCGGAGCGAAACTGCACGCCCTGCGAGCTCAGCTGCGCGCGCAGCGCCGCCGCATTCTCGATGATGCCGTTGTGAACGATCGCAAAACGGTTCGCCGCGTCCGTGTGCGGGTGGGCATTGCGGTCGCTCGGCTCACCGTGAGTGGCCCAGCGCGTATGCGCGATGCCGGGCGAGCCCTTCAGATGCTCGGGCAGCAGGCGCTCGAGCTCACGGACTTTGCCGCGCGCCTTGTAGAGGCGCAGCGCGCCATTGCGCAGGACCGCGAGCCCCGCCGAGTCATACCCGCGGTACTCGAGGCGGTGCAGGCCCTCCATCAATATGGGTGCCGCATCCTGCCGACCGATATATCCGACGATTCCGCACATGCGGCGCTCCCCTTCGCGTTCAGCCGTAGATCATTCGACGGATCTGTCGTTCGGTGTAATGCACGGCGCGAAAACGCCACGCCGACAGCTCCGCCGCGAGCTGCACGTAGATCGCGGGATTCGGGAGTCCCTCCGCCTGCAACACCGCGTGGCGCCTGCGAACGAACTCCTCGGGAGTCTCGGTAAGAAAGCTCAGCACCTCCCGAACCACGCGCCCCGCTTCCTGGGCGGTGAGACGGGTGCTCCGCATCAGGTAGTCGATCAGCTCGTCGAGCTCTCCCGGATCCGACATGCAGGGCTAGAGTTGCGCGGGTGACCGTGAAAACGCAACGATTTTGCCCGAAGTCGGGCAAAAATGCAGCTAAATGGGCTTGCTAAGTAAGCGACCGCTGCCGTGCCGCTTCGATCACGGCACTCTCGTTCACGCGTGCGCGGCCGGATTGGCAGAGCTTCTGAAACATTTCGCCTGCGATGGTGCCGAAAGGCGTACCAATCCCGAGCTTGCGCGCCAGAGCGAGCGCGTACTCGACGTCCTTCAGTCGCAGCTTCGGCGTGAAAATGACGGACTGATCGTGGTCGCCCCGCGCCATGCGCACGCTGTTGCGAATGACCTGTGGGCTTGCCGCCTGGCCGGTGCCGATCGCCTCCGCGAGCAGCTGCGGATCGAGCCCGGCCCTCTCCCCGAGCGCCATGGCCTCAGCAAGCGATGCGATCTGTACCGCGCCGAGCATGTTGACCAGGAGCTTGTACGCCGTGCCGGCACCTGGAGGTCCGAAATGAAGGATGCGCCGCGAGAGCGCCTCTAGGATCGGGCGAGCGGCCGCCAGGTCCGCCGGATGTGCTCCGAGGAGCAGCGTCAGCTCGCCTGCGGCGGCCGCCTTCGGAAGTCCCGTCACCGGCGCATCGATGTATCTGAGACCGCGTCTGCCGGTCTCCCCGGTCAGCGCGAGCACCCAATCGTGCGACAGGGTCGAGCACTCGACGGCGAAAGCACCTGGACTCGAAGTGCCCGCGAGCACGCCGTCTGCGCCGAGCCAAATCGCGCGGGAGGCGGTATCGTCGGACACCATCGAGAAGATGGCTGAAGCGCCAGTCGCTGCTTCTCGCGCCGTTGTGAAGCAATGCGCGCCCGCCTCGCGGAGCTGACCGGCGCGAGCCGCGGTGCGATTGAAGACCCGAACCGTATATCCGGCCTCGAGCAGCCGGAGCGCCATACCCGAGCCCATCCGGCCGAGACCGAGGAATGCAACGACGGGCCTCTCGCGCATCTGCTCTCCGGGTTTCATGGACTCAGATGATACCGGTCACGCGGATACAGAACGGCTTCACGCACGTTTTGCAATCCGAGGACCTGAGCGGTCAGGCGCTCGAGGCCGATCGCGAGCCCTCCGTGCGGCGGCATCCCGAGCTCGAACATTCGCAGATGATCTTCGAAGGCGGCCGGATCGAGGCCGCGGTGGCGCAGGGACGCCTCGAGCGACTCGCGAGTATGCAACCGTTGACCGCCCGTCGTGATTTCCAGGCCTTCATAGAGCAGATCGAAGCTTTGGGCGGCGCCCGTCGTGCCGCGCGGGGCGGTGTAGAAGGGGCGGCTCGCGAGCGGAAAGCCGAGCACGAAAACGGCGGGAACGCCGCTCTCGCGCGCGGCGAGAGCGCAGAGCTGCCGTTCGGCTTGCGGGTCCAAGTCATCGCTCAAATGATGCGTGCCATGCTCGCGTGCGAGCCTCTCGAGGCAGGCGCCGAATTCCCAGACCGGCGCCTGGAGCAAAGAGGGCAGGGGCTCGCGCCGGTAGGGCGCGATGAGGTCCCGGTGGTCTCGATTCAGCCGCTCGAAGATCGAGCTCAGCAACTGTTGCTCGAGACGGATCACGTCCTCGGGTCCGTCGATGAATCCCATCTCGAGATCGAGCGAGTAGTACTCCGTGAGATGCCGGCTGCTCGCGTGCGGCTCGGCGCGGTAGACGTGCCCCGTCTCGAATACGCGCTCGAAGGCGGCGACGCCGTGCTCTTTGTAGAACTGCGGACTTTGCGCGAGGTACGCGACGCGATCGAAGTAGTCGACCGTGAAGAGATTCGTTCCGCCCTCCGTGCCCGAGGCGACGATCTTGGAAGTGTGGATCTCCGTGAAATGCTGCAGGCTCAAATATTCTCGGAAATATTTGAGGATGAGCGCCTGGATGCGGAAGACGTTCCCGATCGAGTCGCTGCGCGCCGCGAGCGGGCGATACGCGAGGCGCGCCTCCTGACCGACGGCTGAGAGCTTGCCGCCGGAGTTGAAGGGCAGGGCGTGGCTTGCGGGATTGAGGAGCCTCAACTCCTCGATGTCGATCTCGCATCCGGACTTCGCGCGCGCCTCCGCGCGAACGCGGCCGACGATCGCGATCACATCGTCCAGCTTGACGTGCGGGCCTTTGAACGATGCCGTCGCGCACACGCACTGGATCGTCCCGGTGCAGTCGCGCAGGACGATGAATGTGGTGCTCGCGAGCGAGCGCAATCGGAAGACCCAGCCGCGGACCTCGACCGTCTCGCCGAGCTGCTGCGTCGCAGAGGCCGTGAAAATGCGTGTGAGCCGTTCGGTCGGCATGGCAGATCGCTCCAGCTATGCGGAACATCTGCCGGAACCGCGCTCTCGGCCGCGGCGGTGCCATCCGGCTTCCGACGGAAACGTCGGCTCTCAAAGGCGCTGTGTCGTAGCCCTACGTCTCGCCTACTAAGGCCTGCGCGATGCGCTTCCGGTTCGGGGAGCCTCTCGGAGGGGTCTGTCCTCGTCATCGAGTTGCACGCAATATAGCATCCCTGGAGGTGATCCATGGCGCCTGCTGAGAAGCCCATTTTGGATAGTGCCGCGGAGGACTGGTCGGGTGAGATGGGCGAGCGCTGGCTCGCGAACGTGGACCGCTTCGAAGGCATGATCGCGCCCGTCGGTCAGGCGCTCCTCGAGCGCGCCGCTTTCCGCGATGGCGAGCGCGTCATCGACATTGGCTGCGGCGCCGGCGCGACGAGCCTCGATATCGCAAAGCGCATCGGCGCAAGGGGAGCAGTGCTGGGAGTCGACATCTCCCCGGTGCTGATCGCTGCAGCCGAGGGCAGAGCCCATGTCGCGGGCGCCGCGAACGTGCGCTTCCGCTGCGCCGATGCGGCGACGGCATCGCTCGATGAGCCGCCGTTCGATCGGGCTTTCTCTCGCTTCGGCGTGATGTTCTTTGCAGATGCGCGGGCGGCCTTCGCCAATCTGCACCGCTTCGTTCGACGCGGAGGGCGCATCGACTTCAGCGTGTGGGCGCCGGCTCGCGAGAACGCGTGGGTCGCGCAGACGCTCGCTGCGATCGGGCAGTTCGTGGCGCTGCCGGCCCCGACGCCGCGCGCGCCCGGACCGTTCGCGCTCGATGATCCGGCGTACGTCGGCGAGCTGCTGGAGGGCGCCGGCTTCTCGTCCGTCGCCTTCGAGACCTGGCGCGGGGATCAGCCGATCGGCGGTCCCGGCGCGACGCCCGAGGAGGCGGTCGCATTCGTTTTCGATGCGATGTCGTTCGGCAAAATGCTCGATGAGGCGGGTACGGACACTCGGGCGAAGGTGCGGGGAAAGCTCTTGGAGCTGTACACGCGCTATCGCGCCTCCGACGGCATCCGCATGTCGGGGACGGCGTATTTCGTTACGGCGAGGAGTTGACGGAGCGATAGGCGACGCGATTGCCGCGGAACGTGCCAAACCAGAGCGTCCGCCCGACTTGCACGGCACTCGTGGCATCGCCGAACTCGGCCCTGCCCGGTTCTTTCACGACGGGCGTTATGGCCATCGTCCGCGGATCGAGCCGCACGGTCGCCCAGTCGTCCGGGCGCGTCGGCGCTCCCTTTCTGCCGGGCTCGATGAACTGACCGGTGTCAAAGAGCGTGCCGTCGGGAGCCCAGCGCAGATTATCCGGGTGAAAGTCGACTTTCACGCTGGTCGAGCCTCCGCTGCCTGAAAGCGGCACGCGATAGATCGCGTTCGAGCCGTAGGCATTGATGAATATCCATTTGCCGTCGCGTGAGACCACGATGCCGTTGTCTCCCGAGAGCCGCGTGCCGGGGACTTCGCTGAAGCCCTTGCCCGGGGTCCAGCGGTATACGACTCCGGTCACGTCACCCGCCATGATGTGCTGAAAGGCTTGCTTGTCCCCGTCATCCATGAACTTCGTCACGACGAAGCCTCCGCGCGGCAGGGCCGCGACGGAATTGCCGTTGGCACCCGGCGGCAGCACGACGCAGCCGATCCATTGCGCCGAACCTTTGGAGGCCGCGAGGCGAAAGACTTCGATGGACTCGCGTCCGCCGTGGTTGACGGCGTAGACCGTATCGAGGCCGCCTCGTTCGGGCACGACATCGAGGCCATGCGTGCTGAGTTTATTGAGATCGGGCGCCGAGCACCCGGCGTACTGCGGGTCCGGCGTGCTCGCGATCGAGAGTGAGACGGGACGCGCCGTTCGCCTGGCCGTATCGATCAGATAGAGCCCGACCGACCCAGCCTGGAGCGATCCGCCGACCAGCCAGCGTCCGCCCTGGACCGGCAACAGATCCTCGACGTTGATGAGCCCGCATACGAAGCGCAGCTCTCCGGAGGGCGCACACGAGTGCTCGCTCGCACCGGAGTCCCCGCTCGTCGACTGCGCGCTCGCAGGGGTATACGGGCAGAGCAGCCCGCCGATAGCGATGGCGAGCCCAACCACGGTGATCGGCTTCATTGTTCAACCCCCTGAGCAAGACGCTGCCGAATCATCCCGTCGTGCGCGGGATTCCGCAACTCGGCCTGGTGGGTGCCCCGGGGCGGACGCTTTACGCACGATCGGGGGCGGATGAGAATGGCGGTTCCCCGCCCGAGGAGAAACCCTGTGACCGATGCGAAGAGAGAGCGGAGCTCATCCGTTTCAAATCCGACCCTGTCCTCCGCCGGCCGCGCCCGGCGGAAGTTCCTCGGCGGCAGCACGCTCGCCGCGATCGGGGGCTCGGCCGCCGCGTTGACGGTCGGGCTGCCCGCCGAGGGTGCAGGCTCGGGCGGCAAAGACTCCCCGCGCGACTGTCCGGTCATCCCGACTCCGATGAAGGATGTCGCAGGTAAGGTGGCCTTCATCACGGGCGGCGACAGCGGTATCGGGCTCGGCATCGCGCGTGCTTTCACTGATGCCGGGATGAAGGTCGTCATCACTTACCGGACGAAGAAGCATCTCGATGAGGCGCTCAAACAACTCGCGAGCGCCGGCGATCGGGTCCATGCAATCGCGCTCGATGTGACGAACCGGCCGGCGATGGAGCAGGCCGCTCGGGAGAGCGAGCGTGTCTTCGGCAAGGTGCACGTCGTCGTCAACAATGCCGGTGTCGGAGTATTCGGCGGCCTGAGCAAGGCGACGTACGATGACTGGGACTGGGGCATGGGAGTCAACGTCACCGGCGTGTTCAACGGAATCCATGCCTTCCTGCCGCGGATTCAAGCGCACGGCGAGGGCGGACAGGTCATCGCCACATCCTCGGTCGCCGGGATCATCGCTCATGGCGGCACGGGCGTGTATTCCGCCTCGAAGTTTGCCGTCGTCGGCATGATGGAGGCGCTGCGCAACGAGCTCGCCGACACCAACATCGGCGTCACCGTATTCTGTCCCGGCCTCGTCAATACCGACATCGGCGATTCGGCGCGCAATCGCCCGAGCAGTCTCGGGGACAGCGCCTTCAAGCCTGACCCGAAGATGATGGCGCGCATGCGCGAACAAATGAAGACACGGCGCGGACCGCCTCCCGGCATGGACCCGCTCGATGCTGGCCGGCGTGTGTTGAACGGCATGCGGAACAATGATCTCTATATTCTGACGACGCCCGAGCTCGAAGCGGAGATCAAGGCTCGGGGGGAGGCCATCGTCGCCTCTATCCCGACGGACGTTCATCCACCCGCCGCGCGGGTCGCCATGCAGCGCATGATTGCGGGCAAGACGGTGTATGCGACGGTGCGCGATCGTATTCGCTGCGAGCGCGCACGTTCGCGAAAGGCCTGAGGTCTCTTACGGGGCTGCGGCGAATACGCGCACTCGAATCGCTGATCCTGGCTTGCTGGCGAGTGTCACCGTGAGTCTGTTCTCGACGAGGAGCGCAACGCTCGCTTGAAGCGAGGACTCGTGTGCGCCATTGTTCGGGGGATGCCCGCCGCCCGGAGGTTGGGCGCCCCCTGGGCCGGTTGAATTGCCTGCGTCACCTGAGCCCCCTTTGCCTGCGCCAGCCGGGTCACCTTGGCCGTGTGCGCCGTCCGGGCCGCCCGGACTGTCTGGGCCGCGTCGCGCGCGCGGGTCGTGAGCATGGATTGCGCGGTGTGCGGTTTCACCGCCGATGCGGGGTGCGTCATGCGCGTGCGCCCAGTCGTTGGGCGCGACGATCGATTTGCCGTTGAGAGCGATGGAGCCGGACGTGACGGACGGGTTGCCGTTCACGCCATTGTCGATGCAGACGAACCCGCTTTCCGCGTTCGGGGCCTCGAAACTCACATGATAGGTGTCGGGCGGCCCCGCCTGGCGGTCGAAGACTGCGTCGAAAAGCGGTCCAACGTCACCGATGTGCGCGCAGTCGCTGATTCCCTGCAGCGGAGGACCGAGGAGATAAGCGTGCCTCTCGCCAGTGCGCGCATCGAGCCCGTCCGCGAGAATGAAACCGGTGTCGCTGATGGCGCGGCCTTCCTCGAGCGTGACGTACGGCGCGATGGGGCTCGACGGAGCGACGAGCGTGTTGATATCGATCATCACGCCGTTTGCGTACAGGAACCCGTGCCGCGCGGCATCGCCGGCCGTATCCGAGTACCCCACCACTTGCCCCGCCGCATTGATGGAATCCCCTGCGCTCGATGTGCCCCCGAGCGTCCCGAGGTCCTTCATGCCGACATCGCTATACAAGAAGGCGTGCGTGGCGGCATTTGCGGCCGTGTAGGAGTAGCCCGTCACCTGGCCCGCGGCGTTGATGCCGCTGCCGGAGCTCGAGCTGCCCCCGAGTGTGCCGAGATCCGTCATCACTCCGGTGCTGTAGAGGAATGCATGTGCCGCGACATTGCCTGCGATGTAAGCGTAGCCCGTCACCTGTCCGGCGGAGTTGACGCCGTATCCCGCGCTGTACGTTCCGCCCAGCGTGCCGAGGTCCTGCATCTGCCCATGGGCATACAGGAACGCATGAACCGCGGAGTCTCCGGTGAGCGAGGCATCGCCGGTGATCTGTCCCGCATCGTTGATGCCGTAAGCGATGCTGTTGCTGCCGCCGAGCGTCCCGAGCTGCCGCAAGGCCCCGCCGTTCGGGTGGAGGTAGGCCTGCACCGTCTGATCCCCGGGCATGAAAGAGTAGCCCGCGACCTCGCCTCCGGCGTTGATCGCATTCCCGTAGCTCGTCGAGCCGCCGAGCGTGCCGAGGTCCTGCATCGTGCCTGCGGCATAGAAGAAAGCGTGTGGCGCGATGTTCCCGGTGATGTATGCGTCGCCCGTCGATTGTCCCGAGGCATTCACGCCCCGCGCCGCACTGTAGGTGCCGCCGAGAGTCCCGAGATCGGTGAGGGTGTATGTCGCGGCGTTCTGCCCCTGAGCGAAGAGCGGCGCGGCTGCGAGCAGCGCGCCGAGCAGGGCTGCACGTGCATTCATCGGGCGATCTCCCCTTACACTTAAGCGCTGGGCATTGATGCGTGAGCGAACGCGGCAGCTTCGCGGTAGTTCCACGGCCGCGCTGCCCCGGACATCGTATGGCTCCGCCTGTGGCTCAACCGGATGGGGTACGATGAGGCCGGATTGAGCGCGCGGGGCGCTCACCGGTGAGGGGGCAGGGTGAGGGACATGCGACCGAGTCGGACGAGGATCCGCACGTGCGGCGCTACGGCCGCGCTTCTGTTTGCGCAAGCGCTCAGCGCAGCCGTCGCACCGCAGCGTCCGGGGACCGAGCTGGGGTTTGCGGTCTTCGAGACACAGTGCACGCGCTGTCACGGCAATCCGGCTGCCGCTCAAACGCGCGCGCCCGATCCCGCCGCCATCCGCCAGATGTCACCCGAGCGGATCTACGATGCGCTCACGAATGGAGTCATGAAGGCCGAGGCGCAGCACCTCACGGATGCGCAGAAGCGCGGGGTCGCGGAGTTCATGAGCGGGCGCCCGCTCGGCAGCGCCGCGGAAGGCGACGTTCGCAGGATGGCGGGACGCTGTGAGCGCAATCCCAAGCTTCCGGCCCCGGACTCGAAGCCCGAATGGAACGGCTGGGGCAACGGCTTCGACAATGCGCATTTCCAACCGGCGCGCGCGGCGGGACTCGATGAGCGCAACGTCTCGCGCCTCGCGCTCAAGTGGGCTTTCGCATTTCCGCACGGGGTCTCCGCTTTCTCACAGCCGTCCATCGCCTCGGGCCGGGTATTCGTCGGCAGCGACATCGGCTTCTTCTACGCGCTCGATGCGAAGACCGGCTGCGCGTACTGGTCCTTCGAGGCGCTCGGCTCGGTGCGCACTGCTTCCACCATCGCACGGATCGCGGGCCGACCCGGCGTGCAGTACGCGGTCTACTTCGGCGACAACAAGGCAAACGTGTACGCGCTCGATGCGCGCACGGGCGGCCTGCTCTGGCGCTCGAAGGTCGAGAATCATTTCGCGGCGCGCATCACGGGCGCTCCCACGGTGAGCGGAGGAGTGGTGTACGTGCCGGTCTCCGCCTCGGAGGGATTCGCGGCGGCGACGCCGAGCTATCCCTGCTGCACGTTCCGCGGCAGCGTCGTGGCTCTCGATGCGGTGACGGGAGAGCCGCGCTGGAAGAGTTACGTGATCGCGCAGGCGCCGCGGCCGGTCGGCCGCAACGAGCAGGAGACCCAGCTCTGGGCTCCTGCCGGCGGCTCGATCTGGGACGCCCCGACGCTCGATCGGCTGCGCCGCGTCGTGTACGTGGGCACCGGCGATGCGGAGACCGCGCCCGCCTCGCCGCGCTCAGACTCCGTGCTTGCGCTCGATACGGCAGACGGCCACGTGGAGTGGTTTCATCAGGCGACGCCGAACGATGCCTGGATCGGGGGATGCGGCGGTGCCCATCCACCTCTTGCCTGCCCCAAGCCGCTCGGACCGGATCGCGACATCGGCAACTCGCCGATTCTGAGGAAATTGGCGAACGGCCATCGCGTGGTGGTGTTTGCAACGAAAGACGGTCGCGTCGTCGCTCTCGATCCGGACCGCGGCGGCGCGGTCGTCTGGCGTGTCCAGGTGGTGCCCAATCCCAAGGACACGATGGTCGGCGTGCTCTTCGGTGGCGCCGCCGATGCAAGCAGCGTCTACTATCCACTCGCCGTAGGAAAGATGGTCGCCGTCGATCTCGCGACGGGTGCGATTCGCTGGTCCGTGCCGCTCATGGATGCAGGCGAGGAGCCCGGGCCGCAAGGCGCCGGGCCGCAAAGCCCGCGCTACTCGGCAGCGCCGACCGTCATTCCCGGCGTGGTGTTCGTCGGCGGCTACGACGGACGGCTGATCGCGCTTGCGACGCAGGACGGCCACAAGCTCTGGGAATTCGACACGGCGCGTTCCTATCGAACCGTCAATGGCATTCCCGGGCAGGGCGGATCGATGGGCTCGGCAGGACCAACGGTCGCGGGTGGAATGCTCTTCGTAGGATCGGGCTATGCCGTCACGCGCGGCATGCCCGGCAACGTGCTGCTCGCGTTTGCGCTCGAGCATGGGAGATGACCGCACACTTCGACTGGCGCGATCCCTTTCTCCTCGAGGGGCAGCTCACGGACGAGGAGCGCATGGTGCGCGACTCCACGCGTACCTTCGCCGCGGAGCGGCTGCTGCCGCGCGTGACCGAGGATTACCTGCAGGAGCGCACCGACCCGGCAATCTTCAAGGAATATGGCGAGCTCGGGCTACTCGGAATGACGCTGCCCGAGGAGTACGGCGGAGCCGGGGCCTCCTACGTCGCCTACGGGCTCGTCGCGCGCGAGATCGAGCGGGTGGACTCCGGCTACCGCTCCATGATGAGCGTGCAGTCCTCACTCGTCATGCACCCGGTCTACGCGTTTGGTACGGAGGCGCAGCGCCGGCGGTACCTGCCACGCCTGGCAAGCGGAGAGTGGATCGGCTGCTTCGGGCTCACCGAGCCCGGCGCGGGCTCGGATCCGGCGAGCCTTGCGACCCACGCGGAGAAGATACCCCACGGCTATCGGCTGACCGGCACGAAGACGTGGATCTCAAACAGCCCGCTCGCCGATGTATTCGTCGTCTGGGCCAAGTCGAGCGTCGAAGGCGGGGCGCTTCGGGGGTTCATCCTCGAGAAAGGCATGAAGGGGCTTGCGGCCCCGAAGATCGGCGGGAAGCTGTCGTTGCGCGCATCCGTCACGGGCGAGATCGTCATGGATGGTGTAGAGGTGTCCGAGGAGCAGCTGCTCCCCGGAGTCTCCGGCCTCAAGGGCCCGTTCGAATGCCTCAATCGTGCGCGCTATGGAATTGCATGGGGGGTCATGGGCGCGGCGGAGGACTGCTGGCAGCGCGCGCGCGAGTACGGCATGCAGCGAGTGCAGTTCGGGCGCCCCATCGCGCAGACGCAGCTCTTTCAGAGGAAGCTCGCGGACATGCAGACGGAGATCGCGCTCGGCCTGCAGGCGGCACTGCGCGTCGGGCGGCTCTTCGATGCCGGCGCAGTCGCCCCCGAGATGATCTCGCTCATCAAACGCAACAACTGCGGCAAGGCGCTCGAAGTCGCGCGGCTCGCGCGCGACATGCACGGCGGCAACGGCATTCAGAGCGAGTACCACGTCATCCGCCATGCGCAGAATCTCGAGACCGTGAATACCTACGAGGGAACGCACGACATCCATGCTTTGATTCTCGGTCGCGCCCAGACGGGCCTGCAGGCCTTCTTCTGAGTGCGGCGCGTGCGGCGCGTGCGGCGCGAGGCTCATGCTGACCGATGAAGAATGTCGCAGCTGCGCGGAGCGACTGCTCGAGGCGGCCTATACCGGCACGCCGGCTGCCGCGCTGGGACAGAGTTTTCCGGGCCTCACGATCGAGGACGCCTACCGCATCCAGCGCTGCTGGCTCGAGGCGCGCTGCGCCGCGGGAGCCCGCGCGGTCGGCTACAAAGTCGGACTCACCTCGGTCGCCACGCAGGCACTCTTCGACGCGACCGAGCCGATGTACGGCAGGATCCTCGCGCAAGGCGTGCTCGCGAGCGGCTCGCGGCTCCGCGCGGCAGCGTTCTCGCGACCGCGAATCGAAGTGGAGCTCGCGTTCGTCCTCGGTACGGATCTCGCAGGCTCTAACGTGAGCCTCGAGCAGGTGCTCGATGCAACCGAGCGCATCGTGCCGGCGTTCGAGATCGTCGGGCAACGGACCACGGCTTCGCGCTCGCTGAGCGATGCAATCGCGGACAACGGCGCACACGGCGCGATCGTGCTCGGAAGCGGTGGCCTCGCCCCCCGGAACGCGGATATCGCCTCGATCGCCGCGACGCTCTACCGCAACCGCGAGCAAGTGGCATCCGGCGTCGCCTCATTGGTAATGGGTCATCCGGCTGCGGCCGTCGCATGGCTCGCGCGAGCGCTCGATGCGGCCGGGGCGCACCTCGAGAGAGGCGAGATCATCCTCACGGGCACGCTCACGGGCGCGGTGGAAGTCATGCCGGGCGACGCGTTTCGCGCCGAGTACGCTGTCGCCTCGCGAGAATCCGAGGCACTCGGTGCGCTCGAGGTCGTATTCGGTTGAAGCTATGAGCAGGGGGGCGCAATACATGTCGATCTCGATCATTCGCGCGGCGATTTGCGCGACAGGTTTCGCCGCGGCCGTTGCGGCCTGCAGCGGCAGCACGACGCCGGCGAGCCACTCCGAGAGCGCGAGCTCGCTCGAGCAGAAAGTCTCGCAGCTGGAGAGCCAAGCGGCGCACCTCGAGGACGTTCGGAACATCGAACGCTTGCAGCGCGCCTACGGCTACTATCTCGATGCGGCCCAATGGGATCAGATGGCCGACCTCTTCGCCGACGATGGCACGATCGAGATCGGTCTCGATGGGGTTTACAAGGGCAAGGAGCGCGTCCGCCAGTATCTGCACGCGCTCGGCCACGGTCGCGTGGGGCTGGCTTACGGCGAGCTCAATACTCATATGACCCTGCAACCCGTCATCGATATCGCACCTGACGGGCGCACGGCCAAAGGCCGGTGGCGTGCAGTGATCATGAAGGGTGTCTTCGGCAAGTCGGCGGAGTGGGGCGAGGGTCCTTACGAAAACGAGTACGTGAAGCAGAACGGTGTCTGGAAGATATCGAAGGTGCACTGGTACCAGACGTACATGGTGCCGTACCGGGGCGGGTGGGCGAAGAACAAGGACGTGAACGGAGGAATCTACGTATCGAAGCAGCTGCCGCCCGATGCGCCGCCCACCGAGCACTACGAGACCTGGCCGAGCGTCTACATTCCCCCCTATCACTACCGCAAGACGCCGGCGGCTGCGCTCGATACCGGTGATCCCCCGGCGCCCGCCGCAAACGGTGGCACCGAGGCGAGCCGCGATCCGGCGAGCGCCGCGCGCAGTGCTGTGAACGAGTCAGGGGGCGATCCCGCGGTGGCCCAGCTTCAAACGACTGCCGCGGAGCTCGCGCGCCGCATCGATCGGCTCGAGGACGTGAATGCGGTGGAGCGCCTCGTCGGCATCTACGGCTACTACCTCGACAAGCAGCAGTGGAGCGATTTCGCAAATCTGTTCGCCGCGAACGGCACGATGGAGATCTCGCTCCGCGGTGTCTACGTCGGCCGCCCCAGTATTCGCCGCGCGCTCGAGCTCTTCGGCCCGCAGAACATCGAGCCTGCGCATTTGCACAATCACATCCAGCTGCAGCCGGTGATTCATGTCTCCGCCGACGGCACGCGGGCCTGGAGTCGCAGCCGCGCGCTGAGCGAGCTCGGCACCTATCCGCGCATCGGCATGTGGGGGGATGGCGTCTACGAGAACGAGTACGTGAAGCTGAACGGCGTGTGGCAGATCGCGAAGGATCACATCTACACGACATTCTTCTCGACTTACGACCAGGGCTGGCAGAGCGGCGCAGGACCCGCACCGCGAGTGAGCCCGAAGATACCGCCGGACCGGCCGCCGACCGAGCTCTACGACACCTATCCCGGCGAGTACGTGCCGCCGTTCGATTATCGCCATCCCGTGACGGGCGCACCGATCGTGGTGCCAGCGGAGCTGCGCGTGCGGCCGAACCCGCAGTCTCAAGCGGGCGCGGAGGCCGCGACGACGACGGCCGGGAGTGATTCAGGAATCGGAAGCGATGCGCCGGCCGCACCGGGCGCCGCAGCGCCCACGGGGTCGAGGGAGGGAAGCTCCGATGGCGCAGCGCTCGCGCCCGTGCGTGCACGGCTTGCGCGGATCGCGCAGACCGTCGAGCAGCTCGAGGACGAGCGCGCGATCGTGAATCTGCAGCGAAGCTACGGATACTTCGTCGACAAGGCGATGTGGAAGGAGACGGCGGATCTCTTCGCGAACGATGCGACGCTCGAGATCGGCGGGCGCGGCGTCTTCGTCGGCAAGCCCCGCATCCTGCAGTACCTCACCTGGCTTGCACCGAAGGGGCTGGTGCATGGGAAGATGCAGAACCATATCCAGCTGCAGCCCATCATCACGGTGGCGCCGGATGGACTGACCGCGAAAGGCCGCTGGCGCTGGCTCGCCGAGGTCGGCGATTATCGAAAGGACTCGCGTTGGGGCATCGGCACGTACGAGAACGACTACGTGAAAGAGGGCGGCGTGTGGAAGATCAAGACTCTCCACGCCTACTTCCGCATGTACACGGAATATGCCGCGGGATGGGCCAAGTCGGCCGTGCCGAATACGCATCCGGAGAAGGATCTTCCGCCGGATCGGCCGCCGACCGTCCTTTATCGGACGTACCCGGCGACCTTCATCCCGCCGTACGATTACCCGAATCCAGTCACGGGCAAATGAGCGAATGAGCGAATGAGCGGCCGGTCTCAATAGATCGGCGGCAGCTCGGGGTTCTTCGCCTTGCGCAGCGCCTCGAGGTGATCGAGCCAGCCTTCCTCGTTGCACTCGTAGGGGAGAAACACGCCCCCCTTCTCGGGGGCCCATTTCTTCACACCTTTGACCGGCTCGGTGTAGAACGCCGGGTCATACATCGTCCAGTCGTTCTCGAGGACCTTGTTTCCTTTTGAATCCTTCGTCAGGCGATAGCGCTCCACGATGCGGGCGTCCGCACTGTGTGGCCAAGTCTCATCCTCCTGCTCCTTGAGCGAGCTCGTCTCGACGACGAGCGTGTCGCCTTCCCAATGCGCGGCCGAATAGCCGTCGCGATCGGGGACTCTGTCGCCCGGCTTGACGATCTTGTCGCCGAGATCGAACTGGCGGGTCTCGTGGTACGCCTCGTAAACGATGAAGACCATATCCGGTCGCTGCACGATCTGCATGGGGTAGCCGCCCGAGAACATCATCGACTCGGGCATGCCGTAGCCCAGGCAGAACTTGCCCGGATTGTCATCGCCCGGAGTGACGAGCTCCCGATATTCCTTCACCTTCTGTTGGGCCGCGGGCTTCAACGGCAGCTTCACGCCCGCGCGGAACGATCGGAACGAGGACTGCCCCGGCTCGACGTAGGTGCCCCACACGCCCGAGAGGTCCGGGTGCGCGGACTCACCCGCGCGGGCTGCCGCTCCGGTCGCGAGAATCCCCGCGCACGAGAGCACCACAACGCCCGACCCCATCCCCATGTATCGCAGGAAACGCATCGTCTACCCCCTTGACGAGTCAATCGGTCCGACCCGATTGTAGCAGCGCGCTATAGTTCGGGCGCTGGGCGCCGAAGCGCGCTCGTGGGAGGACTCGCGTGACCGCGGAGACGCGTTCGGTCATCCGGCGGCTCGCCGCAAAAATCCTCGGCAATTACCGCGCCCCCGCGCCCAGCCACTCGCGGGAGCTCCTTCTCTCGCTCGAAGCCGCCAGGCGGGACGCATCGCCCGGCGGGGAGTGGGAAGCCCTCGCCCAGGAGATCATCGCGGCGCTGCGAGACAACGGCACGCGGTGTTTCCTGCGGCTGCCGCCGATCGCAAGGACCGTACATCCGCCGATGCGCAGCCTCGGAGGCCGGTACTGGGCGTACCTCCTCGACTCCGCGCGCTTCTCCCCGGCCATTCAAATGGGTCTGACCGAATCTCCGGTCGGCCAGCCCCTGCCGAGTCCGCACTACCCGCTCACGAGTCCGCTGCTCATGCAGCACGGATATCACCTCGTGAGGCTGCTCGAGTCGACCGACTTCGACCTCGCGAGAATTGAGCTGGTGCTCGAGTTCGGAGGCGGATACGGCAGCTTCTTTCGCCTGCTGCGCAATCTCGGGTACGGCAATCGCCACATTATTTGCGACCTTCCGGCCATGTGCGCGCTACAGCGCTTCTATCTGCGAAACGTGTTCCCGACGGGGCCGCAGGCCGATGCGCCGCCGAATCTTGAATGGGTGTCCTCCGCCACGACAGGTGCGCTCGGGACGCAGATCGGCGCGGCCTCGCCGTCGCTTTTCGTCGCGACGTGGTCGCTGAGCGAGGTGCCGCAGGCGGTGCGGGATGAGGTTGCAGCGGTCTTGCCATCGTTCGACTACATCCTGTGCGCCTATCAAAGATCCTTCGGCGGTTACGACAACGCGCGCTATTTCGCTTCGCTCGAGCGATCGCTTCCGCAATTCAAATGGAAG
Organism: Steroidobacteraceae bacterium; assembly: GCA_035606175.1. GTDB lineage: Bacteria > Pseudomonadota > Gammaproteobacteria > Steroidobacterales > Steroidobacteraceae > JASHUC01. The sequence continues at coordinate 27,309 of DATNFW010000067.1, read as the reverse complement.
CACACCGAGTGTCCCGTGTACCGGAACAATTTCTACCTGATCGGACGCCGCACCGACTGATCGGCGGGTACGCCGGTTGACAGGCCTCGAGCAGCGCCGGTACGCTGCCGCCGCTGCAAGGGGGCGCGAATGATCGAGTACGATGGCAAGGGGGACCGGGCCGAGAGCCTCGATCCCGGGGCGCCGAGACTCTCGCGTCGCGAGATGCTCGGTGGTGCAGCCGCTGCCGCGGGGATCGCGGCTGCGATTCCGCAAGTATCGAGGGGCGCCGTGCGCAACTCGAAGCTCACGAATTCAAACCGCTCGACGATCATCGCCTCGCGCGATCATGCGGTCGTCGAGACGGCGTCGGGACGGGTCCGCGGCTACAGCCGGCTCGGCATCTACACCTTCAAAGGAATTCCCTATGCGGGGCCGACCTCGGGGGCGAACCGCTTCATGCCTCCGGTCGCCGTGAAACCCTGGAAGGGCATCCGCAGCTCGATGCATTACGGTGAGGTGAGCCCTCAGCCACCGCGCGCGGGATGGAAGAACGACGAAGAAGCGTTCATGTTCGATTGGGACGACGGCGTGCCGGGCGAGGATTGTCTGCGCGTGAACATCTGGACGGCCGGGCTCGATGCGGGCGCGAAGCGTCCGGTCATGGTGTGGCTGCACGGCGGTGGCTACGTCGCGGGCTCGGGCCAGGAGCTGCGCGCGTACGACGGAGAGAGCCTCGCGCGGCGTGGCGACGTGGTCGTCGTCTCGCTCAATCATCGCCTCGGCGCCCTCGGCTATCTCGATCTCGCGCACATCGGGGGCGAGGCGTTCCAGTCCGCGGGCAATGTCGGCATGCTCGACATCGTCGCCGCGCTCGAGTGGGTGCGTGACAACATCGCGGGATTCGGCGGCGATCCGGGACGGGTGACGATCTGGGGCCAGTCGGGCGGCGGTGGCAAGGTCGCGACACTCATGGCGATGCCGGCAGCGCACGGCCTCTTTCATCGCGCGATCGTCGAGAGCGGCTCCATTCTGCGCGTGCGCACGCCCGAGAGCGCGGCGCGGCTGACGGAGCAGGTCCTGCAGGAGCTCGAGCTCGATGCGGCGCGCCTCGGGGAGTTGCAGTACCTCCCTTACGCTCGCATCGTGGACGCCGGAGACAAAGTGCTCGCGCGCCAACCTCGTGGACTGCCGGACTTCCGCCGCGCCGCCGAGCGGCTGGGTTGGGGGCCGGTCCTCGACGGCAAGAGCGTTCCGCAACATCCCTTCGACCCGGTTGCGCCGCAGATCTCTGCAGGCATTCCGATGATCGTCGGCACGAATCTCAACGAGTTCTTCACGAACATCAATCATCCCGACGGCGAGCTCATGACCGAGGAGCAGATGCTCGCGCAGGTTCGTGGTACCTACGGCGATCGAGCGCAGCAAGTGGCCGCCGCGTTCCGGGAGCGCACGCCGCACGCAAAGCCCTTCGACATCTGGTCGCGTATCGCCGCCGCGCCGGTCCGGGCAGCCGCGATCGAGCAGTGCGAGCGCAAAGCGGCTCAGAACGCCGCGCCGGCGTATCTGTACTGGTTCACCTGGCAGACCCCGATGCTCGACGGCAGGCCACGCGCGTTTCACTGCGCGGAGCTGCCGTTCGTATTCAACAACGCGGAGCGTTGCGAGACCATGACCGGCGGGGGACCCGAGGCGATCGCGCTTGCCCAACGCATGAGCGATGCCTGGGTCAGGTTCGCGCGCACGGGAGACCCGAACGGAGCGGGTCTGCCGCACTGGGCGCCTTTCAATCCTCGGCAGGCGCCGACGATGATCTTCGACAACCGCTGCCAGGCGCTCGACGGACCCGATGCGCACGAGCAGGCGGCCATCGCCTCGTAGCAGAGCCGACGCACCGGCCGGCGATCGGGATCAAATGAGCAGAACCGAATTCCCGCCGCGTGCGGCGCGGACGCTGTTGTGGACCCTCGCGGCAGCGGGCGCGCTCGCGGCCGCGCTGCTGGGGGAGGCTGGTGCGGCTGGTGCGGGCGGTGCAGGCGCTGCGGCTGGTGCGGGCGGTGCAGCCGGCGCCTCGGGGAGACTCGTCGGCACAAATGAGCGTCCGCTGTACCTCGATGGGCACGCGCCCCTCGAGGCGCGCGTCTCGGACCTCCTCGGCCGTCTCACGCTCGATGAAAAAATCGCGTTGATGGCCGGAGGGAGCAGCTTCGCGACGGCGCCCGTACCGCGGCTCGGCATTCCGGCGCTGCATTTCTCCGATGGACCAAACGGAGTGCGCTCGAACGAGGGTCGGGCATCCACGGTGTTTCCGACCGGCTCGGCGCTCGCGGCGACCTGGAATCCCGCGGTGATTCGCGCGGTCGGCCAGGCGATCGGCCGCGAAGCGCTCGCCATGAACGTGCAGGTGATGCTGGGTCCCGATGTCAACATCCAGCGCATGCCGCTCGCCGGGCGCAACTTCGAGGACTACTCGGAGGACCCCTATCTCGCCGGTGAGATCGGCATAGCGATGGTGCAAGGCATTCAAAGCGAGGGCGTTGGCACCTCGGTCAAGCATTTCGTCGGCAACGAGCAGGAGCTCGAGCGCATGCGCAGCAGCTCGAACATGGACGAGCGCACGCTGCGCGAGATCTATCTGCGTCCCTTCGAGATGATCGTCGCCGAGGCGCATCCCTGGACGCTCATGGCCTCATACAATCGTCTGAACGGGACGTACATGAGCGAGAACCGCCGGCTCATCCGCGGCGTGCTCGACGGGGAGTGGGGCTTCGACGGGGTGCTCATGTCCGATTGGGGCGCTGTGCACACGACCGTCGCAGCGGCAAACGCCGGCCTCGATCTGGAGATGCCGGGGCCGCCGCAATATTTCGGGGCTCGCCTGCAGACCGCCGTGCGGGACTGGGAGGTCGATCCAGACAGGATAGAGGATGCGGCGCGCCGAATGGTGCGCACGATTTTGCGCTCGGGTCTTCTCGCCGGCAGGCGCCCGCACGGGGAGCTCAGAAGTCCCCGCAATCGCGCGGCGGCGCTCGCCGCCGCGCAAGAGTCGATCGTGCTCCTGAAGAACGATCGCGGTGTGCTGCCCCTCGATCGGGCCAGCATTCACACGCTCGCGGTGATCGGTCCGGATGCGGACGTGCCGCTCTATGAAGGCGGCGGCAGCGCGCACGCGATTCCAGCGACGAGCGTGACGCCGCTCATGAGCTTGCGGCGCCTCGTGGGGAGCGGCATCGACATCCGCTACGCTCGCGGGGCGGACAACGACGAGGTGCCGCCGCCGATCGATGCCCGACTGTTGACTCCGACCAGTGCTTCTTCCTCGCACGGGCTCGCCTTCGACTACTTCGCGAATGCCGGTTTCGCAGGCCGGCCGGTCGAAAGCGGCATCGAGACCGATTTCGACAAAACGATGCTCGCAGCGAACCTCACACAAATGTCCGCTCGCTGGCAGGGCTATCTCACTGCACCGGCGACCGGTCCGTATGAGTTCAGTCTGAGCGGCGCGGGGAGCGCGTCGCTCTCGATCGACGGCCGGCGCACCATCGGCCCGAAGCAGGGCGCGACGCGTCCGCCGCAGATCGACTTTGGCGCGCCGATGAAGCTCGCAACCATCGACCTCGCGGCCGGACACCGTTACCGCATCGAGGTGGACTACGTCAGCCCGCCTGTCACGTTCCACTCGATGCACCTCGGCCTGCGTCTGCCCCCGCCATCGATCGACGATGCCGTGGCGGCGGCCCGAGGAGCGGATGCGGCGATCGTGTTCGTGGGCTCGTCGCGATCGACAGAGACCGAAGGTCGGGACCGGGCAAGCCTCGCGCTCGGAGGTCGGCAGAACGAACTCGTCGAGGCGGTGTTGAAGGCGAATCCGAGGACCGTCGTGGTGCTTGAATCGGGCTCCGCGTACGAGCTGCCCTGGGCCGATCGTGCCCACGCCCTCATCGAGGGCTGGCTCGATGGCGAGGCGGGGCCGGATGCCATCGCGCAGGTGCTGTTCGGCGAGGTGGACCCCTCCGGGAAGCTTCCGTTCACTTTTCCGCGCCGGCTCGAGGACAATCCGACTTATCTCTATTATCCCGCGCAGCGCAATGCCGATTACGGCGAGGGCGTTTTCGTCGGCTATCGCTGGTATGACAAGCGACGGATCGCGCCACTCTTTGCCTTCGGCGCTGGCCTGTCCTACACCACGTTCGCCTACGACAATGTGCACGTGCCTCGAAGCGTGCCCGTCGGGCAGCCGATTGAGATCTCACTCGACGTGAAGAACACCGGCACGCGGGCGGGCGAGGAGACGGTCGAGCTCTACGTGGGGGACAGCGCCACGACGGCGGTGCTGCGACCTCTCAAAGAGCTGAAAGCCTTCAGCAAAGTGAAGCTCGATCCCGGGCAGACGAAGACGATGCGATTCGAGCTGCAGCCGCGCGATCTCGCCTACTACGATGCGCACCAGAGTGCCTGGATCAGCACGCCCGGTCCGCACCGCGTCTACATCGGCAGCTCTTCGCGAGAGATTCGCGCGCAACGCGATTTCGAGCTCGCCGCCCGAGGCGCCGCAGCCTCGGAAGGGGTTACAGCTTCGAAATAGGGCGCATTCCGCCGGGGCGTGGCGCGGCGTGCGCAGTGGCCGGCCGTTGGCGGTATGGGGCCGATCGAGCGCGACCGCCACGCTCGAGGGATCGCGAGTACCTCAGAGCTCGAAGGGGTCGTTCAACCGGCGGACGAGCGCTTCCTTTTGGTCCGAGAACTGCGGCGAAACGATGAGCTCGCGGCCAAGCTTGTCCGCCGGCTCATCGACCGTGAAGCCGATCGTGTGAGCCGCCTCGAACAGCGCCCCCGAGGGGCTGCGTACGTATACGGATTGGAAGTAGCCGCGATGCTTTCTGTCCGAGCAGTCCGTAAAGCCGAGCCCTTCGAGCTCGGCTTTCACCCGATCCTGCACGTCGAGATTCTCCACGTTGAAGGCACAGTGATGGACCATACCCTCACCATACGACCAGTTGCCCGGGGCCTTGTCGGGCTCGATGAGCATGTCCACCATCTTCGCCGGGCCGCCGTTGTCCACCTGGTACCGGACGAAGTCGCCGTCCTTGTCGGCTTGCCGGTAGTTCCAGCCTTCCTGCAGGAAGTAATCCATGTCTCCGAGCTCGCGCAGCGAGACAGTCCAGCTGTGGAAGCCGCGGATGGCATACTGCTCTGGAACATACTTGGATTTGAATGGCTTGCGCGTGTCGCGGTCGTCCTCGACCAGCTCGAAATTGATCGTGCAAGCCGGGTGTTGCAAACGGATGATCGGCTGGCCGAACCGCTCGTAGCGCTTCAAGATCGGCACTTTGTTCTTCGTCAGGTGCTCGTGCCAGAAGCCGAGCGAGCCGGAGGGGACCGTGTAGCTGATCAGGGCGATCTGGCCGGTGCCGGCACGGGCCTTGCGCCCGGACCGTCGCCACGGGAAGACCGTCGTGAGATTGCCGGGACTGCCCTGCGCGTCGGAGAAGTACAGGTGATAGAAGGGCTCGGCGCCATCGTAGAGTAGCGTACGCTTCACGAGGTTCATGCCGAGCACCTTGACGAAGAAGTCCACGTCCGCCTGCGCAGTCGCGGTGCAAAGCGTTATGTGGTGAAGGCCCTGGATCCGGTCTGACATGTCGGCTCTCCGCGTAAGTGGGGGTCTCGACCGCATGCCTGGCGTGCAAGGCGCGGTGCCCTGCCGAGAGGCTTCAATTCGGTGCGGCCACAATAGGAGCCATACTTTGACCTGTCAACGGCGGGGGTTCGGCCTCGCGTGCATCGTCCTCTGCGCGGCAGTGCTACCCGTTGCACAGGGCGCGGCGGCCCCGTCCTCGGGAAAAAGCGGTGCATCGTCGAGCGCCGCGGCCACGGCCGCGCCGCGTATTACGGCGACCACGGCGCCCACGCCTGCTTCCGCCGCGCAAGTCCGCAGCCCCAACCCGCCGGCCTCGCGAGCCGCGCTCCCGCCGCTGCCCCTCACGGGCGATGCGGTGCTCGCGAACATCAAGCAGACGCTCGACTGGTATCGCGAATCGCAGAGCCTCGAGCAGGTGCCGCAGCTCTCCACCGACGTGGTGGAGCGGGATCGACTGAGGCAGACGGCGCTCACCGCGTTGAGACTCGCGTTCGCGTTCGGGCGTGCCGCGGCAGCTCAGATCTCCTCGGCGCGTACGCAGGCCGCGCAGGCGGGCGCCTCCGGGGCCGGGGCTGCGGGCGGAGCCGGAGCCGGTCGCGGAGCGGCGGGCACCTCGGCTACGAAGGGCGCCGGGAGTGCGCCGAGCACATCGGGCGCGGGAGGCGCGGGGGGTTCGGCTGGCGCCGCTGGTGCACCCGCCGGCGCTGCGCGCTCCGTGTCCGGCGCCAGCTCCTCGAGCGCCGCCCCCGCCACAGGGCAATCGCAGCGCTCGCTCGCCGGGGCGAGCGAGCGCATCGCGAGCCGGATAATGCAGCTCCAGTCGCAACTCAGCGCGCTCGATGCCCGGCTCGCCCGTGCGCCGGCCCGATCCCGCACAGCGGTGCGCGCCGAGAGGGATCAGGTCGCCGCGGCGCTCGCTCTCGAGCGGGAAGTTCAGACGACCATCAACGAGCTGCAGCGATTTCAGTCCTCGATGCTCACGCTGCAGGGCTCGGGGGCCAAGGACCTGCTCAGCCAGATCGCCGACCTCGAGCGGACGGTGCCGGAGGTGCGGCGAGGCGGGTCGGCCGAGCGCGGCTCGATGGGTTCCATGGGCGGATCGGAGGCCAGCGGCGCATCGTCGAGCGGCTCGTCGGGGATGGCAGGGGCCGGGCGGCCGGCCGGCTCGCCAGCGAATGGGGCCTCGGTCGCAGGCGGGTCGAGCGCCACGGAAGGAAGCGGCGCCACTGCAACGGCGGCTGCATTCCATCCCGAATCGGCCGGCATCATCGCGCTCATCGGCCAGTGGATCGTCCTACAGGGCGCCAACGGCCAACTCAACGACATGCTGAAGTCGACCGACGCTCTCGACAAGGAGCTCGCGACCCTGCGCGCTCCACTGGTCGCGCAAGCGCGCGCTCTGGCGCGCAGCGATACGGCAGGCGTCGACTCGACGGACACCGCCGAGCTCGATGCATCCCGACGGGAGCTCGAGGCGGCAGCAGCGCGTTTCCGGCAGCTCGCAGCCGTGGTGGTTCCGCTCGGCGATCTGGATTTCGTGCTCGACAATGCTCGGGCGACGCTCATCGAGTGGCGTACCGCGCTGCACGCCCGAATCGGCGAGGTTGCACGCAGTCTGCTCACGCACGTGGCCATCCTCGCGACCCTCATCGTGGCCCTGCTCGTCGTATCGGAGGCCTCGCGGCGTGCGGTGTTCAAATATCTGCACGACGGGCGCCTGCGCAGTCAATTCCAGACGCTGCGACGGGTCATCGTCGGCGCACTGCTCGCCGTGATGATCCTGTTTGCGCTCGTTTCCCAGATGGGATCGCTCGCGACCTATGTCGGATTCCTCACGGCAGGGCTCGCAGTCGCGCTGCAGAACGTCATCCTGTCGATCGTGGGGTATTTCTTCCTCATCGGCCGCTACGGCGTGCGGGTGGGCGATCGCATCACGCTCGCCGGCGTCACCGGGCGCGTGGTGGATATCGGGCTCATCCGCATCTATTTGATGGAGCTCTCCGGCGCCGACCTGCATTCGACGGGCCGCATCGTCGTTCTGTCGAACTCGGTGCTGTTCCAGCCCCAGGCGCTCTTCAAGCAGATCCCGGGCGCCGAGTACCTATGGCACACGATCTCGCTCACCCTCGCGCCAAACGTCGACGTACAGGCGGCGGAGCAGCGTCTGAAGGATACGGCCAACGAAGTGTTCGAGCACTATCGCTCCTCGATCGAGGCACAGCACGCTGCGGTGCGTCGGCTCGTTGAGTTCGACACCTCGGTGCCCTGTCCGGAAGTGCGGGTCCGCTTCACCGAGCACGGCTGGCAATTCGATGTCCGCTACCCCGTCCACGGGGAGCAGGCGGCGCGCATCGATCAGCGCATGCTCAAGGCGGTCCGCACGGCCGTCGCAGACGCCGAGCATTTCCCGGTCGTCGATTCCGGAGCGCCGGTGCTGCAGGCGCAAGCGTGAATTGAGTCAAACTTTTCCGCGCACCTGTCGCCGCGAGGCGTCATTCGGCCGCTGCGATATTGCGTACCGTTCGGTTGCGCGACGACAATCGCAAGGCTTTGCGGAGGCCCCGATGGCCGGGGACGGGAGCGGATGGCGAGCTTGTGGAGAAACCGCGCGGTGCTCGTTGCCGACACGAGTGCGGCAATGGTCCGACGCATCGATGCGCGGGTGGACGATCCGGCATCCCTCGATCGGCTGCTCGAGCCGTTGCCCGAGTCGAACGAGCTGCGGGAGCGACTGCGGCAGGCGCTCTTCGTGCGTGCGTGGGATGAGGCCGAACAACGCGACTATTGGGTCCGAAGCGATGGCGTGCGAGTCGCGTGTTTCGTGCTGAGTGGCTTGACTCTCAAGCAGGCGGCAGCCGTGCGCGTGCGCTGGGATGCGCTGCGCGGCAGGGCCGCGCTCACGGAGGATCGCCTCGCGGACCTCATCGCTCGGGAGACGGGCGGTCCGGTGACGCTGGCCGGCTGATACTCGCCGCGAGCGCTGAGTGACGACGCACAACTATCGACTGCTCAATGTGTTCACTCGCGGTCGCGAGGCGCTCAGCGGCAATCCCCTGTGCGTATTCGAGGACGGGGACGGCTTCGATGAGCGCACGATGCAGGCGCTCGCGCGCCAGTTCAACTTGTCGGAGACGACGTTCATCCTGCCCTCGCCTCGCGCGAGCGCGCGAGTACGGATCTTCACGCCCCGCTACGAGATGGCCTTCGCGGGGCATCCGACTCTCGGCACCGCGCATGTCTGTCGTGCGCTCGGGCTGGGCGGGGATGCACTCACACTCGAGATGCAGGCGGGTCTGATTCCCGTGAGCGCGCTCGGCGATCGATGGACCCTGCAACCCAATCCGCATCGGGTGCGAGAGGTCGCCGAGCCGCGCGAGGCGATTGCCGCGATGCTCGCTCTCGAACCGGAAGATATCGGAGAGCGACCGCTCTGGGTGAGTACCGGCCGCGAGCAACTCATCATCCCGCTCACGAGCGTGGAGGCCGTAATCCGCGCGCGGCCGCAGCCGGATCGCCTCGCCGAGCTCAAAAGCGAGGAGGACGCGAGCATGGCGTACGTGTTCGCAGAGGACGTAGCGCCGGGCGGGGCGCCGCGCAGGGCGCAGTCGTCGCGGGCAGCGCATCGGCAGGAGCGGCTGCTCGCGCGATTCTTCTTTCCTCAGGGACCTGCCGTCCTCGAAGACCCGGCGACCGGCTCTGCGACCGCAAATCTCGGCGGCTGGTGTCTTGCCCTGGGGCGCGAGCTTCCCTGCCGGTTCGAGATCGAGCAAGGAGAGCAGACGGGGCGGCCTTCGCTGCTCTATCTGGAAGTGAATGAAGAGCGCCGCATCCGCGTCAGCGGCGACGTGATCGAGATCGGGAGAGGCACAATCGCGCTTTGAGGGCGACGCGCCTCAGAATGTGAAGGTCACGGCGGCGGTGTAGAGCCTCGCTCCATCGGTGTCCGGCATCTGGAAGTGCTCGTATTCGAACCTGACACCGAGCGGTCCGTAATGACCTTGAATACCTCCGCCCCATGCGAAGTTCACGCCGTTCGTGTCGAGGGAGAAGAGCGAGCCGTTCGGACCTTGTACGTTGCCGCTCAACTCCCAGCGGGCACCGCCCGCCTTGCCGTAGATATCGATCGGGCCGAGCGGGATCAGCCCGACGCCGAACAGATCGAAGGCGCGTGCATGCGCATGGGCAAGCGGGGAGCTGCCGCCGAGGAGCACCCGGCTCTGATGGCCGAGGTCGACGTAATTCGCCTCCGCCGCAAAAAACGGGATGGGCCGGAAGCCGAGGATCGCCTTCCAGGCGTTGTCGTCGATTTTGAAATTGTAGTTCTTGGTGCCGAATACGTTATTGATCTGAGCGCGTACGTAGCCCGCGCCGATGTAAAGTCCGGTATCCGCGACCGTCGCGGCATTCGGTCCGCTCCAGCGCTGGCTCCAGGTGCCGCGATCCTGCGCGCTCGCCACGCCGGCGCCTGCGGTAAACAGAACGGCGCACAAACCGAGGAGGAGCAGTTGTTTGCGATGCAATCGGTCAGGTCGAGGGCTCGTGGTCATTACGCAGCCGCGTGAGCGTCGCAGTCGTTGCATTTCAGCATCTCCGACTCGCGGGCGCAGCGCGCCCAGTCCATTGCGCAGTCCCTAGCGAGCAACGTTCCCGGATGTGGTGCGCGCCATGAATCGAAACGGCCCCGTTCTCGCCCTCTCGGGCGGCGTCGGCGGCGTGAAGTTGGCGCTCGGCCTCGAGCGGGTTTTGGACCTGGGCGCGCTCACGGTCGTCGTGAATACGGGCGATGATTTCGAGCATTTCGGGCTCGCCATTTCTCCGGACATCGATACGACCCTCTATACGCTCGCGGGCCTTGCCAACACGGAGCTCGGCTGGGGGCGGGAGGGAGAGACTTGGCAGTTCATGGCCGAGCTCGAGCGTCTCGGTGCGGAAACGTGGTTTCGGCTCGGCGACAAGGACCTCGCCGTGCACGTCGAGCGCACCCGCAGGCTCGCGGCAGGTGAATCGCTCGAGTCCATCACTGCGACATTCGCGAGCCGACTGGGAGTTGCGGCGCGCATCGTGCCGATGACCGGCGACCGCGTTCGAACCATCGTCGAGACGGACGCGGGGCCACTCGGCTTTCAGGATTATTTCGTGCGCAGGCGGTGCGAGCCCGCGGTGAGAGAGATCCGCTACGAGGGCGCCGAGCGCGCGCGTCCTCCGGGGGCGATCATCGAGGAACTGCGTGCCGGCCGATTCGCGCTCGTCGTGATCTGTCCATCGAATCCGTACCTCAGCATCGATCCAATCCTCGCGATCCCGGGATGGCGCGCTGCGCTTGAAGCGTGCGACACCCCTGTCATCGCCGTCTCCCCGATCATCGGCGGTCAGGCCGTGAAAGGTCCGACCGCGAAGATCATGCGGGAGCTCGCAATCGAGCCCTCGCCGCTTTCGGTGGCGGCGCACTACGCGGATTTGCTGGATGGATTCGTTCTCGATGAGAGCGATGCGGCGCTCGCTTCGCGATTCGAGATCCCCGCGCACATTGCACCGACGTTGATGCGCACGCTCGCGGACAAGGAGCGCCTCGGGCGCGAGGCGATCGATTTCGCCATCAGCCTTTCGAGAGCAGATGCACGGCGAGGGTGACCGCCACTGCTAACGCGCCGAGAACGGTGAGTAGAACGGCCCCGGCCGCGCAATCCTTCACGATGCGGATCTGCGGGTGCACCTCCGGGTGCAGATGATCGACGAGGTGCTCGAGAGCCGTATTGAAGAGCTCCGCGGCGAGCACTGCGCTGCTCGCGAGCAGCACGATGGCCCACCAGAGAGGTCCGGGCTCGAGGATGGCGAGCGCGATCACGACGGCGACAAGCGCGCCCGCCTGGAACTTCAGGCTATTCTCGGACCGCAGCGCGAAGGCCAATCCCTTCAATGCAAAGCCGAGGCGCGTCAGAAAGGGCTGGTTTTTGCCGACGACGCGCGCCGCATCGATCGCGCCGCTCGTCTCTCGAGCCGCGCGCCCCGTTTGCTCACTCATGTACCCGCCCCGCAACCGCTCGCCCGCAAACGGAGTGCAGTATATCGGCGTCGCGAAGCGGAGGGGCAGCTTCAGTACTGGAATTGGTACGTCAGACCGATGGCGCTGCCCGGATCGTTCTGCGGCGTCGTCCCCTGTGCCGTCGCAGTGCCGTTGCCGAGTCGCGTCTGCAGCTTCAGATGCGAGCTGAGATCCACATCCACCTGCACCTGGCTCGTGCCGGTCGTCGTCTGAGTCGCCGCGACGTAGACTTTGTTCGAGATGTACTTGCCGGCCGTGACGCTCGCTCCGGTCGACTGGGTACCGCCCCCTACGGCACCTCCCGCCGGGGGCCCCGCGCCGCCGACCGAGAACGTGTTGAGCCCGAACAGCTTCTTGATCCAGGTGATCGGATTGAGTTTGCTCAGCGTGCCGCCGCCGCCTCCGCCGCCGCCGCCGATTCCGCCGAGGCTCGCGAGTCCGCCGCCGACCTCCGCGAGCTGCAGCGCGGTGAGTTGCGAGGCGGGTTTGCCGAAGAGCAGCAGGCCGAGCAGATCGTCCTGCGGCAGCGGCGGCGTGCTCGAGAGCGAGAGCTTCGGGGCATCGGCGAAACCGGTGATCTTCAGGGTCACGGTCGTCGGTTGGTTGTACGTGACACTCGCCTGCGCTACGAAGTCGAGTGTCGGGACGATCTTGCCTTTCAGACCCTCGCCGTTGAAGCTCACCCGACCGCTCGTGAATTTGAGCTCCGAGCCTGCAAGGGAAAACGAGCCGCGGATCATCGAGAACCCGCCGCTCACCTGCGGGTTGTCGGAGGTGCCGGTCACCATCAGCTTTCCGCCGAGCTGGGCGTTGAGACCGCGGCCCTCGACGAAAATCGCCTCGGGCGCATCGAGGGTGAGATCGAGCCCGATGACGAGCTGCGGCGCCATAGGAGCGGGCGGTTTCTTGGCCTCCGCGGGAGTCACCACGTTGAGCACGGCGACGCTCGGTGGGAAACCGTTCGGGATATTGATCGAGGCGCGATTGATGTGCAGCGTGCCCGTCACATCCATGCGGCGGCGCAGCGTTCCCGAGATGTGCATGTTCGCATCGAGATTCGCCGTCAGAATGTCGTTCGTGATCGGCTGAATGCGCTGGGCGGTGAGCTCGATCATCACCGGCATGCCCGGCTGCAACACCCCGATGGTGCCCTGCCCGGAGAGTTTTCCGGGCCCAGCGCGGGCGGTCATGCTCGCGATCTTGAGGATGCCCTGGCCGCCGACGAGCCGCGCGTTGATGTCCTCGATGTGAATGCCTTGGGCGTAATCGCGTACGTCCCCGTTCGCGAGGAGTACGGTGCCCTCGATCTGCGGCATCTGCGCCGTGCCTGCAATTTTGGCATCGAGAGTGATCGTGCCCGCCGCGCGCTCACCCCGCGCCTCGAGGAAGGAGTTCATTAGCGCCGCATCCAGCCGGCCCGAGAGCGTGAGGGATACCTTCCCAGTCCGATTGAGGGCCGCGAGACCGCGGAGTGAAACCTGCGACTGCGGGCCCGCGTGGATCTGCGCCGAGACGTTGGCAGTTGCCCCGCGGAAGCGCGCCGTGCCGCGCGCATTCACCGCCGGGAGCCCCCGCGCCGCGGCGTTGGCGAGCTTGAGATCCGCGATCTCGAGGGACGCGCGGCCGACCGGGGCCGAGCGGCTGCCTCTCAGGCCCGCCTCGGCATTGAAAGTGCCGGATGCGAGCAGATGCGGGACGAACGCATTGACGAGAGCCGCATCGACCTCGTGGATGGAGGCTCGCAGATCGAGCGCGGGTGAGAGCTCGCCATCGAGCGCCACGACGGCCTTCTGCGCGCCGAGCCGCAGGTCGCGCACTCGCAATACTTTTCCAAACGATACTCGTGAGGTCGCAAGCAGGCGGACGGTCTGGCCGTGATAGCGCGCCTCCAGACGGTCGAGAGCGACGGTGCGGGCCGGCTCATCGAGCAGCGCCACCGTCGAGAGGCTCGCGGGCGCGCCGCCGAGATCCGGCGACTGCGCAGCGATCTCGATCCGCAGTGCATCGACCGGACCTGCGGCCGTGAGCCGTGCGTCGCCCGCGACTCCCGCCGCCGCGACGTTGTGTGCGACGAGCTCGAACTGTGCGCGCGTACGCTTCCCACCCGGAACGAGGGCGAGGTTCGCCTCGATGCTTCCCGCGAGGGTCGTCCCGGTGAAATCCTTGAGGTCGGCGAGGCTGCCGATCTGCAAGTGCAAGCTCCCGCGGCCGGCTGCGAGATTGGGTCCTGCGGTGAGATCGCCGTTGGCGAGCAGACTCTTCCACTGCGTGCGCCGCACGACGACGTGATAAGCATGGGACTGCGCCTGCTCGAGCGATGCATCGAGCCTGAGCGGTGCGCCATCGAATGACCCGTTCGCGCGCACCACGCCGTTCGGCGCGGACGGCAGCCCGCGCGCCTGTAAGCTCGCCTCGATGGTTCCGGGCGGGGAGCCGCTCACCGAGACCCGCGTGCGCAAGCGTACATCGGCCGCGATGGAGCGCAAGGGGCCGTTGGCCGTACCGCTCGTGTCGAGAGAGCCCTTCAAGGAGGGATAGAGGACCGAGAGATCGGCCAAGGCAATCTGCCAGCGCACGTGCACCGCACGGATGGCGCTCGATGCGCCGGCCGCGCTCGACGATCCGGGCTGAGCTCGATCAGCAGTGCCCGAGGCTGAAACCGAGAGCGCGCGCCCGTTCACCTGCAGTGTTTGAATCTGCAAGGCTGAATCGGTCAGTGCGGCCGCGAGGTGCAGCCGCGTCTTGGCCCCGAGCAGCTGCGCGGCGATGCTCGCCCCTTGCAGGCTCCCGGTTCCGCTCACATCGAGTCCCATCGTGGTACCGCGCTCGGCGACGCTGCCGGTAAGCTCCAGGTTGCCGCGGAGGTTCTGCTTGTAGAGCGAGGCGAGGGGTGCGATATCCGGCAGCCGCAGGTCGAAGGTCGCGCTACGCGCACCGGCCGTCACGGCGTTGGCCTCGAGATCGAGCAGGCGGTGCGAGACACCGAGCTTCAAGGGGCGCCCGGGCGCATCGAGCCGCAGCTGCGCATCGACCGTGAGCGGTGAGCCTTCGAGGAGCTGGGGCTGGGAGGGGGGCAGCATCACGCCGTTCGCGGTCGCGTGGACGGTGAGGAGGCGACCGTTCGAGTTGAGCGTCGCAGCGAGCTGCGCGAGCTGTGTGCCGTCGGGCAGAGCCAAACCTTGGAGGTCGAGCGTGCCGTCGGCCTGCGGAGCCGTGAGGGGCCCGCGCCAGCGGCCCATGAGCGCCACGCGCTTCCAGGAGAGCCCCGGCCGCGGCATCATGGAAGGTGAGCTCACCGCGTAGTTGAGATCGGCCGCGCGGTGAACGAGATCGACGGTGCCGTTCGCATCGGCGCGCAGTTCTCCAGCCTGTGCGCTGAGCCGTAGGCTTTCCACATTTCGTGGCCCCTCGATGTTGGCGGTGACGGAGAGCGCTCCGAGTCCGGGAATGTCTGCGAGGTGCTCGAGCGGACCGCCTGCGGGCTCATCGAGATTCAGGCTTGCGTTCATGCGCGAGCGTGTCAGAAGAAGGGCAAGCGCGTATTGACCGCGGCCGTTGGTGCGGTGGGCAACGAGACTCACGCGCGCATCCTGCAGCGATTTGTAATGCGCATTGCCCTTCACGTTGAGCTGCGCTTCGAGGCCGGCGGCCGCGGGCTCGAGATCGAGCATGTCGATCGCGAGCTGATCGATGTCGATCGACGGCAAGCTCGAGCGGCTGCGAGAGCTCTGGGCGGTAGTCGATGCCGGTGAGCTCACGGGTCGCCGTGCGACATCGACGCGTGCCACATCGAAGCGCTCGACGTGCAGATTCCAACCGATGAGCGCAAACGGCGACCAGCGCAAAGAGATGCGCTCCGCCGTCACCCAAATGCCTTGCGCGTCCCGCAGCTCGATTCGGGCGATGTCGATCGCGCCCGGGAAAGTGCCACGGAAGCCATAGATGCGCACGCGGCCCGAGGTAAGCTGCGCCGTCTCGCGCTCGATGAGGCTACGTCCGGCGGAGGTGTTGCCGATGACGAGGATCGTCGCGATGACGAGCACCACGAGCAGCAGCGCTCCCGCGACACTCCAGGCGGCGATTCGCAGCGCGCGGCGCATCAGAAGGCCTGCCCGAGACCGATATAGATCTCGAACCGATCGTCGTTGGCGTTGCGCTTGGTCGGCACGGCGATGTCGAAGCGAATGGGTCCGATCGGGGTGTAGTAACGCACGCCGGCTCCCACGCCGATCCGGTACGCACCCGAGAAAGGTATGGGCTTCTGGCTGATTCCGCCGCCGTCGGCAAATATCACGAAACCAAAATTCGTGCCTATGCGCTGGCGCAGCTCGAGGTTGGCGATCTGCAGGGTCGTGCCGCCCTCCGGAACGCCGCTCGGAACCGTCACGGGCTCCGTGCCGCCTTGCGGAACGTACGTCGTCGTGAATTGCGGACCGACCGACTGGTAGCGGTAGCCGCGAATCGTTCCGCTGCCGCCCGCGTAGAAGCGCTGATCGGGAGGCAGGTTGTTCCACAGGGCGCCCTGGGCGAACCCTCCCATCACCTTGGCCGCGATGACCGTCCTCCCGTTCGGGATACCTGGAAACAGCTTGTGCAAATCGAGATACGTGGCTGCGGTCGCCTGGGCCACGAGAAAAAATGTTCCCGCTTGCCCATAAGAGAACGTCGGCGCGAAGTTGAGTGTGATCCGGTATCCGTGGGTTGGGTCATCGAGCGGCGATGCGAGATTGGTGGAATCGTAGAGCCCGACGAGCGGAACGAAGAAGAGCTCGTACGTTCTCACCTCGGAGAACGGGCAGACGACGATGCCGCCGACGTTCTTGGGTTCGGTGCCGGGCGGAGGTGGGCAGGTTGCACCTGGCTGACCGATGAGCTCGTGCTCGTAGGATAGGCCGCCCGAGATGCTCCAGACGGAGGAGAGTCGGCGACTGAGAATCGCTCCGGCAAGCTGCCCATTCTCCGCGTACGCCTGCAGCTCCTGTCGCAAGGCTTGCACGGACAGGTGCAGCGATTGATCGCGGCGATGGAAATCCGGAATCGTGTAGCCGAGAGTCGTGTCGTAGCCGATTCCGGTGCTCGCGGTGCCCCCGAGGTTGATCGCGCTCGCGGAGAAGGCAAGCTGTTGGGCGCCGCCGAGCAGGTTGCGGTCGCTCCAGTTGACACCGCCGCTGCCGCCGAGATCGCTCGAGTACGCGGCGCTCACGCCGAAGGTATGCGATTTGCTCTCGGCGAAAGAAAAGGTGATCGGCACGTGGCCCTCCGCGTCGGGCGCCTTGCCGAGGCGGACACTGACCGAGGAGAACACCCCGAGCTGCAGCAGGTCCTGGCGCGCCTTCTCGACGGATTGCGCATCGTAGAGCTCTCCGGTGTGGATCAGCAGGCGCCTGCGGACGAGACTCTCGTTCACGTCCTTGAGTCCCTGCAGGTCTATTTTCCCTATCTTCACGCGCGGCCCGGCCATCACGCGATACGTCAGATTGAGGATGTGATGCGGCGGGTCTCTATAGGCCACCGGTTTGTCGACGGTCGCAAACGCATAACCGGCATCCGTCAGGAGAGACTGCAGCTTCGTGCCGGCTGCCAAAACGTCGGCTGCAACGGCTGGATCACCCGTCGAGAGGTCGAGCTGGCGCTCCATACCTTCGGGCACCGCGCCCTGAAATTCGATCCGGCCGATGTGAAAGAGAGGACCGAGCGTGGGGGTGATCTTGACGTGAGCGCCGGTGCTCTTGGACAACTTCGTAAGACTGTCGGCGAGTCCCGGGCTGTCGAGGCCCATGCCCTCGATCATGATGGTGATCGAGCCATCGTAGTAGCCGAAGCTTTTGAGGACGGTCTCGAGGCGGCTCACGTCTCCGCGCGCGCGCGCAATGAGGCCGAACGGATCGACGGGTGCGCTCTTGCGCAACTGCTGCAACTGCGAGGTGGCCTGCAGAAGGTCATCGACGTCGTCGTGGCCGGAGGAGACCCAATCGATTTTGTACGGTTGCGGATTGGCCGCGATCGCCGTGCGCGGGCGCGCGGCGAGGTATGCGGCGAGGCACGCGACGAGCGCGAGTAGAACGGTCGGGACGCGCCGCATCGGCAATGCGTGGCGGCGCTGTGAGCGGGCGAGCAGGGGCAGACGCACGGCGAGCGAAACGGTCCTGATCGAGGTTCTGTTCCACCTCAGGAGCCGACGAGCTCGCGGCCGATCAGCATCCGCCGCACCTCCTGTGTCCCCGCGCCGATCTCGTAGAGCTTCGCATCGCGCAGGAGCCTGCCCGCAGGATACTCATTGATATAGCCGTTGCCGCCCAGGATTTGAATGGCTTCGAGCGCCGCACGCGTCGCGTGCTCGGCCGCGAACAGGATGCATCCCGCGGCATCGCGGCGCGTAATGCGGCCGGCATCGCACGCCCGCGCAGCCGCGTAGACGTAGCCGCGACTGGCGTTGAGCGCCGTATAAATGTCGGCGAGCTTCGCCTGGATCAGCTGGAAAGTGCCGATCGGCTGGCCGAACTGCCGCCGCTCACGCGCGTAGGGCAGCGCCACATCGAGCGCGGCGGCCAGAAGCCCGAGAGGCCCGCCCGCCAGCACCACGCGCTCGAAGTCGAGGCCGCTCATGAGAACTCGTGTGCCGTCGTTCTCGCGGCCGAGGACGTTCTCGGCCGGTACCTCGCAGTCGGCAAACACGAGCTCGCAGGTGTTCGATCCCCGCATGCCGAGCTTGTCGAGCTTTTGCGCCGTCGAGAAACCCTTGAAGCCGCGCTCGACGATGAAGGCCGTCACGCCGCGCGAGCCCGCGCCCGGATCGGTCTTGGCATACACGACGAGCACGTCCGCGTCGGGGCCATTCGTGATCCACATCTTCCGACCGTTGAGCACATAGCGGTCGCCGCGGCGCACGGCCTGCGTCTGCATCGACATCACATCCGAGCCTGCGCCGGGCTCGGACATCGCGAGCGCACCGACGTGCTCGCCCGAGACGAGCCTCGGGAGATAGCGATCGCGCTGTGCGTCGGTGCCGTTGAGCTTCAACTGATTGACGCAGAGATTCGAATGCGCGCCGTAGGAGAGTCCGACCGAGCCCGAGACGCGCGAGATCTCCTCCATCGCGACGACGTGCGCAAGGTAGCCGAGATTGGCGCCGCCCCAACGCTCGGGCACCGTGACGCCGAGCAGACCCTGCGAGCCGAGCACCGGCCAGAGCGCGCGTGGAAACTCGTTGGACCGATCGATCGATTGGGCAAGCGGTGCGATGCGTTCGACCGCGAGCCTTCGCACGCTCTCGCGGACTTCGTCGATCGTCGACCCGAGGCCGAAATCGAGCTCGAACGAGTCTGATGCGGCCATGAATTAGCCCCTTGCCCGGCATCGGGTCGGATCATACGATTGTCCGCCGATCCGCCCGGGCTCGACAAGCATCCAAACGCGCGAAGGCCGCTGACACTGTGACGCCTTGATCCGCAAGCTCCTCATCGCCAATCGCGGAGAAATCGCCTGCCGTATCCTGCGTACGGCGCGTCGGCTCGGAATCGCTGCATCCGTGGTGTACTCCGAGGCGGACGAGCGAGCGCGCCACGTACGCCTCGCCGATGAGGCCTGGCCGATCGGCCCGGCGCCCGCCAAAGAGAGCTATCTGAACGTGTCCGCGATCCTAGCGGCGGCAAAACGCAGCGGCGCGGAGGCGATCCATCCTGGGTACGGATTTCTCTCCGAGAGCGAGGAGTTTGCGGCCGCGTGCGCGGCCGCGGGATTGCTCTTTATCGGTCCTCCACCGGCTGCGATCGCGGCGATGGGAGAGAAGTCCGCCGCGAAGGAGCGCATGAAGCGCGCAGGCGTTCCGGTGCTCGAGGGCTACGCGGGCGAGGATCAATCGCTCGAGACGCTCGAGCGCTGCGGCCTCGAGCTGGGCTTCCCGCTCATCATCAAACCGAGCGCCGGAGGCGGCGGCAAGGGCATGCAGATCGTGCGCAAGCCCGCAGAGCTGCGCGACGCGCTCGAGACGGCGCGCCGCATCGCGTCGAGCGCTTTCGGCGATGGACGGATCCTGCTCGAGCGCTATTTGGCCGCGGCGAGGCACGTGGAAGTTCAGGTGCTCGCGGATTCGCACGGCCGTGTGCTGCATCTGCTCGATCGGGACTGCTCGGTGCAGCGGCGGCATCAGAAGCTCATCGAGGAAGCACCCGCTCCCGGGCTCGAGGCCGCCCTGCGCGCGGCGATTGCCGACGCCGCGTGCACCGTCGCTCGCGAGGTAGGGTATGTCGGGGCGGGTACGGTCGAGATGCTGCTCGACGGCGGCGCCTTTTACTTTATGGAGATGAACACGCGGCTGCAGGTGGAGCATCCCGTGACCGAGGCCATCACCGGGCTCGACCTGGTCGAGTGGCAGCTGCGCATCGCGGCGGGGGAGCCTCTGCCTTTCGCGCAGTCCGACATCGCCGCCCGAGGCCACGCGATCGAGGCTCGGGTCTGTGCCGAGGATCCCGCGCGGAATTTTCTGCCTTGCGCCGGCACGCTGCGCCTCGTCGGCTGGCCCGTACGCACGGGTATTCGGGTCGATCAGGGTTTTGAGACCGGCGATGTGGTACCGCCTCACTACGACTCGTTGCTCGGCAAAGTCGTCGCGCACGCCGCAACGCGCAGCGAAGCCATCGAACGGTTGCACGCCGCGCTTTCGCGAACACTGATCGCCGGAGTACCGAGTAATCTTGAGTGGCTCGCGGATGCGCTCGGGAGCGCGGCCTTCGAGCGGGGCGTCGTCGATACCTCCTTCATCGCACAGCACGGCGCCGCTCTCGGTGTACCGGCGGATCCCCGGGCTCTTGCGCCGTTTGCCGCGGCCGCGTGCGTATTCGCGCTACGGCACCGGACGAGACAGACGACTCCGTGGGCGCAAGCGGACGGATTTCGGCTCGGCGGCTCGGTACCGATCGAGGTCACGCTCGGGCACGCAGACAGGCTCATCGCCGCACGCGTGCGGGTGTTGAATGGCTCGACCTTCCGGGTCGCGCTCTCGGGCGCTGGCGAGCCCGCGGGTCATGAGCTCGAGGTGGAGCTCGGGACCGGGCTCGCAGCCGAGATCGGGCATCGCGAGTCGCCGCTCATCGAGTTGCGTTCGCGTGAAGGAGGTACGCGCGCGCGGGCACTGTCATGCGACCGAACGGTCGACGTCTGGGCGGACGGGCACCATGCCGAATTCGAGATTCACGGCAGAGCCGGTAGCCGCGGTGCCCTGCGGCATGCCGCAGGCAGTCTCACGACGGTGCTGCCGGGTGTCGTCGTCAGTGTTCAGGCCACGGCGGGCCAGAGGGTGGCGGCCGGCGATCCGCTCGTCGTCATCGAGGCGATGAAGATGGAGCACAGTATTCGGGCGCCGCAGGACGGCCTCGTCGAGGCGGTTCACGTGCGTCCGGGCGATCGAGTGAGCGAGGGTGCGACACTCGTGACGCTCGCTGCACACGAGGGGAATCGATGAGTCAGACCATCGCGATCGATCGTCTGGTCGATGAGCAGCGCATTCGCTGGTTCAACGTGAGCCTGCTCATCTGGTCCTTTCTTGCGATGTTTGCCGATGGGTACGACATCGGCGCGCTCGCCCAGGCGCAGCCGGCCCTCGAGACGCTGTGGCACGTGCCGAAGATCGCATTCGGTCCTGCCTCGAGCGCGAGCAACGTCGGGGTTCTGCTCGGCGCGCCGCTCCTCGGATGGATCGGGGATCGCTACGGCCGCAGGGTGGCGATCGTCGCAGGCAGCGTCGTGTACGGCCTGTCCTCGCTCGCGGTGGCCGGTATGCACGACCTCAATCAGGTGATCGCACTTCGGTTCATCACGGGAATCGGTTTGGGCGGGGTGATGCCGAACACCATCGCGCTCAACTCGGAGCTATCGCCGAAGCGCCTGCGCGCAACGCTCATCACGCTCATGTTTGTCGGAATCACCCTCGGCACCAGCGCGCCCGGTCTCATCGCCTATGGCTGGATGCCACACTACGGGTGGCGTGTGCTGTTTTGGGTGGGCGGCATCGTACCGCTCGCCGTCAGCATCGGCCTCATTTTCGCGCTGCCCGAATCCGTGAAATTCCTTGCGCTGCGCGGCGATCGCCCGCGCGAGCTCCTCGTGCTCGCACGCCGGATGCGGCCGGATCTCACGATCGCGGACGACGCGCGATTCGTGTATGCGCAGGAGGCCGCAGGACCCCGCGATGTGATCGGGTTGCGGCGCCTGTTCGGCGGCGGTCTTGCCTGGATCACACCGCTTCTGTGGGTGTGCTTCGCCACGGCCCTCATGTCCAATTATTTTCTCAATTCGTTTCTGCCGCTCATCTTGCGCGACAGCGGCATGGCGGCTGGCCAGGCGGCACTCGCCACATCGCTGTACTCCGTCGGGGGCACGGTGGGCGGGCTGCTCATGAGCGTACTTCTCGATCGGTTCGGTTTCGTCGTGATCGCATTGCTGTTTGTCGCTGCGGTGCCGGCGATCGCTGCGCTTGGCCTCGTAACTACCACGTTCGCCGCACTTGCACCGCTTGCAACGCTGTCCGGGCTCGCCGTGCTCGGTGCACAGTTCGGGAACAATGCCTCCGCCGGTCTGCTTTATCCGACCGCGATCCGTTCGAAGGGGGTCGGTTGGGCTCTCGGCATTGGTCGGTTCGGTGCGATAGCCGGTCCGCTGGCGGGCGCCGTGCTGCTGTCGATGAATCTGCCGCTGCGCCAGCTCTTTCTCGCCGCAGCCGCCCCTATGCTACTCGGCGGAGTCGCCGCGGCCGTACTCGTACGCCTGTGCTACGTGCGCCTCGGAGGGTTGAAGCTCAGCGATGAGCCGATCGTCGAAGCGCAGCGACTCTCGGGCGATGCGAGTGCCTCGATCTCGTGAATTCGCCGGAGATGCAAACGGTCGTGTTCAGCCGTCATCGTCATCGACCGTTCCTGGCGCCGATCTGGCTCACCGCGCTGCTCGTTGCGGTCATCGTCGCCGCGGCCGTCCTGCTCTATCAGTCGGCGCAGACGACCACTGTCGTCGTCGTTCGCCCGGGGGAGCGGCCCCTCGGCAGCATTGCCGATCCGCCGCTCGTCATCGAGGGCGAGCGGCGTGCAGAGCGGCTCGCCCATCTGTTCGGCGCGACTGCATCTCCGGGGCGAATCACGGCGATCTACGTGAGCGCTGCGCGGCGCGCGCGTCAAACCGCCGCACCGCTCGCGGCGCGGCTCGGCTTGCGACCGATCGTGTTCGATGATGGCGACCCCGGCTCGATCGCGGGACGCGCCCTGAGCGAGCACCGCGGCGAGACCGTGATGATCGTGGACAGCGGCTCGACGGTGTCCCAGCTCGTCGAGGCGCTGAGCGGTGTGAGACCGACGCCCGTCGCGGAGCGCGAGTATGGGAGTATCTATATCGTGAGCGTGCCGATACTCGGAAGCGCCGGCGTGCTGCAGCTGCATTACTGAGGCATCGAATGCATCGGAGCGCGATCACCGTTCGAACGCCGGGGCGTGGGCTGATTGAGTTGACGGCACGAATCGCCCAGGCCGTGCGCGAGGCCGGCGTGATTGAAGGGCTGTGCAACGTATTCGTGCCGCACACGAGCGCATCGCTCCTTGCGGGGGAGAACTGGGATCCGAGCGTGAGGCGGGATCTCGAGACTTTCATGAAGCGCTTGGCCCCGGATGGCGATCCCGCCTACGAGCACGAGGCTGAGGGACCGGACGACATGCCGGCGCACATTCGTACGATGCTCACCCAAAGCTCGATAGTGATCCCGGTCGGCGGCGGTAAGCTCGAGCTCGGGACATGGCAAGGGATCTACCTCTGGGAGCATCGAACCTCGCCGCACGAGCGGCGGGCGATCATCACGGTGTGGTAGGCGGGCTACGCGGCGCGCCGGCGCCCAGAAGCGCCGATGTTCGGTAGGGCGTTTGCGCGCTGGGCGGGCCGCATGCGCGGATTCGCTCAGTGATGGGCGCGGCGCGTGAGGAGAGCCGAGCGCGCGAATGCCTCGTGGCGCGCAATTCGGAAATCCGCAAGAACGGCATCGAGAATCACCCGCGCGCGATCGATCAGGAACGTCGCGCGGCGAACGCCGAGCCCTAACGGGGCGACCACCTCGTACATGCGGGCAACCGCCTTGTCGCAATCCGACAGCAGCGGGAAGGGCAGGTCGTACTTTTGGCGAAAGCTTCGATGGCTCTGCGGTGTCTGCGGACTCACCCCGGCAACTGCGAGCCCGGCGCGTCCGAAGTCGCCTTGCAGATCGCGAAATGTACAAGCCTCCCGCGTGCAGCCCGGAGTGAAATCGGCCGGATAGAAATAGAGGATGAGCGGTCCAGGCCCGAGCAGGTCCGAGAGGGAAACCTCGTTTCCATCCTGATCGGGCAGCGTGAATTCCGGCGCCCGCGCGCCCGCATGCAGCATGAGCGTGGCCTCCCTTTCCAGCGGAATGCGGATCATAACTGTCGTGCGACACCGAGGGGAGGGGAGTGGAGTGTCGACGGGAGAAGCTGCGGCGGATGGCGCGACGAGTGGCTGTCTCGGGCTGGCCGTTTTCGTGCACGTCGCTCGATGCTCGATGCTAGAATTCGCCTTCGGCTTGACGGCTGCTCGTTCCGAGCGCCGGCAGGCGCGTGTGGGGCGGTAGCTCAGCTGGGAGAGCGTCGCGTTCGCAATGCGAAGGTCGAGGGTTCGATCCCCTTCCGCTCCACCATCTTAAATACTCGCAACTCGCTCACAGGGAGCGCCGAGGTCGGGCCTTGGCGCTTCGGCTGCTCCCCGAACCGCACCGCACGTTGAGCTGCGGGTCGCCGTCCGGACCGACCAGGATCCGTGCTGCCGCTTCCCAAGCGACGCAGGTCTTACAAAGGGAGCACGTGAGCGCTCTTCGATTGTCGCAAAATCAGAAGCGAACGATACGCTCTTACACGCTGGTCGTCTGCCACATGCTTGCGTATGAACTCCGCAAATGTGGGCATATCGCGCGCAACGATGATCAGGACGTAGTCGACCTCTCCGGCCACTTGGGAGCACTGCACGACCTCACTACAGCGCTCCATTCGCCGCTCGAACGCTGCCTCCTCGCTCCCAGAAGAGCTGACAAGCGTGACCTCAACGAAAGCCGTTAGACCATAGCCGAGCCGCGCCGGGTCCAGCAGGGCCGTATGCGATCGTATGACGCCTTGCGATTCCAGGTGACGTATTCGTCGCAGGCAAGTGGGTGCGGACACACCCACGTTCTCAGCCAGGTCGCGAAGGCGACGGCGGTTGTTCACTTGCAGCAGCTTCAGCAGTCGGCGGTCGATCTGATCGATCTTTACAGGGTGCGCGGGTTTCATGAAACAAATGATAAGCCCATCAGCGTAATCGTTTCGCGCGCTTCTTGGCGGTTCGCCACAATATCGCTCATCCTCGAAAGCACGGAGGAGCTAATGAGCGCATCGACTAACCCTGGCTCGAGCGTTCTGCGACGCGTTTTTCTGATGTCCCTTCTGCTCGTTTCGACCGGCGGTGCGCACCCACGATCAACCTTCGCACCACCTTCGCACGCGGCGAGGGACTCGCGGGTTGCAAATATCATCCGGCAATCCGGAGCCGCTCTCCACGTTGCGGTGCTCCGTTCAATTGCCATCGTTCATGCAAAGGGAATTATCGTAGCCAATGGCCTTTCCGGGACCTGCGACGATTGGAACGAAATAGGCGGAATGCGCGAAACCTCCCGCTTTTCCACACCGCCTCTGGGCGGGGGAACCGGATGGGACGGCAAAGAAAGCTGGACGCTCGATCAGACCGGCCTGGTCATAATTGATGGAAGCGTCCTCGGCCGCTCGAGTGCGATCGACCAAGCCTACTTCAGTAACTACGACCTCTGGAAGCCGGGGCGGGGGGGTGCCAGTGTCGCGTGGGGCGGCTCCACGAGTCAAAAAGGCAGGAGCTACGACGTTCTTACCGTGACGCCGTCGAAATCCCGCCTACCGATCGACATCTGGTTCGATCATGCAACCCATTTGCCGCTCAAGGTGGTGCAGCGGGCAGGGCCGATGGTGACGATCATCACCATGGCGGACTTTAAGCCTGTGAATGGCCTCATGATCCCTCATCGCGTGAACACGTCGACCAACACCGGCAGCGTGACTTCCTTTACGGCGACCCACATCGAGGCGAATCCATCTGACGGTTTCGCCCATTTGGCCGTCCCGAGATCTTCGCCTCACGATTTCTCGATAGCAAACGGTGCGAAGCAGGCTTCCGTCCCCATTCAAGTTTCGGAAAATCACGTTTATCTCAACGTCATGCTTAACGGGAAGGGGCCATTTCAATTCGTTCTCGACACGGGTGGAGCGAACGTCGTCGATTCGACAGTCGCCAAGGCACTCGGCGTCGCCAGCACCGGAACGAGTGAGATTACCGGCGTGGGCAGTGCGAGCTCCAATTCCAGTTTCGCGGTCATCAGAACGCTTCAAGTCGGGAATGCGCGGATCGCCAACCAAGTCTTCGTCGTACTGCCGATCGCAAGGAGCGTCGGCATGGCCCACGGAATCAGGATGGATGGAGTGATAGGCTACGAGGTACTTTCGCGCTTCGTGACGACCTTCGATTACGGCAATAAGAAGATCATCTTTCGAATGCCGGGCCCGCATCCCCCTCCGCGCGAGGCAACGGTCATCCCCATCGTGCAATATGGCACACAGCCGCAATTTGCCTGCCGAATCGACGACATACCGACGGCGTGCACGCTCGATTCCAGCGCGCACGAGTCGATCTCGCTCTTTACGCCGTTCATCAAAGCGCATCCGAGTGTCATGCCGGCAAGGCTTACGGCGCCTGGTGTAAATGGGTTTGGCATCGGGGGCCCCCATATTGGTCGCCTCGGGCGTGTGCGAGCTCTTTCGTTCGGTGGTCTGACCCTTCGTGACGTGGTCGGAGACTACACCACACAAAGCGCAGGAGAACTCGCGATGCCATACATCGGTGCCAATGTCGGCGGCGCAGTCTGGAAACGCTTCACAATGACGCTCGATTACCGCCGGCTCACCATGACACTCACGCCGAATGGGGACTTCGACAAGCCCGATCATTGGGATCGCAGTGGGGTCTACCTGATCAACAAGGGTGCGATAACGGTCATCGACGTTCGGCCCGGAACCCCCGCGGCAAAGGTTGGATTAGCGAAAGGCGACGTGATCACGTCGATGGACGGGTCCTCAATCCTCTCATTGGGGCAAGTCCGGAACATCTTCTTGGGCGAGCCTGGGACACGCGTGCATCTCGTCGTGAAGAGCAAGGACGGGGCGACGCGCGCCGTCGAACTCGTCCTTGCCGATTACGTATAGCCGGATGTACATGCGCCTCCTTGACGTGCTTGTCTGCGCGGGCGATAGGACTGGCGCGCTCGCCGGACTACGCCAGGGACGGGCCCGACCGACACTGGACATTCGAGACATCTGCCCTCGAACGCTGATCGCACCGCCGGAGTCAGCGGGCGTTCGCAGGTGTACCTGGCTATCGCAAACGCGATATCCACCGTGGCCTGAACTAGTCGTATGAATACTCGCGCTCTGTTTGGGCTGAGCATTCTGATGAGTTTCGTGGCGTTCGGCCTCATCACGAATCTCTACATATGGCCGCAGCTGCACGTCGTGAGCCCATCAAGCGCGCTGACGGCGCTTGTGGCAAT
>DATNFW010000066.1:0-3076 GCA_035606175.1 Steroidobacteraceae bacterium | reverse complement strand
GAGCTTCGGGAATGCCTCGAGTGACCATGCGGGCGGCGGCGTCGCGCGCTGGCTCATGACTTCGATTGCCGCGACGGCCGGCGGCAGCGGGAGCAGCACGATGACTGCGGCGCCCTGGCCCTCGCCGGGGCTCTTGGCACGCACGCTGCCGCCGTGAAGCTCGATCAGATTCTTCACGATCGAGAGCCCAAGACCGAGTACGCCGTAAGGTCGCGTGGTCGAGGCGTCGGCCTGGCGGAAGCGATCGAACACGAACGGCAGGAATACACTCGGAATTCCGATGCCGGTGTCCTGCACGCTCACCTCGACGTGCGCATCGTCGCGGCTCGATGTGATCCGCACGTTGCCGCCCACAGGCGTGAACTTCACGGCGTTGGTGAGCAGATTCCACATGACCTGCTGCAGGCGATTCGAATCGCCGCGCAACTGATCGGCGCTCGGATCGAGGTCGAGCCCGATCTGGATGCTCTTCGCCTCGGCGGCGGGACGGATCGCCTCGATCGCCGCGGCGATCACCTTGTGCAAGCCGACGAGGCGCACGTCGAGGTGCACCTTGCCCGTCATGATGCGGCTCATGTCGAGCAGATCGTTGATGATCTGCGTCTGCGCCCGAGCGTTGCGCTCGATGACCTCGAGGCCGCGTGCGATCTCCGGGCTCGCCTCGGTGTGGCGCCTCAGGACGTGGACCCAGCCGACGATCGCGTTCAGTGGAGAGCGCAGCTCGTGCGAGAGGGTCGCGAGGAACTCGTCTTTGAGGCGGTTCGCCGCCTCGGCTTCCTGGCGCGCCTTGCGCTCGCTCTCGAACAGCATGTCGCGCTCGTCCTGCGCGAGCTTCCAGGCGCTGCGGTCACGTAAGACCTTGCTGAAGCCTATTACGTGCCCCGCCGCATCGACGACCCGGCTTGTCATGCCCGTTGCAAAGATCGGGGAGCCGTCCTTGCGCCGCAGCCATCGATCGTTGGTTGCGCTGCCTTCCTCGGCGGCGCGCTGCAGCTCGAGGCGGTGTACGCCGCGAGCCACATCCTCCGGCGTGAACAGCTGCTCGGCCGGCAGGCGCATGAACTCCTCGCGGGACCAGCCGAGTACGCGCTCGACGCCTTCGTTCCAGGTGGTCGCGCGACCTTGCAAGTC
This sequence comes from Steroidobacteraceae bacterium, assembly GCA_035606175.1. GTDB lineage: Bacteria > Pseudomonadota > Gammaproteobacteria > Steroidobacterales > Steroidobacteraceae > JASHUC01. Next base: position 1,945 of record DATNFW010000066.1, on the reverse strand, counting down.
GACCGCGAAGATCGCGTAGTTGCGCACCTGCGCGATGAGCGCTCGGTAGCGCTCCTCGCTCGCCTGCAGCTCGTCCTGGACGCGCTTGCGGTCGGACCAGTCGCTCGTGATGCCGACCAGCGATTCTACCCGCCCTTCCCGATCGATCTCGGGCAGCAACAGCGCCTCGAGGAATCGCTGGCCTGTCGGGCTGTCCAACGTGAAGTCGTAGCGGCGCGCCTCCCCGGCTGCCAGCACTTCCCGGCACTTCGCCTCGAACGCAGCGGAGACGGCGGCGGCGCCCTCGATCTCCGAGCAGCGTTTGCCGAGCAGGCCCTCGGGGCCCTGGCCGAAGAGCTCGCGCACCGCGCTGTTGACGTACAGGTGCCGCAGCTCTCGATCGAGCTGGAAGACGACGACCGGAAGCGATTCGAGCAGCCTTGCAAGGAGATGCTCGCGCTCGCGCGTCATGGCGGGTTGCTCCGGCTCGCCGGCACTCATCGGCATCTCAGAACGAACCCGAGCGAGACCGCTCAAAATGATCGATTGCTGCGCACTCACGCCTGCATCCTTGAGCCGGGGGCGCCCGTCGTCCGAAAGGGGTGCGACCTTACCGGTCGCATCCGGTGCGCCCCATTGGGCCTCGTCGTGCAAGGCTCGTGCCCAGGGGGGAAAGACCGGTGCTTGCGGGGCGGTGCCGGGCGCACGGCTCGCGGGCGGCTGAACGCGCGATCGCGGGGGCCGATCGGAGGTTTCTTATGTCAAAGTAGTGCACTGGGCGACCTCGCGGGAGCCCGGCATCCCTCGGCACCCCTCGAAAGCTTTGAACTTTCAGGGACCCGGACGTGCAGTTCGAGCAGGTGCCGTGAAGATTCGCCTCACCGAGCTTCGGCTTGGCTTCCTGCTAGCCGCCGGGGTGGGAGTCGCGAGCGGGTATAATCCGGGCCCGGCGAGAGTGGCGGAATTGGTAGACGCGCTGGACTTAGAATCCAGTGGGGCAACCCGTGAGGGTTCGAGTCCCTCCTTTCGCATGATTCCTAGAGGGCTAGATGCAGATTTCGGTGACTGAGACGAGTGCGCTCGAGCGCAGGATGGAGATCGCCGTACCGGCCGGCGACGTGCAGCGCGAGGTCGACTCGCGGCTGAAGAGGCTCTCGCGCACGGCGCGCCTGAAGGGTTTCCGGCCGGGCAAAGCCCCGATCGCAGTCGTGCGCCAGCAGTTCGGCGATCAGGTGCGCGCGGAAGTGCTCGGCGACCTGATGCGCAGCACCTTCGCGGAGGCGGTGACCAAAGAGAACCTCACGCCCGCTACGGGGCCGCGCATCGAGCCGATCACTGTCGATCCGGGTACGGACCTTAAATACGCGGCCGTATTCGAGGTCATGCCGGAGGTCAAGCTCAAGCCGCTCGAGAACATCGCGATCGAGCGGCCGACCGCAGCCATCGAGGAGAGCGATCTCGATGCGATGATCGAGAGCATGCGGAGACAGAGGCCGAATTTCACGGTCGTTGAGCGCCCCGCGCGTGCGACGGACCGAGTCACGGTCGACTATGACGGGCGGATCGGCGGTGTTGCCTTCGAAGGCGGCGAAGGACGCGATGTGAATTTCATCATCGGGTCCGGCCGTGTGATTCCGGAGCTCGAAACCGCGGTGACCGGCGCCTCGGCCGGGGAGACGCGCACCGCCTCGGTGAACTATCCCGAGAGTCTCGCCAACAAGACGCTCGCGGGGAGGACAGCCGAGCTCTCCATCGTCGTGAAGAAAGTGGAGGAGCAGGGCCTGCCGCCGGTCGATGATGAGTTCTGTCGCGCTTTCGGCGTCGAGCAGGGCGGAACGGAGGCGCTGCGGGCGGAGGTGCGGCAAAGCATGCAGCGCGAGCTCGATGAACTCGTGCGCAATCGCCTGCGCTCGCAAGCCATGGATGCTCTCTACCGCGACAACCCGCTCGAGGTGCCGCGCGCGCT
>DATNFW010000065.1:0-92956 GCA_035606175.1 Steroidobacteraceae bacterium | reverse complement strand
ATCGGCCCGCACTGGCGCACGTTGCGATCCCCACGACTTACTCCGGCGCGGAGGTCACCCCGTTTTACGGAATGCTCGACGAGGCGGCACATCGCAAGTCGGGAGCGGGTGCGCCGACGCTCGCTCCGGCCGGCGTCATCTACGATCCGGAGACGACGCTCGAGCTGCCGCCGCGACTGAGCGCGGAGACCGGGATGAACGCGCTCGCGCACTGTGTGGAGGCGGCATGGTCGCCGTCGCGGACGCCGGAGGCCGAAGCGATCGCCTATTCCGGCGCGGCGCGCATCTTCCACGCGCTGCCGCGCGTGATCGAGCAGCCGCACGATTTGCAAGCGCGCACCGAGCTGCTCGCGGGCGCGCTCCTCGGCGGTCGTTCATTGCAGAACGCCTCGATGGGGGTGCACCACGGGCTCGCGCAAATGGTCGGCGGGCGCACCGGAATCGCGCACGGCCTGGCGAACGCGCTCATTCTCGCGCACGCGGTTCGATTCAATCAGGAGGCCGTGCCGGAGGTGACCGCGCGGCTCGCGATGCTGTTTGGACGGCGCGACGGCGATGCGGCCGGTGCGATCGACGCTTTGCGAGCGCGAATCGGGCTGCCCGCACGGCTCGGGGAGTGCGGGGTGAGCCGCGAAGACATCGCCGCGGTTGCGGCCGAGAGCGCGAACAACGCGAATGTCGCGAAAAATCCCAGGAAGGTCGGCGAGGCCGATGCGCGCGCGATCCTGGAGGCGGCCCTCTGATCCTTCAGTCGGTGATCAGCGGCTCGATGCGCACCACAGCGACCGTGCATCCGACCGCGAAAATCGGAATGGGGGCATAGAACCAGAGCTCGCTCCGGCTACCCTCCGTGCAACCGGCGAGCGCGATGAACGTGCGGATCTCGAATCCTCCCTGACCGGCATCGCGATAGGTCTCCTCGTCGGTGTAGGCGAGGAGCTCGTCGCGGCGATTCGCGAGGAACTTCTCGAGGAAGGCGCGATCCCAGGCCTCGTTGATCTTCCCCGAGTCGGGAGTTGCCGGCCAGTGCGAAATACCGCCGGTGCCGACCACCGCGATGCGCTCCGCGGCCGCATCGCACGCCCGGCGCAGCGCTCGCCCGAAAGCCCAGCAGCGTGCGAGCGGAATGAGCGGCGGCCCCTGGCAGTTGATGTTCACCGGAATGACCGGGAGGTCATACCTTGGAGTGAGGAAATTGAGCGGCACCATGATGCCGTGGTCGAAGCGCCACTCCTGCGCATACGCGAGGTCCACCTCGTGCATCATCTCGGCGATGAGCCGCTGCGAGAGCTCCGCCGCGCCCGGGACGCGCGTCCGCGCGATCCGCAGCCACTCAACGTCCTCGATCGGCCCTTCGTACGCGTCGGCCATGCCGACGCAGAGCGAAGGCATATTGTTCATGAAGAAATTCGCGAAGTGCTCGGCTCCGATCACGACGAGCGCATCCGGGCGCGCGGCCTCGAGCTCGAGGCGCATGCGATCGAGACTGGCGTAGAACGCATCGCGCAGCGTGGGATCGGCGCGCTCCGCGCGACCGGTGATACCGGGCGCATGGCTTAAGACTCCGGCGAATACGAGACTCATGAGGTGCCGCCCGCCCGTTTGTAAAGACCGGTTCGAACCGGTCCATAGCGTCGCTCGCCCTCGCGCATCGCCTCGAGATACGCATCCCACTCGAAGCCGCGCAGCGCCGCATAGTGCATGAGCAGCTGGCCGTTGACTCCCATCACGTAGAGCAGTCCGATGTCCGGCTCGCGGATGGCGCCCCGCTCCTCCGCGGTGAGCTCGTAACCCGCGAGCAGCTCCTCGAAGTTCTGCTCATATTGCCTGCGCACCGCCGGATCGCGGTTGAGCTGATAGATGAGCTTCTGCAGGTGATAGAGGCTCATCGTTCGGTGCCGCCGCGGGCCGGAGGCGGACGCAGCGCGCCCTCGAGCTCGCCGAGGAGCCGGGAAAGCTGCCGCAGGCGCTCGGACCCGAAGCGCTCCTCGATCGCTCGATAGATCCGTTCCGAGTGCGGCGCGTGCGCGGCGATGAGCTCGAGACCTGCGGAGGTCACCGAGACCGCGGTGCGGCGCATGTCCGTCGCTACCGCGCGCCGTGCGATGAGCCCGCGCGATTCGAGCGCCGGCAGGATGCGCGAGAGACTCGGCGGCAGCAGGCAGGTGCGCGCTGCGAGCTCGCTGATCTCGAGTGGGCCGAGCGCAGCGAGCGCGCGCAGCACGCGCCACTGTTGCTCGGTGACGGCGTGCGCCCGCAGTCCCGGCCGAAAGCGGCGCATGACCGCCTCCCGGGCCTTGAGGAGCGCCATCGGCAGGGAGTCCGCAAAAGGCCGAATCGGGGCCTCCGGCCCGGGCGCGGCGACTCGCAGGGCACTGCTACGCGGCATCGTCGATGACCTCGTTGCGCAGCGTGCCGACGCCGGACACTTCCACCTCGACTGCATCCCCGGGCCGCAGAAATCGGGGCGGGTCGAAACGCGCGCCCGCGCCGCTCGGTGTGCCCGAGAAGATCACATCCCCAGGCTCGAGGGTGCAGAATGCGGAGAGATATGCGATGAGGAAGGGAAGCGGAAAGATCATCCGGTCGCTCGTGTCCTGCTGGCGCAGCTCGCCGTTCACGCGCGTCTTCACGCAGAGCGGACCAGTGCCGACCTCATCGGCCGTGACGAGCCAGGGGCCGATCGAGCCCGAGCGGTCGAAATTCTTGCCCGGTGTGACGTTGAACTTCGCGTGCCGCAGCCAATCCCGCACGGAGCCTTCGTTGCCGCAGGTGTAGCCGAGCACGTGCGCGAGCGCATCGCGCTCGGCGATGCGCCGGCCGCCCTGGCCGATCACGACGACGATCTCGCCCTCGTAGTCGAGCTGCTCGGACTCGCGCGGCCGCACGATCGGCTCGTCGTGCGCGACGAGCGAGGTGTGCGTGCGCATGAAGACGCTCGGATACTTCGGACGCTCGGTTCCGTCCTTGTATTCCTCGTTGCGCTCGGGATAGTTGATCCCGATGCAGAAATAGCGCGTCCGGCCGGTGGGGGTCAGGAGGCGCACCGCGCTCAGCCGATGATCGGGAGCGCCGGCGATCGCAGCATCGAGCTGCCTCGTCAGCGCCTCGGGCCCAATCGGCCCCGCGGCACGAATGAACTCGGTGAGATCGCTTGCCGGGACGCCGAGGCGCGCGCGCAAATCGACGATACCCTCGGCGGTGAGCACCCCGAAGCTCGCGCGGCCCGCAACCGAGAAATTCACCAGCTTCATCGCGTGCTGCGGCCGCGTTGTGCGCCCGTGCGATCGCTCGGCAGCTTCGCGGGCTCGGCGAGCAATCCGGCACGGTCGAGAACCGCATCGAGCCGCCGCTCGAGCTCCGGTGTCGCCGGCGCCATGGGGAGCCTGTGCTCATTGGCGGCGAGGAGACCGAGACGCTTCATCATGTATTTGATCGGGATGGGGTTCGTGTCGAAGAACACCGCCTGGTTGATCTCGAAGAGCCGATGATGCAGCGCCTGCGCGCGTGCGAGATCGTTGCGCCAAACGGCATCGCAGAGGTCCGCGAGCACGCGGGGCTGCAGATTGCCCACCGCGTTCATGAGCCCGCACGCGCCGACCGCCATCATCGGAAAGGAAAGCTCCTCGAGCCCGACGAACACTCTGAAATCGCGGCCGAGCTCGGCAAAGCACTCCGAGACGAAGCCGAGGTCGTTCACGGCGTGCTTCATGCCGATGAACGTCGAGGAGCGTTCCTTGAGTGTCTTCAACGTATCGATTGTGACGCTCACGGCGGCACGCCCGGGGATGTGATACACCATCCACGGCAGATCGCTCCTCGATGCAAGCTCGAGATAGTAGGCGATGAGGCCGCGTTGCGGCGGCTTGATGAAGTAGGGCGTCACGATGAGAAGCGCATCGGCGCCCGCGCGGGCCGCGTGCTCGGTCAGTTGCAGGCTGTCGGCGAGGGACTGGGTGCCCGTTGCGGCCACGACCGGTACGCGTTTCGCGGCGACGGCGACGGCCACGTCGACGAGCCGGTTGCGCTCCTCCACACTGAGTGTGGACGGCTCGGCCGTCGTGCCGTTGACGACAATGCCGTGCGTGCCGTTCTCGATTTGAAAAGCCACGAGCTCGCCGTAGGCGTCGTAATCCACCGCTCCGCCCCGGAACGGGGTGACGAGAGGCGGCATCGAGCCCTTAAGGCGCTGTAGCCGGTCGGCGAATGTCGTCGTCATGGGCTGACTGCCTTGCGCGCCATGTCCAGGGCCGCCGCGCTCATCCGGCGAGCTTCGGCACCCGGTGTGTGCCATGCGCGATGCAAATGTTCTTCGTTTCCATGTAGAACTCGAAGCTGTAGTCGCCGCCGTCGCGGCCGATGCCGCTTGCCTTGCTTCCACCAAAGGGGGTCGGCAGGTGGCGGTTGTTCTCGGAGTTCACCCACACCATCCCGGCCTCGATGCCGTGCGCGAGACGCAGTGCGCGCCCGGCGTTCTCCGTCCAGATATACGCGGTGAGCCCGTAACGCACGTCGTTCGCGATGGCGAGCGCATCGGCCTCGTCGTCGAACGGGATGACCGTGAGCACCGGCCCGAAGATCTCCTCCTGCGCGATCCGCATGTCGCCGCGGGCGCTCGTGAGCAGCGTCGGCTGCACGTAGTTCCCCGGTCCGAGCTCCTCCGCCCGCCGGCCGCCGCAGCGGATCTCCGCGCCCTCGGAGCGGGCGACATCGAAGTAGCTCAGGACCTTCGCGAGATGTCGGGCGTGGATGAGGGGGCCCACCTCGGTTGCCGGATCGAGCGGGTGGCCGATCGCGAGCCGCCCGACGCGCTCGGCGATGCGCGCGACGAAGCGGTCGTGAATCGAGCGCTGCACGAGCAAGCGGCTCGAGGAGGTGCAGCGCTCGCCGTTCAGACTGAAGATCATGAAGACGACCGCATCGAGCGCCCGGTCGAGATCGGCGTCCTCGAACACCAGCACGGGATTTTTGCCGCCGAGCTCGAGGTGCACGCGTTTCAGCGTCGGAGCGCCCTGGCTCATGATGAGACTGCCGGTCTTCGACTCGCCGATGAACGCGGTTGCGCGGATGAGCGGATGCTCCGTGAGCCAGCGGCCCGTCTCCTCCCCGATGCCGTTGACGAGATTGAGCGTTCCCGACGGGAGGCCGGCCTCCGCGACGATCTCCGCGAGGATCATCGCCGTGAGGGGACTCCACTCGGCAGGCTTGTGGACGACCGTGCAGCCGGCCGCGAGCGCGGGCGCGATCTTCCAGGTGGAGAGCATGAACGGCGTGTTCCACGGCGTGATTACCGCGACCGGTCCGACCGGCTCGCGCACCGTGTAGTTGAGATGCTGCGAAGCAGGGAGCGAGAGCCCGTCGGCAGCCCCGGGGGCGCGATCCGCAAAGAAGCGAAAGTTCTCGGCCGCACGTGCCGCGGCCTGGCTCATGAAGCGCAGTGCCTGGCCGGTATCGAGGCATTCGATGAGAGCGATCTCCTCGCCTCGCGCCTGGATCAGATCCGCGACCCGGTGCAGCAACGCGCGCCGCTTCTCCCCGGGTACTTTGCGCCATTCGGCAAACGCCGCGTGCGCCGCGCGAGCCGCCGCGTCCACATCCTGCTCGTTACCAGAGGCGACCTGCGCGAGCACACTGCCGTCGACCGGTGAGATGTCGTCGAACAGGTGCGGGCTTGCACCGAGCTCGTGTCGGCCCGCGATGAAATGGCCGAGCGGAGCGCCGCGGAAGCGCTCGAGGAACCGGGCGGCCTTGCCGAGGTTCGCCTGCAATGCGGAGCTCTGCGGCGCCATGCTCAGCGTCCGCCGGCTACTGCGCGCGCACCGCTTTTCCCGCGGCGCTTCACGTGCTCGTGGATGTTGTTCTTCTTCAGGCTGAGCTCGGGATCGAGCTCGGCCATCTCGACGGAGAGGGCAAGCGGAATGGACTCGAAGAGCGGTGCGAGATGATCGCTGGCGGCCTCGAATATGCGCTCGCAGGCCGCACGCCGCGTCGCGAGATCGCGGCCGTGGCCGACCCGCACCGAGACGTGCACGAACGCGTTCTCGGGATCTCCGTCCGCGATGCGGTACGAGGCGGTCGCATACGCCCGGGTCCGCAGTCCGCCGATTGGAAAAACGCCTGTTCCGAGCGCCGCCTGATGGAGTGCGTCAACGAGTTGCGGCACATCGAGCCGGCCACGGAGATTATCGGAGTGCTCGATGACGATGTGCGCCATGGAAGGCCTCGGGGCAAGTACTTAACATCGCAAATATCTCACCGGCCGGGCATCGAAGCAAGGCGCGAGGACAGTGTGCTCCGACTTGACCGGACGCGCGGCCCCGAAGATGCTGCGCTCCCCGCCGGCCGGCGGGGCGATGAGCGGTCGAACATGAGCGCAAACGGCAAGGTGGCGGTCGTCACGGGCGGCGGTAGCGGCATCGGCCGCGCGACGAGCCTTGCCCTGCTCGCCGACGGCTGGCGCGTGGCGCTTGTGGGGCGGCACCGCGCGAGCCTCGACCGGACGATCGAGCAGGCCGGTGCCCATCGAAGGAATGCTCTTGCCGTCGTCGCGGATGTGTCCGATCCGGACTCGGTGCGGGCGCTGTTTGCGCGCACCGAGGAAGCGTTCGGCCGCGTGGACATGCTATTCAACAACGCCGGGGTGAGCTCTCCCGCCTCCGCCCTCGAGGAGGTGTCGTTCGTCGAGTGGTCGCGCGTCATCGCGACGAATCTCACGGGCGCTTTTCTCTGCACGCAAGAGGCTTTTCGCATCATGAAGCGTCAGCGGCCGCGGGGCGGCCGCATCATCAACAACGGCTCCATTTCCGCGCACACGCCGCGGCCGAATGCGGTCGCTTACACGGCGAGCAAACACGCGATCGCAGGGCTCACGAAATCGACCGCCCTCGAGGGCCGCGAGCTCGACATCGCGTGCGGCCAGCTCGACATCGGCAATGCGCGCACGGAGCTCGCCGACGGGCTCATCGCCGCTGCGCGCGCCTCCGGCCGCTCGCCCGAGCCGATGATGGATGTGCAGCACGTGGCAGACGCCGTCCTGCGGATGGCGAATCTGCCGCTCGATGCGAACGTCTTGTTCATGACGCTCATGGCGACGAAGATGCCCTACGTGGGACGCGGGTGAGCGCAGTGAGCGCAGCGGCGAGGAGCAGGCCATGTTGACTCTGTACCATTGGGAGCCCAATGCGAACTCCGGCAAGCCGATGCTCGCGCTGGCGGAAAAGGGCGTCCCGTACGAGAGCCACTATCTCGATCTTCTCAACTTCGATCAGCACAAGCCGGATTACCTGCGCATCAATCCGGATGGAACCATTCCCGCGCTCGTGCACGGCGATCGGGTCCTCGTCGAGTCGACTCCGATGATGGAGTACATCGATGAGGCATTCGAAGGACCGCCGCTCAGGCCCGCCGATCCCAAGGCGCGCTGGCGCATGCGCTGGTGGATGCGTTTCTTCGACGCCTATTTCGCACCCTCGCTCAGCATGATCGGCTGGAGCGTGTTCGTCGGCCCCGCGGTGCGCCATCGCGATCGCCGCGAGCTCGAAGGCGCGATCGAGCGCATTCCTCTCGAGTCGCGCCGCATCGCCTGGCGCAAGGCGATGTTCAACGAGTTCTCGGCGGAGGAGCTCACCGAGTCGCGCCGCCGGGCGGCATTCGGGACCGATGCGCTCGAGAAGCACTTGAGCGAGCACGAGTGGATCGCGGGCGAAAGCTATTCGCTCGGCGACATCAATGGATTCAATCTCGGCTACGCGCTGCCGCTCTCCCAGCCCGATCGCTGCAATGACCAGCGAACGCCGCATATCATGGAATGGCTCCGCCGCATCTATGAGCGGCCGGCAACCAAGGCGACCTGGGCGAAGGGACGCACGCAGATGGTGGAGCGTGTGAAGCTGCTCGAGCGCAAGGGGTGAGCGATGTCCGCATCGATCACGAAGCGCTGCTAGCGAGGGGGTTATGCTGGAACTCTATCACTCCGAACCCAACCTCTATTTCCTGAAGCCGCTGGTCGCGCTCGAGGAGGCGCGGGTACCGTTCACGAGCCGCTATTTCGATCCGGCGAGCTTCGAGCAGTACTCGCCGCGGTTTCCGCAGAATACGGAGTCGCTGCTGAATCTCGAGCGCGAAGGGCCGGTTCTGGTCGACGGCGGCACCGTGCTTACGAGCTCGTTCTTCATTCTCGAGTACATCGTCGAGGCGAATCCCGCCGCGAATCTGCTGCCCGCGGATCCCCTCGGCCGCTACCGCGCGCGCGCCTGGGGGCAGTTCAACGCGCTGCAGCTCGCTCCGGGCGTGTGTGCGCTCGGCTGTGCCAGATATCTCGCGGCGGCGCTGAAGGCGCTCGATCAGGCGCAGCTCCGCGCGCGCATCGAGCGGCTCGAGCCGAAGGAGCGCCGCGCCGCATGGGCGGCGGTGATCGACGGCAGCTACGACGAGCCGCTTCTCGCGAAGATTCGCGAGCGCCTCGGGGTGCCGGTGAAGCGCATCGAGAGCGCGCTCGCCGAGCGGCGCTGGCTCGCCGGAGAGACTTATTCGATCGCGGATATCGATGCGTTCGCGCTGCTTGCGCCGCTCCCCGACCTCGCACCCGAGCTGGTGAGCGAGCGGGTGACGCCGCGCATCACGGAGTTCCTGCGGGCAGTGCGTGCGCGGCCCGCGGTCGAGAAGGCGCTGGCCCACGCGAGAACGCCGAACCCCCAGCGGGCGTTCGTTCCCGGCGCCGAACCGTCCCGCTGGGGCTAATCGGAAGAGTGTTTGCGAACATGCATCGGCGATCTCTGTATCAATTCGCTCCGGCAACGCTGGCAGCTCTGTTCACCTTGGCGCTCGCCTCGTGCGCCACGACCCCGACACGGCCTGTCGTCGTGCTGCCGAACGGCTACTACCTCACGCCCGACAAGAACGAGCAATCGGAAATCATCAAGCGCGGCGGCCGAGTCGTCTTACCGGGTCCGATCGCCGCATACGCCATTTCGCGCAACGTCGTCACGGGAGCGCTCGGCACGGCGCCGACCGCCGGGCGACTCTATTCCGACCAGCCCTACAAGGGCGGTCCCGACACGCGGTACTTCATTCTCGACACCGCGGACGGCAAGCTTCAATCGAGCCTCGACGCGGTGCAGTGGAAGGATGGGTTGAAGGCACTCGGCGCACCCGCCGATCTCGAGATCTATCCGCCCCTTCCCTGGAATCAGTAGCGCACGACAGCAGCGCACGACAGATGTGCGATCGAGCGGGATTGCCCGATGTGGGCACCCGCTCGACCGCTCGATCGTTTCCCTCGACCGCTTCTGTTTGCTTCGCCCGTCGCCTACTTGGCGGCGACGCGTGTCTCAAGTGCGCTCGACAGAACACTCGTGCCGCTGGGCGCATTCACGTTTCCGCTCAGTATCTCGTGTGGCGTCACATCGAGGCTGTGGTAGTAGGCGGCGTTGAGCGAGGTGTTCGCCGCCACATCGGTCGCTCCGACCGAGATGCCACCGAAGAGACCGCGCGCGCCGCTCCAGGCGACCACATCGGTCGGTGCGCCATTCGTCGAGACGATGTCGGCCTTGTCGGAGAATGCGACGACCGTAAGCCCGGCATCTGCGCCGAGCGAGAATCGGTTCGTTCTATCCTGGAACTGCTGCACGGCCTTGTCCGTCATGAGAATGAAGGCCATCGGACCGACCTCGCCGCCGGCCTGGAAGCCGATGCTGAGTCCGCCGAGCGTATAGAAGGCAGGTGCGCTCCAGCGGTCGCCCGAGCGGCGGGCGGTGAGCACGCCGACGCCGCCTTGTCCGCCGACGATCCACGCGGCTTTGCCGTAGTCGGGGACGACGAGTACGCCCTTCGCTTGGCGCAGCAAGGCGTCCACCTTGGGCTCGGACTTCATGCGTTCGACGACCGTCGCGGCCTTCTCGACACGGGCCTGAGCCGTGGCGGCGTCGTCGCGCTGGCTCGATGCGCTCCGCGGCGTGTGAGCGCAGGCGGTGAGCATCGCGGCGGTCGCTACGAGCAAAGCGCAGCTGGACAATCTGGCGTTCATCTCGAGACTCCAATCCGTCCGGGGTTACTGTTGCAAATGCCTGGACCTGGACGAGGTTCCACGCCTGCTCGATCGTTGCCGCGGCGCGGCAAAATCCTCGGTCCAGTAGACCCCCATGCGGCTCTTTGGATCGACGGCATACGCGATTCCCGTATCGCTGAAGGCCGCAGTCATGATGTTTGCGCAGTGCTCGGGACTTGCGAGCCAACCATCGACCGCGTCCTGCGCGCTCGAAGGTCCGGCGGCAATGTTCTCGCCGACCGCACGCCAGATGTATCCGGTGTGGGCGACGCGTTGGCCCGGCGTACTGCCATCCCTCCCGATGTGCTCGAGATAGCTGTGCGCTGCCATGTCACGCGAATGGGCGAGCGCCGCCTCGCGAAGTTGCGCTGAAGGCTGCAGAGGCCGCGCCGGACCGAAGAGTTTGCCCCCGCAGCGATGCCCCGTGGCCCGCGCTCGGTTGATGAGATCGAGCACGCGCTCGGCGACACGCTGCGGATCGGCGAGCTCCGCCGTCGCGAACGGCGCCGCCGCGAGCATCCAAAGATGTGTCCCCTGCACATAAATCCCGAGATCGCGCAGCGCGGGATCCCTCAGCTGAGCGCAGAAACGGGTCGCGAGCATGCGCCCGAGCGTGGCCTCGGAGAGATCGCCCGAGATCTCGAGCGATAGCGATTTCGCGGCGCGATAGCCCATGGCCTTCGTCGCCTGCTCGAGCGTCGCGCCGCTTGCGAGCCGCTCCGCGGCGCGATCCAAACGCGATTCTCGGCGCAGGGGCGGCGCTGCTCCGGCGTTTGCATCGCAACCACGGGAACGTATGCGATTCGTGAGAGCGAGGATCGAATTCGCCGGGCTCGCCTGTCGCCGCAGAGCGCGCGCATCCTGGCGGGGCGATACCGAGCACGCGGCGAGGGGCGCGGCGAGCATCAGAGCGAGCGACGTCGCAGTCACGATGCTGCGCAGGAACGGAGTCGGCGCGCCGCGGACCGGCGTCACGCTAACGCGGGCGACTGCCCGGTGTGCCTGTCGGCCGTTCGCGCATCAAATCGAAACGCGATCGGCCGGGCGGTGCGATCAGCACGGACGCCCAACCATCGTGCGCGCGGGGCGGGTACCAGAGCAGCGAGCGCTCATCGAGCGATGCGAGCAGCCGCGAGCCCGCGAACGCGGTGAGACTCCTCGCGGGCGCACCGACCGCAGTCGAGCCGCCGGCCGCGGGCCCCGTCGGTGCCGCAGCCGCAGTCCCACTGGCCGCCGTGGCACCCGCAGCCGCCGTCGCGGCCGCCGTGGCACCCGCAGCCGCCGTCGCGCTGCGCCCGCCGGCGCCCGCCGCACCGCTCACGTGAAAAGCCTCGAACGGTCCGAAGGCAGAGGAAGCAAGGCCCGCATTGCTCTCGAAGTAGAGCACGACTGGATCGAGCGCTTCCGCGGAAGCGAAGCGAGCATCGGCCAGGTGCCAGTCGCCTAGCCAGGTGGCGACGGGCTCATTGAGCGCTCCGCGGCAGAGCATCCCGCCGATCAACCGAAAGAATGGGCCGGGCTCGATGCTCTCGGCCGTCGGTTGCCCCGTTGTATGAAAGCGCAGCCGCAAGCTCTGATGCGAACCGGGTGCTGCTCAGCCCAACACCATCGTGCGCGCTCAGGCGGTCGCCTGAGCGGCCCGATAGAAATTGCCCGAACGGATTTTGACGAGCGCCTGAGCCGGGTCGAAGGTCACGCCGGCGGGATCGCCGCCCTTCGCCACGATCTCCATCTGCTGCATCAGCATGCGCCTCTGCATCATGATGCCGCGATCGCTCGTGACGAGATGCTCTTCGGAGTGCAGCGAAATCGGGCCCTGGCCCGCCTGAGCCTCGTAGTCGCCCGGGGTTCTCTGGTGCTCCTCTTCGCTCATCTCTCCCCAGGTCTTTCCGTTGAACACCATGCCGCGAAAGCTCACGCCCTCGGGGATCTTGCCCACCATCGCCTGCACGAAGTGGCTGTCATCGACCGGAACGACCCACGAGACGCCTGAGGAGTGGCCCGCTTTCAGCTGCACGTCCGGCACACTCATGATGTTCGGCATGATCCAGGAGGAGATGCGATCGACGACCCGCCCGTCCGCGAGTTCCCGCAAGGCCGTGTAGCAGACCCCGTTCTCGGTCTGAAAGAAATCCACCTTCGGCATCAGCGCGAACTGCGGGTGGAATTGCACGACGCTGAACGTCGAGTGCAGCACCTGCACGTGAAACGGGTCCATCACATTGTCGTTCATGTGCAGCCAGCTGTAGGGGACGACCGCCAGGCTGCTGTCGCCGGTCGAGCCGAATCCGCCGTAACTGCTCCAGAGCTTCTCGCCGGGTGCGATGTTCTCGAGATTGTCATAGCGCGGTAGAACCGGCTTTTTCTCAGGCGGTCCGAGATAGGCGAACACGAATCCGTACCGCTCCTCGACCGGATACCACGGCTGCCGGGCGGCATCCCGATGGCGTCCGCCCTCGGGCTCACACGGCTGATCGAGACATCGGCCCTCCACGTCGAAGAGCCATCCGTGATAGCAGCAGCGGATGCCGCGCTCCTCGGTGCGCCCGTAGAAGAGGGAGGTGCCCCGATGCATGCAGCGCGGATAGAGCAGGCCGGCTCGGCCCGCGCGGTCGCGAAAGAGGATCAGATCCTCCCCGAGGATCCGTACCTTCTGGGGAAGGTCCTTGAGCTTGGCCGAGAGGCTGACCGGATGCCAGTACCGGCGCATGAGCTCCCCGAGCGGCGAGCCGGGGCCGACCTCGGTCAGAAGCTGATTTGGGTGCTGCGGCGAGCGCCCGTAGGCACAGCCGTCCTTCGAGGGGGATCGGGTCTCTGAATCGCTCATGGCACCTCCACTCGCGCGCCGAAAAGATTGTACCCAATCGGCCGGCTTGGCAACCGCCCCGCCGAGGCGCGGCCCCGGAGGGGGGCCGAGTTGCTACCTCAACGCTTCGAGCTCTGCCGCGAGGCGCTTCTCCGATACGGGCATGCGAGTGCCGAGGTCCTGCGCGAAGAGCGACACGCGAAACTCCTCGATCATCCAGCGGAAGCGCTGCGCCGCAGGCGGGGTGCGCTCCCCGGAGTGCGCGAGCTTGCGCCAGGCCGCGGCGTATGGCGCGATGCGCCGCGCAAGCTCCATGTCGCGCCGCTCGTGTCCGGGGAGCCGCTCGAGCCGCCGCGCGATCGCCTTGAGATACCGGGGGAGCTGCGCGAGCCAGGGTTCCGGCGTCGCTGCAATGAAATCGGGCGGCATCAGCTGTGTGAGCTGCGCATCGACGTCAGCCACCGCGGATTCGAATCCGAGTGCCTGCTCACGCGCCGCACGCACGAGCCGCCAGGCGAGCAGAGTCGAGCGAAGCTCACCGATTATTCTGGTGGAGGTCTCCCAGAACTCGCCGCGGCGCGCCTCGAGCAGCATCTCGAACGCCGCTCGCGTGCGAGGCGGCGGTGCATACGCGGGAACGAAACACTCCGCGAATGCGCGGTGCGCGACTGCATCCGGCAGCGGCCGATCGAGCTCGAGCGCCTGCACGAGCAGCACGAGCTCGCGGTCTTCGGAGATGCGATGGCGGAGCTCCTTCGCCTCACGAGGCAAGGCAATCTCGGCAAGGCGCGCGACGGCACCGCGGATCAGTACTTCGGCTTCGGCTTGCGTCGAGGCCTCGACGCGCGCGACCCCCAGACCGCGATCTTCGATGGCCGGAAAGACGCGAAATTGCATGCCGCCGTGAGCGACTGGGAGCTGCTCGGGCAAGTCCCCGAAGTCCCAGCGGCGATGCAGCGTTTCGCCGGGCCGGGCGGAGGCGGTGCGCGAGGTGAGCGCGCCACGCTGCCGCGATCGCGGCGCGTCCCGCGGCATCGAGTGGCTCTGCACCGTCCGCCGCTGCAGAGTCTCGCGGATTGCGCCGAGATCGCGTCCCTCCGCCAGAATCGGCAAGTCGTTCGGGCCGGGTGTGCCCGGTGGCTGGGCCGCGTGCTCGGGGACGAGGCTTGCGCCGCGTTCCGGCACAGCGAACACGCGGATATTGACTCTCAGGTGATCGGGCAACGGCAATGAGGCGAGCTCTGCCGCCGATATGCTAGTGCCCGCCCGGCGAGTGATCCACTGCGCCATCCATTCAAAAAAATCGGCGCCCGGGAGACTCGCGGGCGAGCGCGCGCCGGCCGCGTGTTCCGCCTCGAGCTCATCGAGCTCCTCGAGCGCACGGCGCGCGTGATCGGGCACCGGCACGAGCTGTTTGCGTACGGCTTTCGGCAGCGCGCGCAGCAGCGCTGCGATCTTCTCCTCACGCATGCCGGGCACCAGCCAGGCGAGGCGGCCTTCATCGAGCTCACGGACCACGCGTTCCGGCACGTCGAGCGTGACGCCGTCGTTCGCCGCGCCGGGCTCGAAGACATACTCGAGGGGGAGCCGGCTTCCGGCCAGCTCGAGAGTGTCCGGAAATCGGCTCGAACCCGCCTCTGGCGCCTCGCGCAACAGAAGATCGGCGGCGGACATCTCGAGTACGTGCGGGTCGCGCCGCTCGGCATCGGTCAGCCAGCGCTCGAAGGCTGCCATCGAGCTCACCTGGCGCGGAATACGCTCGGAATAGAACCTCACCTCCGCTTCCTCGGCGGCGACGATGTCGCGGCGGCGACATTTGGCCTCCAGGCGCTCGAGAGCGGAGCGCATGCGCCGGTTCTCCCGCAAAAAGCGCGCATCGATCTCGGCGCCGCCCGCGACGAGTCCTTCGCGAATGAAGATCGCGTGCGCCTCGTCGGGCGCAATCGGTCCGTAGTCGACGCGGCGCTGCGAGACTAGCGTCAGCCCGTAGAGCGTCACCGACTCGTATGCGACGACCGTATTCTTCGACCAGTGCGGCGCCGAGAAGCTGCGGCGTACGAGGTGGGCGGCGACTGCCTGGATCCAGCCGGGCTCGACCGCAGCGACCATGCGGGCGTAGAGACGCGCGGTTTCCGTGAGGCTCGCCGCGACGATCCACCTCGGGGGCTTCTTCGCCAGCGGGCTTCCCGGCGCGATGACGAACCGCGTGCCGCGCGCGCCCTGGTATTCGCGCCGCTCGCGCAGGTTGCCGATCGAGCCGAGAAGCCCGGCGAGAATCGCCCGATGAATGTCGGCGTAGCGAGCCCCGCCCCCGTTCGCGCGGCCGCTACGGTGTCCGTGGTCGCTCCGACGCGGGAGGTTGCTACGACGCGTCGCGCCGCTTCGGCGCGCCAGGCCGATCTCGTGCACCGCATCGGTAAGCTGCGCGCGCAGGTCCTGCCATTCGCGCATGCGTACGAACGAGAGGAACTGCTCGCGACACCATTTGCGAAGCTCGCTGCGCGAGAGCGCCGCGGCTCGCTCCGCGTAGGCTCTCCAGATATTGAGCACCGTCAGGAAATCCGAGCGCCGGTCGGCAACGGCCGCGTGGCGCTCATCGGCTTGCGCCTCGGCGCCCGCCGGGCGCTCGCGCGGGTCCTTAATGGCGAGGAACGCCGCGATGATCAGGACTTCGGCGAGCGCGTGCCGCTCGACCGCGGCGATGAGCATGCGGCCGAGGCGAGGATCGCAGGGGAGCGCGGCGAGCTGTCGCCCCGTGCGCGTGATACGGCGATCCTCCTCCATCGCGCCGAGCTCCTGGAGCATGCGCACGCCGTCGTTGACGAGCCGCGTGTCGGGCGGATCGAGAAAGGGGAACTCCTCCGGATCTCCGAGACCCGAGGCCGCCATGTTGAGAATGACGCCGGCCAGGTGTGTGCGCAGGATCTCAGGCGGGGTGAACGCCTCGCGAGTGCCGAAATCCTCCTCGGAGTACAGCCGGATGCAAATGCCAGGAGCTTCACGGCCGCAGCGCCCCTTGCGCTGGTCCGCGCTCGCCCGCGAAATGCGCTCCACCGCCAGCCGCTGCACTTTTGCCCGCACGTTGTAGCGGCTGATGCGTGCGAGTCCTGAGTCGATCACGGCGCGGATGCCGGGTACGGTGAGCGATGTCTCCGCCACATTCGTCGCCAGCACGATCCGGCGTCGCGCATGCGGCTCGAAAAGCCGCGCCTGCTCGGCTGCGCTCAACCTCGCGAAAAGCGGCAGGACCTCGATATCCGCGAGCTGCGCATGCCGCAGCGCTTCGGCCGCTTCGCGGATGTGCTTCTCGCCCGGCAGGAACGCGAGCACGTCGCCGCGCGCGACCGTGGGTGCCTGCGCGAGCTCGCGCACTGCCGCGACGATTCCCTCCGGCAGCGAGAGCTCCGCCGCATCCTCGTCCTCGCCGCCGAGCGGGCGATAGCGGACCTCGACTGGGAAGCTCCGCCCGGAGACCTCGATCACAGGGGCATCGTCGAAGAAGTGCGCGAGCTTTCCCGGATCGAGCGTCGCTGAGGTGATCACGACTCTGAGGTCCGGCCGGCGCGGCACGAGGCCCTTCACGACGCCGAGGAGCAGATCGATGTTGAGGCTGCGCTCGTGCACCTCATCGAGGATGAGCGTGTCGTAGCGGTGCAGGTCCGGGTCCGCCGCCAATTCGCGAAGCAGGATGCCGTCCGTCATGACTTTGATGCGGCAATCCGGGCCGGTGCGGTCGTCGAAGCGCACCTGAAACCCGACGCCACCGCCGACCGTCGTGCCGATCTCCACGGCGAGTCGGCTGGCGAGGGCGCGCGCCGCGATACGCCGCGGCTGAGTGTGTCCGATCATCCGGCCGTTGCCGCGGCCCGCCTCGAGGCAGAGCTTGGGCAGCTGAGTCGATTTACCGGAGCCGGTCGCGCCGCAGACGATCACGACGGGGTCGCGCGCGAGCGCCTCGAGGATTTCCTCGCGGTGCGCCGTGATGGGAAGGCCGGGGTCGAAGCGGATCGGCCGCAGGGCGGCCGCCGGGGCATTGCCCCCCGGGTCGGGTCGTGTCATAACAGATCGAACGCGCGGGCGCGCGCGCCTGCGCCCCGCCAGATCGAGGGGAATTTTCGATGATGACCGCCACAGAGCGCCGCATCGCCGGCGAGTGCTCTTCGGAGCGCCGGAGCGTCCGAAGAGCCTGGATCGCAGTCCTCGGGACGTTCACGATCGGGCTCGGAATTGCCGGAGCCGCTTCGGCCCATCACTCGTTTGCACTCTTCGATCATGTTCATCGCGTCACGGTGACGGGCACAGTCACCAAATTCGACTGGACGAATCCCCACGTCTACGTCTATCTCGATGTCCCGGACGCCGGAACCGTCAAGCATTACACAGTCGAGTGCGCGAGCCCGAACGTGCTCACACGCGTCGGCTGGAAGTGGAACGACATCAAGCAGGGCGACAAGGTGACGCTGCTCCTCAATCCTTTCAAGACCGGCCAACTCGGTGGCATGCTCGAGAAGGCGACCTTCGCCGACGGACGCACGCTCGGAGATGGCAACCCGCCGGGCGGAGTCTTTCCCCGCGGGCGGCAGCAGCAGGTCGAGTAAGAACTAGTCGAGTACGAGGAGCCGCCCGCTATGAGGTTCGCTTTGCATCTGCCGGCGGCAGCGCTGATCGCCGCCGCGACTCTGCCGCTCGTCTCGGTCTCGGGCGCGAGTCCGGCTCGTGCCTCGCAGGCCGACCCATCGAGCTCGCACGAGGGCCCGGCGGCATCCTGGGCGCGACAGCCCGTCGATCTCACCGGCGCATGGCAACGCTACGGCTTCATCTCGCGCCCCGGCGTCGATCCGCGCTATGCCGCCCCGCCCGAGGGGAAGTTGATGCTGCGGCCGGCCTATGCCAAGCGCTACAACACGCGCACCAAGGCAGAGGAGGCCTCGGACGCGGCGGGCAAACCGATCGCCGCCCCCGGCGTCGACTGCCTGCCGTACGGCATGCCCGAGATGATGTCGGCCATCTATCCGCTCGAGATCCTGCAAACCCCCGGGCAGGTCACGATCATCGCCGAGGCGTTCAGCCAGGTGCGCTACATCTATCTGAATGAGCCGCAGAAGAAATTGGGCGATGTGCCGCCCGGCTATTACGGACATTCGGTCGGGCGCTGGGAAGGGGACACGCTCGTCGTCGACACGATCGGCGTCAAGGACTCGGTGCTCGGACACGAGGAGATGCCGCACAGCGACAAGATGCGCATCACCGAGCGCTTCCACCTCGTCGCGCCCGACATCCTGCACGATGACATCACCGTCTCCGATCCGGTGACGCTCGAGAAACCGTGGCACTTCAGCTTCGCGTACAAGCGCATGAAGGGCTACCAGCTGCAGGAATACGTGTGCGAGAACAACCACGAGTACATCGACGACAACGGCATCACGCACGTCCGTCTGCACGACCTGTCGCAGTGAACCCTTCCGCGACGACCCGACTTCGAGGAGCACTCACATGAACGCCGTCGTCAAGCCCGAGCTTCAAGCACGCACTGCAGGATTTCTCGCGCAGCGCCACAAGTTATTCATCAACAACGAGTGGGTCGATGCCGAATCGGGAGGCACGATAGATGTGGTGAATCCCGCAACTGGAAAGGCCTTCGCGAAGGCCGCCGCGGGAGGTGCGCCCGACATCGACCGCGCGGTGCGCGCCGCGCGTGCGGCATTCGAGAGCGGACCGTGGCCGAGCATGCCGCCGGTCGATCGCGCGCGGCTCATCTGGAAGCTGGCCGACGCCGTCGAGGCTGCCGCCGACGAGATCGCGTATGTCCTGAGTCTCGACAACGGCATGCCGATGGCGATGGCCAAGTTTGCAGGCGCGTTCGGCACCGCGCGAAATCTCCGCTATCTCGCCGGCTGGTGCGGGAAGATCGACGGCGCCGTGCCGACGTGCGCGGAGCCGGGCAAATTCGCGTATACGCTCAAGGAGCCCGTCGGCGTCGTCGGAGCCATTACGCCCTGGAATTTCCCGTTCGCCATGGAGGCGGACAAGGTCGGGCAGGCGATGGCGGCCGGCTGCACGCTAGTGCTGAAGCCGGCGGAACTCACCCCGCTCGGGGCCATTCTGCTCGGGCGGCTCGTCCAGGAAGCGGGGGTTCCACCGGGCGTTATCAACATCGTGACCGGCTATGGCGATCCGGCGGGCAAGGCACTCGTCGAGCATCCGGATGTCGACAAGATCGCGTTCACCGGCTCGACTGCGACGGGCAAGTGGATCGTGCAGGCCGCGGCGGCGACGCTGAAGCGCGTGACGCTCGAGCTCGGTGGCAAATCCCCGACGTTCATCTTTCCGGATGCCGACCTCGAGCGGGCGATTCCCGGCGCGGCGATGGCCGTGTTCGCCAATGCCGGCCAGATCTGCGTGGCCGGCTCGCGGCTCTACGTGCACAGACAAGTCTTCGACCGCGTCGTCGAGGGAGTGTCTGGAATGGCGAAGGCGCTCAAGGTCGGTCCCGGCCTCGAGCCCGAGACTCAAATGGGGCCGCTCATTTCGCAGAAGCAGCTCGAGCGAGTCACGGGCTACATCGCTTCCGGCAAATCCGACGGTGCGCAGGTCGTCGTCGGCGGCACGCGCAAGCCCGGCGAAGGTTTTTTCCTCGAGCCGACGGTGCTCGCGGAGACCAACCGCAACATGCGCGTCATGCGCGAGGAGATCTTCGGGCCGGTCATCTGCGCGATGCCGATCGACGATGAGGATCTGGACCGTATCGCGAAGGTCGCGAACGACACGACTTACGGACTTTCAGCGTACATCTGGAGCCGCGACGTGAGCCTCGTGCACAAGCTCGCGCGGCGGATCAAAGCCGGCACCATTCAGGTGAACGGAGGTGTCGGGCTCGATCCGGCCGTGCCGTTCGGCGGCTACAAGCAATCCGGCTGGGGCCGCGAGCGCGGGCGCGAAGGCGTCGAGAGCCTGACGGAGACCAAGGCCATCGGACTGTCGTTGTGACGAGCCCAGCGGCGACGGGCCCGGCTGCGACGAGCACGGCCGTGAAGCGCGTCGGCTTCGTCGGGATAGGCAACATGGGCTACCCCATGGCCGGCAATCTCGCGCGCAAGGGCTTCGCGGTCAGCGCGTACGACAAGGACCCGAGCCGGGCGGTGCATTTCGCCAAGGAGCACGGGGCCGGCTGCACGGCCGCCGCAGCTCCGCGCGATCTCGCCGCCGTCGAGGCCCTCATCACCATGCTGCCGACCGGGGCCGACGTGCGGAAGGCGTTGCTGGAGGAGGATGGCGGCGGCGGCATTGCCGCGCACTTGCGCCGCGGGACGCTAGTCATCGACATGAGCTCATCCGACCCCGTCGGTACGCGCTCCCTCGGACGCGAGCTCGAGTCGCGCGGGCTCGTGTTCATGGATGCGCCGGTCTCGGGCGCTGTTCCGCGCGCGCATACCGGAACGCTCGCCATCATGATCGGAAGTCTCGATCGGGCGGCGATCGAGCGCGCACGCCCCATTTTTCTTGCAATGGGAGAGCGGTTGTTCGAGGTCGGTCCGCTCGGCGCGGGTCATGCGATGAAGGGCCTTAACAACTTCCTCGCGGGCACCGGATTTGCGGCTGCATGCGAGGTGCTGCTCGCCGGCAAGCGCTTCGGCCTCGACCCGACGACGATGATCGATGTGCTCAACGTCTCGAGCGGACGCAGCTGGGTGACCGAGCTCGTGATGAAGGAGCAAGTCATCGAGGGGCGGCACTCGAGCGGATTTGCGCTTGGACTGCTCGCGAAGGACGTGAAGATCGCCGCCGATCTCGCCGCGGCTATGCAGCTCGATGCGCCCGTCATGCGGCTCGTGGCGGAGCGTTGGGCCGAAGCCCGCGATGCGCTCGGCTACAACAGCGACAACACGGAGGCGATCCGCGCCTGGGATCGCGACCGGTAGGTCAGCGCCATGAACGGCACCGGTGGCTTACCGGCAAACATGTTCCCATCCCTCGCATCGGAGCTGCGCAAACACTGGGGGTGGCTGCTCGCACTTGGCATCCTGCTCACCATCCTAGGCATCATCGCGCTCGTGGATTCGGTCACCGCCAGCGTCGTCTCGATGCTCGTATTCGGATGGATTCTCGTGATCGCGGGCATCATCGAGGGCGTGCAGACGGTGAGACACCGAGGCAACGGGCACTTGTTCCTGCACCTCGTCAACACGGTGCTCGCGATCGTCGTCGGCGTGATGCTCTTGCGCAGACCCGTGGCTGGGGTGGTATTCATCACGCTCCTGCTCGCAATCTACTTCATCGTCGCCGGGGTGTTCCGTATCGCGATGGCGTGGAGCGCGCGCGTGCCCGGCTGGGGTTTGGGCCTTCTCAACGGTATCGTGACGCTGATCCTCGGCATTCTGATCTGGGCACACTGGCCCGGAAGCGGCTTGTGGGTGATCGGCCTGTTCATCGGCATCGACCTGATCTTCGTCGGCGGGGCGCAGATCATGACGGCGCTCGCCCTGCGCTCGCTTCCGGTAAGCAATGCCGCCGGATAGCGAGGGTACGCGTGTCCGCTACGTCTGCGCAGCCTGCACGGCGAGGTTGCGCCCCATCTGGATCGCATCCTCCCGGCGCTGATAGTAGCCGGTGACCCGACCGGTCTCGCGATACCCCTTCGACTCGTAGAACGCGCGCGCCGCGGCGTTCGAGGCGCGCAGCTCGAGCTGGACCACGAATGTGCCCGCGACGATGGCGGTCTGCTCGAGCCAGCCGAGCAGGGCGCGGCCGATGCCGTGCCGCTGGCTCGTCGTCTCTACCGCCAGTAGATTGAGATGTGCCGCGGCATCGCCGTACTGCATGATGGCGAAGCCGAGAATGCGGCCGGAGTGCCGCGCGGTGAGCACGACGCTGTCGGCGTTGCGAATGTGGCGCGCCACGCGCTCGGCCGGCCAGGACGGCGTGAGTCCCGCCTCGATGAGCCGCGATGACATCGCGGCGATGACCGGTGCATCGGCTAGTCGGGCGAGCTCGAGGTGATGCTCACGCGTCCGCATGGGCTTGAGATTCCGCTCGCGGCGGGCGCCCGTCAATGCCTGTAGAATCCGCCCCCCATGGAAGGAGTCCGTCCCGCCCTGAGCGTCGTCGTGCCCGTGTTCAACGAGCAGGCTTCGCTGACCGCGCTCTTCGCGAGGCTATATGGGGCGCTCGACCGTCTCGAGGTGCCGTACGAGTGCATCTTCGTGGATGACGGCAGCCGCGATCGCTCGGCGGCCATGCTGCGCGAGCAGCAGCAGCTGCGGCCGCGGGAGACACGCGTGGTGCTCTTCCAGCGCAACTTCGGCCAGCATGCCGCGATCCTCGCCGGTTTCGAGCACGCACGCGGAGAGCTGGTCGTGACGCTCGATGCCGACCTGCAGAACCCTCCGGAGGAGATCGGGCGGCTGCTCGAGGCGGCGCGGGCCGGACACGACTACGTAGGCACCGTGCGGCGCGGCCGCAGGGACCCCCTCGGGCGGCGCTGGATGTCCCGGCTGATCAATCTGATACGCGAGCGCACGACGCCGATCCGCATCACCGATCAGGGCTGCATGCTGCGCGCGTACTCCCGGGGGATCGTCGATGCGATCAATGCGTCCCCGGAGATGAATACATTCATTCCCGCGCTCGGCTATTTGTACGCGCGCGATCCCGTCGAGATCGAGGTCGCGCACGAGGCGCGCCATGCGGGCACATCCAAGTACTCCCTCTACAAGCTGATCCGCCTCAACTTCGACCTGATGACGGGCTTCAGCGTCGTACCGCTGCAGCTGTTCTCGATGTTGGGTCTCGTCGTCTCGCTTCTGTCCGGGGCACTATTCGCGTACCTCATCTACGACCGGATCGTGCACGGTCCCGACGTACAGGGCGTGTTCACGCTATTTGCGATCGTGTTCTTCCTCCTCGGCATCGCGCTGTCCGGCATCGGCCTCATGGGCGAGTACGTCGGCCGCATCTACGAGCAGGTGCGCGGTCGGCCGCGCTACATGATCGCCGCGGTGCTCGATGAGACCGCCGCGAAGCGTGCGAATGCACCCGCGGGCGGCGCGGGCGCGAGCGCTCCAGTGGGCGCGAGTGCTCCATCGGGCGCAAGTGCGCCGGTATCCGAGGTTCTGCGTGTTTAGAGCCGTCGTCTTCGCCTACAGCGAGGTCGGCTACCAGTGCTTGCAGACGCTTCTCGACTCGGGGGTTGCGAAAGTTCCGCTCGTCGTGACGCACGAGGATGCCGCGAGTGAGCAACGATGGTTCAGGAGCGTCGCTCGGCTTGCCGCCGAGCACGGCATCGAGACCGCGACGCGAGCGGATGCGGCGTCGCCCGAATGGCTCGAGCGGATCGCGGCGCTGGCCCCGGAGTATCTCTTCTCCTTCTATTACCGGCACATGCTCGATGCGCGCCTCACCGCGTGCGCGCGCTGGGCGGCGCTCAATATGCACGGCTCGCTCCTGCCGAAGTATCGCGGTCGCGCGCCGATCAACTGGGCGATCCTCAATGGCGAGAGCGAGACGGGCGCTACGCTGCATCACATGGTGACGAAGCCCGATGCCGGCCCGATCGTCGCGCAGGAGCGAGTGCCGATCGGCATCGACGATACGGCGCTCACCGTATCTATTGCGGTCGCGGAGGCAGCGGCGCGGCTCATCCGCCGCGAGTTGCCGCGGCTCGCCGCCGGCGCCCCGCCGGGTCGCGAGATGGACCTGTCGCAGGGCTCCTATTTCGGCGGACGGCGGCCCGAGGATGGGCGCATCGACTGGGCGCAGCCGGCATCGAGCGTGCATAATTTGATTCGCGCGGTCGCGCCGCCCTTTCCTGGCGCGTTCACGGAGCTTGGGGGAGTGCGCCTCGTTTTTGCGGGCTCGCGCTGGATCGGGGAGCCGGCACGCCATGCGCAGCTGGCCCCCTGCGTGTATGGGGAAGGGGAGAGGCTCTATCTCGATTGTGCGGACCGCATGCGGCTCGCGCTCACCGGGCTCCTGCTCGACGGCGAGCCGGCCGGAGCCGCGGAGCTCCGCCGGTTACTCGGGCCGAGTCCCGTCCGCCTCGATTCTCACGGTCGACTCGGTTCCAAAGCTGTTTGAAAGGTGCCTCCCGGCGCAATATGAAAAAGCTGCTCATTCTCGGCGTCAACGGTTTCATCGGGCATCACCTCTCGGAAGCCGTGATGCGCGCTACGGACTGGGACGTGTACGGCATGGATCTCGAGTGCGATCGCCTCGCAGGCCTGCTCGGCAATCCGCGCTTCCACTTCTTCGAGGGCGACATCACGATCAATCGCGAGTGGGTCGAGTACCACATCCGCAAATGCGACGTGCTGCTGCCTCTCGTCGCCATCGCGACTCCGGCGACTTACATCAGCGACCCGCTGAGGGTCTTCGAGCTCGACTTCGAGGCGAACCTGCCGCTCATCCGCGCGTGCGTCAAGCACCGCAAGCGCGTGATCTTCCCCTCGACTTCCGAGCTCTACGGCATGTGCCCCGATGCGGAATTTCACCCCTACGAGTCCCCCCTCGTGCTCGGTCCCGTCCCGAAATCCCGCTGGATCTACTCCTGCAGCAAGCAGCTCCTCGATCGGGTGATCTGGGCGTACGGCTCCGAGCAGAAGCTCGACTTCACGCTGTTTCGGCCTTTCAACTGGATCGGACCGGGGCTCGATCGCATGACGACGCCGAAGGAGGGAAGCTCGCGCGTGCTCACGCAGTTCCTCGGCAACATCGTGCGCGGCGAGAACATTCAACTCGTCGACGGCGGCACGCAGCGGCGCTGCTTCACGTTCATCTCCGAGGGCATCGAGTGCCTGATGCGCATCATCGCCAATGCGGGCGGGGTAGCCTCCGGAAAGATCTACAACGTCGGCAATCCGCGCAACGACTTGTCCGTACGCGAGCTCGCGGAGCTGATGCTGCGCGTCGCGAAGGGAATCGATGCCTACGCTGAGGCGGCCGCGCGCGTTCAGCTCGTCGAGGTATCGGCCGAGCGCTACTACGGCGCCGGCTACCAGGATGTGCGCAGCCGCGTGCCGTGGATCGAGAACACGACAACGGAGCTCGGCTGGACACCGCGGATCGACATGCCCGCGGCCGTGCGCAGCATCTTCGAGTCGTATCGCGCGAATCTGCCGGCAGCGCGCGCGCTCGTCGAGGCGGGATGAGCTCGGACGAGGGCGGCGCGACTTCCGAGCGCGCGCCGGTGGGTGTACGCCGCATCGCGCTCAAAGTAGACGTCGATACGCTGCGCGGCACGCTCGAAGGCGTGCCGGCGCTCGCATCGCTTCTGGAGCGGCTGAAACTGCCGGCGACGTTCTACTTCAGCGTCGGGCCGGATCATACGGGGCGTGCGCTCAGGCGCATCTTCCGGCGCGGCTTTCTCGGCAAGGTGCGCCGCACCTCCGTCGCCTCGCATTACGGCATGCGGACGCTCCTCTACGGCACGCTCCTGCCAGGGCCGCACATCGGCGCGCGCGCAGGCGCCGCGATGCGTGCGGTACGGGACGCGGGGTTCGAGGTCGGCGTGCATTGTTACGACCACATACGCTGGCAGGACGGCGTTGCGGCCGCCGATGCGGCCTGGACGCGCCGGGAGCTCACGCGCGCGATCGAAGCCTTCGCGGCCGTGTTCGGCGAGCCCCCGCGCTCGCATGCCGCCGCCGGCTGGCAGCTCAATCCGAATGCGCTCGCGCTCGAGGAGGAGCTGGGCTTTGCATACGCGAGCGACACGCGCGGGCCCGCGCCATTTCTGCCCTCGATGGACGGCGTGGATGGCGCTTGCATGCAGCTGCCGACGACCCTGCCGACTTTCGATGAGCTCATCGGGGTCGAGGGGCGCGATCCCGCGGGCGCGGCCGCGGAGGTGCTGCGCCTTTCGCGCGAGGCACCGCGCCCTTCGCGCGAGGCATCGCGAGGTGCTCATGTCTTCACGCTGCACGCCGAGCTCGAAGGCGGCAAGCTCTTGCCGCAGTTCGAGTGGCTGCTCAAACGCTGGCAGGAGGAGGGTTTTGGGATTCTCGCCATGCGCGATCTCGCTTCGTGCCTCGATGCGCGTGCTCTGCCGCGGCACGAGGTGCGGATGGCCGCGATCGAGGGCCGCTCGGGCGTGCTCGCGGTGCAGGGGCGGCGCATCGACTCGGGGCGGCCGGCATGATCGAGCGCGCACTCTCGGACCTTGCCGGCACGGCGGGCCGTGCGAGCCTCGCGAGGCGCATGTGCCTCGGCGCGGCACTCGCGCTCATCGTCGCCTCCTGGATCGCGCTCTGCGGGTTTCGCGGGCTCTACAATCCCGACGAGGGCCGCTATGCCGAGATTCCCCGGGAGATGCTCGCAACCGGGGACTGGGTGATCCCGCATTTGAATGGGCTCGTCTACATCGAGAAGCCGCCGCTGCAGTACTGGGCGACCGCGGTAGGCTACGAGCTCTTCGGGCTCAGCAACTGGTCCGCGCGGCTCTACGCGGGCCTGTGCGGACTTGCGACGGTGCTCGTCGCCATGGCGCTCGCACGGCGGCTCGCGGGGGCGGCCGCAGCCTGGCGCAGTGGCCTCGTGCTCGGCAGCTCGATGCTCGTGCTTCTCATGAGCCACCAGCTCACGCTCGATATGAGCCTGACGCTCTTCATGACGGTGACGCTGGCGAGTTTTTGCGTAGCGCAGCTCGACAGCACGACGCCGCGCGCGCGGCGCGGCTGGATGCTCCTTACTTGGGCGAGCGCCGCATGCGCCTTCCTCACCAAAGGACTCGTCGCGGGCGCGCTCCCCGTGCTGACGCTCAGCGTGTATTCCGTGCTCAACCGCGATGCCAGGCCATGGCGTCGCTTGTATCCCGTGAGCGGCCTTGCGCTCTTCCTCGCGATCGTTCTGCCATGGCTCATTCTTATCCAGCACCGGCTGCCGGAGTTCTTCAACTTCTTCTTCGTTCGCGAGCATTTCGAGCGCTACCTGACGCTCGTCGAGCGGCGCTATCAGCCCTGGTGGTTCTTCATCGAGGTGCTCGCGGCAGGCTCTCTACCCTGGGTCGTGCCGGTCGTGCGCGCGCTCGTCACCGGCTGGAGGGCACACGAGCCGGCGGGTCGGTTCGATGCGCGACGACTCCTGTGGGCTTGGAGCGTGGTCGTGCTCGTGTTCTTTTCCGCCTCCGACTCGAAGCTCATTCCCTACATTCTGCCGATGTTTCCGGCGCTCGCGGTGCTCGCCGGCACCGCGGAGGAGGAACGCTTCGCCGCGGACCTGCGCATCACGGCCGTCGGTCTCATCGTGGTCGCGGTGGCGCTCGGAGCCGGCGATGCATTCTTGCCGCGTTTTCTGCACGATGCCGCGAGGGCACCTTACTTCCTCGGCATTCGCGGTCCACTCGCGCTCATCGCCTGCGCCGCCGTCGCGGGAGGCGGTGCGACTCTGTGGCTCGGGCGCTCCCGTGCACGTGCACGGGAGCGTTCGCTCGCCGTGCCGCTCGCGGCGGCAGTGGGAGCGGCGGGATACGTGAGCTTCATCGGAATCGTCTGGGCGGCGAGCGTGCTCGCGCCGCTTTACTCCGGCGAGCCGCTCGCCGCGCAGCTTTCGCCGGCACTCCGCGACGCGCCGGGGCTTTACAGTGTGCGCCTGTACGACCAGAGCCTGCCATTCTACCTGCGCCGCACGACGACGCTCGTGGACTACCGGGGCGAGCTCGACTTCGGGCTCACGCTCGAGCCTCGCAAGGGAATCGATACGCTCGCCGCATTCGAGCGCCGCTGGCGTGCAGGCGGCCAGGCGCTCGCCGTGATGTCGCCGGCCACCTATGGAGTGCTCGCGGCGGATGCATTGCCGATGGTGGTGCGCGCCCGCACGCCGAAGGAGCTGATCGTGAGCCGCCATTGAGGCTCGCGCACAGCGCGTTGCGCACGATGGATCCCCCACTTTCAACGAGCCCATCTTCAGAGAGCTTGTGCCCATGAGCCTGCAACGTACGGTTTTGACGGATCACACCGAGGCCTTGACGGCTCTCACGTGGTCGCTGCTTCTCGGCGGCGTAGCACTGAACGCGGCCGCGCAGCTTTTTCTCAAAGCCGCCACCCGTGCGAGCGGCGTGCTCGTCGCCGATGCGGGAGGCATCTCCTGGAGCGCAGCGGCACATTTGGTGCGGGCGCCGCCGCTCTGGGCGGGACTCGCCTGTTACGGTGTCAGCGTATTCCTGTGGGTGGGCGCTCTCTCGCGCGTGCCGGTGAGCATCGCGTATCCGCTGCTCTCGATCGGATATGTCGTCAATGCCTTCGCGGCGGCCGCGCTCTTCGGCGAGGTGCTGTCCGCGACGAAGCTCGCCGGCATCGGCCTCATCATCGCCGGGGTGCTGCTTCTGACGAGGATTCCGTCTTGAGCGGCTCGGCGCCTGAGCGGTGGCTGCCGCACATGCGCGCGACCCGGCTGCTGCGCGCCGCGCGAGGAGCTTGCCGATGAGCGATTTCCTTCCGTTCACGCGGCCGAGCATCGACGAGGAGACGATCGCCGGGGTCGCGGAGGTGCTGCGCTCGGGCTGGATCACCTCGGGCCCTCAGGTGAAGGCCTTCGAGGCGCGGCTATCGGAGTATCTCGGCGGCCGCCCGGTGCGCGCATTCAACTCCGGCACGTGCACGATGGAGGTGGCGCTGCGCATCGCGGGGATCGGCGCTGGGCACGAGGTCGTCACGACGCCACTCTCATGGGTCGCAACGAGCAACGTGGTGCTTGCGGTCGGGGCGCGGCCGGTGTTCGTCGATATAGACCCGGCGACGCGCAATATCGATCTCGAGCGGGTGGAGGCTGCGGTCACGCGCGCGACGCGCGCGATTCTCCCCGTGGATCTCGCGGGACTGCCGGTAGATCGCGACCGCCTGCACGCGCTCGCGCGGCAGCACTCGTTGAGAGTGATCGAGGATGCGGCGCAGGCGCTCGGCAGCACGTGGCGCGGCAGACGGATCGGATCGTTCGGGGATTTCGTGTCATTCAGCTTCCATCCAAACAAGAACATCACCACGATCGAGGGCGGCTGTCTGGTGCTCAACGATGAGCGCGAGGCGGCGCTCGCCGAGCAATACCGGCTGCAGGGCGTCGTGCGCAGCGGCTTCGATGGCATGGAGGTCGAGGTCGCCGGGGGCAAGTTCAATCTGACGGACGTGGCCGCGCGAGTCGGGCTCGGTCAATTGCCGCATCTCGAGGCGTTCAATGCGCGGCGCCGTGAGCTCGCACGCGCCTATTTCCGCGCGCTCGCCGAGTGCGGGGCGGCGGAGCTCGGCTTGGGGTTGCCGCTCCCCGATTTCGAGCAAAGCAACTGGCACATGTTCCAGGTCGTGTTGCCGGAGGAGCGGCTTTCGATCCCCCGCGCGGAGGTGATGGCGCGTTTGAAGGCGGCGGGCATCGGCACGGGCGTGCACTACCCGGCGATTCACCGGTTCGCGCTCTATCGACGGCTCGGGTGGCGCGCAGGGGACTTCCCGCACGCGGCGTATGTCGGACGCAACATCCTCACGTTGCCGCTCTTTCCGGCCATGCGCGACGAAGATGTGGGCCGGGTGGCCGAGGCGCTCACCCGAGTGTTGCGCGAACACATCAGCTAGCGCTCGCGCTGGCACGCCGGATGCAAGCGTCACCTCGGCAGGCTGCGAAGCCGCTTAGGGGATGATGGTCATGCGCATAATCGATTCCACTCTTCATCGCTGTGTGCCTGGGCTCGGCATCGGCCGCCGATGGCTGAGGGAGCGGCTCGGGGAGCTCGGTGTGCGAATTCTCCTCTGCGAGGGTTGCGTGCAGGAGCTCGTGGACGATGCGGAGGCTGCGACGTGGCGGAGGCTGCTCGGCTCTGCAGGCGGACTGCGATACCTCGAGGTCTTGCGCGAGGAGATCGTCGCTCGCGCGGAATTCGTCCATCGCTGGACGGGCTCCGATGAGCGGATCGAGCCTGGCGAATGTCTCGGGTCCCTTGTAGGAATTGCGCGTAAGTACGCGCTGCCGCGTCCGTGGAGGGTTCCGGAGCCCGTGGCGGCAGAGTGCTCCCGGCGGGCGCCGTCGTATTGGCACTGGGCGAGCGCCGCGGAGGGCGCGGGCGCACCGCGATTCAGTGCCGGCGCGGTTTGAGCAAAAAGTCGTTGCGGTCCGCGGAGGGCACCCGCACGCGAACGGTGCTCTCACCTCGCTCGAGCGTCAGGGGCACCTCCGCCCCGGCGGACCCGACGCTCCAGATCCCGCGGAACAACTGAGCGAGGCTCGAGACGGGTGCGCCGGCGACCTCGAGTACGACATCGCCGAGCCGCACTCCCGCCCGGTGCGCGGGGCCGCCCTGTGTGAGGCCGCCGATGACCAGACGATCCTGCAGCTCTCGTGCGTAGAGTCCGAGCCAGGGCCGGGGCGGCCGGTCGGGACGCCCGAGGCGCACCATCTCGTCCAGGATGGGGTCGAGGAGGTGAATGGGGACGAACATGTTTGCGTCGAAGGCCTCGCCGCTCGAGCGCTCCTGAGTGAGTAGCGAGCCGATGCCGAGGAGCCGCCCGTCCGGCCCGACGAGCGCCGTGCCGCCCCACTCCGGGTGAGGCGGCGCAGTGAAGAGTGCCTCATCGAGCACGTATTCCCAGTAGCCCGCAAACTCGCGGGTGGCGATGATCCGCGCATTGAGCGAGTGCTCGAGGCCGCCGTGTCCCATCACGATGACTTCATCGCCGACGCCGACAGAGGCGCTCGAGCCGCGCGCGACGGCGGGCGCATCGAGGTTCCCGAGCGGCAGCACGAGACCGAAGCCGCTCGTCTGATCGTACGCGAGTGCATGGCCCGGCACGACGCGGCCGTCGTGTGTCGTGAGCCAGATGGTGCTCGCCTCGGTGATCAGATACCCGATCGTGAGCACGAGGCCGTCGGCACCGATGACGACCCCGCTCCCGATGCGCTCGGTGCCGAGGATCGAGGCGGTGAATGCGCGCTCGGGAATTTCCGCGTGCACCATGACCACCGAGCGGAGCGTCGCGGCGAGATCGAAGTCGACCTCATCGGGCGTCGGCTGCAGCGCCGCGGGAAATGCCCACTGCGTCTGAAGAGGCATGCGGACAAATTTATCAGGGTTGGCGGCAGCCCGATACGCGACCGCCGGACCATAGGCCGGACGATATAATGCCGCGCTCGTGCGCTCGCGGTCGGCTTGCCGCCCAAAGGACTTGAATCGTGCCGAGACTGCTCAACTTTATTTCCATCATGACACTCATGGCCAGTGCGGTGACTGCCGCGATCGCGGCGGATGCGGCGGGTGCGACGAGTGCCGCGGAGCGGTCCACCGCGGCCCCGACTTCGGCGCATCTCGTCGGCATCGACATCGCCGGGATGAACCCGGCCGTTCGCCCGCAGGACGACTTCTATCATTACGCGAACGGCCGCTGGCTCGAGCACGCGACCATCCCACCCGACAGGTCCTCCTTCTCGGTGGCCACCGAGCTCGCGGACCGCACCCTCGATCAGCTTCACGGGATCGTGGAAGAGGCGGCACGCTCGACAACGGCGGCTCCCGGGTCGGAGGCGCGGAAGGTCGGCGATCTCTATGCGAGTTTCATGGATGAGGCTGCGATCGAGGCAGCGGGACTCGAGCCTCTGCGGGCGGAGCTCGCGCGCATCGACGCGTTGAAATCCAAAGCGGAGCTGCCCGCGCTCATTGCGCACTATTCGCAAATCGGCGTGACGGCCCCGTACGACATCGGCGTCGGGCCCGACGCGCGCGATTCGACCAAATACGCAGTGGGCATCGATCAAAGCGGCCTCGGCCTGCCCGATCGCGACTACTACCTGCGCGACAACGATGCGCGGCTGAAGGCGACGCGGGAGAAATACCAGGCGCACATCGCGCGCATGCTCGAGCTCGCCGGGGAATCCGCCACGCATTCGAAGCGCGAAGCGGCCGAGATTCTCGCCCTCGAGACCTCGATCGCGCGGGCGCAGTGGACCAAGGTCGAGCTGCGCGATCCGGTGAAGACGTACAACAAGACCCCTTATGCGAAGCTCGCGGGTTTGATGCCGGGCTGGGGGTGGAACAGCTACCTCGAGGCCGCTGGGATCGCTCACAAGGTCGACTATCTCATCGTCGGGGAGCCGAGCTATTTCCAGGCGCTCGACCGCATCGTGCACGACACTCCGCTTGCGGTCTGGAAGAGCTACTTTCGCTGGCATCTGCTCTCGGAGTCCGCGCCGCTTCTGCCGCGCAAGTTCGTCGACGAGAATTTCGCCTTCTACGGAGCGGTGCTGCGCGGAACGCCGCAGAATCAGCCGCGCTGGAAGCGCGGGATCCACCTCGTCGACGGTGCGATCGGCGAGGCGCTCGGCAAGCTCTACGTCGCCAAGTATTTCCCGCCGCAATCCAAGGCGCGTATGCAGGTGCTCGTCGGCAATCTGCTGAGCGCGTACCGGCGCGACATCGAAGCGCTCGACTGGATGGGTCCGCAGACGAAGAAGCAGGCTGAGGAGAAGCTCTCCCGGCTGCGCACCAAGATCGGCTATCCGAACCGCTGGCGGGACTACAGCACCCTTTCCATCGTTCGCGGCGATCTCGTCGGCAACGTGATCCGCGCGAGCGAGTTCGAGTACCGCCGCCAGATCGCGAAGCTCGGCAAGCCGATCGATCGCGAGGAATGGGAGATGACCCCGCAGACGATCAACGCATACTACCGCCCGGACCTCAACGAGATCGTTTTCCCGGCCGCGGTCATGCAGCCACCGTTCTTCAACCCGCAGGCGGACGATGCCGCCAACTACGGTGCGATCGGCGCGGTGATCGGACACGAGATGAGTCACGGCTTCGACGATCAGGGCAGTCAGTACGATGCGAGCGGCAACTTACGCGACTGGTGGACGAAAGCCGATCACGAGCGCTTCGCGGCGAAGACCGCGGCGCTCGTCGCGCAATACGATGCGGCCGAGCCCCTCAGGGGTTATCACGTGAACGGCAAGCTCACGCTCGGGGAGAACATCGCCGACAACTCCGGGCTCGCGATCGCATACAAGGCGTACCAGATCGCGCTGCACGGCGCGCTCGCGCCGGTCATCGATAGCTTCACCGGCGATCAGCGTTTCTACATTGCGTTCTCGCAGGTTTGGCGGGGAAAGACCCGCGATGCCATGATGGTGCTGCTCTTGAAGGCAGATCCACACTCCCCGGTATCGGTTCGCGCGACGCTGCCGCTGCGCAATCAGCCCGCGTTCTACAAGGCGTTCGATGTGAAGCCCGGCGATCGGATGTACCTGCCGCCCGATAAGCGAGTGATCATCTGGTGAGGCTCTCACGCGGGCGCAGGCCTGCGGCGGCCGCTCTCGTCATAGCGCTCGCCATCGCTCTCGGTATCGCGGCAGTCCAAGTGGCGCCTGCTGCGCCGTCCGGGCGAGCCGCAGCGGTGCCGACCCGTCAGCCCGGGGCGGTGCCGGCTGCAACGCGCGCGGCAGTGCCGGGCCGCGTCAGGCACGTGTTTCTCATCGTTCTCGAGAACGAGTCCTTCGACACGACGTTCGGGCCTCACTCGGCCGCTCCGTACCTCGCCCACACGCTCATTTCCGAGGGCCTGCTCCTTACGCGCTATTACGCGATCGGCCACAACAGCCTGGACAATTACATTGCGCTCGTGAGCGGGCAGGCGCCGAACGAGGACACGCAGGCCGATTGCCAGCGATATACCGACTTCGTGGCTACCCGCGCCGGCGTCGATGCGCACGGGCAGGCGCTCGGTCACGGCTGCGTCTATCCACGCTGGGTGAGATCGCTCCCGGATCAGCTCGAGGCGGCAGGACTGACGTGGAAGGGTTACATGGAGGACATGGGCAAGGATCCCGCGCGCGAGCGCCGCACTTGCGGCCACGTGGAGCTCGGTGAGCGCGATCCGTTGCAGTTTGCGACGCGCACCGATCAGTACGCCTCCAAACACGACCCGTTCGTCTATTTTCATTCGATCATCGACGATCGCGCGCGCTGCGATGCGCACGTCGTGCCGCTCGATGAGCTCTCCCACGATTTGAGCGCGGCACGGACGACGCCCAATTACGTTTTCATCACCCCGAACCTCTGCCACGACGGGCACGACGGGCCGTGCGCGGACGGGGAGCCCGGGAGGCTTCAATCCTCGGACGAGTTCCTGCGCAGATGGGTGCCGGTCATCAGGGGCTCGGCGGCGTTTCGTCGGGACGGGCTCCTCATCGTGACGTTCGACGAGTCGAACGCCCTCGGCGCCGAGATGGCCGAGTCCTGCTGCGACGAGCGCCCGCTCCCCGGGGCGCGGTTCCCGCCGGGACTGGTCGGATTGGGTGGAGGTCGAATTGGGGCCGTCGCGCTGTCGCCGTTTGTAGAGGCGGGCACGACGTCGGACGTGCCGTACAACCACTACTCGCTGCTTGCGACCGTCGAGGCCATCTTCGGTCTTGCCCCACTCGGCTACGCAGCCGACCCGAAGCTCAATCTTCTGCCAGTCCTCGGGCAACCTGGCGCCACAGCGCCTCCTTCAACAGCTCGAGCCGCTTCCCGCTGAAGTCCGTCCAGCCGAGCGCGCGCAGCAGAATAGGGCGCGCGCGGCGCACGAGCGCGGTGTGCCCGATTATGGCGAGCGCGCGGATCATGACCTCCGGATCGTCCGGCGCACGGTGCAGCAGGCGCGCGACGATCTCGGCGGTGAGCGCGATGATTCGTCCGGCGACCCGCTCGAAGAGCACGTCGAAGGCGGCGCTGCGCTCGCTCTGGGCGCGCGTGAAGAAGAGCACCCAGCTCTCCGGACGCTCGGTCGCCATGCCCTCGATGAAAGGCTCGATCACCCGTTTGAGCAGCTCGAGCAGCTCGCGGCGCGAGAGGCGCGCCCGGCCGAGCGCCGCCGCGACGTGGGCCGCCGCGGGCTCGAGACGCCCATGCACGTCGCTCACGATGTATTCCGCGCACGCGCGCTGCAGCCCCTCCTTGCCGCCGAAGTAGTAGGTGAGCGCAGGCAGGCTCACCGCGGCGCGCCGTGCAATCGCGCGCGTGGCGGTGCGCTCGAAGCCGAGGCTGCCGAACATCTCGATCGCCGTCTCGATGATGCGCCGGCGCGTGCGCTTGCCGCGAGCGTAGCCGCCCGCCGGCGGATGTCGCCGGGGTCGCGATGAGTTGCGGCGCGCGGTCCGAGGCATGCTGGTCACATCGAATGTCTATCGATTGACAGATATCTGTCGAACGATAGACAATCGGCGCGCGAAAGTCGAGCGTGCCGGCCGACGGAGCGGTGCAGCGCCCGGGCCACACGGGCGGAGGGCAGGCAGTGAAGCGCTGGATCGTGGTCGTGATCGGAGTCGCTGTGGCCGTGGGGCTCGGGCTGTGGCTCACGCATCGCCACGGCGAGCGCACGCAGCTCGTTCTCTACGGCAATATCGATCTGCGTCAGGTCGATCTCGCCTTCAATAACACCGAGCGCATCGCCGCGGTCTATGCCCGTGAGGGCGAGCGCGTGCGGCGCGGTCAGGTCCTCGCGCGTCTCGACGAGAGCCGGCTCCTGCCGCAGCTCGCGCAGGCGCAGGCCGTCGCCGCCGCGCAGCGTGCCGTCGTCGAGCGCATGCACCACGGCAGCCGGCCCGAGGAGATTGCTCAGGCGCGCGCCAATGTCTCACTCGCCGCAGCCGACGCTCACGCAGCCGCCGCGAAGTATCAACGCCTGCTCGCGCTCTCGAAGTCATCGGGCGGACGGGCGGTGAGCCGCCAGGACCTCGACGATGCGCAGGCGGCCGCCGAGGTGGCCGCGGCGCGCCTCAACGTCAACCGAAAGGCGCTTGCCCTCGCTGTCGCCGGCCCGCGTCGGGAGGATGTGGCACAGGCGGAAGCGCAGCTCCGCGGCGAGCAGGCGCAGGTTGCACTGCTGTGCCGGACCGTCTCGGACGCCGAGCTCCGGGCACCGCTCAGCGCCGTCGTGCGCTCGAGAATCGCGGAGCCCGGCGATATGGCCTCCCCGCAGAAGACTGCGTTCACACTCGCGATTACCGATCCGAAATGGGTACGGGCGTACGTTTCCGAGCAGGATCTCGGGTCCGTGAGACCCGGGATGCGGGGGAGCATCGCGGTCGATACGTTCCCGCACCGACGCTTCGACGGGTGGGTCGGCTACGTCTCCTCCGTGGCGGAGTTCACCCCGAAGACGGTCGAGACTCAGGAGCTGCGCTCGAGCCTCGTCTACGAAGTGCGGGTATTCGTCGAGGACCCGAGAGATGTCCTGCGGCTCGGGATGCCCGCCACCGTGTACTTGCCGATCAGTGCGAGTCAGCCGGGCGCAACGAGCGGCGCCGCGGCAGGCGGCACGGCGGGAACTAACGCGCCATCGGCTGACGACACCGATGAGGGCCGACCGGCTCCGCCGGAGAATGCGCCTCGCACCGATGCCCCTCCCGCCGATGCAATCGCCGGATGCTCCTCGAGCGAGCTCTCCGCTGGTCCGACCTCGTGAACGCATCGAATCCCGAGATGACGGCAGGCGACCGCAGCAGTGGCAGCGGCGGCAGCAGCGCCGGCGGTGGCGGGAACGGCTTCAGCGGCAGCCGCGCGCCCGTTGCGATCGCGCGCGACGTTCGCAAGACATTCGGGGAGGTCAAGCGCGAACGGCGGCGGTCGCGGAGCACCGAGCCTGCGGGCGAGCGTGAGAGCGGGCCGGTGCCGGCGCTCGATGGCGTCTCGATCGATGTCGCCGCCGGTGAGCTCACGGCGCTCGTCGGCCCGGACGGCGCCGGAAAGACGACGCTCATCCGGCTCCTTGCCGGACTGCTCGTTGCCGAGGCGGGCACGCTCGCCGTGCTCGGCATCGATCCTGCGGCCGATCCCCAGGGCGTGCAGGACCGCGTCGGCTACATGCCGCAGAAATTCGGCCTGTACGAGGATCTCACCGTGCAGGAGAACCTCGATTTGTATGCGGACCTGCACGGCGTGACCGCCGAGGAGCGCGGCCGGCGCTATCCCCAGCTCATGCAGATGACGAACCTCGGCGCCTTCACGCGGCGGCTCGCGGGCCGGCTGTCCGGCGGCATGAAGCAGAAGCTCGGCCTCGCGTGCACGCTCGTGCGCTCCCCGCAGCTGCTGCTCCTCGATGAGCCTACGGTCGGCGTCGATCCGCTCTCGCGCCGCGAGCTCTGGGAGATCGTGCATCACCTGGTGCACGGCGAACATCTAACGGTCCTCGTGAGCACCTCGTATCTCGATGAGGCCGAGCGTGCGAGCCGCGTGATCGTCCTCAACCGTGGCCAGGTACTCGCTCAGGGCGCACCGGAGGAGGTAACGAGGCTCGCCGAAGGCCGCACATTCATCGCCGACCCGGCCGGTGAGACGGCGCGGCGCATGCAGGCTCGCCTCCTCGATGATCCCGGCGTGATCGATGCCGTGCCCGACGGCGGGCGCGTGCGATGGGTGATGGCCGAGCACGGGTCTGCGGGCGCAGTCGAGGCGTTGGGCGCAGTCGATGCGTTGGGCGCAGTCGATGCAGCGCATCCCGGCACAACCGCCGCTCCGCAGGGAACGCCCGTGCCGGCCCGGTTCGAAGATGGCTTCATGGTGCTGCTCAATCGGACCGCCCCTCGCGAGACGCTCGCTGCCATCGAGCTCGAACGCCCGCTCGCGGCACGCGCAGACGAGGTGGTGGTTCGCGTCGCCGATCTCGTCAAGCGTTTCGGGGCGTTCACCGCCGTCAATCATGTGAGCTTCGAGGTGCGCCGGGGCGAGATATTCGGGCTGCTCGGGCCGAACGGAGCGGGCAAGACGACGACGTTTCGCATGCTTTGCGGACTGCTCGCCCCCACGGCCGGCGTGCTCGAGATCGTCGGTGTCGACGTGCGCCGCGCGAGTGCGGCCGCGCGGCAGCGCCTCGGCTACGTCGCGCAGAAGTTCTCGCTCTACGGCCAGCTCACGGTTGCGGAAAACCTCGACTTCTTCGCAGCGGCCTACGGCCTGCAGGGCCGCCGCCGCCGCGAGCGCATCGACTGGGCGCTGCGCCAGTTCGAGCTCGCCGATCATGCGGCGCTGCCGAGTGGGGAGCTGCCG
The DNA here is from genome assembly GCA_035606175.1 of Steroidobacteraceae bacterium. Taxonomy (GTDB): domain Bacteria; phylum Pseudomonadota; class Gammaproteobacteria; order Steroidobacterales; family Steroidobacteraceae; genus JASHUC01. Next base: position 55,123 of record DATNFW010000065.1, on the reverse strand, counting down.
GGCGGCTACAAACAGCGCCTCGCGATGAGCGCAGCTCTTCTGCACGAGCCGGAGATCCTCTTCCTCGATGAGCCGACGAGCGGCGCCGATCCGCTCGCCCGGCGCGCGTTCTGGCGCCGGATCACCGCGCTCTCGGATCAGGGTGTCACCGTCATCGTCACGACGCACTTCATGCAGGAGGCGGAGTACTGCGATCACGTCGCGATCATGGATGCGGGCCGCGTGCTCGCCCAGGGCACTCCCGGGGAGATCCGCAGGCTCGCTCACGTCGAGGCCGGGCGCGAGCCGACCATGGAGGATGCGTTCATCACGGTCGTCGAGCAGGCGCGCGAGCGCGAGGCGAGCCGCGCGGGGCAGGCGGCTTGATGCGGCCGCAAGATGACGCGCGGCAGTGGAGGTCGCTCGCATGAGGGGCGATGAGGCAGCCGCCTGGAAGCCGCGGGCGAGGCGCGTCTGGACGCTCGTCAAGAAGGAGTCGCGCCAGATCATCCGCGATCCGGCGAGCATCGCGATCGGTGTAGTGCTGCCGCTCATCCTCGTCCTGCTCTTCGGCTTCGGGTTGTCGCTCGATGTGAAGAACGTTCCCGTGGCGCTCGATCTGGAGGGCACCTCCCCGGAGGCGGTCGCTCTTGCGGCGAGCTTTCAGCTTTCGCCTTATTTTCATCCGCAGATCGTGCATTCGATGCAGGCGGCCGAGAGCCTGATGCAGAGCCGCGCCGTCGACGGCATCGTCCGCGTCCGCTCGGACTTCGCGCGCCGTCTGAGTCAGGGCGATGCCGTAGTGCAGGTGATCGTGCACGGCACCGATGCGAACCAGGCGCGCCTGATGGAAGCGTATGTCCAGGGAGCAATCGCCGCGTGGTCTTCGCGCGAGGCGGCCGAGGGGCGCGCGGCAGCAGGCGGCGGCCCGGTCTCGGTCGAGACGCGGATGTGGTTCAACGAGGCGAACGACAGCCATTACTTCCTGGTGCCCGGTGTGGTCGTTCTCGTGATGACGCTCATCGGCGCGTTCCTCACCGCGATGGTCGTCGCGCGCGAGTGGGAGCGCGGGACGTTCGAGGCGCTCTTCGTGACACCCGTGAGGAGCGGGGAGATTCTGCTCGGGAAGACCATCCCGTACTTCGGGCTTGCCATGGTGGGACTCCTCCTCTGCGTCGTCTCCGCTAAATTTCTGTTCAGTGTGCCGGTCCGCGGCTCGCTCGGGGTGCTGACCGGCGCCTCGATGCTCTATGTGCTCGTCGGGCTCGGCATCGGGCTCCTCATCTCCTCCGCCGTGAAGAATCAGCTGGTCGCGAGCCAGCTCACGATGCTCGCGACCTTCATGCCCGCGTTCATGCTTTCGGGGTTCCTATTCGATTTGCGCAGCATGCCAGTCGCGATCCGCGCCATTACCTACGTCCTGCCCGCGCGCTATTACGTGACGCTGCTGCAGACCGTATTCCTCGCCGGGGACCTGTGGTCGGTGCTGCTCCCGAATCTCGCAGTCCTCGCCGGGATGCTGCTTCTCATCGGCGCGGGCACGCGCCTCATCACGCACAAGAGGCTCGCGTAAGGTCATGCTCGGTTCGCTGCTTCGCATCATCGCTCTCACGCGCAAGGAGCTGCTCGCCGTGCTCAAGGAGCGGCGCTCGCGCAACAGCCTGCTGCTGCCGCCGATCATCCAGACGCTCATCTTCGGCTACGCGGCGACCTACGATCTCAATCACGTCTCCTATGCCGTGCTCGATCAGGACCGAAGCGCGGCATCGCGCGAGCTCGTTGCGAAGTTCGACGGCAGCGGCATATTCGAGCGTGTCGCGAGCCTTCAAAGCGCGGATCAGATTCGGGCGACGATCGACAACCGCCGGGCGTTGATCGTCGTCACCATCCCTCCGGATTTCGGGCGGAAGCTCGGCGCGGGCCGGGCGGCCGACGTGCAGGTGATCGCCGACGGCCGCAATTCAAACACGGCCGGAACGGCAACCGGATACGCGAGCGCAGTCGTCGAGGGATTCAATGCCGACTGGCGTCGAGAGCACGATCTTGCCGGCCCGCCGGTCAAAGTCGAGCTGCGCGCCTGGTACAACCCGAACCTCGAGACGCGCTGGAACATGATCCCGGGCATGATCGGGCAGCTCACATTGCTGCAGACGATGCTGCTCGCGGCGATGTCGGTCGCGCGCGAGCGTGAGCAGGGCACGTTCGATCAGCTGCTCGTGACTCCGTACCGGCCTTACGAGATCATGGCCGGCAAGGCCGTTCCGGCCATGCTCATCGGCCTCATGCAGGCAACCGGCGTCCTGCTCGTCGCGCAGCTCTGGTTTCACATTCCGTTCGCGGGCTCCTATCTAACGCTCTATTTCGGCATGGCGTGCTTCGTGCTCGCCTCGGTCGGCCTGGGGCTCATGGTCTCGGCGGTCTCCTACACGATGCAGCAGGCGATGCTGTTTTCCTTCCTGCTGATCATGCCGTTCGCGACGCTCTCGGGCCTCACCACTCCGCTCGAGAACATGCCGCTCGCCCTGCAGTACTTCACTCTCATCAATCCGCTGCGCTACGCCGTCGACATCGCGCAGCGCGTCTATCTCGAGGGCAGCTCTTTCGTGCAGCTCGGCCCGGACCTCTGGCCGCTCGCGGTGATCGCCGCATTCACGCTGACGGGGGCTGCGTGGATGTTTCGCAGCCGGCTGCAATAGCCCCATGAGCCAGCGATCATGAGTGCCGGAGCAATGGTGGCACGGGCCTCGATCGGCGGGCTTGCGCTGCTCCTTGCGAGCTGCGCGGTCGGGCCGAATTTCGTCCCGCCCAAACCCGCCGTGCCTTCGACCTGGTCGCGCACGGCGCTCGGCGGCGGCCCGGCGAGCGCGATCGAGACGCGCACGCCGGACCTCGCGGAGTGGTGGTCGAGCTTCAAAGACCCGACGCTGATCTCGCTCATCGAACGCAGCTTCGGGGCGAATCTCGACCTCAGCGCGGCGGTGGTGCGCATCGAGGAGGCGCGTGCGCAGCGCCAGCAAACCGCGGCAGGGCTTTGGCCGACTCTGGCTGCCAATGCGAGCTTCACGCGCCAGCGCTTCAGTCTCAACACGCCGAACGGCGCCGTCTTCGGCATCGCCGGGTCGGGAGGCCTCAGGGGCTTGCCGCCCGGCGTCACCATTTCCAATCCTTTCAACCAGTATCAGCTTGGCCTCAGCGCCTCCTGGGAGCTCGATTTGTTCGGCCGCGTGCGCCGCTCCATCGAGGCGGCCGACGCGGACGTGACGTCCGCAGTCGAGAACGAACGGGCCGTGCGCATCTCACTCGCCGGCGACGTGGCGGAGGCTTATATCGATTTGCGCGGCGCGCAGCTGCGGCGCTCGATTCTCGAGCAGAGCCTCGCGACGCAGCGCGACGTGTACGACTTGACGCGCGAGCGGTGGAATGCGGGCCTCACGACCGACCTCGACGTCGAGAACGCCTCGAGCGAGGTGAGCGTCACAGAGGCGCAGGTGCCGCCGCTCGAGCGCGAGATCACCCAGGACATCAATCAGCTGAGCCGCCTGATGGATCGCGAGCCCGATGCGTTGCGCGCGGAGCTCGCTCGAGCGAGCCCCGTGCCCCCGGCACCTCCGCGCGTGCCGGTCGGGTTGCCAGGGGAGCTCGCGCGGCGCCGTCCGGACGTTCGCCGCGCCGAGGCCAGTCTGCACGCGGCGACGGCTCGTGTTGGAGTCGCAGTGGCGGATCTCTTCCCGCGGCTCACGCTGAGCGCGGCCGGAGGGTATCAGTCCGAGGGGCTCTCGCGGCTGATCGAAGCCGCGAGTCGTTTCGGGTCGCTAGGTCCCACTCTGGAGCTGCCGATTTTCGAGGCCGGCGCCCGCCGCGCCGTCATCCGGCTGCAGGATGCGCGGGAGAAGGAGGCCGCGATCGACTACGCCCGCACCGTGCTCAACGCCCTTCACGAGGTGGAGAACGCGCTCGCTGCGTACTCTTCCGAGCAGGCGAGCCGCGCATCGCTCGTGGCCGCCTCGCAAGCCAGTCGAAACGCGCTGACGCTTGCGCGGCAGCGATACGAGAGCGGACTTGCGAGCTTCATCGAGGTGCTCGATGCCGAACGGACGCTCCAGCAGAACGAGCTCGCACGCGCACAGGCGACCACGGCCGAGTCCACCGACCTCGTCGAGCTCTACAAAGCGCTCGGGGGAGGCTGGCGCGAGTCGCCCTAGTGCCCATGCGGCAAGGCGTTATGCAACGGATGCGGCCGATTTTGCGTTCCTGCGCGAGTCGAGCAATAGTATGTGCACTCGAGGAGCGAAGGTCACATGAGCCTGACAGTAAAGCCGATTTTGCCCAAGTTCGGCGCCGAAATATCCGGTGTCGACATCGCGAAGCCGCTCGATGAGGCGACTCGCCGGGAGATCATCGCCGCCCAGAACACGTGGGGTATCACGATCTGGCGCAACACCGGTCTCAACGATGAGACACACATCGCGTTCAGCCGTATCTTCGGCCACATCGAGTTCGCTCCGCGAATGGAGGGGCGGCGCTACCGGCACGAGCATCGCGAGATTTTCGATGCAAGCAATCTCGATCCCGACGGCAACATCATCCAGGACGAGATGATCCGCCTGCACAAGCGCGGCGACCGGCTGTGGCACACCGACTCATCGTTCATGGATATGCGCTCGGCGCAGTCGCTTCTGCTGTGTCACGAGGCGCCTCCCGAGGGCGGGGAGACCTGGTTCGCCGACACACGCAGCGCTTACGAGGACCTGCCGCAATCGATGAAGGATCGCATCGAAGGGCTCGAGGCGCGCCACTCGCTTTGGTGGTCGCGCAGCCGCGCAGGCTACCCTCTCAGCGAGGAGGAGATCGATGCGCGGCCGCATGCCGTGCATCCGCTCGTGCACGTTCACCGCGGCTCCGGGCGCAAGGCGCTCTACATCGCGGCCCACGCACGCGACATCGTCGGCATGCCGCGCGAGGAGGGGCGTGCGCTGCTTGCCGAGCTCATCGCCTTCGCCACCCAGCCGAAATACGTCTTCAACGTCACCTACCGTCCCGGCGACATGGCCATCTGGGACAACCTGTGCAGCATGCATCGGGGCGGGGACTACGACGAGTTCAAACATCGCCGCGACATGCGCCGCACGACGATCCGCGAGGGCGCGGCGCCCGTGCAACCGGACGATCCCTTCACGAAGCTGTTCGCGGCCTCGGGCGCGACCGCGTTCAATCGTCCCGCATCGACTTCGACGCGGTAGGCAGCGCAGACCTTTCCGCTAGCGACTAGCGCTGCATTCTCTGCCTGAGCTCCGCGGCGGTCAGATCGCCGTGCGCGAGCGGCTGGCCGAGATCGAAGCGGCGCGTCTCCGCGAGCGAGCCGACGACGACGGGATCGAAACCCGTCTCCCCTATCAGCTGTTGGGCGACGCTGATGGCTCGAGGATCGTCGCCTCCGATCGGGATAGCGATGCGCTCGGGCTTTCGATCGCCTTCGGTCGCGAGCGTCCGCGCGGGAATGCAGTTGAAGGCTCGCACGACTCGCTTGTTGTGCAGGTACTCCGCGGTCGCAACGCCCGCGCCCTTCTCCTCAACGCCGCGCGCCATCGGGCCGTCGCGCCTCTCGGAGGGGTTGCTCGTGTCGAGTATCACCTTGCCCGCGAGCTCCTTCGATACCGTCGCGCCGAGCTCCGGCATCGCTTTGTAAGGTACCGAGACGAGAATCACCGTCCCGAAAGCCGCAGCCTCGCGAGGCGTGCCCACGTGCGCGCGGGAGCCGAGCTCCGCTGCGAGCGGCCGAAGCGTCTCCGGATGATCGGATGAGATCATGACCTCGTGTCCGGCCTTGACCCAATAACGCGCGAGTGTGCCCCCGATCCGACCGGTCCCGATGATGCCGATCTTGAGCGCCTGCGGGTCCGATTGAGCCTCGCCTTGCGGAAATGCGCCTGTTGAAAACAACACGGAGGCGAACGCCAGAACGAGGAGCCTGCTCATTTTGATCGCAGCGAGTGCCGGCATGATTGCCTCACGAGGTTAGATGTTGTTGGTATCCGCCGCAGTCTACCGAGGCGGCTCACACCCTTCAACGAATGGGCAGCACGTGCAGCCGGGCGACAGCGCGCAGCGCAAAGCTCGAATGTACGCGTGCGACGTGCGGCAGCTGCGTCAGATTCCTGCTGTGCACGCGCTCGAAATCGGCAGTGTCGGCAACGACGACGCGCAGCAGATAATCGAAGTCGCCGGTCATGAGGTAGCACTCCATCACTTCGGGGATCCGGCGCACCGCCTCCTCGAACGCCTGCAGGTCGGTCTGGTCCTGTCGATCCAGCGTGATGCTGACGAAAACGTTGACGGGCAGTCCCGCCTTCACCTGATCGATTCGCGCGCCGTAGCCGCTCACGAGGCCGGACGCCTCGAGTGCGCGTACCCGGCGGAGGCATGCGGACTCCGACAGGCTCACCTTCTCCGCGAGCGCGGCGTTCGTGATGCGCGCGTCGCGCTGCAGAGTCTCGAGGATGAGGCGGTCCGTACGATCGAGAGCCATTGAATATTCTTCCATGAATTCGCATAAGAACGCAAGAATATTGCGTATAACGCCCTAATCAGCGCCTAAATAGCATCTTCTGTGCCACGGTACGCGATAAGCTTGCACCAACGAGTTCTATTTTGCGGGAGCGTGCCATGCGGATCGGAGTCCCTCGCGAGATCAAGGTGCACGAATACAGGGTCGGGCTGGTCCCGGCCGGTGTGCGTGAGCTGGTTGCCGCTGGCCATGAGGTTCTCATCGAGACGCACGCCGGCGAGGGTGTCGGTCTTCTCGATCTGCACTACGAAGCCGCGGGCGCGAAGATCGCCCGCTCGGCTGCCGAGGTGTTCCGCTCCGCGGACCTGATCGTCAAGGTCAAGGAGCCGCAGATCGAGGAGTGTCGCATGCTGCGGCAGGGTCAGATGCTGTTCACGTATCTGCACCTCGCCGCCGACCCCTCCCAGGCACGGGCGCTCATGGATGCGGGTGCCACGGCTATCGCGTACGAGACAGTGACCGCCGCGGACGGCTCGCTGCCGCTACTCACGCCGATGAGCGAGGTGGCCGGGCGAATGTCCATTCAGGTTGCCGCGAGCTGCCTGCAGAAGGCAAACGGTGGCAGCGGCATGCTGCTCGGAGGCGTGCCCGGTGTGACGCCCTGCAAAGTGGCCGTGCTGGGCGGCGGCGTTGCCGGCACGCAAGCCGCCGAAATGGCGGTCGGCCTGCAGGCGGATGTCACGGTACTCGATCGTTCCGTCAAGCGGCTGCGCGAGCTCGCCGCGCAGTTCGGCAGCCGGTTGAAGACCCAGTACTCGACCGTCGATGCGGTCGAGCAGTGCGTAACGGATGCCGACGTCGTGATCGGCGCCGTTCTCATCCCCGGGGCGCACGCGCCGCGGCTCGTCACGCGTGCGATGGTTGCTCAAATGAAGCCTCTTTCGGTGATCGTCGACATTTCGATCGACCAGGGCGGCTGCATCGAGACGAGCCGGCCGACGACGCATGCCAATCCGACGTACGTCGTAGACGGCGTCATTCACTATTGCGTGACGAACATGCCGGGCGCCGTACCGCGAACCTCGACCTACGCGCTCACCAATGCGACGCTGCCCTTCGTGCGAGCGCTCGCGGACCATGGCTGGCAGAGCGCATTCAAACGCGATCCGCATCTGGCGCGTGGGCTCAATGTGCACGACGGGGAGCTCCGGCACGAGGCGGTCGCGCGGGCGCTCGACGGCGCGTTTGCGCACTGAGGATACCGCACTGCGGATGAGACTCTCCGCGAGGGCCTCGGCCGGGGTTAAGATTTGCGCGCCTCGGTCTCGCGGAGAGCTCCATGAATCTGCATTGGCGCGCGCCTCAATTTCACTTTCCTTCCCGCACCGGCGTCGCCGCACTTGCGGCCGCCCTGTGGTGGCTCGCCGCATCGGTTGCGACGGCGCAGGAGGGCGCGATGCTCGGCTACACCGCGCAGGATGCCGGTGCCGAGCGCAATCTGGAGGAGCGGTTCGATGCGCAGATGCGGGCGAGCGATCTACGCAACTGGATGAAGGAGCTGTCCTCCGAGCCCAATCAGGTCGGCTCGCCCCACGATGCAAAAAACGCGCGAACCATCGAGCGCATGTTCTCCTCCTGGGGCTGGGACACCCATATCGAGACGTTCTACGTGCTGTATCCCACACCGAAGCAGGAGTCGCTCGAGCTCGTCGCGCCGAAACGTTTCAAAGCGACGCTGCACGAGCCGCCGGTTCGGGGCGATAGCACCTCCGCGCTCTCCGGCGCGCTGCCGCCCTACAACGTCTACGGCGCAGACGGCGATGTGACCGGCGAGCTCGTCTATGTCAACTTCGGCATGAACGATGACTACAAGGCGCTCGCGCGCCGCGGCGTCGACGTCCGCGGCAAGATCGTCATTGCGCGCTATGGCGGCGGGTGGCGCGGTTTGAAGCCAAAGCTCGCATATGAGCACGGCGCCATCGGCTGCATCATCTATTCCGATCCGCACGAGGATGGCTACTCACCCGGCGATGTGTACCCGCAGGGCGGCTGGCGCCCGAGTGAGGGCGTCCAGCGCGGCTCGGTCGAGGATATGACGCTTTATGCCGGAGACCCGCTCACGCCGGGGATCGGTGCAACGAAGAATGCGAAGCGGCTCTCGATTGCAGACGCGAAAACCGTCCTCAAGATTCCGGTGCTGCCGATCTCCTATGCCGACGCACAGCCTTTGCTCGCCGCTCTCGGAGGGCGCATCGCACCGGTCTCGTGGCGCGGGTCGCTGCCGCTCACCTATCACTTGGGCCCAGGTCCTGCGCGCGTGCACCTCCTCGTCCGCTCGGACTGGAGCCTCAAGCCGATCTATGACGTGATCGCGACGCTTCGAGGCTCCGCGCGTCCCGATGAATGGGTGATCCGCGGCAATCACCACGACGGGTGGGTATTCGGTGCCTGGGACCCGATCGCGGGAGCCGACGCCGAGCTCGAGGAGGCGAAGGCGATCGGCCAGCTCGCGAAGAGCGGCTGGAGGCCGAAGCGCACGCTCATCTATGCGAGCTGGGACGGCGAGGAGCCTGGGCTGCTCGGCTCGACCGAATGGGCGGAAGAGCATGCGGAGGAGCTCGAACGAAAGACGGTGCTCTACGTCAATACGGATGACAATGGGCGAGGATTCCTCCGCATCGGCGGCAGCCACTCTCTGCAGCGTCTCGTCAATCAGGTCGCAGCCGGCGTCGACGATCCGGAAACGCATGCGAGTGTCGAGTCGAGGCTGCGAGCGCGCCTGGAAGTCCAGGCGTTCGATCCGGCCGCGGGCTCCGAGGCGCAGCGGGTCGGAAAGCTCGCCGCCTCGGGAGCCGATCTGCCGCTGCAAGCGCTCGGCTCAGGCTCGGACTACACGCCCTTCCTGCAGCATCTCGGCATCGCCTCGATCAACTTCGGATTCACGGGTGAGGAAGAACAGGAGGGCGTCTATCACTCGCGCTACGACTCCTTCGATCACTATGTACGCTTCGGCGACCCAGACTTCGTCTACGGCATTGCGATGGCGAAGGTTGGCGGGCATCTGGCGCTGCGCGTGGCGGATTCGGACGTGCTGCCGCTCGAGTTCGGCGAATTCGCCGATACCGTCGATCGCTATCGGCAGGAGCTGCACCGGCTCGCCGACTCGCAGCGCGAACGCGCCGAGAGCCTGGCACGCCTTCTCGATCAGCGCGCGTTTGCGCTCGCATCCGACCCCCGGCATCCGCTCGGCCCGCCGGCTGAGGAGGCGCCCGGTCCCTATCTCGAGTTCGCGCCGCTCGACAATGCGGTCGCACGACTCAAAATTTCGGCACACCGCTACGATGCGGCACTTGCGAGCGCGCTGTCGTCCGGGAACCTGCCGACCGGGGAGCCCTTGAGAATGCTCAACGATCTGCTGACCGGTATGGAGCGAACGTTGACCGATCCGCGCGGTCTTCCCGGGCGCAGCTGGTTCGTCCACCTCATCTACGCGCCGGGCGCGCTCACCGGGTATGGCGCGAAAACCCTTCCCGGGGTCCGCGAAGCGATCGAGGGCCGACGCTGGGATCAGGCTAACGATTACCTGATGCGCACTGCGCATGCACTCGATGCATGCCGCGAGCGGATCGATCGAGCCGCGGCGCTGCTCTCGAGGTGAGTCCCGAGGCCGTATAATCCGCCGCTATGAATACGAGCACTCCGCGTCAGGCGCCCTTCGGCAGCGTGCTGACGGATTCGATGGCGATCGCCTGGTATCGAGGCGGCTCATGGCAAGCGGACCGGCTGGAGGCAACCGCACCGTTGCCCATTCACCCGGCTGCGCACGCGCTGCACTACGGCAGCTCCTGCTTCGAGGGCTTCAAGGCCTACCGGCGTGCCGACGGCGGCATTCACATCTTCAGGCTCGCGAGCCACATCGAGCGCTTCAGGCAGAGCGCGCGGCTGCTCGCATTGCCGGAGCCCGATCGAGCTCAAGTCGCGCACATGGTCGTCTCGCTCGTCGAGCGCTGCCGCGACGAGGTGCCCGAAGCGCCGGGTGCGCTTTATTTGCGTCCCGTACTCTTCGGCACCGTTCCCAATATCGGCGCGGCAGGTACTGCGGCGAGCGAGGCATGCCTCGTCGTGCTCGCGAGTCCCGTGTGGGATTACTTCGCAGGCGGGCTCAAGCCTCTCAAGATTTTCGTCCAGCTCGCCGCGCGCACCGCGCCCAATCTCGGCATGGTCAAGACCGGCGGCAATTACGCGGCCGCACTCGGCCCCACGCTTGCCGCGCGGCGCGAGTTTCAAGCGGACCAGGTTCTTTTCTGTCCGGGAGGCGAGGTGCAGGAGACGGGAGCTGCTAATTTCCTGCTGATCCGCGGCAAGCAGATCCTCACGCGCAGCCTCGATGCGACGTTCCTGCACGGGGTCACCCGCGATTCGCTCCTGACGCTCGCGCGCGCTCGCGGCTACGACGTGAGCGAGCGCATCGTGACGCTCGATGAGACGCTCGCCTGGATCGCCAGGCCGGACGGGGAGGCGGCGCTCTCCGGGACCGCGGCGGTGCTGACGGGTGTCGGCACGCTGATCCACGGCGGCCGCGAGCATCGTGTCGGCAACGGCGAGGTAGGAGGGGAGACGCAGGCGCTGCGCGCCGCGCTCATTGCAGTTCAACGCGGCGAATCGCCCGATGAGTTCGGCTGGCTGACGCCGGTACGCTGATGGCCGCCGCCCGCAGGGTTTCGCGCCTTCACGTTCCTCATCCGCCTGCCCGACCTGGGGATCGGCCCGACTTCAGCTATTTGAAAGTGCCGCGCGCGGGCGCCGTCGAGAGGCCCGACACGACGGCGGCGCTCCGCGAGCTCGAGCCGCTCGCATCCGAGATGGTGCGCGTGCTCGATGAGGAACATCACGCCGTCGGTCCCTGGAATCCCAGGCTCGACCCCGAGGACCTGCAGGTCGGCCTGCGCCACATGGTGCTCACGCGCCGTTTCGACGAGCGGATGCTGCGCAACCAGCGCCAGGGGCGGATCTCGTTCTACATGAAATCGACGGGCGAGGAGGCGGTCTCGGTCGCCGCCGCGATGGCGCTGCGTCCGGGCGACATGCTGTTTCCCTCCTACCGCAATCAGGGCCTGCACATCGCCCGCGGCTCGAGCCTCGTCGCGTTGATGTGCCAGTGCCTCTCAAACACGCGCGACATGTGCAAGGGCCGGCAGATGCCGGTGATGTACCACTCGGCGAGCGGCAACATCTTCTCGATCTCCGGCAATCTCGCGACTCAATTTCCGCAGGCGGTCGGCTGGGCGATGGCCGCGGCGATCCGGGGCGAGGACCGGCTCGCCGCCGCCTGGATCGGCGAGGGCTCGAGCGCAGAGGCGGACTTTCATCATGCGCTCACGTTCGCGGCGGTCTATCAGGCGCCCGTGATCCTCAATATCGTCAACAACCAATGGGCGATCTCGACGTTCCAGGGATTCGCGGGCGGGGAGCACCGGACATTCGCGGCACGCGGACCGGGATACGGAATCCCGGGCATGCGCGTCGACGGCAACGATTTCCTCGCGGTCTATGCCGTCACGCAGTGGGCGGCCGAGCGCGCGCGGCGCGGGGGAGGACCGACCCTCATCGAGCATGTGACCTATCGAGCATCGGCGCACTCGACGAGCGATGATCCCTCGCGCTATCGCCCGCAAGAGGAATGGAAGGCATGGCCGCTCGGGGATCCCATCGAGCGCCTCGCACGACATCTGATCGCGCTCGGGGAATGGTCCGCCGAGCGCGAGGCTGCGCTCGAAAAGGAGCTCGACGGGCACATCGCCGAGGCCTGGAAGGAGGCGGTGCGCTACGGAACCCTCACCGAGGGCCCAACGCTCGATCCGCTCTCGATGTTCGAGGACGTTTTCAAAGAGATGCCGCCGCACCTCGCGCGCCAGCGGCGCGAGCTCGAGGCGCTGCTCGCGGCTCGGTCCGGGGAAGCCTCTCCCGAGCAATCGTCGGGCGCCGAGGATTGAGTCGTGGCGCAGATGAACATGGTGCAGGCCGTCAATTCCGCGCTCGACGTGATGCTCGGCCGCGACGCCTCCGTCGTCGTGATGGGAGAGGACGTGGGCTATTTCGGTGGGGTATTCCGGTGCACCGACGGTCTGCAGCGAAAGTACGGGGAGTATCGCGTGCTCGACACGCCGATCGCCGAGGGCGGGATCGTCGCCGCTGCGATCGGCATGGGCGTTAACGGGCTGCGGCCCGTCGCGGAAGTGCAATTCGCGGACTATGTCTACCCCGCGTTCGATCAGATCGTGAGCGAGCTCGCGCGGCTCCGGTACCGGACGGCCGGTGAGTTTTCCTCGGCGGTGACCGTCCGCATGCCCTGCGGCGGGGGCATCCGCGGCGGGCAGACGCATTCGCAGAGCCCGGAGGGCATCTTCACGCACGTGTGCGGGATCAAGGTCGTCATGCCCTCGAACCCCTACGATGCCAAGGGTCTGCTCATCGCCTCGATCGAGGACGATGACCCGGTGATCTTCTTCGAGCCGAAGCGTCTCTACAACGGACCGTTCGATGGCGACTGGCACAAGCCTGCCGTACCGTGGAGCACGCACCCGAGAGGGGAAGTGCCTCCGGGTCATTTCACGTTGCCGCTCGCGCGCGCCGAGATCGTGCGCAAAGGAGAGGATCTCACGATCCTCGCGTATGGGACGATGGTGCACGTCGCCGAGGCGGCCGTGCGGCTCGCGGGCGCCGATGCAGAGATCATCGATTTGCGCACTCTCGTGCCACTCGACACCGACACGATTTGCGAGTCCGTGCGCCGCACCGGACGGTGCGTGATCGTGCACGAGGCCACGCGCTTCAGCGGCTTCGGCGCGGAGCTCTCGGCGACCGTCCAAGAGGAGTGCTTCTGGAATCTCCAGGCACCGATCGAGCGCGTGACCGGCTGGGATACGCCGTATCCGCATGCGTTCGAGTGGGAGTATTTCCCGGGGCCCGAGCGCATCGGCGCCGCGATCCGGCGCGTCATGGAGGCGTCGTGAGCCACCGTCGCGCGAGCACCCCGTGAGCCGCTACGTTTTCAAACTGCCGGATCTCGGCGAGGGCACCGTCGATGCGGAGATCGTCGCCTGGCGCGTGAAGCCGGGCGACACGGTCGCGGAGGACGATCCGCTCGTCGAGATGATGACCGAGAAGGCGACCGTGGAGGTGCCCGCGCCGGTTTCCGGGCGCATCGTGTCGGTACGGGGTGAGCCGGCGGAGAAAGTGGCGGTGGGATCGGAGCTCGTCGTATTTGAGACAGAGGCCGCAGAGCGCGCCGGCAAGGCGGCATCCGGGGCGAAGCCGGCCGCGCGGGACGGCAGCGCCTCGCATGCGGCGAGCGGCAGTCGCGTGCTCACATCGCCGGCGATCCGCCGTCGCGCACGCGAAGCGGGCATCGATCTCGCGAGCATCGAGGGCTCCGGGCCCCACGGTCGAGTTCTGCGGAGCGATCTCGAAGCGCACTTGGGCGAGGAGAGCCGCGCAACCGCAGCGGACGAGGCGGCGAGCGGAAGCCCCGATCGCCCAGTACGAGCTCCCGCGGCGGCAGGGGATGCGACGGAGGAGATTCGGGTCATCGGTGTGCGGCGGGTCATCGCCGAGCGCATGAGCGAGAGCGCGCGCAACATCCCGCATTTCTCGTACGTCGAGGAAGTCGACGTGACCGAGCTCGAGCGGCTGCGCGTCTATCTCAACAGCCGGCGTGCGCAGGGCACGGCGTCGCTCACATATCTGCCGTTCCTCGTGCTCGCGCTCGCTCGCACGGTTGCCGAGCATCCGCAATGCAATGGCCTCTACGATGCAGCGCGCGGCGTCATCGTGCGGCATCGCGCGGTGCATGTCGGCATCGCGACTCAAACGGCCGAGGGACTCAAGGTGCCGGTCGTCCGCCACGCCGAGCGGCGCTCGCTCGACGATCTCGCGCGCGAGATCCGCCGTGTCTCGGAGGCCGCTCGGACGAACCAGGCGACGCGCGCGGAGCTTTCCGGCTCGACGATCACCGTCACGAGCCTGGGCAAGCTCGGAGGGATCGCCTCGACACCCATCATCAATGCTCCGGAGCTCGCGATCGTCGGCGTCAATCGCGCCGTCGAGCGGCCGGTCGTCGTGGACGGATCGATCGTCGTGCGGCGCATGATGAATCTCTCCTCCTCATTCGATCACCGCTTCGTCGATGGGTACGACGCTGCGGCGATGATTCAGTCGCTCAGGGAGCGCCTGGAGCACCCGGCGATGATCTTCGCGGATTGAGGTTTCGAGCTTCGTATCGGAGCGCGATGGCCGCTCAGTGCCCGCTCAGTCCGCCATCCCGAGCCCCCAGCCGCCGTCGATGATGATCTGTTGCCCCGTCACGTACGCCGAGGCGGGCGAGGCGAGGAATAGCGCGAGCCCTTTGATGTCTTTGGGGAAGCCGACGCGGTGCATCGGCACCCACTTGGAAACCATGCGCTGCACTTCCGGATTCTTGGCGTGGCCGCCACCGATATTGGTGATGAAGAACCCGGGTGCGATTGCATTGACCGTAATGTCGTAGGCGGCGAGCTCGAGCGCCACATTCTCGACGAGATGCGCTGCTCCCGCCTTCGCAGCCATGTAGGCCGCGCCGATGACGCCCTCGCATTTGACCGCGGCGAGGGAGGTCGTGACGATGATGCGTCCGCGGCCTCGCGGCTTCATATGACGCGCCGCTGCGCGGAGCGTCGCGAACACGCCGTTGAGGTTGATGTCGATGACGCGGTTCCAGCGCTCGTCGGTGTAGCTCTCGAGCGCGCCCTCGGGGTTGCGGGGGCGCGCCTCGCCTACCCAGCCGCTCACGAATCCAGGACCGGAGTCGATGCCGGCATTCGCGAATACGACATCGAGCCGGCCGTACGTCTCCGCCGCCGCATCGATCGCCCGGTCGAGCGCGGGGTGGTCGGTGACATCGACAGCTTCGCCGCGCACGTCGTACCCGGCCTTGCGCAGTCGAGCGGTCTCCTCCTCGATGCGGCGTGAATCCACATCGAGCAGCGTCACGCGCGCGCCGTTCTCGGCGAGCGCCTCGGCGTAGCCGAGCCCCAGGCCGCTCGCACCGCCCGTGACGACGACGCCGTAGCCCTCTACTTTGAACAGCTCAGCGATCTTCATAACCGGCCGCCTCCGATTGAGATGCCCGTCGATTCCGGGTCGGCGCATCTTACACACAGCTGCGAGTGGGCGGCGGGGGTGGCGTATCATGCGACCGATATGCGCATATGGAGCGCCGCGCGGCGCGTCTCGATCTCGTGGGCGGCCGTTACGCTCGTCCTGCTGCCCACCTGGGTGAACGCGTCGGCACCGGCGCCTGCCGCCGCTCTCTCGCCGGATCAGCGTCCCACGCTGGTGATCGTCGCTGCGCCCATGGCGCTCACCGTCGTGCATCACGCCCATCCGCTGCCGCCCGCGGAGGCAGAGCAGCTCGCGTTGAAGCTTGGACTCTACGCTGCCGTGCCGATCATCCGTCGCTATGCGCGGGACGGCTGGGACCCGCTTCCCCGCGCCTGGCAGACCGAACAGACCGATCGGGGATTCTTCGCCGCCATCTCGGCAGCCCTCGATCCTGCGCAACAGGCGAACTGGCCTTGGCGTGCGCTCAAGATCGTCACCTCGAGCGCCGATGCGGACGCGGAACTCGCTCAGCTCACCGGCCAGGACGCTGCGGTCGCCACTTTCAAATGCGAGCTCGAGGACCAGTTGCACACGGTTCAGCTCGTCGCGCGAGCCAGCGTGAGGTTGATCCACTATGCGGGGGCGGCGGGGCAGAGCGACACGCGATTCAACATCCGCCGCTACGGGCGGCCGATCGTGGCCGATTGGGGTCGTCCGCGAGAGTCTGCCGCCGCTTTCCGCTCCGGGGGTGAGCTCGATGAGGAGATGAGCGCGGCAGCGCTCGACCTGAGCCACGCCCTTGCGGTCGTGATCGCACGCCTCACGAGTCCCGCGACGCTCGAGTCGGCAAACCGGCACTTCGCCGACCTGTCTCACAAGCCGCAATGTCCCGAGTGCCGCCCCGGCGATCCCGTAATCCACGAGGAGCCCGGGCGAGTGTGGGTGATTCCGACCCGGATCGGCGCAACGCTCCTGTCGCTGCCGGTTGGTTGAGCGCGCGCGGACTTCCTACCGGCCGCGCGCGTCCTGCGCCCCGGGTACCGCCGCCTGAGGCGCGCACCGCGTACGGAGCCAGTCGAGGGTGTCCGCCGTTTGCACGGAGGGGTGGTACTCCGCCCCGAGCCAGCCCGTGTAGCCGGTTTGCTCGATGGCGGCGAAGATCCGGTTGAAATCGAGCGCACCCGTCCCGGGCTCGTGCCGCCCCGGGCTGTCCGCGAACTGAACATGAGCGACGCGCTCGTGCACGGCACTGAATGCGGCCGCCGGATCGAGCCCGAGACGCGCCGCATGATAGATATCGAACTGCAGGCCAAGGCGCGGATCGGAGCGGGAGAGAATCTCCATCGCCGCATCGAAGCTCGTTATGCAATAGCCGGGAACATCGTGGGGATTGATCATCTCGAGAAGCGGCCGCGAGCCGACGCGTGCCAGCACTTCCGCGGCGAGCGAGAGGTGCTCGACGAGCAGCCCGAGGCACTGCTCGCGCTCGGCACCCGCCGCACGCCCCGTGAGAACATTGACGCACGGGGCGCGCAGCGCCTCGGCATACTCCGCCGCGCGCTCGAGCGACTCGCGGAAGGCGGCCCGATGCTCGGGCCGGCAGGCCATGCCCGGTGAGCTCGAGTCCGGACCGAGCGGCGCGTTGATCAGCACGACGGGCAGGCTCGCCTCGTTTGCCGCGCGCGCGATCTCCCCGGCCGGCCATTCATACGGGACTTGAATCTCCGCGGCGCCGAAGCCCGCCGCACGCGCGGACGCGAAGCGCTCGAGAAGCGGCCGCTCGCGAAAGAGGAGGCTGAGATTCACGGAGAATTTGAGCACGCGCGGCCGCCGTCGTCGTTAAAACCATATCGCGCGATGATAACGACGGCTGCGCGCGCCGGGGCTGCTGCCAAAATTGCGAGGCAATAAAAGCCTTGACAATGACAGCCTAGGCAAGTAAAGTGGCGAGCCATGGTAGCGGCGGCAAACCGAAGGATGTCGAACGCTGAGGCTGCGGAGGTCTACGACGCCGAGTCGTACGAGCCGCGCAGGGCGGTCGGATATCTCGTGAATCGCCTGCGGGAGGAGATGGGCACCTCGCTCGAGCGGCGGTTCGCCGCGCACCCGCAGCTCGCCGCGTTCGAGCTCAGCTGGCCGCAATTTCGGATCATCGCCACCATCGCGATCGACTCCGAGGCCAAGTCGGCGGCGAGTCTCTGCAGGAGCGTTTCCTACGATGCCGGTGCGATGACGCGCATGGTCGACCGGCTGGAGAACAAGGGCCTCATTCGCCGCGAACGCTGCCCGAATGACCGGCGGCTCGTCTATCTCGAGCTCACGGAAAGCGGGCGGACCGTGTGGCCGATCATGATGGAAATCACGCGCCAGGCGCTCAACAGCCTGCTGCGCGGCTTCACGAAGGCCGAGGCGCGCCAGCTCGAGGGCTTTCTGCGGCGCATGCTCGACAACGTGTGACCCCTTTTTTAGGGCAATGATTGCCTAGGCATATTTAGCCCAGACATTGACAGCCCGAGCAACCATGGACGGCACAAGGCCAGGAGGGCGCTGGATCGGAGAAACGAAGATGATCGCGAGAGTCACGCATTTCATGCACCGCAACGCACAGGCGCGCGTATGAGGCGCCTCGTAATGCCCGCCTCTGCGATACTCGCCGGCCTGTTCGCGCTCTCGGGCTGTGCCACGAGCAGAGGACTCGCCCCCCGAGCGCGGCTCGTCGGCCCCGATGGCCTTGTCGCCTCTCAAACATTGAGTCGCAGCGAGACCGGGCCTGTCTGGCCCGCGCCGAAGTGGTGGACCGCCCTCGGCGACCCACAGCTCGATCGTTTGATCGAGGAAGCCCTCGCAGGCAGCCCGAGCCTCGAGGAAGCGCAGGCCCGCACCCGGCTCGCGCTCGCCGCGGCGCGCAGCGCGCAGGCGGCGCGGCTCCCTGCGGTCGGGCTCTCGGGATCGAGCACGCGCGAGCTCTTTCCGGAGCACTCGCTCATCCCGCCGCCATACGGCGGCACTTGGAACACGCTGAATGAGCTCCAGGCGACTCTCGGCTTCGAGCTCGATCTCTGGGGCAAGAACCGCGCGGCCTACGAGCAGGCCGTCGGGGCCGCGCGCGCGGCCGAGCTCGATGGCGAGGCGGCCCGGATCGCGTTGTCGGCTGCGATCGCGCATGCATACGTAGCGCTCGAGCGCGCTTATCTCGAGCGCGATGTGACTCAAACATTGCTCGCGGAGCGCGAGCAGATCTACTCGCTCACCCGCGCTCGCAATTCCGCCGGGATCGACTCGCGCCTGGAAGTGAAGCAGGCGCAATCGGCGCTTCCCGACGCGCGCGAGCACCTCACGCGGCTCGATGAGCGTATCGAGCTCACGCGCAACGCGCTGGCCGCGCTCATTGGACAAGGACCGGATCGCGGTCGCGCCATTGCCCGCCCGCAGCTCGCATCGTTGCCCGATGTGCGGCTGCCGAGCCGCCTGCCCGCCGAGCTTCTCGGACGCCGTCCGGACATTCTCGCGCTGCGCTGGCGAGTGGAGTCCGCAGAGCGCGGCATCGCGGCGGCGAAGGCGGATTTCTATCCCAATGTGGACCTCACCGCGCTCCTCGGCCTGCAGGCGCTCGGGACTGGGGCGTTCTTCACGGCTGCGAACCGCGCGATCGGAGTGGGTCCCGCCCTCACGTTGCCGATTTTCGATGCGGGCCGGCGTCGCGCCGCGCTCGCTGCGCGCGATGCGCAATACGACGCCGCGGTCGAGCGCTACGAGCAGGCGCTCGCCGATGCGCTTCGAGATGTGGCCGATCAGCTGGTTTCCCTCCGCAGCATCGCGGCGCAGAGAGCGGAGGAGCGGGACGGTATTGCAACGGCGCAGGACGCCTACGAGCTCGCGCTCATGCGCTACCAGGAAGGAGTGGGCAATTACCTGCAAGTGCTGACGACCCACGGGCAGCTGCTCGCACAACGGAACCTCGAGGCGGATTTGCGTGCGCGTGCGTGGGACGTCTCGATCGATCTCGAACGCTCGCTCGGTGGAGGCTTCGTGCCAGCGGAGGACGGAAAATGAATCCCGAATCAAATGCGAAAGCCGTACGCAACGGCAGGCTCTCCTCGCGGGACAATCCGCGCTGGCGGTGGCTCGCGATCGCAGCGGGCGTGTTCGTCGTGTGTGGCCTCACATGGTCGGTCTACTGGCTGAGCGATGCGCGCTGGCGCGTGACCACGGACGATGCGTACGTCGATGGCAACGTCGTCGAGATCACGCCGCAGATCTCCGGTACCGTCGTTGCGATCGGCGCGGACGACACCCAGCTCGTGCGCGCGGGGCAGCCGCTCGTGAAGCTCGATCCGGCGGATGCGCAGCTCGCGCTCGATGAAGCCGATGCCCGGCTCGCGCGCAGTGTGCGCGAAGTGCGCAATCTCTTTGCGACCTCGGCGGAGCTCAACGCGGACGTGGAGCTGCGCGCCTCCGAGCTCGCAATGGCGCAGAAGGATCTCGCGCGCCGCGAGCGGCTCGGCAGCTCCGGGGCGATCTCGGGCGAGGAGCTCCAGCATGCGCGCGATACCGTGAGAGGCGATCGCGCCGCGCTCAACGCGGCGAAGGAGCAGCTCGCGGCGAATCGCGCCCGCACCGACGGTACGACACTCGCGAGCCATCCGGATGTGCGCGATGCCGCGGCGGCCGTGCGCAGCGCCTACCTGCAATTGAGCCGCACAGTGCTGCCGGCCCCCGTTGCAGGCCTCATCGCCAAGCGCAACGTGCAGCTCGGGGAGCGCGTGAACCCGGGCGCAGCGCTCATGTCGGTGGTGCCACTCGATCAGGTGTGGGTGGAGGCCAATTTCAAGGAGCCGCAGCTCGCCTCCCTGCGCATCGGCCAGCCGGTGTCGGTTACCTCCGATCTCTACGGCCGCAAAGTGATCTTTCACGGGCGAGTCGCCGGTCTCGGTGCGGGTACGGGCTCCGCGTTCGCGCTTCTGCCCGCCCAGAATGCGACGGGCAACTGGATCAAGATCGTGCAGCGCGTGCCGGTACGCATCGCTCTCGACCCACGCGAGCTCGAGGCGCATCCGCTTCAGATCGGTCTGTCGATGAAAGTCGAAGTGAGCATTCGAGACCAGGACGGAAAGCGCTTCCCGCAGGCTGCCGGCAGCCCGACGGGCGGTGCAACCGATTCAGCGGCCGCTCTCTATGCGACCAGTGTGTTCGATGCGAGCGGTGCAGCGGCGGAGGCGCGAGTGCGCACGATCATCGCCGCGAATGCGCCGGCTCCGCAGCGCTCGTCTCGGGAGCACGCACGACTCGCGAGCGCAGCGCACGCTCGATCGGCTCCGATAGATCGCGAGCGGGATGCTTCCCCGGCAGCGGCAGCAGGGCCAGCCGCGCGCGAGACGTCCGATGGCCTTTGACGCGTCAGGCTCGGGCGAGCTGCCGCCGCTTCGCGGCTCGCAGCTCCTCATCGGCACGGCGGCGATGTCTCTCGCGGTGTTCATGAACGTGCTCGACACCTCGATCGCAAACGTGTCGATCCCGTACATCGCCGGGGACCTCGGTGTGTCGCCCGATCAGGGAACGTGGGTCATCACTTCCTTCGGCGTCGCGAACGCCATCTCACTGCCGCTCACCGGGTGGCTCACGCGGCGGGTCGGCCAGGTGCGGCTCTTCACGTGGTCGACATTCTTGTTCGTCGGCGCCTCCTTCCTGTGTGCGCTCGCACCTTCGCTCGGTCTGCTGATCGCGTTTCGCGTGCTCCAGGGTGCAGTCGCCGGACCTATGATTCCGCTCTCTCAGGCGCTGCTGCTCTCGAGCTATCCGAAATCGAAGGCGGGCGCGGCGCTCGGCATCTGGTCGATGACCTCGCTCGTCGCACCGGTGGTCGGGCCGCTGCTCGGCGGCTGGATTACGGACAACATCTCCTGGCCGTGGATCTTCTACATCAACGTGCCTGTCGGCCTCGTCGCAGGCGCGGCGACCTGGATGGTCTATCGCAAGCGGGAGACGCCGACGGCACGTGCGCCCGTCGATGGCGTCGGCCTCGGCTTGCTCGTCGTCTGGGTCGGTGCGCTGCAGATCCTGCTCGACAAGGGCAAGGACCTCGACTGGTTCAACTCGGCTCAGATCGTGGCGCTTGCGATCGTCTCGGCCGCATGTTTCATCGTATTCATCATCTGGGAGCTGACGGACGAGCACCCCGTGGTCGACCTGGGCCTCTTCCGGCTGCGCAATTTCTCGGTGAGCACGCTTGCCATGCTGCTCGCGTATGGAGTGTTCTTCGGCAACGTCGTGCTGTTGCCGCTCTGGCTGCAAGAGTACATGGGATACACTGCGACGCTCGCGGGTCTCGTGCTCGCGCCGGTCGGTGTGCTCGCGGTGTTTCTCACGCCGATCGTGGGACGCACGATCGATCGCATCGATCCGCGGCTCTACGTGACCGCCTCGTTCGCGATCTTCGCGCTCGTGTTCTTCATGCGGAGCTGGTTCGATACGCAAGCGCCGCTCGGGACACTGCTGGTGCCGACGGTGATCCAGGGCGCCGCGATGGCGTGCTTCTTCGTGCCTCTGCTCGCGCTCGGCCTCGCGGGGTTGCCGCCGGAACGCATTCCAGCCGCCTCGAGCCTCATGAACTTTGCGCGCATCACCTCCGGCTCGTTCGGTACCTCCATCGTCACGACGCTGTGGGACCGGCGCGCAACACTTCACCATTCGCAGCTCGTCGAGCACCTGGTCCGCGGCGCCCCCCTCCCGGCGCAAGCGCTCGGGCGAATGCAGGCAGGCGGGCTCGCCCCGGATCAAAAATTCACTGTGTTGAATCGCATCGTCGACGCTCAGGCCTTCATGCTCTCGGCGGACGACATCTTTTACGTGTCGGGAATGTTGTTTGTGGCGCTCGTAGTGGTGATCTGGCTCGCCCGTCCCGTTCGCGGCGGCGCAGCATCGCAGGCGACAGCTGGAGCGCATTGAAGAGCCGAGCTCGGCGGGAACAACGCGGGGCATTGAGCTTTCTAATGGGCGCGTCCTCAGGCGGATTGAAGCGCCCCGTGCGCTAAGGAGCTTTGGCATGAACGCAACATACGTGGAAAACAGATCCACCGACACCGCAGCCTTCGGTGGCATGCTCGATGCCGCCGGCGGCATCGCGACGGTGGCCCTCGCAATCATCGCTCTCGCGGGCCTCGTGCCTGAGGTACTGATGGCCATTGCGACGATCGTGTTTGGCGTCACGCTCATCCTGCAGGCCGGCGCGCTCGTCTCCGAGCTGTCGGGTATCAGCTCCTCGCCCACCGCGGTCGCCGCAACCGCAGCTTCCGATTCGCTCTCCGGCGGCGGCGTCGGGATGATGTTCATGGTCGGCGTGGCGGGCATCGTGCTCGGCATCCTGGCTCTGCTCGGCATCACCCCGCTCGTGCTGTGCGCGGCGGCGTTGATTGCCTTCGGCGCCGCGCTGATGCTCGGCAGCGGCTCGGTGCGCAGCGTGCATCAGCTGCAGGCCGCGGTGCGCCGTGCAGGTACGGTGAGTGCCACGACGCAGACGAACGAGCTCCTCGCGAACGAGATGGCCGCGGGTTCGGCCGGTGCGCAGCTGCTCTCCGGAATCGCCGCGATCGTGCTCGGCATCCTCGCGCTGAGCGGCGTCTACTCGATGCCCCTCGTTCTGGTTGGTCTGCTCGTCGTCGGGGCGAGCAACATCCTCGCGGGCGGTGCACTGAGCGGGATCATGTTCGGCTCGTCACATCGCGAGCAGACGACGACGGCGACGATTCGCTAAGGCACTCGAGCGCGTGAGCCTCTGGCGGTAAGCGGGCGGCATGGACGCGCTCAGTCCGCGATCAATACCCCCGCTCGAGGCTCACGACGGAGAGCATCCTGTCGCCGGCGGCATAGCGGCGCAGGTTCTCTCGAGCGACGATCCAGCGCTCGACACCGGGCAGGTCCGATCTGCCGGAGATGTGAGGACTCACGATGACCCGCGGCGCTCGCCACAATGGGTTATCGGGCGGAAGCGGCTCGGGCTCGACGACGTCGAGCCCGGCGCCGCCGAGGCGGTGCTCATCGAGCGCCCGAGTGAGCGCACTCGTGACGACGCTCGCCCCGCGCGCCACGTTGATGAAGATCGCCGTGGGCTTCACGACGGCAAAGAAGCGCGCATCGAACAGTCCCGTGGTCTCGCGGGTGAGCGGAGCCGTGTTCACGATGACGTCCGCCTCGGCGGCGAGCTTCGAAAGCTCCCCCGGCTCCCCGACATAACTCACGAAGTCCGGCCCCTCGTGGCCCCGCTCGCGCGTCGCGATCACGCGCATTCCGAGCCCGTGCGCGCGCCGGGCGACCTCCGTACCGATCCCTCCGAGCCCCACGACGAGCAGCGTCTTGCCGTAGAGCACCTCGAGACGCGTTCGACCCGCATCCGCGGGAGCCCACCGGTGCCGGGCGGTATCCGCCGCAAATACGTCGAGCCCGTGCGCGAGCGCCAGCGCTAGCGCGATGGCGTGCTCCGCAATCGCCGCCGAGTCGACGCCGCGCATGTTGGTGATGAGCAGGTGACGCGCACGCACGGATGGAATGCTCACGCAGTGCTCGACCCCGGCGGCGAGCGAGAGGATCCAGCGCAGCTCGCGGGCGTGATCGATAATCGCCGGATCGCAGATCTCAGGATTGAATCCGATCAGCACGTCGGCATCGGCCGCCTGATCGATCGCCGAGGCGCGGTCGGTGGCGACGACGAACCGGGCACCCGGCACCGCGCTCGCGAGGCGGTCGCGCTCATCGGCGGTACGGCGGTCGAACGCGAGGAATACCACCTTGTGGGGGGGCCGCCAGCCGGAGCGTTCGCGCACGGGTGCAGGCGCCGCCGTGAGGCGCAGCCGCTCGATGACCTGAGCGGCCGTCTCCTCCACATCGGACGGCTCGGCCGCGAATGCGCCCGTTGCCGCGAGAACCATCGCCGCGGCCAGAGCCGCGCCGCCTCGCAGAACGAAGGTCTTGCCGCGCACGGCGATCAGGCCGCGTGCTCGCTCAGGAGCTCGGCGCGGTGCTCGCCGAAGAATGCCTCGAGGCGGATGGCCGGCCGTCCTTTGAGCTCGGCGACCGCATCGCTCACCACCGCGACCGAGGGGCCCCCATAGGCGCGGCGGCGCCCCGGTGCGCCCGGGCGCGCCGGCTCGATACGGATCGGCTTGCCGGTCACCGCGCTCGCGGTCTCGGCCATGCGGCGCGTATCGATGAGCTGTGGCCCGGTGATGTCGTAGGCCCGATCGTCGTGGCCACCCGTGGTGAGCACGGCCGCGGCAGCCGCCGCGCAATCCTCGCGCGCAACGTACGCGACACGAACGTCGGGGCTCGGAACCTCAGCCCGACCGGAACGGACCATTCCCTCGGCCGCAGGCAGCGTCTGCTCCATGTAGATCGAGTTGCGCAGCATGGTCCAGGCGATGCCGCTTCCTTTGAGCGCCTCCTCCGTTTGATAGTGGTCGGCTCCGAGTCCGCTGCGGTCGCCGCGGCTCAAGCCGATCCAGGAGGTGTAGGCGATGTGCTCGATGCCGGCCGCCTTCGCGGCATCGATTGCCGTCTTGTGCGCCTGGGGACGGGGAACCGAGCTCAAGCCGATGCTGATGAGCAGCATCTGCCTGCCGCCCGCGAACGCGGCGGGCAGCGATTTCGGATCGGTGAAATCGCCGAAGCGCACGCTCGCGCCTCGCGCCGCGTAGGGCTTGAGCGCATCCGGAGTGCGGCTCACCAGAATGAGGCGGCTCGCCGGGATTCCGCGCGCGAGCAACTCGCGGATCGTGGCCTCGCCCAAATGCCCGGCCGCGCCCGAGATAATGATGCGCCCGCCCGGGGCAGCCTCAGCGGCGCGTCGCCGGGAAGCCGCGCCGGCGGGCAAAGCGGCCGCCGCGCCGAGCGCGGCAAGGCCGAGCGTGAAACGGCGTCGACCCGGGCCGTCAATTCGGTTTCGCATGGTGTGAGATCTGTCGGGGACTTGCAGCGCGGAGAGTATAAGGCAAAGATTCCCGACCCACGGCAAGCTCATCGGATCGGGAGGCCTCATGCAGCTCTACTACTTTCCCGGCGCCTGCTCACTCGCGCCCCACATCGCCCTGCGGGAGACGGGACAGACCTTCGAGCTGAAGAAGGTGGACATCCACGCCAAGCGGATCGAGGGCGGCGCCGACTACACGCAGGTGAACCCGAAGGGTTACGTACCGGCGCTGAAGCTCGCGAGCGGCGAGGTGCTGACGGAGGCGCCGGTCATTCTCCAGTACATCGCCGACCAGAAGCCCGATTCGGGTCTTGCGCCCAAGCCCGGCACCCTCGAGCGCTATCGGCTGCAGGAGTGGTTGAATTTCACGTCGTCCGAGATCCACAAGTCATTCTCGCCCCTGTTCAATCCCGCCACCCCGCCGGACTGGAAGGCGGGGGCGACCGCGGCGCTCACGCGCCGTTTGGACTGGCTCGACTCGCAATTGAAGGGCCGCACGTATCTGCTCGGCGATAAATTCACGGCGGCGGACGCCTATCTATTCGTGACGCTCAGCTGGACTGGCCACGTCGGGATGGACCTCGCCAAGTGGCCATCCCTCAAAGCTTACGTCGAGCGCATCGCGCACAGGCCCAAGGTCATCGAGGCGCTGCGCGCCGAAGGATTGATGCAGTAGGGGGACGTGCAATCGCCGCGGGGCGCACCGCGGGGTCGCGGCCGCGGCCGTGAGTCGCAGCTTCGGGGGGCGTCAGGCCCGTCAGGCGGCGTTTGCGGCGCGGGCGACGGTGCGCTGCAATCGCGCGTCCATCCATTTGCGCACTCGGCGCGCATCGGCGACGCGGGTGTACTTCCCGTACGAGTTCAGCAGCACCAGCACCACGTTGCGCCCATCGATCTGCGCTCGCATGACGAGGCAGCGGCCAGCCTCGCTGATGTAGCCCGTCTTCTGCACGAGGATCTTCCAGCCGGGATTGCGCACGAGCGAATCGGTGGTGCGGAACTCGACCTTGCGGCGACCGACGCGCACGGTGTAGTGGCTCGCGGTCGAGTATTCGCGGATGAGCGGCACTTCGGAGGCGGCGGTCACCAGTTTCGCCAGGTCCTCGGGGCTTGCGACGTTGTCGCTCGAGAGACCCGTCGGCTCGACGAAATGCGCCGTCGTCATGCCGAGCTCGCGCGCTTTCTCGTTCATCGCGCGCACGAACGCGGGCTCCCCGCCCGGGAAGTTCCGCGCGAGCGCGTGCGCCGCACGATTCTCGGAGGCCATCAGCGCGAGGTGCAGCATGTCGGCGCGGCTGAGGCGGGTGCCGACACGCAGGCGCGAGTACGCGCCGCGTCCCACCGCGCAATCCTCGCGAGTGATCTCGAGCATCTCATCGAGCGGCTGATGCGCACCGGTTACGACGAGGGCGGTGAGGAGCTTGGTGATGGAAGCGATGGGCTGCGGCACATCCGCGCGCCGGGCATAGAGCACCTCGGAGCGGGTAGTGTCCAAAACCAGCACTTCCTCGGAGCGCAGGCGCGGACCTCCGTCGGAGCTGCGAACCAGACGATGGTGGTGATGGCGGTGGCGGTGAGCGGAGCTCTGGGAGGCCGAGACGATCTTCGCTTGTGTCCAACCGCTGCCGAGCAGCAGGGGTCCGAGCGCACCCAGCAGGAACGCGAGTCTCCGGTTCATCTACGGCAGTGCCTCCCCGACCTTTACCGCAAGGTCGAGTATAGCTAAGCATGGGGCGCTGCGGTGCACCGTGAACCAGACCCGAATTTGACGTATTCGAAATGTGCCGACCGTCCGGGCCGGCCCCCCGGCTCGGGTACACTATGTCCGCCGCTCGCTGCGCAACCGCAGGGGGTTTGATGAAGCCGATTGGAAGGCCGGGGTCGGCGGGGGCGAGCCGCTCACCCCGCGCGGCGGAGCCCCACGCCCGGCCTCGTGCGGGACGGCGGACCAGCCGCAAGCGCGTGCGAGTCCGCCGGTCCGGAAGGCTCCGGCTCCTGCGCCGCATCGGTCGGATGTGGCCGCGCGCCCGGACGCGCCGGCGTATCTGGCGGCTCGTTCGCCGTGCGCCAGGCCTCGTGCAGCTCCTCGCGATCTGCGTGATCGCCGCGGTTACCGCGCTCGCAGTCAACGGTATCTATCAGGTGCTCCGCAAGCCGACGGAGCTTTTCTTTCCGGTGAGCGGCACGCTCGCCAAAACTCCCGCCGAGACCTGGCGCGACTACGCGCCGCTCTTCCGCCGCTACTCGACACGGCGCCTCTCGCCCGAATTTCTCGCGGCCCTCGCACAGGTGGAGGGCTCGGGCAATCCCGTCGCTCGCACCTATTGGCGCTGGTCCTGGAAGCCGCACTTCTTCCAGCTCTATCGCCCCGCCTCGAGCGCGGTCGGCATGTACCAGATCACGGACGGCACGTTCGCGGAGGCGCGCCGCTATTGCATCCGCGACCATGTGGTCCTCGGCGGCGGTTCCGGTGCGAACAATCCCTGCTGGCTGACCGGACTCTATTTCCGCGTCATCCCGCGAGATGCGGTAGAGCTCACTTCGGCCTACCTCGACCGAGGGGTAGAGAGCACTCTGGCGCTCGCGGGGATCGAATCGGTGACGCCGCGGCACGCAGAGCGCCTTGCGGCCGTGATCCACCTGTGCGGCGCCGGGGTCGGCGAGGCGTACGTGAGGGGTGGCTTTCGGTTCCGCGGCGGCGAGCGCTGCGGCGATGAGGATCCGCGCGCTTACGTCGCGCGCGTCGAGACGATGCGGGATGTGTTCGTCCGCCTCGCGGCCCGCGGCTGAGCCGCGGCCGGACAGTCGAACGGAGCGCGCGATGGACTTTGCCGACCTCTCCCCCGCACAGCGAGCCGCCCGCTATGCGCTCATCGTGTTCCTGGTCGCTCTCGGTGTGTGGATGCTGTGGCGCTTCGTACCCGCGCTCTGCTGGGCCGTCGTACTCGCGATCGCAACTTCCACGCTCTACGATCGCTGGAGCGCGCAATTCCGCGGCAAGCACCGGCGCGCCTGGGCCGCCGCGACATTCACCATTCTCATGGGCGTCGTGCTCATCGCTCCACTCATCTACGCGGGCGCTCTCGCCGTGAGCGAGGCGATCTCACTTGCTCGCTCGCTGATCGACGCTGCACGGAACGGCCCGCCCGCGCCGCCTGATTGGATCGTGGCGATTCCGTGGGCGGGGGACTGGTTTCGCGCGGGATGGAACGATCTGTTCCCGAACGGCGGCTTCGCGATGGGCGCCTTCTCGCATGCGCGCCCGACTCTCATCGAGTGGACACGGCTCGTCGGCGTTCAGGTCATGCGGCGTGTGGTGACGCTCGTATTTACCTTGCTCACGCTGTTCTTCGTCTATCTCTATCGGGACGAGCTGCGCGACGATGCTGTGCGCGCGAGTCACCGTCTGTTCGGCTCGTCCGTCGATCGGCTCCTCGTGCGTGCAGTGGCGGCCATACGCGCGACGGTCGATGGCATCGTGCTCGTGGCAGTCGCCGAGGGCGCGATCATGGGTGTGGTCTACGCGCTGGCCGGCGTCTCGCATCCGGTGTTGCTCGGGGCCGTAACGGGCGCGTTCGCGATGATTCCGTTCGCTGCGCCCATCGTTTTCGGAATGGTGGCACTGGTGCTCGGGCTCGAGGGGGCTTTCGGCGCAGCGGTGAGTGTGGCGGCGGTCGGCATCGCGATGCTGTTCATCGCGGATCATTTCGTGAGGCCCGCAATCATCGGCGGAGCCGCCCGGCTCCCCTTCTTGTGGGTGCTGCTCGGACTGCTCGGAGGTGTCGAGAGCTTCGGCCTTCTCGGCATTTTCCTCGGCCCCGCGCTCATGGCCGCGCTGGTTGCGATCTGGCGCGGGTGGGTCACGGAGACGTCCCAGGCGGGACGGTAGCCGTCGCCGGCCCGTACTTCGCGCGGGCACGAATCGCGCTGGCCTCGAGAGGCGTATGCTCCCCTTGAAGAGCGACGCTTCAGACGAGGAGGCCATGAGCGCCGACATCCGCCATCTCGATACATCCGGCGCGGAGCGCCCCCCAGGCAGTGTACTCGGCGCCTTCCGGGCGCTGCGCGAGTACCTGAGCCAGCAGATCATCGGACAGGAGCGCCTGGTCGAGCGGCTGCTCGCGGTGCTGCTCGCCGACGGTCATCTCCTCGTCGAGGGGCCGCCGGGGCTTGCGAAGACGCGCGCCATCAAAGCTCTCGCGCAGGCCCTAGAGGCGGATTTCCAGCGCGTGCAGTTCACGCCGGACCTGCTGCCGGCCGATCTCACGGGCTCGGACGTTTACCGGCCGGAGGAGGGAGGCTTTCACT
This sequence comes from Steroidobacteraceae bacterium, assembly GCA_035606175.1. GTDB lineage: Bacteria > Pseudomonadota > Gammaproteobacteria > Steroidobacterales > Steroidobacteraceae > JASHUC01. The sequence continues at coordinate 25,235 of DATNFW010000065.1, read as the reverse complement.
TCCAGCGGGGGCCGCTGTTCCACAACCTCATCCTGGCCGACGAGATCAACCGCGCACCGGCCAAGGTACAGTCGGCGCTGCTCGAGGCGATGGCGGAACGCCAGGTGAGCGTCGGTGCGGCAAGCTACCGGCTACCGCAACTTTTCCTCGTGATGGCGACGCAGAATCCGATCGAGCAGGAGGGCACCTATCCGCTGCCCGAGGCCCAGCTCGACCGTTTCATGCTGCACACCCGTGTCGACTATCCGGATCGCCACACGCTTCTCGTGATCATGGACCTCGCGCGCCGTGAGGCCATCGCACAGCGGGAGCTGCCGCCCCCGCGGGAGCGGCTCACGCAGGAGGCGGTGTTTGCAGCGCGTCGCGAGGTGCTCGAGCTCACGCTGAGTGAGCCCGTGGCGGAGTACATCGCCGCGCTCGTGCATGCGACACGCAATCCCGAGCCCTACAGTGCCCGCCTCGCGGAGTGGCTCCGCTGGGGGGCGAGCCCGCGTGCGGCGCTCGCGATCGAGCGCGGGGCTCGCGCGATGGCCTGGCTCGATGGACGGGATTTCGTGAGCCCGGAGGACGTTCAGGGCATCACCCCGGATGCGCTGCGCCACCGGCTGCTGCTCGACTACGCCGCCCAGGCGCGCGGCTTGAGTGCGGAGGGCTGCGTCGAGGAGCTGCTCGCGAGAGTGCCCGCCCCATGATCGTTCCGGAGCTCGCAGAGCTCATTGCACTGCGCGGCTCGGCACAGGGTCTCGCACTCGCGCCACAACGGCGCGCGCGTGAGCTGACCGCTGGCGCACACGCAAGCGCGCACCGCGGCCGCGGGCTCGAGTTCCAGGAAGTGCGGCAGTACGTAGCCGGCGATGATCCGCGCACGATCGACTGGCGGGTCACCGCGCGGCGCGGACGCCCGCACACGAAGCTCTTCCGTGAGGAGCGCGAGCGCCCCATCTGGCTGCTGGTCGATCTCGATCCAACACTCTTCTTCGGGTCGCGCCGCCAGTTGAAGTCGGTCGCGATCGTGCGCGCCGCGGCGCTGCTCGCCTGGGTGGCGGCGCTCGGCGGGGATCGCGTCGGCGCCGTCATCGCAGGCGCCGGCGGCCGGCGTGTGCTGCCGCCGCGCTCGCGCGATGCCGGCGTGCTGCCGCTGCTTGCGGCACTTCACGAGCTGCAGCCGCGTGCGCCGGGTCGGTCCGCAACGCACGCACTCTCCGACGCGCTCGATGCGCTCGCGCCCCTCGCCCGCTCGGGCAGCGTCGTCCTGGCGCTCAGCGATTTCGCGGCGCTCGGCCCAGTGCGCGAGGGCGGCTGGTCCGCGCTCGCCGGCCGCGCGGATTGCCGGCTCTTTTGGGTCGTCGATCCACTCGAGGAGCAGGCGCTTCCTAACGGTCTCTTTCGCGCGGGTGTGCCCGGGCGCGTGCGGCTGCTCGAGGGCGCGCGGGTGCGCTCTCACTGGCTCGCATCCTGGCGCGAGCGTGCCGAGCGCGTCCGGGCGCTCGCCGGATTTTTGTGTGCGCCCCTCACGCGCATCGATACCTCGCAGCCGGTCGAGGAGGCGCTCGGGCGGGAGCTCGGTCCGGGAGCTGCGCGGCGCAGACCGCCGCGGAGCGTGACGGCATGAATGCGGGATGGCTCGCGCAGCTCGCCGCGGATCATGCGCCCCCCCGCGCGGGCTGGTTTCCTCCCGCCATCGGGTGGTGGGTCGCAGCGGCGTGCGCGCTGCTCAGCGCGGCGCTCGTTGTTTGGATCGTGCGATGGTGGCGCGAGCCCCGACGCCTTCTCAAGCGTGCGGCTCTGCGTGAGCTGCGGCTCATCCGCTCGAGCCCACTGCAAGGGCCCGAGGCTGCGCGGGCAATCGAGAGTCTGCTGCGCCGCCACGCCGTTGCGCTCCACGGCAGTGGGCGTGTCGCGCGGTTGACAGGCGAGAAGTGGCTCGCGTTCGCCTCTGCATCCGGTGCGGAGGCGCTCGCCGGGGCCACGGGACGCTCGCTGCTCGCCGCGGCTTTCGGCGCGGGGCGGCGAGAGCCCGCTCGAGAACCCGGGCTCGATCGAGAGCGCTGGCTCGCGGCAGCCGCCGAGCTCATCCGCCGCAGCGGTCGCATGGAGAGAGCGTGATTCACTTCGCCTGGCCCTGGATGGCCGCGTTCCTGCCGCTGCCTCTGCTGAGCTATGCGCTGTGGCGTCCGGCGGAGGCTCGCGGCAGCGCCGTGTACGTTCCCTTCGCGGATGGGATCCCGGCAGGTGAGGCGGGCATCGCGAAGGGACTGCGCTGGCGGCGCCTGCTCTACGCTCTGCTGTGGTCGTTGCTGGTGCTCGCGGCGATGCGGCCACAGTGGCTCGGCGATCCCATTCCGGCACCGACGAGCGGCCGGCGTCTGCTGCTCGCCGTCGATGTTTCCGGGTCGATGGCGATCCAGGACATGGCGGGAGGCCGCAGTCGGCTACAGGTCGTGCAAGAGGTCGCGGGGCGCTTCATCGATCGCCGTCGCGGGGATCGCGTGGGTCTCATCCTGTTCGGCACGCGACCGTATCTGCAGGCTCCGCTCACTGCGGATCTGCAGACCGTGCATCGCTTCCTCGATGACGCCGTCGTGGGTGTCGCCGGCACCGAGACTGCGATCGGAGATGCGATCGGCCTGGCGATCAAACGGCTGCGTGCCAATGGCGATGCGGCGGCGCTCGAGCAGACGGTGCTGATCCTGCTCACCGACGGACAGAACGACGCGGGCGTCATGCCGCCGCTCGAGGCGGCGCACATGGCGGCCGAGACGGGCCTGCGCATCTACACGATCGGAGTCGGTGCCGCAGCAGGGGAGGGTTACTACGGGCTCTCTGCCGGCAACACTGACCTCGATGAGGGCTCGTTGAAAGCGATCGCGCAGTTGACGGGCGGTGAATACTTCCGTGCAACCGATGATTCATCCCTCGAGCAGGTGTATCACCGCATCGACGATCTCGAGCCGACGAGCGGCACGCGCCAGTGGCTGCGCCCGCGCGATGAGTGGTTCGGCTGGCCGCTTGCGCTTGCGCTCTTGATGAGCGTGCCGGCGGCCTGGGCCGGCCGGAGCGGCTGGGCATGAGCCCGCTGCAGAACTTTCACTTCCTGCACCCGGCGTGGCTGCTCGCGCTGCTGCCGCTCGTGGCGCTCGCCTTTTGGGCGGCACGACGCGATCGCGAGCCCGATGGCGCGTGGACGCGCCTGATCGATGCGCATCTGCTGCCGGCATTGCGTTTGAGCCGCGCCGGCCGCGGCCTCTCGCCCTGGCTGTTCGTCGGGCTCGCGTGGGCGCTTGGTGTATTCGCGCTCGCGGGTCCCGCCTGGCAGCTCGAATCGAGCAGCGGCTACCGGGCACCGGCCTCCTGGGTGCTGTTGCTCGACCTGTCGCCGTCGATGTCGGCGGGCGATCTCACCCCCGATCGCGCTACGCGCGCGCGCTTCGCCGTCTCCGATCTGCTCAATGCCGCTCAGGACGCGCGGGTGGCGCTCGTCGTGTTCGCCGGCGAGCCCTACACCGTGACTCCGCTCACCACGGACGTTGCCACGGTGCGAACGCTGCTCGAGCCGCTCTCTCCAAAACTGATGCCGGAGTCCGGCCACGATCTCGCCCCGGCCTTGATCGAGGCGCGCCGACTGCTGCGCGCCGGTCACGCAGCGCGCGGGGAAATCGTCGTGCTCGCCGACGGCTTCAGCGACGATGAGCGGGCGCTGCTCACTGCGGCGAGCCTCGCCCGCCAGGGCGTGACGGTCAATGTCGTCGGAATAGGCACGTCGAGCGGCGCGCCGCGCCGGGACGCTGCGGGAAACTTCATGCGCAACGAGCTCGGTAATATCGTCGTCACGCGCATGCAGAGCGAAGCTCTGCGGCAGCTTGCGGCCGCAGGCGGCGGGCGCTTCGTGACGCTCGCCGGCTTGCCGAGCCTCGTCGGGACGCTGCACGCGGCGCGCGCGTATGCGCTCGATGTCGATCCCTCGCGATCCGGGACAGCGCTCGCGACGTGGCGCAACGAAGGAGTGTGGCTTCTGCCGCCGCTGCTGCTGCTCGTCGGGTTGATCGCCCGGAGAGGCTGGCTGTGAGATCGAGCATTTCTTCAATCGTCGTGCTCGGAGCGCTCCTCGGTGCGCTCGGTGCGGCCGAGGCCTCGGCGTCGAGTCTCTGGGTGACCCGCGAGCAGCGCGCGCAACGCCTCCTCGATTCCGGTCATGCGGCCGAGGCGGCGCAGCTCTTCAGCGATCCGCGCCGCCGCGCCTATGCCGATGCACTCGCCGGGCGGGATGCGGAGGCGGCGCGGGTGCTCGCGCCGCTGCGCGATCCGCAGTCGCTGTACAACCGCGGCAATGCGCTTGCGCGCTCGGGCAATCTCCTCGGCGCGCTCGCCTCCTACGATGCCGCGCTCGAGCAAGTGCCTCAAGATCGGGACGTGCGCCACAACCGCGATCTCATTGCGAAGCTGCTCGAGTCCCGATCTCAGCAGCGCCAGGGCCAGGGCGGCGGCTCACAGTCGCAGCGTAACGGCCAAAAGGGCAATCAGAGTCAATCGAACCGCGATGGCCGCCAGGGCGCGGGGAGCTCCTCGGACGCTCGCACGGGTAAATCGGGCGGCTCGCAGGCCGGACAGTCCCCATCGACGGGCGGCAACTCGCCCGAGCAGGAATCGGAGCAGGCGCGACAGGATGCGGAGCTCGCTGCCGAATTGAAGCGCAGGGAACGCAGCGGAGGACAGAACGCGGGCTCGGACCGCGAGCGCTCCTCGGGCTCGAAGGGCGGCGCTCGCGGGGCCGAGGCGGGCGGCGCAGCGCGCGCCGGCGGCGCGGCAGCCGATGACCTCGGCTGGCCGCCGGCCAAATCCGAGCAGGCGCTCGCACTCGAACAATGGCTGCGGCGCATACCCGAGGACCCGGGCGGGCTTCTGCGCCGCAAGTTCCTCATCGAGCACATGGAGCGGCAGGAGGGTGCGGAGCCGTGAGCGCGCGCGCATTCAACACGCGAGTGGCGGCGAGCGCTGCGCTTGCGCTGCTCGCCTGGGCCGGCGCAGCGACGGTCGCGGCTGCAGCGGTGCTGCCGCGAGTCTTCATCGAGACGGACGTGAGCTCGCGTACCCCGTACGTGCAGGCGGCGACTCGCGTCACCGTGCGGGTGTACAGCGCGCGTGCGCTGTATCACCCCGACCTCGATTTGCCTGCGAGTGCGGACGCGCTCATCCGGCAGATCGGCAATGACGACCGGAGCACCGTAGATCGCGACGGACGCTCCTACGATGTGTTGACGCGCCAGTATCTGGTTTTCCCCCAGCACAGCGGCAAGCTCACGCTCCCCGGAGCGCAGCTCACCGCGCAGGTGCTCACCTCGAATGGGCGGCCGGATCCCTTCCGCGGCACTCCGGGACGGGGGGCGGTCTCGCCGTACGGGTACGGGGCGCTCTCGATCGCCGTCGAGCCGCTGCAGCTCAAAGGCAACGCGATCGCGCTCGACGTCCGGCCCAGGCCGGCAGGGGCGGTCGGCAGCTACTGGATGCCCGCAAGGCAGGTGACGCTCACGAGCACCTGGCAGCCGCAGTCTCTGCAGGCGCATGTCGGCGATGCGCTCACGCTCGATGTCACCGAGCAAGCGGACGGTCTCACCGCAGAGCAGCTCCCGGATTTGACGACGCTCCTTGCCGTACCGCCGGGCCTCAAGGTGTATCCGGAGGAGCCGAAGCTCGACAATTTCAGCGCGGGCGATTCCGTCGTCGGACGACGCCAGCAGAGCATCGCGCTGATCGCCGATCGGCCGGGGCAGTACACGCTGCCCGCGCTGCACCTCAAGTGGTGGGATACCGCGCACGATGCCCCACAGGAGATCGTGCTTCCGCCGCGAACGCTCGCCATCGGGGCGGCCCCGGCGGCACCTCCGGCGAGCATTGCCCGGGGGCTCCCGGGCGCCGGCAATGTGCTCGGCGCATCTGCGAGCTCCGATCCGTGGCGGTGGGCGACGGTTGCGCTCCTTGCGGCATGGCTTCTGACGCTCGCGGCATGGTACGTCGAGCGCCGTCGCGAGCCCGTATCGCCGCGGCCGGCCGCCCCGGAGGGTCCGTCGTCCCCGGGTGCATCGCGGGCACGTGCAGCTTTCCTCGATGCGTGCCGGCGCCACGATGCGCGAGCTGCCCGACGGCACCTCATCGCCTGGTCCGCGGCGGAGTGGGCGCGATCGCCGCCTGCGGGTCTCAACGGTCTCGCGAGAAGAATCGGAGATGAACAGATCGAGCGGCTGCTGCGGGAGCTCGATCGCGCGTGCTTTGCAGGGGGAGAGTGGCGGGGCGATGCGCTGGCACTCGCGTTTGCCCGGTGGCCGCAGCATCGGGAGGCGTCCGCATCGGGCGCACCCGCCAGGACGCGCAAGACACCGCTTGCGCCGCTTTACCCCTCTTAGAGCCCGGCCTGTTTGGACCAGAAGGGCCCCTTACAGCACGGACTGGCTCGCGCCGCTTCCCCGGGCAGAGCCACGTGCGATCCCGGCGCCGAATAGCGGCGGCGCCTCGCTCGACAGGTCGGGGGCGAGGCGCTCGGGCATCGAGGGGCGCCAGCGTTCAGCCCACATCTGCAGCACGATCGCCGGCCAGAGCGTTCGCGCGTGATTCGCGCGGCCCGAGCGGTGCTCGGCGAGCTGGCGGCGCACCTCGCCGCTTGCGAGCAGCTGGTGTTCGCGCAGCGCCCGCTCTCCGAGCCACTCGTCGACCTGCGTACGCAGCGCTCCGTTGATGAGCGCCGCCGTGGGGACGCTCAGCCCGCGTTTGCGCCGTTCGATGAGAGCTCGGGGCAGAAGCGGTTCGGCCGCCCGCTTGAGAATCCACTTGGTCGAGAACCTGCGAAGCTTCTCCTCGTCGGGTATGCCGAGGGCGAAAGCCGTGAGCTCCCGGTCGAGAAAAGGTGCTCGAGACTCGATGGAATTGAGCATCGTCGCGCGGTCGACCTTCACGAGCAGCCGCTCTCGAAGCGCAGTCGCGTAATCGAGGAGCATGGCGCCGCCCGGTGGACTGCGGTCCCGATATTCCGCGATGAGCGGCACGCGCCACTCGCCTCGCAAATCCGGCTCGTGCCGGCGGTGCACCGCCGGGGCGAGCCCGGCGCCGAACCACTCGAGGTGGCGCTCCACCCAGCCGAGCTGGGCGGATGCGATGAACCGTCGCAGTAGAAACTCGATCGTGACCTTGCGACGCGAGACGGGTACTCGCGCAATCGCGAGCTCGATCGCGCGGCGCAGGCCCGTGGGCAAATCGAGGTAGCGCGGCGCGAGCACATGACCGATGTAGGTCGGATAGCCGCCGAAGAGCTCGTCCGCTCCTTCGCCCGAGAGCACGACGCGAACGTGCTCGCGAGCCGCTCGGGCGAGGAGGTAGGTCGGAAGCGCCGCGGGGTCGGCGATCGGCTCCGCGCTGCGCTCCCCGATCTCGAGCAGCGCCTCCCGCAGCGCCTCCGCACCGCAGGGGACTTCGATGTGCCGGGTACCGGTCAGCATTGCGCAGCGGCGTGCCCATCGGCCCTCGTCGTAGCTCGGCTCGGCGAAGCGAGCGCTGAAGGTGACGAGGCGCGCACCTCCCAGCCTGCGCGCGGCGAGGGCGGTGATCAGCGACGAATCGAGCCCGCCGCTTGCAAACGTCCCGATGGGCACGTCGGCGACGAGCTGCTTGCGCACTGCGTTCTCGAGCAGGCGGCGCAGCTGCTCGATGCGCTCGGCGGTCGAGCGGACGCGCTCGGCGGCGCGGGATGCGCTCGCGATGCGCCATGGCGTCCAGTACCGGTACACGGAGCGGTGTGAGCCGCGAATCACGAGCGCCGTGCCCGCCTCGACGCGGCGCACGGCAGCGAACAGCGTACGCGGCTCGAGGACGTACCCGAGCTCGAGGAACTGACTCAGCGCGATGGGGTCGATTTCGCGGCTCGCGCCGGCCTCGAGGAGAGCCCCGATCTCCGAGGCGAACCACAGCTCGCGGCGCAGCTCCGCGTAGAAGAGCGGCTTCTCGCCCGCGCGGTCGCGCGCGAGGATCAGCGAGTGCCGGCGCGCATCCCAGGCGGCGAGCGCGAACATGCCGTCGATCTCGCGCACGCCGGGTGCCCCGAGCTCGGCGATCAGCGGCAGGAGCGGCTCGAGATCGCCGCGCGTGACGTAGGGGTAGTCGCGAAAGCGCCGGCGCAGATCGGAGGCGTTGTATACCTCGCCGTTGCAGGCGAGCCAGAGTGCATCATCGAGGCCTGCGAGCGGTTGGCTCGCCCGCCGGTCGAGATCGACGATTCGGAGCCGGGTCGCACCGAGGGCCAGCGTCCGGTGCGACAGCACCCGCGAGTCATCGGGTCCGCGGTGCTCGAGGGCGCGGCTCATGCGCTCGAGGTGCCGCTCGGCCTCGAGCGGATGGCCGTCGAGACTCAACGCGCCGAATACACCGCACATTGCTTTGCCGTCGTTTCGAGCCGAGCGATGAGCCTAACATGCCGGCTCCCAGGGACGACTCGCCGTCCCCCGCCCGCTGGGGCGAGGGGGAGGGGGCGAGCGGGAAGCGGGCCGCCGTCCGTATTGCTACGATTCGATACGGTCAAGGTGCCGCTCCTCGCCGCGCGGGCGCGGAACCAAGCCGCTCGGGTCTCGGTTTCTTTTCGGGGACTGGAGGACAGAATGGCCGTCGAGCTGTCCATTGTCGTGCCGCTGCACAACGAGGAGGGCAATGTCGCCCGCCTCGTCGGCGAGATCGCGGACGCGCTTGCGGGGCGCGAGTTCGAGCTGCTGCTGGTCGACGATGGCAGCACCGACCGTACGCTCGCGGAGGCGTTGCGGCTCGGGTCGACGGTCCCGCAGCTGCGTGTCCTGCAGCGGCCGAGCCGTCTCGGTCAAAGCGCGGCGATCTGGTGCGGCGTCGAGGCCGCTCGGGCGTCGTGGGTCGTGACGCTCGATGGGGACTGCCAGAACGATCCGCGCGACATCGGCGGGCTCCTCGCGGCCCGGGACGCCGAACGCGACGAATCCGTGCGACTGGTCGTCGGCCACCGCACGACGCGGCGCGACAGCCGCTGGCGGCGCTTTCAATCGCGCGTGGCGAATGCCGTAAGAGGCACGCTGCTCGGCGATCGCACGCCCGACACGGGCTGTGGCCTGAAGCTGTTCGCGCGCGATACGTTCCTCGCGCTCCCGCGATTCGACCACATGCATCGGTTCCTTCCCGCACTTTTCATTCGCGAAGGCGCACGGGTCCTCTCCGTACCCGTGCACCACCGGCCGCGTGCGGCCGGCCGCTCCAAATACGGCATGCTCGAGCGCCTCGCCGCCGGATTGATCGATCTCGGCGGAGTGCTCTGGCTGATGCATCGAGGCTGGCCTGAGAGGGTCGAGCGCGAGGTCGCCGACTCGCGCAGCGGTTCAGCCGCCCGAGCCGTGCGCGCGGCGCTCACTCTGGTCGCGGTCGCCGTGAGCTGCGTGCTCGCGGCGGGCGAGGCGCCCACGGCGGAGGCGCAACCCATCAAGCCTTGTCATTTGAGACTCATCGTCAAGTTCTCGCCGGAGGTACCGAATCCGCGCGACCCGCAGTTTCTGAGCTCGTTCACCGGGACCCCCGGATTCCGCCTGATTTGGCGCGGCCACTCGGATATGTCGCAGACGCTCGAGCTGGTCGGACCGGGCCCCGCTTATCGCTGCATGCGCGAGGTCGACCGCATGCGAAACGACGCCCGCGCGCTCAATATCCGCATCGCCGGCGGCTGAGTGCCGCTTCGTGACGACCCTCGCAAGCCCACCGGTCTCGACCCTGATCGAACGGTTGTTTGCCGATGCCGATAAGACGCAATCCGCCTTCAGGGCCGAAAGCGCGCGACTCGCGCCCGCTGAGCGCGTGGCCCGCATGGGCGATGCGGCGGACTACAAATCGTTCTACATGACACACGCGAAGAACGTCGGTATCTCGACGCTGCATCTTGCGGCGCTCGCGGGCGAGCCGCGGGCTGTGCGCTCTTGCGTCGTTGCGTTACGCTGAGGCCATGTACGTCAACCTCGTTCGCTCACTGGTCCGGGCTGCGCTTCTGTGCACGCTCGTCATCTCCGGCGCTCACGCCGCCACTCACGATCCGGAGATCGTTTATCCATCGGCCATGCGCGGCGCTCACGTCGATGTCTACCACGGCGTGCGGGTCGCCGACCCTTACCGCTGGATGGAGGACATCGACTCGCCGGCGACTCGCGCCTGGGTCGCGGCCGAATCGAAGCTGTCGCGCGGCTACCTGGATGCGATCCCCGGGAGGCAGGAGATCCATGACCGGCTGAGGCGCATTTGGAATTACGAGCGCTGGAGCCCGCCCGAGCACTACGGCCGCTATTGGTTCTACTCCCACAACGATGGCCTGCAGAATCAATCGGTCCTCTACGTCGCGACCGATCCCGATGCGAAGCCGCGCCTGCTACTCGATCCAAACACGCTCTCCCGCGACGGCACGATCGCGCTGCGGGAGACGGCGATCAGCGACGATGGGCGGCTGTTTGCGTACGCGCTTTCCGATGCGGGCTCGGACTGGCAGACCTGGCACGTCCGGGATGTTGCGACAGGCAAGGACCTGCCGGATGCGCTCAAATGGTCGAAGGCGGGCGGTGGGAGCTGGCGCAAGGACCACACCGGCTTCTATTACACGCGGTATTCCGCGCCGAGCTCTGGCGAGGCACTGAAGGCCGCGAATCAGTACGAGAAGCTCTATTTTCACAGGCTCGGCACACCGCAGAGCTCCGATGTGCTCGTCTACACGCGCCGCGACAATCCCGACTGGTTCGTCGGCGGCCAGGTGACCGACGACGGCCGCTATCTCGTCATCACCGCGAATTTCGGCGACCAGGTGCAGAACACGCTGCTCGTGCAGCACCTCGCCGAGCGGAGCAGGGGCTCGGGGCTCGCAGGCGATGGCCCGGTCATTGCAATCATCCCGAAGCCGACGTCGATCTACACATTCATCGGCAACGTCGGGACGATGTTCTATCTGCTGACCGACGATGAGGCCCCACGCAACCGCATCATTGCGATCGACCTCGCGCACCCGGAGCGAGCGAAGTGGCGCACCGTCGTGCCGGAGAGCAAGGATACCCTCGACACCGTCTCGCTCGTCGGGCACCAGCTCATCGCGGAATATCTGCACGACGCGCACAGTGCCGTGCGCCGCTACTCGCTCGCGGGACAGCTGCTCGGTGAAGTGGCGCTCGACGGGCTCGGCACGGCGAGCGGTTTTCAGGGGCACATCGACGATACGACGACGTACTACTCGTTCAGCAGCTTCACGCAGCCGCCGAGCATCTACCGGCTGGACCTGAGGGGCGGCACGGGCGGTGCTGGCGGTGCGGGAGGGGGATTGGCCGCGGCAGGATCGACCGCGGGTGCTTTGTGGCGCCAACCGTTTCTCAACGGCTTCACGCCGGGTGACTACGAGACGCGGCAGATCTTCTATCGCAGCAAGGACGGCACGCGCGTCCCGCTCTACTTGGTCTCGCGCAAGGGCACGAAACAGGACGGCTCGAACCCGACCATCCTCTATGGCTACGGCGGGTTCGACATCTCTCTCGAGCCGGCATTCTCGCCGAGAATTGCGGGCTGGCTGCAGCTCGGCGGCGTCTATGCGATGGCGAACATTCGCGGCGGCGGGGAGTACGGGCGCGCCTGGCACGAAGCGGGTATGAAGATGCACAAGCAAAACGTGTTCGACGATTTCATCGCTGCCGCGAAGTATCTCATCGCGCAGCGTTGGACGAGTCCCGCGCGGCTTGCAATATGGGGAGCCTCGAACGGCGGGCTGCTCGTCGGGGCAACCGAGGAGCAGGCACCCGAGCTCTTCGCAGCCGCGGTTCCGCAGGTCGGTGTGATGGACATGCTGCGCTTCGCCGCCTTCACAGTCGGCAAGGGTTGGGAGTCCGATTACGGCTCGGTGAACGACCCCGAGCAGTTTCGCGCGCTCCTCGCCTACTCGCCGCTGCAGAACGTGAAGGAGGGCGTCAACTACCCGGCGACCCTCATCATGACGGGCGACCACGATGACCGGGTTTTCCCGGCGCACAGTTTCAAATTCGCAGCGGCCATGCAGCATGCCGACCCGCGCGGGCGGCCGATTCTGCTGCGGGTCGAGACGCGCGCCGGCCATGGCTCGGGCAAGCCGACCTCGAAGCTGATCGAGGAGACGACCGACATGTTCGCGTTCGTGCTGAACGCGATGCATCTCGCGGGAACGGCGCCGGTCGCGGCGCGGTGAGGCACGGCGGCGGCCGGGGTCGCATCGCCGCCGCCAGCTCTCCCATGGCTTTTGCTCACTCTATCGTAGTCTCTGCGGGCTCGAGTCGCGCCACGGCCCTGCCGCGACGCCTGATCGTTACCGCAGTACGGCTCCTTTTTTAGCCCGCCTGGGCGGACGCCCGCGCCTCCGCACCCGGCGTGTACGCGAGACTCTGCCCGAGCCACTTCTCGACGTATTCGACTGCGACGCCCTTGCGCTCGGCGTAGTCGCGTACCTGATCGGCACCGAGCAGGCCGAGCGAGAAATACTTGGCCTCCGGATGTGAGAAGTACCATCGGCACACCGCCGCAGTGGGATACAACCGCTCGACCGTGTCGGCCTCGAGCTTCAAGCGCTGGATCATCTGCACGCATGGGGAATACGATATCGCGCATCTGGAGCAAAAAAGTGCCAAGATCTGACTCAATTTTGCCTCCAATTAGCGCGAATGCGCTAGCGGACCCGGAGCGGTAGGAAGTTGGCCGACAGCGAGCTCGACAAGATCGACTCCCGTATCCTGCAGCTCCTCGCGAAGGACGGACGCATCAGCTGGCGCGAGCTCGCGGAGGAGATCGGGCTATCGCTCACCCCGACGCTGCGGCGCGTGCGCCGGCTGCGGGAGGAGGGCTTCATCTCGGGGTTCAGCGCGCGCTTCGACGAGGAGCGGCTCGGGGTGGGCATCACGATGTTCGTATCGGTGACGCTCGAGCGGCAGACGGAGGAGACGCTCAAGGTCTTCGAGCGGCGCATCGCGGATGTGCCCGAGGTGATGAGCTGCCATTTGATGACCGGCCAGGGGGACTACCTGTTGCGCGTGGTCGCCTGCGATCTCGCAAGCTATCAGCGCTTCATGCTCGAAATCCTCACGCGCATCCCCGGCGTTGCGCACATTCAATCGAGTCTCGCCATCAAACCCGTATTTCAGCGCGCAGCGCCGCCGATCCCGAGGGTGAAGTGACGCGCTGGGCGCTCGCGATCCATGGGGGCGCCGGGGCGCGGCCGCGCCGCGTTCCGGCCGCGGAGACACGCGCGATCGGCGAGGCGCTCAAATCTGCTCTCGATGCGGGCATTCGGGTCCTGAGCGCGGGCGGGCGCGCGCTCGATGCGGTGCAGAGCGCCGTACGTGTCATGGAAGGCTCGGGCGTTCTCAACGCCGGGCGCGGCGCCGTGCTCAATCGCGACGGCATCGCCGAGCTCGATGCGGCGCTCATGGATGGGCGCGGCCGGCGCGCCGGAGCCGTTGCGGCCGTGCGTCACATCGCTCATCCCATAGACCTCGCGCGCGCCGTCCTCGATGACGGCCAGCACGTCTTGCTTGCGGGAGAGGGTGCGAGGCAGTTCGCGGTCGAGCGCGGCTTCATGCTCGAGCCGGACGAGTACTTCGTCACCCCACGTCGGCTTGCGGAGCTCGAGCGGGTTCGCGCCGCCCGGCATCCGGCAGGTACGGTCGGCGCGGTGGCGCTCGATGCGCACGCCGATCTCGCGGCGGCGACGTCGACCGGAGGTCTCACCGCCAAACACGCCGGACGAGTGGGCGACTCGCCGATCATCGGTGCGGGCACATTCGCGGAGAACGGCGTATGCGCCGTGTCGGGAACGGGAGCCGGGGAGTACTTCATGCGCTTCACCGCGGCGAGCGAGGTCGCAGCGAGAGTGAAGCTTCAGGCGATGAGACTCGAGGATGCCGCGGGCGAGGTGATCGGGATGATGAAGGCGGCGGGCGGGGAGGGCGGCCTCATCGCAGTGGACGCGGGAGGTAACATCGCGATGCCGTTCTCATCCGAAGCGATGCTGCGCGCGTGCGCGAGCGCCGGCCGCGAGGCGCAGATCATCCTCGAGAGCAAGGATTGATGGGGGCGGACCAACCTGAATTGCTCACGCGACTATCTCCCCGTGGGCTGCACCGGCGAGCGCCTCCCCGCACGGCTGTTCGATTTTCAGCGCGAGCAGTTCGTCGGCGCGGGTGCGTCCGAGATTCACGGCGGCAACCGGCTTGCCGGCGCGCGCGGCCGCCTCGGCGAAGCGGTAGCCCGAGTACACCATGAGCGAGGAGCCGACCACGAGCAGCGCATCGGCGCGCCCGAGGGCGCGCATCGCGCGCTCGACGCGGTGCGGTGGAACACGCTCCCCGAAAAAAACGACGTGCGGCTTGAGCACTCCGCTGCAATTGTGGCAGGCCGGGACATCGAACCCGGAGAAGTCGCGGCCTTCGAGGTCGGCATCGCCGTCGGGTGCCTCGGCCGCCTCGAAACCCGCCCACTCTGGATTTCGCTCGAGGAGCTCGAGCTGGAACGCTCCGCGATCGATCAATCGTTCGCATTCCATGCAGCGCACCCGATCGAGCCGGCCGTGAAGATCGACGACCGCACCGCTCCCGGCGCACTGATGCAGGCGATCGACGTTCTGCGTGACGAGCAGCTCGATCCGCCCCGATCGCTCGAGCTCTGCCAGCGCGAGGTGCGCGGCGTTCGGCCGCGCCCGGCGAAAACGCGACCAGCCGATGAGGCTGCGAGCCCAATATCGGCGGCGTACGTGCGGATCGCTCATGAACGCCTGCAGCATGACGGGCTGCGGGCGTTTCCAGCCGCCGGCGGCGTCGCGATAGTCGGGAATGCCGGACTCCGTGCTGCACCCGGCACCCGTGAGAACGAAGAGGCGCGCGTGGTGCGCGATGAAAGCCTGCAGCGCCGCCCGCTGGCCCAGGGCTCCCTCAGGCGCCGCGATGCCCGGCGAGATAGCGCGCAAAGTCGGGCTTGGTCGCACGGAGAATCTCGAGGATCGCCTTGCGCTCTCCGTCCGAGAGCTGCGGCACTCCGGTTTTCGCATCCTGATCGATATAAGCGTCGAGCACGACCGGATCGAAGCCCTCCGGCAGTTTGCCCGCCGCAGGATCGGCCTCGCTGCGTCCGGTGAGAATATTTTCAAAGCGCGCGTAGAGGTAATTCTTCGCGTACTCGGGCAAGGCATCGAACGCGCGCGAATAGACGAGATAGCTCAGAGGATATTTGAACAGCCGCGTCTTGAGGTCGAGATCGCGCAGCGAGCGGCCCATCGGATCGCGCGGTCCTCGCGATTGAAACCAGCGCGTGAAGCCCGAATTGCCGCTGATGGGACTCGTGAAGCGGGTGGCATCGACCAGGAACATCACCGAGACGAGCCCGTCCATGTAGCCCTCCAGCCTCACGCGCGTCTTCTCCGGTATCGGCCCACGTCCCGCCTTCGCGAGCGCGGTGCGGACCTCGAAATTGACGCGGGTGATGAGGTTCTGCACGTCGTGCTGGTGCTGCAGCACGAGGAGAGCCACGATGTCGCTCTTGTCGGTTCGATACGGCTTCGTATCGAAGAGCGCATCGAGAGTCGCGAGATTGCCCCGGCGCACCTGATCGAGGTGCGCCATCTCTTTCGCACTGTGGACCAGGATATTGCCGAGGTGCACCTGGTCGCCCGACTGGCCGGTCACGTACCAGCCGCCCCAGCGATACTTCAGAGGCGTTTCCTGGAAGGTGAGGATCTGTCCCTCGTGCGACAGGGGCTCGCCCTGCGTATTGACGTACGTCGACATGAGCAGGAATCTCGGCACCCCGCCGCCCGCGAGCTCATAGGTGTCGTGGCAGCCGAGGCAATCGGAGGTCTTGCGATCGAATCGCACTGTTTGCGCCGGCTGATTGGAGAGCGTGTAGAACACTTGTCCGAGCTTGCTGTCCATGGCGGCAAGCTCAAGATCGCCGTGCTGCACCCAGGCGACGTAGGTGTCGTCGTTGAAATAGATCGCGCGCGGTGTCGCCGCGGAGATCTCCCCTGTCTGCAAACTCGTCTTCGAGTACACGAGCGCCTGTGAGCTCGGATCGATGCCGAGGGCCGCGAGGATCGAATCGAGATAGCCGCGCGGCTCGCGGTATACGAGCTTCACCTCGCCTCGGTCGATGCGGGCCTGCAGGCGCGCGATCGCGTTATCGACCGGCATCTGCGTGTAGGGAATCGCGGGGTATTCGCGCTGGTAGGGCAGGGCTGTCGGACGGCTGAAGAGTCCGCCGCTGTCATCCGGGGTCGCCGCCGCGGCGAAGCCGAATGTGATGCCGAGGAGCGCAATGCCGCACAGGGTCGGGGAGCGCCGCCCGAGAGTCGATGTCGCCTTCATGATTGAGCCGACAGTGTATCGCCGCGCGCGCTACCATGCAGCCGGCCCGTGGAGCTCGATCTCGCCTCGCTCGAGCGGAAGCTCGTCCGAGCCGGATTACCTCCGGAGCTCCGCGGTGTTCTCGAGGAGGTGTTCGACATCAGCGTGCCCGTGGGTGCCGCGGTCGATGCTCGTCTCGAGTGGCTCTACCGCAAATCCACGTGATAGGCGAGCATCAGCCCTCCGTCGACAGGTACCACGTTGAAGGCCGACGCGGAGCTCGCGCCGCCGTATGTTCGATCGAGGACGAACACTCCGGTCGACACTCCGAGCGCTGCACCGGCGACTACATCGGAGAGCCAGTGCGCGTTGTGCTTCAGCCGCTCGTACGCGGTGAAGCCTGCAACACCGTAGCCGAGCGCACGCGTAACCCAGCGATACCCGCCGCTGCCGGACTCCGCGAAGACGGTGCCGATCGCGAACGCGGCCGCCGCGTGCTCCGAGGGAAAAGAAGATCCCGATGCGAACCAGCGGTTCGGATCGGAAGTATCGTTGGGGCCGCGTCGTCTGGCTGCGTATTTGAGAGCATAAGTCGTGACCGTGCTGAGGCCGGCGGCCTCCGCCATTGCCCACGTCGCCGTGAAGCCGCTGCGGTCCTGCCACTCCGTCGAGTAGATGTACGTGCCGAGGAACAGCGCCGCGGCCGGCAGGGCGTCCTGCAGATCGTCCGTCGATCCACCGATCCCCGAGCCCGCAACGAAATGTGCGCGCACGTTGCTGTCGTAATGGTGTGCCAGCGCGATCGCACCGAGCGTGCCTCCGAAGAGCGCCCACTGTCCGCCATCCCAGCGCAAAGGTGCGGTGTAGTAACCCTTTACGTCGTCGAGCAAGTGCTTGATGGCCGGGTGAGCAGGCGAATAGGCGGGCGGCTCGGCAGCGGATCGATCGGCCGGCGGGTCCACGAGCGGGCTCGACTGCGCCCAGACCGCAGGGCACGCGAAGATCGCAACCACCGCGATCGCGCCGATCGCGCGTACTCGAAAAGTGCTGTTCATCATTCCATGCATGATTCGATCGACCTGCGCGCTCCGTCGGGGGCGTCTCACCGCTGCGATGTCGGCGGCGAGTTTACAGAGAGCGGCGTGAACGTGCTCGCCGAGGCTTGCTCGGCGCGGCCGTCCCCGGGGCACCCGTCCTCGGCGCACTCGCGCCCGGCACACTCGTGCCCGGCACACTCGTGCCCGGTGCAGCCGCGTAACTCAGCCGGCCATCGACGATGCGAGCCGCGGGCGTGAAGGGATGCAAGACCGGACTCGAGTCATCGAGGATGTGCAGCACCTCGAACCCGCGCATACGCAGCGCATCGGAGATCAGCGCCCGGTGACAGCGCCACCACAGCAACTCGGCACACATGATCGCGGTGCGCCGGCGCCGCGCGAGGTCCATCAGCTCATCGAGAGCACGAGCGAACTCCGCACTGTCCATGTGATCCGCATAACCTCGGAAAGAGGCGTTGCGCCACGCGGTGTGCGGCGAATCCGGGCGCGGCCGGCGGCGTCCGCCGAGCTGAGGCATCCATCGATACTCCAGGCCCTCATCGGTGAGCGTTTTGCGCAGCGCAGCTTCCGCGAACTGAGGATGGCGGCGCGAACCTGGAAAGCGCCGCACATCGACCAGAGCCTCGATCCGGAAGCGGGCGAGAAGCTCGAGAAACTCAGGGAGCGGCCGAGTCGAGTGACCGAGAGTCCACACAGTCGGTGCAGCCCCTTCGGAACTCTCTCTCCGGCGGGACGTTGCCTTGCGGGCACCTCCACCGCGTCGCGGATTGAGGAGAGGCGTCATGTGGTACCGGTACGGATACGGCTACGGCTGGTGGTGGTGGTGGATCGTCTTCGTAATCATCTTTTTTCTGTTGCCCCTCGGATATGGCTGGGGCTATCGCGGCTGGGGTCCCTGGTACAGACGCCGGCCTCGCAGCACACGCACTCTGGCATCTGACACCGATCCAGTCGGTCCCGTCGATACAGGCTGGGGCTGGCTCGGCATCGCACTCTGGATCATCCTGCTGATTGCGATCATCTGGGCGCTCGGTGCCTGGGGTTGGGGCACGTGGTAGCTCGAGGCACCCGGTAGCTATTGCCCCGCGCGCTCGCGAGCGAGCTGCTGCAAGTCCTCCACCGTGATACGGCCGAGCAGGCGCGTGCCAGTGGCACGGTCGGGCTCGAAAACCAGTGATTCGCCCGCCTTGATGCCCGCGGCGCTGTTTCCGAATGCACCGACGATGTTCGGCGTATGCGTCACGATCAGCGTGTTGCTGCCCGCAGGCGGAGACTTGCTCACTGCGCGGTGTAGCCACTCTGTCTGCGGCCGCTCCGCGGCGCCCGACATGCCGTGCCTGCTTTCCGAAAGCTGTTCAACGATCTTCGGCTCCCCGATCCCTGCGAGCCGCACCGTCTCGCGCGCGCGGTAAGCCGGGCTCGAGTAGATCGGCCCGATCCGGATGCGAAGGGCGCGCAGTGCGGCGCCGAATGCGCGCGCGTCTGCCTCGCCCTTCTCATCGAGCTGGCGCTCGCGATGAGGATTGTCCGTCTTTGCGGTCCGCGCATCGGGCACGGCGAACGGCGACTGTGCGTGCCGCATGACGAGCACGCATCCTCCTGCGCGCAGGCGCTCGACGATCTGGGCGGCGGAGAGCGATGCGGCATCCGCCGCTCGTGTCGCAAGGGGTCCCATCACGAAAATAACGGCTGCCGCCGCAGCCGCTGCAATCGTCGCGGCGCGGCTCGAAAAAACGGATTGTCGAAACATCGGGCGAGACTCCTCCGCGCGTGCACGCACCGCGCTCCTGATGCGCCGCGCATCACTCATATCGCCGGCCCGACGCAGCGGAGGGTCGCGCGGCGAAGGACCATGCCGGTCCTGCCGTATCCGCCGCGGCGGGCTCCTTTGGACCCCACGTCCAATAAAGGCCGAGATAAGCGTAGGTTTCCGACTGGCCGGCGATCGTATGACCGAGCGTGAACAGGAGCTGGAACGCCGGCTTGCGGAAGTAGTAGTAGCCGCCGAAATCGAACATCGTCACCGAACGGTCGATCGGCGTCGCGGCCCCCTCCGGACCGTGGTACCAGAGCTCACCGCCGAGCGTCAATTTCTCGCCCACGTCCCGCTGCAGCAGCCAGCCGGCATACGGAAAGTTCCTGAAGCCCTCGCGCGGCACGATCTGATAGCCGCCGCCGCCGTAGGTCGTCCACGGTCCAAAGTCCTTCTGCACCCAGATCGGCAGCTTGTAATGCGTCTTCCCGACACCGAGCCCGCGCGAGTAGCTGCCCGTCGGCACCTCGATCATCGGGAACGTGCCCACCTCGGGCAGATACTTTGTCTCACCGATGAGGCGATATTTGACCCCGAGCTCGGTGTCGAGCAGGCCGTACGAGCTCGGTCCGTCCGAGGGCAGAACGGCGCCAAAACTGAGAACAACGTGGATCTGGGTATTCGGCAGCGCGCCCCAGTTGAACTCGAAGGCAGGGCCTGCCGGGTCGATCTCGCCCGAGGTGGAATCGCTTCCCGCAAATACGTAAAACTCGTAATGATGCAGATCGACCGGCACCGGATCATCCGTCTGAAACGGCGGGCCGGCCGAGGCCACCTGTGGAAGCACCGCTCCGGCGAGCGTTGCGAGCGCGGTGAGCACCGCGAGGGTTGTGAGCGTGAAGGACGCTGTGATGGAGCGCATCGCGGTGTATCTTTGACCCCGTTCTTCCACACCGGAGTTCCACTGTGAAGCATGCCATACTCGCCTTCGGCGTCGCACTCGCGTGCTGTATCTCAGGAGTCGCCATGGCCGGATATGCGGACGATCGCGCCGAGATCGAGAACCTCTCGAACCGCTACATGGTCGCCGTCGATGCTGGCGACATCGAGACGGTCATGGGCACATGGGCCGATGACGGCGTGCTCGAATGGGTGGGCGGCGTCGAGCGCGGCAAGGCGGCGATTCGCAAGGCCATGTCCGGCTTCAGCAGCCGCCTGCACGGCAACATCCCGGCAGGGGCGACCACCCGCCAGCGCACGCGCCACTTCATTCTCAATCACGTGATCGACGTGAAAGGCAACACGGCGCACACCACGGCCTACTGGTTCGCCATGACCAACAACACGCCGCAGAAGGACGTGCAGCTCGTGTATTTCGGGCATTACGAAGACGAGCTCGTCAAGCGCAACGGGCGCTGGTACTTCGAGCATCGCAAGGTCTTCAACGAATCGATGCCGAACCGGGCTCTCTTTTATCCGGGTCTCGGTGAGAAAGATCCCCGGGCACACTGAGCCGCCGCGGGACACCCCGCGGGGACGAGCCCGCGGGCTTCAGCCGAAATCCACCTCGTCATCGCCGATCCACAGGCCATGCAGGCCCGAGGAGCGGAACGGCAATATCACGCGCGCGACATCTCCATCCTCGAGGTGCTGCGCATCGGCGATGATGAGCTCGGAGCGCAGCTCGGCGTAGTTGTTCGCGACGCCGATCAAATAGCCGTCGCCCTCGGCGGTGCGGCCCTTGCGCGGCACGAAGCAGCATTCCTGCAGGCTGTGCACATCGCCCGCGAAATAGGAGCTCACACGCCTCGTCTCGAGGTCGAAGCGGCAATAGGAGTTCATGGCGAAGCGCCGCGGGATCCCGGCGCGCCGCTCATCGAAGGGCTTGGTCGTATCGTCGTAGCCAGAGAAGCCGTAGCGGTTCGGCAGCGTCATGAAGCGCGTATCGATGCGCGCGATGTCCGCGACCTGCGTGTCCCAGAGGACCTCCTCCTCGTAGGTGTCGCGCGAGGAGGCGAGATCGATCGTGTATTTGCGGAACAGCGCGCCCGTGCCCTGAAGCGGTGAGCCGTCGACCGATTTGAAATACGGGAAGAACGGCGCAAAGGCACCGTCCACATGCGCGGCATAGAGCGTGACGATGTTGCCCGCGGTCTTCGCATTGAGCACATGGATCATCGCGCGGGTCTTGCCTTTGAACCAGCGCACGTCCTTCGCTTCCCCGTCGCGCGGCAGCACCCCGATCAGACTCGGTTCGCGCGGGTCCCATCCCCAATGGCAGTTGTCCGCCTTCAGCCACTCGAGACTCGTGACGTACGGGCCCATGGGGAAGACGAGGTGCTTCTGCGTCGCCGCCATGTCGTGGATCATCCTGACCTGCGGCACTTTCAGGCGCCAGCGGCGCGTGACACGCCCGCTTCGATCGAGCGTGTAGGCCCAGAGGTCCGGCGAGCACAGGCCCGTCGCCTCGTAGCCGTAGGCGAGGAGCTCGCCCGTCACGGGGTCGATCTTGTTATGAGCGGAGAAAGTCTGACTGTCGTACTCGCCGCGAAAGTCGTAAGGCCCGAGAGTCTCGAGGGTGCGCGGATTCATCTCGCAAGGCAGCGCGTCTTCTTTGATTGCGAAGAGCTTGCCCGCAAAGGCGAGTGTGTGCGTGTTCGCCGTCGTGCGTAGATAAGGCCGTGCGATCGTCTCCTCGCGGATCGTGGGATCGTCCGTGAACGGGTTGCGGTACTTGCCGTAGAGTTGCCGATGAGCCTTGCGGTCGTTCTCCCAGCGCAGCGTTCGCACCCAGCGGCTGCGGTAGCTCACGATGCCGTTCTTGAAGCGGAACAGGTTGATATACCCATCCCCGTTGACGACGCCGTCGTCGGCGTATCGCTGCGGGAAATAAAATTCCGGCCCGACGCGTACGTACGCTCCGGTGAAATCGGCCGGTATCTTCCCGATCACCTCGCAGTCGCCGATGTCCGCCTCGAAGCGCATCGGTTGATTGAATCCGCGCGCGTTTCGTGGGAACTCGATCGCCGCCGGTGGGGACGCGGCGGAGGCCTCGGCGGCCCCGGCGCGGCCGGATCCCGCCCCGCGCGCCCGCGACGTACCGGCGGCCGCGTGTGGCGCGGGGCCGGCAAGCACGGGCAGTGCAACGCCTGCCCCGACCATCGATGCGACACCGCCCACGAAGTCGCGTCGAGACACTCCGTCACCCATACGGTCTTCAGGCATACGGCTCTTAGGCGTTCGGCTTTTAGGCATTCGGCAGGCGCTCCTCGGGTATCCAGTTGCCGTGCACCTGCGGCCCGAGCCTGAAGGGCAGGATGACCCGGCCGATGTCCCCCGCCTCGAGATGCATCGCATCCGCGATGACGAGCTCCGAGCGCCTCTCCGCAAAGTTGTTCGCCACTCCGATCAGATACCCATCTCCCTCGGGGCTGCCGTGCCGGCGCGGCACGAAGACGGGCTCGTTGAGGGTGTGCGTCTCGCCCACGAAATACGCGCTCCTCACCCCGGTTCGCATATCGAAACGGCCGTAGCAGTTCATCACGCGGCCCCGAAGATTACCCGCCCGCGTCTCATCGAACGGGCGCTCCGGGTCGGCAAAGCCCGCATACCCGTAGCGATACGGGAGCGAGATGTAGCGATCGTCGATGCGGCCGAGCCCGCTCACGAGCTGGCGCGTGACGATCTCCTCCGTGTAGCCATCGTTGGATGAGTCGAGATCGAATACGTGGCGGCGGATCGTCGTACCGTGGCGCGCCGCGGGCGCATCGCCATTACCGGGATCGGCCGGGAAGAACGGAAATGGATTCGTCTCCGTGACCGGGGATTCGAGGACGACCTTGCCGCCCTCCGTGCGCGCGTTGAATGTGTGCACGATCGAGCGCGTCGGACCTTTGAACCACCGAATGTCGCGCGCCTCACCGTCGCGGGGCAGGATGCCGACGTACGTGGGGAGGTGCGCGTCCCATGCCCAGTGAATTTTACCGGCCTTGAGCCGCTCGAGGCTGGTCGTGAACGCAAACACGGGAAACACGATGTGCTTCTGCGTGAGCGCGATGTCGTGGATCATGCTCACGTACGGGACTTTGAAGCGCACCTCGCGCGTGATCTCGCCGGAAGCGCTGACCGTGTACAGGAAGACATCGTTCGTCGCGAGCCCGGTCGCCTCGTACCCGTAGCAGATCATCTCGCCCGAGATCGGATCGATCTTGGGATGGGCGCTGAAGGTCTGGCTGCGATATTTGCCGCCGAAGCTCATCGGTCCGCGGGTCGCGAGCGTCGCCGGGTCGAGCTCGTAAGGCGGCCCGTCCTCCTTCATGGCGAAGAGCTTGCCGGCGTGCGCAATGACGTTCGTGTTTGCGAGCGTGCGCAGCCACGGACGCTCGATGGTCTCCTGACGGATGCTCGGATCGTCGGTGAAGGGATTGCGGTAGTACCCGTAGAGCTGGGCGTGGGCCGCCGTGTCCTTCTCCCAGCGTACCGTGCGCACCCAGCGTCCCTTGAAATCGACGAGTCCGTCTTTGAAGCGGAACAGGCCGACGAAGCCGTCCGCATTGAAGATCGCATCGTCCGCATATCGAGGCGGATACAGCCACTCCGTGCCGACACGAACGAATGCGCCATTCATGTCGCGCGGGATGTGGCCCATGACCTCGCAGTCGTATACGTTCGACTCGAAGCGGTCCGGTGCAAGGAATCCCTGTGCGGCGGTGTCGTGGGTGAAGGCGACCATCGCCCGATTGTAGGCGCGGTGCCGCGCCGGGGGAATCGTGGCAATATCGAGAATACGGCGAGCGAAGAGGGGGTGCGGCGATGAGACGTTTCGCGGATGACAGTGGATGCGTGCACGGCGGCATCGGGAGTGCGGTGATCGGCGCCGTCCTCGCCGCCCTCGCACTATGGGCCGGTCCCCGGATCCTCGGTTCCACCCCAGCGTTTGCGGCGGAGGGGGCCGCGGCTGCGGGCGCCACTGGCGGACACGGCACTGCGGGGCACGCCGCCGGCGGGCACGGCACGCGCTGCGGCCGCACCTGTCTCGAGCGGATCGGCGATCAATATCGCGCAGCCTATGTGAAGCACGACCCCTCGCTTGCACCGATCGCCTCCACGGTCCGCTTCAGCGAGAACAACGTCATGCTCAAGTTTCCCGACGGCACGTGGGATACGGTGACGGAGGAGGTCGGGCCGGCGCTCACCTTCTCCGATCCCGTAACGGGCGAGGTCGGGATCTACACCTCGATCATGCAGAAGGACACGCCGGGCTTTCTCGCGATTCGCTTGAGGGTCCGCGGGGGAAAGATCATCGAGATCGAGCATGTGCTCGCGACGCGCCGCTATGTGAGCTCGCCGCCTGTCGTGTTCGGAAAGGATGTTCACCTCCACCATAACCCGCAGATGGCGGCATTCCTGACGCCCGCGGAGCGCCGGCCGCGCGCGGAGCTCGTGAAGCTCGCCGACGGCTACTACAACACGCTGCAGCACAACGACGGCACCGTGAAGACGGTTTTCACGCCGAACTGCCTGCGCCTGGAGAACGGTCTGGAAGCGACCGACGGCGGCTGCGAGCAGGGCTTCAAGCTCGGCATGTATGCCGCGAACGATCGAGTGCGGGGCCGCGACTATTTCCTGGTCGATGAGGCGCGCGGTCTCGTCATGGCGCGGCTGTACATCGACCACAAAGGCGTTCTCGATACGATCAAGCTGACCGACGGACGGCAGACGAAGTCCGTGTTCCGCGAACCGCAGACCTGGGCCGGGCTCGAGGTCTTCAAGATCACGAACGGGGCGATCAGCTCCGTAGAGGCCGACTTCATCAACGCGCCTTACTACATTCCGAGCGTGTGGACGGGACACGCCGCGTGCCCTGCGGGCTCGCGATGAGGGCGTGCTAGCGGCCGGCGTTGAGCGCGCATCGCGGCTTGCCCTGGAGCGCTAACGGCTGGCGCTGAGCGCGCGCTGCCGGCTCGCGCAAAGCGCGCGCACGCCCGCGTAGATCGCGAGCGTCACTCCCCCCATCAGGAGATCTCGGGCCCTGCGCGCGAGGGAGGCTGCGACGGC
>DATNFW010000064.1:0-54356 GCA_035606175.1 Steroidobacteraceae bacterium | reverse complement strand
CGCCGTACAGCGCATGCGTGATCTGACCGAGCGAGCAGCACTTCACCGCTTCCATCAATTCCGCGAACACGTTCCCGCCGCGCATCGCCGTCTGTCTCAGCCGCTCGAGCGCGAGCGGCGCCCGCTCTGCATTGCGTGCCTGGAAAGCGCGGACCGCCGCTACCTGCGCGCGCTTCTCCTCGTCGGTCGAGCGGATGAGCTGCGCGGTCGCATGCTCGGCAACCGAGCTCTCGCCGGAGAGGAAGGTATTGATGCCGACGATCGGCAAGCTCCCGTCATGCTTGCGGCGTTCGTAGTTGAGCGACTCTTCCTGGATCTTGCCGCGCTGATACATCGTTTCCATCGCCCCGAGCACGCCGCCTCGCTCGGAGAGCGCCTCGAGCTCGCGATAGACCGCCTCCTCGACGAGGTCGGTCAGATACTCGAGCGCGAAGGAGCCCTGCCACGGATTCTGGATGAAATTGAGACCGAGCTCGCGATTGATGATGAGCTGGATGGCGACGGCGCGCCGCACGCTCTCCTCCGTCGGCGTCGTGAGCGCCTCGTCGTAGGCATTGGTGTGCAGGCTGTTGCAGTTGTCGAAGAGCGCGTACAGGGCCTGCAGCGTCGTACGGATGTCGTTGAACGCGATCTCGCGCGCATGCAGGCTTCGTCCCGAGGTCTGCACGTGGTACTTCAGCATCTGGCTGCGCGGGCCCGCGTGATAGAGATGACGCATCGCGCGCGCCCAGACGCGCCGTGCGACGCGACCGATGACCGCATACTCGGGGTCCATGCCGTTCGAGAAGAAGAACGACAGGTTCGGCGCGAAATCGTCGATCCGCATGCCGCGGGCGAGATAGTACTCGACCAGGGTGAAGCCGTTCGCGAGTGTGAAGGCGAGCTGCGAGACGGGATTCGCGCCCGCCTCGGCGATGTGGTAGCCGGAAACCGAGACGGAGTAGAAGTTGCGGATGCGCTGCGCGATGAAATACTCCTGCACGTCCCCCATCATCCGCAGGGCGAACTCCGTCGAGAAGATGCACGTGTTCTGCGCCTGATCCTCCTTGAGGATGTCCGCTTGCACCGTGCCGCGCACGGCCGAGAGCGTCTCCGCCTTGATCCGCTCGTAAGTCGCGGCATCCAACAGCTCATCGCCCGCGACGCCGAGCAGCCCGAGTCCGCCGCCGTCGTGCCCCGCGGGGCGCTCGCCGGCGTACCGCGGCGGCGGGATCCCTCGTGCGGCCGACTCCTCGATCTGCGCGGCGATGCGGCCCTGCGCCTCGCTCCAGCGCCCGGTCTCCTTCAAATGCCGCTCCACACGCTGATCGATTGCCGTGTTCATGAACATGGCGAGGATCATCGGCGCGGGTCCGTTGATGGTCATCGAGACGGAGGTGGTCGGCGCGGTGAGACCGAAACCCGAATAAAGCTTCTTCATGTCGTCGAGTGTTGCGATCGACACGCCCGAGTTTCCCGTGCGCCCGTACACGTCCGGCCGCGTGTCGGGGTCCTCGCCGTAGAGAGTCGTCGAGTCGAACGCGGTCGAGAGCCGCGCCGCCGCGCGCCCGCGCGCGAGGTAGTGAAAGCGCAGGTTGGTGCGCTCGGGCGAGCCCTCGCCCGCGAACATGCGCGTCGGCTCCTCCGCCTCGCGCCGGTACGGGTACACGCCGCCCGTGTAGGGATAGCTGCCCGGCAGATTCTCGAGCGCGAGGAAGCGCAGACGCTCGCCCCAGTCGGTGAGCTGCGGGAGTGCGAGCTTGGGGACCTTGAGGTGCGAGAGCGTCTCGGTGTAGTTATCGCCCGTCACTGCGTGGCCGCGCACCTGGTATGAATAGGTTTCCGCGGCAGCGGCCGCGGCCCGCGCGGGCCAGGCTTTAAGGAGCGCAGCGGCCTCGGCGCCGAGCTCATCGAGCGCCGCGTGGTACGCCGCGATCAGCGAGCGGTGTCCCGAATCGGCGGTGCCCGGCTGCGGCTCGCCACCCGGCAATGCCGCGCAGCGCTCGAGCGGCGCCGGAAGACCCGCCTGCCCGAGCGCCTTCAATGCTTCGTACAGTCCGCACGCACGGTGCGCCGCGTCGGCTTGCCGCTCGATGCGCGCGCGCTCTGCTCGCCCCTGCTCGGCAATCTCGGCGAGATAACGCACGCGCGAGCCCGGAATCAGCGCCTCGCGCCGGCCGTCGGCCGCGGCGGCGGCCACGGCCACACCTGCAGCGGCGGACTGTTGCGGCGGTGGCCCCGGTGGTACCCACGAGCTTGCGGCCGTCCCGAGCGAATCGAGCGCGCCGCAGAGCGCCGCAAAGAGCCGATTGATCCCGGGATCGTTGAAACGGCTCGCCGTCGTCGCGAAGACCGGAGCCGTCGAATCGGGCACCGATGCCGACTCGGGGTGATTGCGCCTCCACTGCTTGCGCACATCCCGCAGACTGTCCTCCGCGCCGCGCTTCTCGCTCTTGTTGAGCACGATCAGATCGGCGAAATCGAGCATGTCGATCTTTTCGAGCTGGCTTGCCGCCCCGTACTCGGCCGTCATCACGTAGAGGGACAGGTCGGCGAGGTCGACGACCTCCGAGTCCGACTGTCCGATGCCCGCGGTCTCGATGAACACCAGATCGAATCCTGCCGCCTGATAAAGGGCGACGATCTCGTGCAGCACGGCGGAAGTCGCGAGGTGCCGGCGCCGCGTCGCGAGCGAGCGCATGAAGATCGCCTCGCTCGACAGACTGTTCATGCGGATGCGGTCCCCGAGAAGGGCGCCTCCGCTTCGCCGCCGGGTCGGGTCCATCGCGACGACGGCGATCCGGCGCTCGGGAAACGCACGCACGAAGCGGGCGAGCAGCTCATCGAGCAGACTCGACTTGCCCGCCCCGCCCGTGCCCGTGATCCCCACCACGGGGGACACACCCTCGCCTCGCGCGCGCCGGGCCTCGGCAATGTCGCGCCGGATCTGCTCTGCCTGCGGGTCCCCGGGCTGCGCGGTCTCGAGGATGGAGATGGCTCGCGAGAGATGGGCGGGGTCTGCCGCCGTCAGCGCTCCCGGAACGTACGCCGGCCTCGAGCTCGCGCGAACGCGGGCGAATACGTCCTCGATCATTCCGTCGAGCCCGAGCCGCCGCCCATCCTCGGGCGTGTAGACCTTCGCGACGCCGTAGCGCTCGAGCGCGGCAATCTCTTGAGGCGCGATCGTGCCGCCGCCGCCGACGAGCACGCGGATATGGGCGCAGCCGCGCTCGCGCAGCATATCGATCAGATAGCTGAAGTACTCGTTGTGACCGCCCTGGTAGGAGCTCACGGCGACGGCGTCGGCATCCTCCTGAATCGCCGCGGAGACGACCTCCGCGACGCTGCGGTTGTGGCCGAGATGCACGACCTCCGCGCCGTGCGCCTGCAGGAGCCGGCGCACCATATTGATCGCCGCGTCGTGGCCGTCGAAGAGCGACGCGGCCGTGACGAAGCGCAGCGGCCGTTCGGCACCCGGCATCTCGGCCCGCACGTTCTCACTCACCGACGGCTCGACTCGCGCTCGCTCCACGGCCCGGCTCCCGCGAAAGTTACTCTATGGTAGTATTCGTACTCATGAGTTTAGACCGGCGCGCCCAGCGTGGTCAAAAGTCCCCCTGGAAGCCTGCGCACGAGCGAGCGCGGGCACGGCAGGACAAGCGCGATGCGGTGATCGCGGCCGCGGCGCGCGCCTTCCGCAGGCGCGGCGTGCACGCGACGACGCTCGATGACATCGCCGCGTTCCTCAACGTCACCAAGCCCACGATCTATTACTATGTCGCCGGCAAGGAGCAGCTCATCTTCGAGTGCTTCCGCATCGGTATCGGCCGCATCGCCGCCGCGATGGACGAGCTCGCGGACGGCGCGGGCTGCGGCCGCGAGAAGCTCGCCGCCATCGCGCGGCGCTACGCCGAGGTAATGGCATCGGATTTCGGCTGGTGCATGGTGCGCGTCGAAGATCACGATCTCTCCGCGCCGGTCGCCAGGCGTCTCAAGACTATGAAATCCGCCATCGATCAGGGGCTGCGCCGCTTCATCAGCGAGGGGATCGAGGACGGCTCGCTGCGGGAGTGCGATCCGAAGATGGCGGCGTTTGCGCTCGCCGGCGCGCTGAACGGCATCGGCCACTGGTACCGAGCGGGCGAGTCGCTGTCGCCCGATGAGATCGCGGGCCGGTTCATCGATCTATTCGAGAGAGGGCTCGCGGCAGGTGAGCTTGTACCGATCGCGGCGGGGCGGGCGAGCATCGGGTAAAGGAGGAGCCATGTCCGATTCCATCTTCATCGTTGCTGCGCGGCGCACGCCGATCGGCGCCTTCCTCGGCGCGCTCGCGCCGCTTTCCGCCCCGCAGCTCGGCGCCGCCGCATGCCGTGCGGCGCTCGCCGATTCGGGCCTCGAACCCGCGGAGATCGAGGAGGTCGTGCTCGGCTGCGTGCTCTCGGCGGGCCTCGGTCAGGCGCCCGCCCGCCAGGCCGCCCTCGCAGCCGGCATTCCGCCGGGCGTTCCCGCGACCACTCTCAACAAAATGTGCGGCTCCGGTTTGAAGGCCGTCATGATGGCGGCGGACCAGTTGAGGATCGGAGACATCGAGATTGCCGTCGCCGGCGGGCTCGAATCGATGAGCAACGCGCCGTATCTGCTGCCGAAAGCCCGCGCCGGCTTGCGCATGGGCAACGTCGAGCTGCTCGATCACATGCTGCACGATGGGCTGAAGAGCCCCTTCGACGGGGAGCTCATGGGCTGCTTCGCCGATGCGACCGCCCGCAGATACGGCTTCACGCGCGCCGCGCAGGATGCTTACGCGGCCGAGTCGGTGACACGCGCGCTGCGGGCCCTGCGCGACGGCGACTTCGCGGCGGAGACGACGCCAGTCGTCGTAAGGACTCGCAAGGGCGAGATCGCCGTACGCGAGGACGAGACACCGGGCACCTGCGATGTGAGCCGGATACCCTCGCTCAAGCCAGCATTCGGGAAGGACGGAACGGTCACCGCCGCGAGCTCCTCCTCGATCTCCGATGGCGCTGCCGCGGTGATCGTCGCGAGCGGACAGGCCGTGAGCCGCCGCGAGTTGAAGCCGCTTGCCCGCATCGTGGGCTACGCGAGCCACGCTCAGGAGCCCGAGTGGTTCACGACGGCCCCGAGCGCCGCCATCCATAAGCTTCTCGCAAAGCTCGGCTGGGCGGCGCGCGAGGTGGAGCTCTACGAGATCAACGAGGCCTTCGCGGCGGTCGCCATGGCGGCGCTGCACGATCTCGAGCTCGATCCGGCCCGCGTCAATGTGAATGGCGGGGCCTGCGCGCTCGGCCACCCGATCGGGGCGACCGGCGCGCGCATTCTCGTGACGCTCGTGCACGCTCTGCGGCGGCGCGCCGTGGCACTCGGCAGCCGCCGCCCGCTGCGCGGGATTGCGTCGCTTTGCATCGGTGGGGGCGAGGCGGTGGCGCTCGCCATCGAGACCGTCTGATGCCGAGCATCGGCACGCGGATCGGTACGCGTATCGGCACGCGCATCGAGCCGGCGAGCGAGCCCTTTCGGACAAACGCCGAACACATGAGCGCCCTGGTCGCCGATCTGCGCGCGCGGATTGCGCGTACGAGCCTCGGTGGGGGCGAGGAGGCTCGCCGCCGGCATACCTCCCGAGGGAAGTTGCTGCCGCGGGATCGCATCGATCGCCTGCTCGACCCCGGCTCGCCATTTCTCGAGCTCTCCGCGCTCGCGGCGAGCGGGCTTTATGAGGACCAGGCGCCCGCCGCGGGTCTCATCACCGGCATCGGCCGCGTGGCCGGACGCGAAGCGGTCGTCATTGCGAACGATGCGACCGTCAAGGGCGGAACCTACTTTCCGATCACGGTGAAGAAGCATCTGCGGGCGCAGGAGATCGCGCTCGAGCACGAGCTGCCCTGCGTCTATCTGGTCGACTCCGGCGGCGCCTACCTGCCCCTGCAGGACGAGGTTTTCCCCGACAAAGATCACTTCGGGCGCATCTTCTTCAATCAGGCGCGCCTCTCCGCCCGCGGCATCGCTCAGATCGCCGTCGTGCTCGGCAGCTGCACGGCCGGCGGCGCGTACGTGCCCGCGATGTCCGATGAGACGATCATCGTGCGCGGACAGGGTACGATCTTTCTCGGCGGCCCACCGCTCGTGAAGGCGGCGACCGGCGAGGAAGTGGACGCGGAGACGCTCGGTGGAGGGGAGGTCCATGCGCGCCTCTCAGGTGTCGCCGACCATCTCGCGGAGGACGATGCTCATGCGCTCGCGCTCGCCCGCTCGGCGCTTGCCACGCTTGCGCGCGCGCGCAACAGCTGGCTCGAATGCGCCGAGTCGCGCGAGCCCGTCCTCGAGGGCTCCGAGCTCTATGGGATCGTTCCGGCGGACACGCGCCAGCCCTACGACATCCGCGAGATCATCGCGCGACTCGTCGATGCCTCGGAGTTCCACGAGTTCAAATCCGAATACGGAGCGACGCTCGTGTGCGGCTTTGCGCACGTCACGGGCTGCCCCGTCGCGATCGTCGCGAACAACGGCATCCTGTTCTCCGAGTCCGCGTTGAAGGGAGCGCACTTCGTCCAGCTCGCGAACCGCCGGCGCGTCCCGCTGCTGTTCCTGCAGAACATCACCGGCTTCATGGTGGGCAGCCGCTACGAGCGTGCCGGCATCGCGAAAGACGGCGCGAAAATGGTGACCGCCGTCGCGTGCGCGACGGTTCCGAAGCTCACGGTGATCGTCGGCGGCTCCTTCGGAGCGGGCAACTATGCAATGTGCGGCCGTGCCTACGGCGCGCGCTTTCTGTGGATGTGGCCGAACGCGCGCATCTCGGTCATGGGCGGCGAGCAGGCCGCGCAAGTGCTCGCAACCGTGCGCCGCGACAGCTCGCGGGCGCGCAGTGAGTCCTGGGAGGGCGAGCAGCAGGCGTTCATGCAGGAGATCCGCGCGCAGTACGAATCGCAGGGACATCCCTACTACGCGACGGCTCGCCTGTGGGACGACGGCGTGATAGATCCGCTCGACACGCGGCGCGTGCTCGGCCTCGCGCTGGACCTCGCGATCCGCGGCCCCGAGCCCGAGCCCGAGCGCTACGGCGTATTTCGTATGTAGGAGTCGTCGGATATGCTCCGGCGACCCTGCCATGAGTGAGACCAGAGTGAGTGCGAGTCCCGAACGCGACGTGATGGAATACGACGTGGCGATCGTCGGCGCGGGCCCCGGCGGCCTCGCGTGCGCCATCCGTCTCAAACAGCTCAAACCCGACCTCACCGTCTGCCTGCTCGAGAAAGGCGCGTCCGTCGGAGCGCACGCGCTCTCGGGCGCCGTGATGGAGCCCGCTCCGCTCGATGCGCTCGCGCCCGAATGGCGCTCGAGCCCGCCCGCCATCTGCGTGCCGGCCAAACGCGACGAGTTCCGCCTGCTCACCCGAGCGCGCAGCTTTCCCTTGCCCGTGCCTCCGCAGCTCCACAACCGAGGCAACTTCATCGTCTCGCTCGGCCTGCTCGTCGCGTGGCTCGCCCGCAAGGCCGAGGCGCTCGGCGTCGATGTATTCCCGGGATTCGCCGCGGCAGCGCCGCTCTACGATGCCGGCGAGCGAGTTTGCGGCGTGCGCCTCGGCGACATGGGGCTCGAGAAGAACGGCGAGCCCGGACCGCACTTTCAGCCCGGCGCGGACGTGCACGCACGCACGACGGTGGTCGCCGAGGGCGCGCGCGGAAGCCTCGCCAAGCAGCTCATCCGCCGCTTCGCACTCGAGGAGCGCGCGTGCCCGCAGACCTACGCACTCGGCCTCAAAGAGCTGTGGCAGCTGCCGGAGGGCCGCGCGGAGCCGGGACTCATCCAGCACACCTTCGGCTGGCCGCTCGATTCTCGCACCTACGGCGGCAGCTTCATCTATCACCTCGACGCAGAGCGAGTGTACGTCGGCTTCGTGGTCGGGCTCGACTACGAGGACCCGCGCCTCGCCCCTTTCGAAGCTTTTCAGCAGTTCAAGCATCATCCCTCGGTCAAGCCGCTCCTCGAGGGCGGTGAGATCATCTCGGCGGGGGCGCGCACGATCGCCGCGGGCGGGTGGCAATCCATCCCGCGACTCGAGATGCCGGGCGCCGTGTTGATCGGTGATGCGGGGGGCGGTGTGAACGTGCCGAAGATCAAAGGCATCCACCAGGCCATTCGGTCCGGCATGCTCGCAGCCGAGCAGCTCGCCGAGACCGGCTCCCCGGAAGGATTCGATGCGCGCTGGCGCGCCTCGGCAGGGGGCCAGGAGCTTCGGGCCGTGCGCAACTTCAAGCCGGGCTTCAAGCGCGGCCTCGCCTTCGGACTTGCGAATTCGGCGCTCGAGGTCGTCGCTCGCGGACACACGCCCTGGACACTGCGCAATCGCGTGCCGGATTATGCGCGGCTCGAATATCTGTCCGACGGCGAGTCCCCCGAGCGCGGCTGGGTCGAGCGCACGCTGCCGCCGCGCGACCGCCTCGCGTCGGTGTTCTTCGCGGCCACGACGCACGACGAGCGCCAGCCCGCGCACTTGAAGATCCTGGATCCCAGCATCTGTGTCGAGCGGTGCACCCGCGAGTTCGGCAACCCGTGTGAGCGGTTCTGCCCGGCCGCCGTGTACGAGATGGTCGAAGACGCAGGCGGCCGGCGCCTGCAGGTGAACGCCGCGAACTGCGTTCACTGCAAAGCGTGCGATATCAAAGACCCCTACGAGATCATCGACTGGACCCCGCCCGAGGGCGGCTCCGGGCCGAACTACCAGTCGCTTTGATGGACACCCCTGCGGCCGCTCCCGACCTGCACGAGCTGTATGCGCGCGCGCTCGCCGCGCGCGGGTTTCAATCCGACCCGGCGCAGCTCGCCGCGCTCGAGTGTTTGAACGAGCTGCGCGCGCGGCTGATCGCGGCGCATGAGCGGCCGGGGCGCCTCTTTCGCATGCGCCGCAGCTCGCGGGCCGCGCCCGAGCGGGGCGTCTACCTCTGGGGAGGCGTCGGTCGCGGCAAGACCTGGCTGATGGATCTGTTTTTTCAAAGCTTGCCCTTCGAGGAGGCGCGCCGGCGCCACTTTCACCGCTTCATGCACGATGCGCACGCGGCGCTGCGCGCGATCGGCGAGCGCGCCGATCCGCTCGATATCATCGCCGAGCGCATTGCGGAGAACGTCCGCGTACTGTGCTTCGATGAGCTCGCCGTCACCGATATCGCGGATGCGATGATTCTCGGCGGTCTGCTCGCCGGACTCCTGCGGCGCGGCGTGGCGCTCGTTGCGACCTCGAATTTGAAGCCCTCCGAGCTGTACCGCGACGGCCTGCAGCGCGAGCGCTTCGTCCCCGCGATCGAGCTCATCGAGCGCCATACGACCGTGATCGAAGTTGCGGGCGCCATGGACTACCGCCTGAGGCGCCTCGCGCAAGCGGGCACCTATCTCGATTCCGGCGCGCCCGACACCGGCGCACGGCTCGACCGGTTGTTCGGTGCGCTCGCGGACTACGGCGCGGGCGGGGCCGGCTCGATCGAGATCGAGGGACGAAGCATCTCCGTCGTGAGGCGCAGCGACTCGGCGGTGTGGTTCGATTTCGATGCGCTCTGCGCCGGACCGCGCAGCACCCGGGATTATATTGAGATCGCACGCGAGTTCGGATCGGTCGTTCTCTCGAACGTGCCGGTTCTCGATGTGCTGCACGAGAACGAGGCGCGACGCTTCATCGAACTCGTCGACGAGCTGTACGACCGCAATGTGCATCTGATCGTATCGGCCGCGGCACCGCCTGCGGCGCTCTACCGGGGCGAGCGCCTCGCATTCGAGTTCCGCCGCACTTCGAGCCGGCTGATCGAGATGCAGAGCAACGAGTATCTCGCGCGCGAGCATCGGCCCTGATGCGGGAGGCGAGAAGCCAATGAGCCAGAACGTCCCTGCCGAGCGCCTTCGGTTGATAGAGAAGATCGTCGCCGCGGCCCGCGGCGCGGCCAAGCCCCGCCGGCTCACACCGCTCGCCGAGGAGTTTCTGCGCGCGTATTACCACGGTGTCGCTGAGCAGGACCTCGCCGTGCGCGACCCGCACTACCTCGCATCGGTGGCGCTCGATCATCTCGGACGCGGGCGATCGTGGCGCGCCGGCCGACCGTTCGTGCACGTGTTCTCGCCCGAGGCGGAGCGGGAGGGGTTCTCCTCGCCCCACACGCTCGTCGAAGTCATCGTGAGCGACATGCCCTTTCTGGTGGACTCCCTCAGCATCGTATTCAACCGGGCTGCAATCGGAATCCATCTCATCGTGCATCCGGTCCTCGCCGTCGAGCGCGGCAGGCAGGGACGGATCGTGGCCGCGCACCTGGCCGACCAGCCCCCCTTGAACAATGCAAACGCCGGGCGAACGCGCAGGGTCGAATCGTGGCAGCTGTACGAGATCGATCGCCAGCTCGATCCGCAGGCGATGCGCGCGATCGAGCGGCGCCTGCTCGCAACGCTCGAGGATGTTCGCCTCGCCGTGGTGGACTGGGCGCGGATGCTCGATACGGCCCGCACGGTCGCCTCCGCGATCGAGTCACCGGATGCCCGCGCGCTCCTCGAGTGGATGGCCGATGATCACTTCACCTTCCTCGGCTATCGGCAATACCGCCTGCGGCGCGGCAGTCGGCGCGACAGGCTCGTCCCCCAACGCGACTCGGGGCTCGGCATCCTGCGCGCCCCGCGCCCGGGCCATGAAGCGCCGGCGCCGCTCGCCCTAACCGGGGAGCTGCGCCGCCGTGCGCGTACTGTCGAGCCGATCATCGTCACCAAAGCGAACTCCGTCGCGACCGTGCATCGTGCGACGTATCTCGACTATGTCGGCGTGAAGACGTTCGACGCTGCGGGCGAGGTGACCGGCGAGCATCGGTTCCTCGGGCTCTGGACGTCCTCGGTCTATCACCGCAGCCCGCGCGAGATTCCCCTCCTCGCGCGCAAGGTCGACGAGGTGGTGCAGCGCTTCGGTCTCGCGCCCGACAGTCACGATGCAAAGGCGGTGATGCACGCGCTCGAGACTTTCCCGCGCGATGAGCTGTTCCAGGCGACCGTCCGCGAGCTCGAGGAGATCGTACGCGGCACGGTGAATCTCTACGAACGCGCTCTCGTGCGTCTGTTCCTGCGTCGCGACAGCTTCGAGCGCTTCTACTCCTGTCTGGTATACGTACCGCGCGACCGTTACAGCACGGACGTGCGGACCCGGATCGAGGCGATCCTGCGCCGCGAGTTGCACGGAACCGAAATCGAGACTCAGGTGCAGCTGTCCGAATCGACACTCGCGCGGCTGCACGTCGTGGTGCGCACGGCGCCCGCTGCGCACGATCGAATCGATGCGGCCGCCATCGAGCGCGAGATCGCCGCGGCCGCGACGACCTGGGCCGATCGGCTGCGCGCCGAGCTCGCCAAGGGCATGGATGAGAGCGCGGCGCTCGCGGCAACGCAGCGCTACATGCAGGTTTTCCCCGCGGCGTACCGCGACGATGTCGAGCCTCGCGAAGCGCTCGCCGACATCTCCGATCTCGAGGCGCTCGAGGACGACCCGCAGACGCTGCGCCTGAGCCTGCACCGCCCCTCGCGCCAGCGCGCCGAGCGGGTGCACCTGAAGATCGTGAAGGCGGGCGATCCGGTGCCGATTTCGGACATTCTGCCGATGATGGAGAACTTTGGGCTGCGCGTGATCGCCGAGCACCCCTATCAGCTCGCGTGGAGCCCCTCGGAATCGGCAGGCGCACGCGAAAGCGGCCCGGCCCCTGCATGGATTCAGGACTTCGAGCTCGAGCACCGCGACGGAGCGCGCATCGACATCGAGCGCATCGAGCCCAAATTCCGCGAAGGCTTCATCGCGGTCTGGTGCGCACAGGTCGAGAACGACGGCTTCAATCGGCTGCTGCTCGGCGCGGGGCTCGATGCGCGCGAGATCACCGTGCTGCGCGCCTACTGCCGCTATCTGCTGCAGACGGGCGTGGCATTCAGCCAGGCCTACATGGAGCGGGCGCTCGCCGCGAACTCGACGATCGCGCGCAATCTCGTGCGACTTTTCGCTCTCTCCCTCGATCCCGGTCAGCGGCACGGAGCGCGCGCGAAAGCGGAGCGGCTCGCGGCCTCGATCCGCCGCTCGCTCGATGCGGTCAAGAGCCTAGACGAGGATCGGATCTTGAGAGCGTACCTCGCGCTCGTGCGCGCGACGCTGCGGACCAATTTCTATCAAACAGCCGCGGACGGGTCGCCGAAGCCCTACCTCGCATTCAAGCTCGATCCGCAGAGCATCCCCGACCTGCCGCTGCCGCGACCCAAATTCGAGGTCTTCGTATACAGCCCCCGCGTTGAGGCGGTGCATCTGCGCATGGCGTACGTCGCGCGCGGCGGTATCCGCTGGTCGGACCGCCGCGAGGACTTCCGCACGGAGGTTCTCGGCCTGATGAAGGCTCAGAACGTGAAGAACACGGTCATCGTGCCGATGGGCGCGAAGGGCGGCTTCATCGTGAAGCGCACCCCCGCGGCGGGCGGCGCCGAGCTGCAGCGGGAGGTCATCGCCTGCTACCAGACCTTCATGCGCGGACTGCTCGACCTCACCGACAATTTGGTGGCCGGCCGGATCGTTCCCCCGCCGCTCCTCGTTCGCCGCGACGGACCGGACCCCTATCTGGTCGTCGCCGCTGACAAGGGGACCGCGACGTTCTCCGACACCGCGAACGCCATCTCGCGCGAGTACCGCTTCTGGCTCGGCGATGCGTTCGCCTCCGGAGGCTCGGCCGGCTACGATCACAAGCGGATGGGAATCACCGCGCGCGGCGCATGGGAGTGCGTCAAGCGCCACTTCCGCGAGCTCGGCCTCGATATCCAGCGCATGGATTTCACGGTGGCCGGCATCGGCGACATGTCCGGCGATGTCTTCGGCAACGGCATGCTGCAGTCGCGACACATTCTGCTCAAGGCCGCTTTCAATCACCAGCACATCTTCCTCGATCCCGCGCCCGATGCGCGCGCGGCGTACGCCGAGCGCGAACGCCTGTTCAAGCTGCCCCGATCGACGTGGGATGACTACGACCGGCGCCGCATCTCTCGCGGCGGTGGCATCTATTCACGCTCGGCGAAGACGCTCGCCCTTTCGCGCGAGGCGCAGAGCATGCTTGCGCTGTCCGCCGCCTCGGCGACGCCGCAGGATGTGATCCGCGCCATCCTGCGGATGCCGGTGGACCTTCTCTGGAACGGCGGAATCGGCACGTACGTGAAAGCGTCGGCCGAATCGAACCTCGAGGTCGGCGACCGCACGAACGATGCGCTGCGCGTGAACGGCGCGGACCTGCGAGCGAAAGTCGTCGGCGAGGGAGGCAATCTCGGCTTCTCCCAGCGCGGCCGCATCGAGTACGCGCTTGCCGGCGGTCGGCTCAATACGGACTTCATCGACAACTCCGCAGGCGTCAACACTTCCGATGTGGAGGTGAACATCAAGATCCTGCTCAATCCCGAAGTCGCCGCGGGGAGGCTGCGGGCGTACGACCGCGACCGGCTGCTCGCGAGCCAGACATCCGAGGTTGCAGCGCTCGTCCTGCGGAACAACTACCTGCAGAGCCAGGCGCTCAGCATCATCGAGCTGCACGCCGCCGAGCGTTTGGCGGAGTACCAACATCTGATCCGTCTGCTCGAGCGTTCGGGCGATCTCGCGCGTGCGATCGAGTTCCTGCCCGAAGACGAGGCGCTCGCCGAGCGCCGCAAGGCGGGACTCGGCCTCACGCGGCCCGAGCTCGCGGTCGTGCTCTCCTACAGCAAGATCTGGCTGAGCCATCATCTGCTCGACTCGGACGTGCCTGAGGATCCCTATCTCTCGCACGAGCTCGAGCGCTATTTCCCGCCGCCGATCCGCCGCCGCTTTGCGGCGGCCATCCGGCGTCACCGCCTGCGGCGCGAGATCATCGTGACGGCGACCACCAACAGTCTCGTCAACCGCATGGGTCCCGCATTCGTGCTGCGCGCCGAGGAGGATACGGGCGCGGAGCCCGCCCGGATCGCGCGCGCCTACACGGCGGCTCGGGAAATTTTCGACATGAGGCGGCTCTGGGGCGAGATCGAGGCGCTCGACAACCGCGTACCGGCGAAGCTGCAGTACGCCATGATGTACGAGACGATCCGCCTGCTGCGCCACGTGACCTACTCGCTGCTCGCCTCGGCACGCCGGCCGCTCGCGATCGATCAAGCCGTGGCCGAGCTGCACGGCGGCGTGCGCGAGCTCGCGGGGCATATCGCGGGCTCGTTAGCGGGTCTGCCGCATCAGCGTTTCGAAGCCG
The DNA here is from genome assembly GCA_035606175.1 of Steroidobacteraceae bacterium. GTDB lineage: Bacteria > Pseudomonadota > Gammaproteobacteria > Steroidobacterales > Steroidobacteraceae > JASHUC01. The sequence goes on along the minus strand of DATNFW010000064.1, from coordinate 40,110 downwards.
CGCGCTCGCAATACGTCACGGCGGGCGTTCCGCCCGCGGTCGCCGAGCGGGTCGCGAGCCTCGATGCGCTCAATGCAGCGCTCGACATCGTGGCCATCGCCTCCGAGCGCGGGGCATCCGCCCGACGCCGTACGGCATCCGTCCGCGACGTCGCGCGAGTCTATTTCGAAGCCGGCGCGCGCATCGGTCTCGACTGGCTGCGCGATCGTATCGAGCATCTGCCTGTCGATGGGGCCTGGCAGGCGGTTGCGCGCACCGAGCTGCGTGAGCGGGTGCAGCGGGCACATCGACTCATCGCCGATCAGGCCCTGCGCGCACCGGCAGGCGGGAGCGCTTCGGCGCGAGTCACGGCGTGGTGCGAAACCCGCGCCGAGCCGCTCGCCCGCTGGCAACAGACGCTCGCGGAGATGCGCGCCGCGGGGGATGCGGATTTCGCGACGCTCACCGTCGCGCTCGAATCGGTCCGCAAGCTCGCAGATTAGACGCAGGCGCTGATCACGATGTCGGAGAGCCGCTGGAAGCGCTCGACGTTCGCATTGCTCTCCATGACGCCGGCAGAGAGGCAAACGAAGGTGAGATCGCGTTCCGGGTCGACCCAGAACAGCGTCGTGCCGGCGCCGTAATTGCCGAACGTACCGGCAGAGGCGAGCGTACCGAAGAGGTGGTGGCACAGCGCCGTGCCACGCATCGCGAACCCGAGGCCGATCGTCGCCGGCGCGACCTCCCAGCCGAGATCGCGGCGGCGCTGCATCTCGAGCTCGTTCGGCTTGTCGCCGGTCCAGTTGCGCCGCGAGATCTCGAGGATCGCGGGCGAGAGAATGCGCCGCCCATCGAGCTCGCCGTCCCGGCGCAGCATCTCCGCAAAGCGGAACATGTCCGGAACCGTCGAGACGATGCCGACCCAAGGCATCTCCGCGTGCTCCTCCTCGAACGCGCCGTTCGGCCCCAGGTTGCTGTGGCCGCGGTGACCGATCGGATAGTTGCCGCGGAAATCCGGCACCACTTTGCGCTCGCGAAGGTCGGCTCTCAGTCCGACCGAAGTGTCGCGCATGCCGAGCGGATCGAGAATCTCCTCCTGGACGATCGCGCGATAGGAGCGTCGTTTCGGGTCGGTGCGCCGCACGGCCTCACCGAGCAGCACGTGGTTCACGAGCGGCGAATACGACACCTTCGCGCACGGCGGATCGACCGGCTTGACGACCTCGATCGTGTCGGCGACGACCTCGTCGAAGCGGTCGATGTACCAGCCGGGCTTCACCTCGAAGATGATGGGAAAGCCCGCCTGATGCGAGAGCAGATGCCATATCTGAATCTTCTCCCGACCGTGGCCGGAGAACTCCGGAATCACCTCCGAGATGCTGCTCGTGAGCGCGAATTGTCCGAGCTCGATCGCGCGCAGCGTGAGCACGTTCGTGAACGCCTTCGTCACCGAGAAGATGCTGAAGACCGATTCGCGGCGGAGCGGCTTCGCCTGCTTGGCGTCGGCGGCGCCGATCGCGATATCGAGCCCCACCTTGCCCCCGCGCGCCGCGCGGAGCACCGCTCCGTGATAGAGCCCGCGGGAGATGTCCGCCTGGATGACCTCGGTCACGCGCGCCAGCAGGCGCTGATCGAACCCGTCGTTGCTCATGAGCTGCTACCTCTGCGTCTGCGCCCATCGTATTCGCGCCCGGGCGCGCGGACAACCGCCTGCCGCCGTATGATGGCGGCCGCGCGCCCCGCGCTCCGCAAGAGTAAGTCGAAGTGACCGGCAAGCTCGTCCTCGTGCGCCACGGCCAGAGCATCTGGAACGTGGAGAATCTCTTCACCGGCTGGACAGATGTCGATCTGTCGGAGCTCGGACGGACCGAGGCGGCGAGCGCGGGACGGCAGCTCCTCGCGGAACGGGTCACGATCGATCTCGCCTACACCTCGGTGCTGAAGCGCGCGATCCGTACTTTGTGGATCATGCTCGACGAGATGGACCGGATGTGGATTCCGGTCGAGCGCTCGTGGCGGCTCAACGAGCGCCACTACGGCGCTTTGCAGGGTCTCAACAAAGCGCAGACGGTCGAGCGGCACGGAGAGGCGCAGGTGAAGGTCTGGAGACGAAGCTACGACGTGCCGCCGCCGCCGCTCGCGCAGGACGACGATCGCCATGCGCGCTTCGATCCCCGTTATGCCGATGTCGACCCCGCGCTGCTGCCGGCTACGGAATCGCTGAAGGATACGCTCGGGCGAGTCCTGCCTTACTGGCGCGAGCGGATTGCGCCCGCCCTCGCCTCCGGACGCAACGTGCTGGTCGTCGCTCACGGCAACAGCTTGCGTGCGCTCGTAAAGATGCTCGACGGGCTGTCGGACGCGGAGATCGTCGAGCTCAACATCCCGACGGGCGTTCCGCTGCTCTACGAGCTCGACGCTGCGCTCCAGCCGCGCGGTCACCGGTACCTGGGCGATGCCGCTGCAATCGCCGCCGCGGCCGAGGCCGTGCGCCGCCAGACCGAGCGGCGCTAACGCTCGGGTCCCCGCGGCACGATGCCCGCGGTCCAGCCGTCGTAGCGCCCGCCATGCGTGCGCGCGAGCTCACCGAATCGGCGGCTGAGCTCCTGCATGTCCGGCACGGAGAGGCGCAGCGCCTTGCGCGCATGCAGACTCATCACCTGATCTACGCCCTCGGGCACCGGCTTCACATCGACGCTGAATCCTTCGCCTTCGAGCTGCCGCCGCATGCTTTCGCAGGCGCCCTCGCTCGGCAAGCCGAAGAAGAAATCCACATCGTGGGGCTGAAAAGGATCGGAGCCCCTCGATCTCAAGAGCGCGATCTGCTTCGCATCCCAGTCCTCGCGCGAGGTCGCCGCGCGGATGTCGCGCAGCTTCAAATAGATGCGCACGAGCACCGCTGCCGCGACGATCGCAAGGACTATCAGTAGCCAGGGCATGGTGCTCCGGGACGCAACGCGTCACTCATCGGGCGCAATCGTCACTTTCAATCCAGCGAGGGCGTCCGTGAACTCGATCTGACACGACAGACGCGAGTTGCGCTCGTGATGGGCAAGCTCAGCCAGCAGCTCGCGCTCGTCGGACATCGCCGGCGGAAGCTTATCGAGCCACTCCGGATCGACGTACACGTGGCAAGTCGCGCACGAGCACATGCCGCCGCAGATCGCCGCGACGCCATAGTCGAGCTCGCGCAGCGTTTCCATGACCTTCAGACCCTTCCTGGCGTCCACCTCATGTTCGACCCCATCCCGATCGACGACTCGCAACAACGGCATGTGCTCGCTCCAACCCCTCGGCAATGCGAAAAGGCGCAAAGTTTGCCGGGGTTCGTGGCGGAGCGCCAGCGCGAGCGCGGGCGTCAAGCGTGCGGCGCCGCGAGCGGCCCGAATAGCTTCAGGATGAACACCGCTCTGCCCGCCTCCGGCGCATCGCCCGGTGCTTCCGGCTCACCCTCGGCGAATACGGTCCGCATCTCCCTCGTGATCGCCGCGAGCACTTCGTCGTACTCACCGAATATCTGGGTGCTGAGACTCGTCGTGACGATCTTGAACCGCCCCGCCGCCCTCAAGCGGCCGAGGAAGGCCTTGATCCGCGGCGCGAAATCCTCGGCGAGCGGATACAAGCTGATTTCGACTCCGATCTCCATGACAATATACCTCCCCGGACGCCCGCCGTAGCCTTGACGGCACGCCGCGGCTAGAGAGCCAAACGATGGCGCGCAAGATCGAGATCCATCAAGTCGATGCGTTCACCCGCACGCGCTTCACCGGCAATCCTGCCGGCGTCGTGCTGAATGCCGACGGCCTCGCCGACGCCGAGATGCTCGCGATCGCCCGTGAGCTCAACAACGCCGACACCGCCTTCATCCTGCAGCCGGATGGGCCCGAGCACGACCTGCGCGCGCGCTTCTTCACGCCGCGCGCCGAGGTCGGCTTCGTCGGTCACGCGACCGTCGCGGCCCATTACGTGCTCTCCCGCTCCCACGGCAGCGCGCGCCGGCGCCAGCGCTCGCGCGCGGGTCTCGTCGACATCGAGGTTCGAGGCGACGGTGAGGACCGGCGGATCGCCGTGCGCCAGAGCTGCCCCCCGATCGGCCGGGAGCTCAACGACCGCGAGCGCCTCGCCGTGCTCGATGCGCTCGCGCTCGCCTCCGACGACCTCGATACCCGGTGCCCCTTGCGGATCGTCGGTAGCTCCGGGACGCGGCTCATGGTCGGGGTGCGCGCGCCCGAGCAGTTGAAGAACCTGAAGCCCGACTTCGCACGCCTCACGACGCTCTCCGCGCAGGTCGGCGCGGCGGGCTATTTCGTATTCACGCTGGCGGCGCATATCGAGGGCTGCCTCACCGAGTCGCGCATGTTCTGCCCCGCGCTCGGGATTCCGGAGGACCCCGTAAGCGGCAACGCGCACGGTCTGCTCGGCGCCTACCTCGCTCACCACGAGCTCCTCGCGCGCGAGGGTCCGAGGGTCTCGTTCTCGGGCGCGCAGGGCCATTTCGTCGGACGCCCCGGACGTGTCGACGTGGAGCTCGAGCTGCGGGACAGGGCTATCGACGGCGTATGGATCATCGGCCAGGCCGTTTCCATCTTTCAAACGGAGCTGTCTCTGTAGCAGTCGCACGCTCGAGATCGCGGGACCCGTGCCGCGCCCACCACAGCAGGCAGGCAGCCGGGACAGCGAGGCACGCACTCGAGAGGAACGGCGCGTTCGCGCCGATCAGCTGATAGATGTATCCGGAAGCAAACGGTCCAATGACCCGCCCGAGGCTCGTGCACGCCTGATACGTGCCCATCACCGCGCCGCGATCGTCGCCGTGCGATTGCCGGGACGCGAGCGCCGATGCGCTCGGGGAGAACGCGCCCATCCCGATACCGGCCAATGCGAGCCCGACCCCGACGAGCACTACGTCGCGGCCTGCAAGCCCGACGAGCAGGAGCCCGAGCGCGTACAGCCCGGCGCCGAGACTGCCGAGCACCGCCTCGCCGAGCCGCGGCGCGAGCGCGCGCACGAAGCCGCCCTGCATGAGCACCGTCAGGAGCGCGACACCGAACAAAGCGAGCCCGACCGTCCGCGGGCCCACGCCGAAGCGGTAAAACGCCCAAATGGCGAAGATGTACTCGAGGATGCCCTGCGCGCAGGTCACCAGCAGCGCCGATCCCGCGACGGCACGCAGGAGGGGGCGCTCACGCAGCAGGCGCAACGACGCCGGTCCACGCTCGCGCGGCAGAGTCTCCAGGTCGGCGCGGCGGCTCTCGGGAAGCTTGAACCGTACGAGCAGAAAAGCGGCGATGCTGAGGCCTACGGACAACAGAGCCGGCCGCACGAAGTTCGCGGTGACGGCCTGATTGCCGGCCAGCGCGCCCCCGATGGGCATGCCCAGCATGAAGCCGACGCCGATCGCAGCACCGATGAGCCCCATCGATTTCGCGCGGTCGTCCGGGGCGCTCACGTCCGAGGCGTAAGCGAACGCGGCCGCGAGATTGCCCGCCATGAATCCAGCCAGAATGCGCGAGAGCAGCAGCAGGCCCAGGCCCTTTGCGAAGGCGAGAATCACATAGGACAAACACGCGCCCGCGAGGCTCGACATGAGAATCGGCCGGCGGCCGTAGCGATCGCTCAAGCGTCCCCAGAACGGGGATGCGATGAACTGGCAGAGCGAATAGCTGCCGAGGATCGCGGTGATCACACCGGGACTCGCACCGAACCGCTCGCCCATGTACGGCAGAAGGGGAATGAGCACGCCGAAGCCGAGGACATCGACGACGGAAACGAACGCCATGATGCGGAGCGAGGACTTCATCGCCGCGCCCAGCTCGCAATGGCACCGCGCCGGGCCGCCGCGCGCTCGACCGCGGCCTTCCCTTTGAGGCCGCGGCGTACGGGCCCGCAGTAAAGTACGCGGCCTTCGCGCAGCTCGAGCTCCCGCGTCGCCCAACGGGGCCACTCGTTACGGTGGTGCGTCGCGATCGCGATTGCCACACCGTGCGCGGCGAGCGCTTCGAGCTCGTGCTGCAAATCCTCGCGTGTTGCGGCATCGAGCCCGGAGAACGGCTCATCGAGCAGCAGCAGCGCCGGGCGGCCGACCCACGCGCGCGCGAAGAGCACGCGCCGCAGCTGCCCGTAAGAAAGCTCCCGCAGCTGCCGCGAGGCGAGGCCCGCGAGCCCGAAATCCGCAAGCGCACGCCGCGCGGCACGGCGCTCTGCAGGGCTCGGCGGCTCATTGACTCCGAAGCTCGCCTGCGGGCCGGACAGAACGGTCTCTTCGATCGTGAGCTGCCGGGGTTCGGCAAAGCCTCGGGACTGCCGCGCGGGTGCGGCCAGGCTCGTCGTAGCGGCGAGCGAGGATTGCAGATGCGGCGCGACGAATCCGACACGCCGTTTGAAGGCCTCGAGCGAGACGCCGGGCCCGATCCCCGCTCGCTCGATGCGCCCGCCGGCAGCGACGCCGTGATCGCCGTAAATGGTCCTGAGCAGCGTCGATTTGCCGGAGCCGTTCGGTCCATGAATCACCCAGCACTGCCCGCGGACGATGTCGAGCGATACCCCCTCGAGAGCGCGCCGCCCTTCGAGGTACACCGATGCGCGCACGAGGCGCACGAGCGTCTCGGCCGATGCGCCCAGCCCCGCTCGCGGCCTCGGCGATGCGCGGTGCGCTGCAGCTCCGCCTTTCACCGCCGCTGAAAGCCATCTGCCGAGCGGCGCCCTCTCGATGCCGCCGCGGAACACGATGCGGCCGCGCTCGAGTATGAGTGCGTGCGTCGCCGCGGTCGGTACGTCTTCGATGCGATGACTCGTGAGCACCCAGGCAAGCGCCGAGCGGCGCGTGCGCGCGAGCCAGGTGAGCGCAGCCTCGCGGCGCTCGGCATCGAGCCCATTGAGCAGCTCATCGAGCAACAACAGCTTCGGCCGGGCGGCGAGCGCGCGCGCGAGCAGCACGAGGCGGCGCTCACCGTACGAGAGCTCGAGGAAGCGTCGCGCGGCGAGCGCACCGAGACCGACCCGCTCGAGGAGCGCTGCGATGCTGCGCCGGTCGGCGCTCGTGAGCGGATCGAGCGGGATGTCCGTGCGATACAGCCCCGTGCCTACGACCTGCTCGACAGTGAGGTTCCAGCCGTAACGCTCGTAGCGGTCCTGCCGTTCGGGACCGATGTAGCCGATCTCCTCCCGCACCTCGGAGGGGGTCGTGTGGCGCTCGCCGCGCCAGAGATAGCTGCGCACGGTCTCATCGCGAGGCTCCGGCCAGACGCTGCCGGCAATCAGTTTGAGAAGCTGCGTCTTTCCCGCCCCGTTCGGTCCCGCGAGTATCCAGCGCTCGGCCGGCCGAATCGTCCAATCGATGCTTCGCAAGACCTCGCGGCCGCCGCGCCGCAGATGAACGTGCCGCAGTGTCGTCTCGATGTATCGCTCGGGCATGTCTCGCGGAGAGGTGAAACGCCGGATCGTGATCGCAGGGTGATGATAAATGACCGCGTGCGCTCACGCTCAGCTCGTGCACGCTGACGCTCAGCTCGTGCACGCTGACGCTCAGCTCGTGCGTGCTGATGCTCAGCCGGTGCGCTGACGCTCAGCCGGTGCGCCACGGAACCCGCGCATCCGGCATTCCGTTGGAACCTCGAGAGCGTCAGGCCCTCTCAGCCGTTCCGATCATGCGCCTCACCGACCTTCTGCTCGGACGCTCTCTCGCCAATCGCGAGCTCCGCCAGCGCAAGCTGGGCGCGCTCGAGGGCGTGCCTGCCATGGGTCTCGACGGGCTCGCCTCCTCCGCTTACGGACCGGAAGCCGCGCTCACCATTCTCGCGCCGCTCGGCGTGCTCGGCACACGCAGCATCTGGATCATGGGGCCCGTGCTGCTGCTGCTTGCGATCCTCTACGTGTCTTACTTCCAGACGTTGCGCGCGTATCCGACGAGCGGCGGGGCTTACACCGTCGCCAAGGAGAACCTCGGGCGCGAGGCGAGCCTGCTCGCGGCGACTGCGCTCATGATCGATTACGTGCTGAACGTCGCGGTCGCCATCTCGGCGGGAGTGGGAGCGCTCACCTCCGCGCTACCGTCCCTCGGGTCCCATACGCTCACGATCTGCCTCGTCATCCTCGGCGCGCTCACGCTCGTCAATCTGCGCGGCACTCGCGAGGCGAGTCGGCTGTGGGCCGTGCCGACGTACGTATTCGTCGCATCGTTTTTCGCGCTGATCGCACTCGGCATCGTGAAATCGCTCGCATCGGGCGGGGCACCGCGTCCCGTGATCGCCCCGCCATCGTTGCCGCGCGCCACGGAGGCAGTGAGCGCGTGGCTGCTGCTGCGGGCCTTTGCGAGCGGGTGCACAGCGATGACCGGGATCGAAGCGGTGAGCAACAGCATGGACGCGTTTCGCGACCCCGTCGTGAAAGAGGGGCGGCGCACGCTCACCGCAATCGTACTCATCCTCGGCATCCTGCTCGCCGGGATTGCGCTTCTCGTGTTCACGTACCGGATCGGCGCGGTGAATCAAGCGGCCCCAGGCTATCAAAGCGTGCTGTCGCAGCTCGCCTCGGCCGTCGCGGGTCGAGGTGCTTTCTACTACGTCGCGATGGCGAGCTTGCTCGCCGTGCTCTGCCTGTCGGCGAATACGAGCTTCACGGGCTTCCCGCGGCTCTGCCGCATCCTCGCCCAGGACGGCTTCCTGCCCGCCCCGTTCGCGGCCGTGGGGCGGCGATTGGTCTACTCGGTGGGCATCGGCTATCTCGCGGTGACCGCCGGCCTGTTGCTCGCCGCGTTCGGAGGCATCACCGACCGGCTGATCCCGCTCTTCGCCATCGGCGCCTTCCTGACGTTCACGCTATCGCAAGCGGGGATGGTCGGTCACTGGCTGCGCGAGCTCGGCCAGGGCGCGCGGCGGGATCGCGCGCGTCATCGCGCACAGCTTGCCGTCAACGCTGCGGGCACCGTTGCGACCGGCACCGCGCTCGCCATCATCATCGCGGCCAAATTCCTCGAGGGTGCGTGGATCACGCTGCTCGCGATCCCGCTCGTGCTCGCGCTGCTGCATGCGATCCGGCGCTACTACGACGAGCTCGCCCGGCAGCTCGGCTGCCTGGGTCCGCTCGACCTGCGCGGAGCCGAGCCGCCGATCGTCCTCGTTGCGATGGAGAGCTGGAGCCAGCTCACCGAGCGAGCGGTCAGCTTCGCGGTGAGCCTCTCGCCCGATGTATTCGCCGTGCATCTCACCTCGCTCAGGGGGCCCGACGTTGAGGAGCGCAAACACGATCTGCTCGCTTCGTGGCAGCGCCAGGTCGAGCGGCCGGCGAAGGAGGCGGGCCTCGTGCCGCCGCGTCTCGTGGTGCTCGATGCACCGCATCGCAAATTGCACGTGCCGCTCCTGGAGTTGATGGGCCGCATCGAGAAGAGACATCCGGGCCGGACCATCGCGGTGCTCGTACCGGAGATCATGAAGCAGCGCTGGTGGGAGAATCTTCTGCACACGCACCGCGCGCGCAGGCTGCGCTCGGCGCTGCTACACTACGGTGGGTCGCGCACGCTCGTCGTCTCCATACCCTGGTATCTCGAGGAGCCGCGCATCGAGGATGCGGTCGAGTCCGCGCGCCCCACGCGCCGGCGCGCATGACGCCTCGCCACCCGAGCTCTCAGGGATCATTCGAGAACCGCTCGCTCGTGCATCACCGAATACTTCCGGCGCTGCTTGCCGCAGCGCTGTGGCTCACCGCAAGCGGGGCCGCCCGGGCGCAGCCGCTGCCTTCTTGGGCGCGCGGTGCCATCGTCTACGGCGCGGCGCTACCGCTCGATGGACCGCATCCTCTTCAGGGGCTGACGCGGCGCCTTCCGCGAATCGCGGCACTCGGGGTGACCGTGCTCTGGCTCTCTCCCGTCACCGGCGCGCCGCCGGGCGACTTCGGATACGCCGTGACGGATGCGCTGCACGTGCGTGCGGCACTCGGCACGGAAGCGGACCTGCGCGCTCTCGTGAGTCGAGCGCATGCGCTCGGGCTGCACGTGATCCTCGACATGGTCGTCAATCATCTCTCGGACCGTCATCCCTATGCGATCGATGCGCACCGCAACGGCGCTGCCTCGCCCTACTATGCATGGTTCGAGCGCGACGACCGCGGGCAGGTGGTGCATTACTTCGACTGGAAGCACCTCGACAACCTCGACTATCGCGATCCCGATGTCGATCGCTACATGATCGGTGTATTCATGCATTGGGTGCGCGCAGCGGGTATCGACGGTTTCAGAGTGGATGCGAGCTGGGCCGTGCGTGACCGCGATCCCGAGTTCTGGCCGCGCTGGCGCGCGGCGCTCGAGCGGATCGACCCCGATCTGCTCACGATCGCGGAAGGCTCCGCGACGGACCCGTACTACCTCGAGCACGGGTTCGATGTGGTCTACGACTGGAGCACGAAGATCGGGCAGTGGGCGTGGAGCGGCGTGTTTGATTCCCGCGCGAGCCCCGATCTCGCGCGCCTTCGCTCCGCGCTCGACGACACGAGGACGCCCGGCCGGGTGCTCCGATTCATCGATGACAACGATACGGGCGCTCGCTTCATCACCCGGCACGGCCTCGCCGAGACCCGTCTCGCCGCCACGCTGTTGCTCACATTGCCCGGGCTGCCCCTCGTCTACGACGGCGATGAGGTCGGCGCGGAGTTTCAGCCCTACGACGAGCGTCCCATCGTCCGGCTCGACCGTTACGGCCTGCGTGCCCTCTATGAGCGCCTCGGCCGGTTGCGCCGCGCAACGTCCGCCCTGCGCTCGGATGCGATCCACCTCGTCGCAACCGATCGAGACGATACGGTCCTCGCTTATCTTCGCACCGGCCGCGATCCTCTATCGGAGTCTCAATCGAGCGATGGCGTTCTCGTTCTGCTCAACTGGGCCGATGCGGCGGCCGACGTGCACATCGCCGATCCGGCGGCGCTGCGCGTCCTCGGCGCGGACGATGCGGCAGCCGATCTACTGAGCGGCACCACCGTCGTGCTCGTCCGCGAGCCGACCCGCGTGCTGCGCGTTCATCTCCCGGCTCACGGAGCGCTCGTCCTCGCTCGTCGCAACTCCCGCATCCCATAGAGGAGCACCGCGCCGCCGCAGAGCACGCCGAGCCCGATGAGCTCGCGTACCGATCCGGTCTCGACGATGAGACCGGCATTGAGCACGCACGTCGCGATCGGCACGAGCGGCCCGCCGGGAATCACGAATGGCTTCCCATCCGAGCGCACGTCGAGCCGGCGCAGCCGCCACACCGCGATCGCGCAAAGAATGTAGAGGACGAACGCGGTGAGATTCGCGAGCACCGCGAGCTCCTCGAAGGTGCCGGAGAGCGCGAGCGCGGCGAGGAGCGCAGCGTAGATCGCGACTGCGACGTGCGGCGTACGGAAGCGCGCATGCACCTCCGCGAGCGTCCGCGGCAGAAAACCATCACGCGCGAGGGCGAAGACCGATCGCGGCACCGCGAGCATATTGCCGCTCAAATACCCGAGCATCGATACGGTTGCGCCGCCGATCAGGACCGCGCGGCCGGCCTCTCCTGCGAACACCTGCGCGGCCGCGGCAAGGGGCGTCGCACCGGTTCCGGCAAGCGCTCCACCGAGAACGCCGAGCGCGACCCACTGGATCGCCAGATAGAGCAAGGTCGCAGCACCGAGTGCGAGAAACGAGGCGCGCGGCACGGTGCGCGCGGGAGCACGCACCTCACCGCTCGGCGTAAGGGCGGACTCGATCCCGGAGAACGCGAAGATCACGACGCCCGCCGTCCCGAGTACGCTCGCGAGATGCGGGGGGGCGCCCCAGGCGAGATTCGCCCGCCGCACGAAAAACGCGCCCACGGCGACGAACGCCGCAAGCGGAAGCAGCTTCGCGATGGTGACGATCTCCACGGCGCGCGCGCCGCGCCGAACGCCGCGCACATTGAGCAAGGCAAGCGCACCGATGACGAGGACGATGAGTGCGGCCGTGATCGCCGTCCGGCGTGGGCCCGCCGCGGCGAGCGACGCGAGCGACTGCGCGAACAGCACCGCGACGCCCGCTCCCGCCGTGAGTCCCGTCACGGTGAGTAGCACACCCGCGACGAAGCCGGCGAGCGGCCCGAGCGCCACCTCCACGTACGCGTACGGTCCGCCGGTGTGCGATACGCGGCTGCCGGCCTCCGCGAAACACAGTGCGACGCAGCCCATGACGATCGCGCAAGCGAAATACGCGAGTGGTGCGGCTCCGCCGAGCCGCGCGACGGCGACGGCCGGCAGCGCAAAGATGCCGCTGCCCACCGTGTAATTGAATATGGTCGCCGCGAGCTCGCGTACACCGAGCGCGCGCTCGAGTAGTACGTCGGGATCGCGCATCAATCGAACATCTTTGCGACCGTAACTCGGAGCGCTCGCGGCTCGAGCGGATGAATGTGCACATCCGGCACGCCCTCAGCCGGCTCGCCCGGCAGACGATCGACGTACCAAAATTCCGCCGCGTTGGCGCGCTCGTTGAGGATGTTGAAAAGCGCGAGCCCGAAGGCCCAGCCGCTCCTCAACGCGTAATGCACATCCCCATCCCACTCGCCATAGCCGTGCCCCTGCACCTCGTTGTCGGAGGAGAGTGGGAAACCGCTCACGTATCTGTACTGCAGGCCTCCGCGCCACGGGCCGAGATCCTTGATGTAGATATTGAGCGAGCCCGATGCGAACGGCGCGTTCGGCAGATACTCGCCGACGTGGCCCGTGCCGTCGTCGTAGGGGGTGCGAAACCGAGCGTGATTGGCGGAGTAGCTCCCGTATACCTCGAGCCAGCTCGCGGCCTCCCACGTGATATTCACCTCCGCGCCGTAGCGGCGGCTCGCGGGCCCCGCGGAGTCCTGGCCGACATCCGGATCGTAGGTGGTCTCCGACTGCGCATCGAGGCTATACACGGCGAGAGTCAGTGCGACGCTGCGCATGAACTGCTGGCGCAACCCCACCTCCTCGCCGGACTGGCTCGCGATGAGCGGCGCGCCTGCTACACCGGCGCTGCGCGCCTGCGTCACTCCGCGCAGATCGTCGCTGTGAAGGCCCCGTCCCCAGCTCAGATAGATTTCCGTCGTATCGACGGGCGTAAAGATGAGACTCCCCTTCGGCTCCGCAATCGAGTCCGCGGCGGTGCCGCGATTCGTGCCGGCATCGATCCCGTGCTGATAGTCCTCGCGCAGGCCGAGGACCGAGCGCATCCAGGCCGTCCAATCGGTCGTGGCTTCGAAGTAGGCCGCAACGCTCGTGAGGTGCACGTGATCGATCTCGGAGAAGTTCGGCGGGTAATCGGCCGCTGCCAGTGCGGCGGGGCTGAGAAACCGCCGATCCTCGGTCGGCAGTCGCGCGATATCGTTGATGTCGTGTCTCGCTCGAAGACCCACCGCGAAACCGTTGTGGACTCGGGCGATGTCCTGCGACCACTCGAAGCGCGCGTCTGCCCCGAGAGTCGCGCGGTCCTCGTGCTGCGCCTCCTGATCGCCGTTCACCGGGTCGATGAGGAAATGAGTGAAGTCGTTCCAGAGCGTGAGACTGTTGCCGATCACGTACGCGCTCGCGGCGAATCGCCCCCCGCCGAGTGGCCCGCGGTACTGCGCGGACAGACTCTCGCGCTGGGCCTTGCCGCCGTCGGAAGGATCGAGTGAGCCGAAACGACCGATGAGCCCCGCGGCGATCGCGCGCTCGGGCTGATCCGTCGTGCTGTTCCACAATGCCCGGTAGAACATGCCGGTGATTGAGAATCCCTCGCGCACTCCGCCACGGCTGTAGCGCAGGACGGCGTTGACCTTGCGCTGATCGTCCGGGCTCGCCCAAGGCCCGTCGTAGTGCTGCAGCTCGAGAGCGCCGAGGAGGTTTCCGCCCCCGAGCGCACCCGAACCCGCACCCAGCACGCGCTGGAACCCGTATTCTCCCGCCGTTCCCCCTACTTGATCCTCGATGGTGTCTCGATAGCTCACGTGTACCGACCCGACCGAGGCGAAATCGCCCTCCTCCGGATAGTACGTACCCTTCGTGTACGTCACGTTGTTCGCGAGCTCGGGAATCATGAAGTTGAGATCGGAGTACCCCTGCCCATGCGCGTGCGTCGGCTCGTTCACGGGCATGGCATCGACGAATACGGCGAGGTCCGTACCGTGATCCAGGTCGAACCCCCGCATCATGTATTGATTGGCCTTGCCTTCGCCGCTGTGGGCAGTCACGGACAATCCCGGGACGGTCTCGAGGAGCTCACCGGGGCGAAATGCGGGCGTCAGTGCGAGCTCATCGCCCACCACCACGCCCTGACTCCCCGTCACGGCGGTGCCGATCAGGTTCAACCGCGCGGCCGTCACGGTGACTTCCTGAATGGGCGCCTCGGGCTCAGAAGGCTGCTGGGAGGCGGCGGAGGGTTGATCGGCCCAGGCCGCGCAAGCTCCGGCTGCAAGCGCGAGAATCGCCCAGCCGCCGTGTGAGCCCCGCGGCGTTCTCACCCGAACCAGTAGGCGCAGGCGCGCATCTCGATGCTGCAGCGTGGGGGCACGCCGCTCGGGCACGAAGAGTCATCGAACGCGCTGTGCGGAACCTGGCTGGGCTCGCCCTGCGAGGAGTCGTTGGTCTTGAAGACGATGACCTCATCGCGCGACATGCCGGAGAAATAGAGCCATCGATGGCGCGGATTGAAGCGGACCACGAGCCCCTCGAACGACCATTCGGGCTGGCCTGCAACATCGAACACGGCGTCTGCGGGCACGAGATCCCGCGGCTCGACCGTGCGCGCATCGCACAGGGCGAGCGGCACGTCCTGCGGCGGCGGTGAGAAGGTGCGCCACACGTTGTAATGCGCGAAACGGCGGATCGGGCGCGCAATGTTCTTCGGGCGGGAGCGCTCCGCAAATGCTGCGGCGGTCGCATCGGAGGTGTCGATGTGAATGAAGCGCGCGGGCCGGGAATTGTTGAGCTTTCCGGATTCGGGCGATCGCTCGCCGAAGCGCAGGACACCTGGGCCCGTGACGCTCACCGCATCGGCCCCCGAGACCTCGAGGATCAGCTGCTCGATCTCGGCGGGATGCAGCGCTGCGACTTCCGCGGCGTTGCGGAAATCCCCGACACGGCTCGCGTGCGGCACGATCGCGATCCCCTCTCGAGCGAGCGTCGGGGCTGTCTCGCTCGAGCGCGCGTCCTCGATCCGCACGCGTCGCGGATCGATCGCGAGCACATCGCGCGAGGAGTCGTTTGCGTGATAGCGCGGCCGTACGGACATCTCGGCCGTGTAGTTCACGACGCCTTCGACGTATCGGATGGAGCTGCCGCTCGAGCCCGCAGTGCCGCGAGTAGCCATGCGAAGGACTATCGAGGACGGCTCGCAGCGAAGTCAAGCCGGCACGGCGGCGCGCGGCCCCTGCGTCCGCTCAGTGTCCGCTTCTGGAGCCGCCCGGATGAGCGCGCAGCCGCGGAGCGGCCAGCGTCGCGCGCAGGAACTGGAAAGCCTCCGCAGCAGGCATCGGCCGCGCGAACAGGTAACCCTGCACCGAGTTGCAGTGCTCCTGCGCGAGGAACTGCCACTGCTCCTGCGTCTCGACCCCTTCGGCGACCACATCGAGACCGAGCGCGCGGCCGAGTGCGATCGTCGCGCGGCAAAGCGTGGCATCGTATGCATCGGCCGTGCAGTCGGTCACGATCGAGCGGTCGATCTTCAGCCGGTCGACATTGAACATTTTCAGGCGCGCGAGCGAGGAGTGCCCCGTACCGAAGTCATCGATCGCGAGCGAGACGCCGATCTGCTTCAGACGCGCGAGACTGCGGGCAGCGAGGTCCGGTGCGCTCATGGCCGCCGATTCGGTGATCTCGAGCTCGAGCAGCTTCGGCGGCAGCCCCGTCGCGGCGAGCGCCGCGGCGACGCGCTCGGCGAGGTCCTCGCAGGCGAACTGGATGGGCGAGAGATTGACGGCAACCGTGAGCGGCTCGCCGCCCGATTCGAGCCACGCGCGCATGTCGCGACACGCCGCCGTGAGGACCCATTCGCCGATCGGCTCGATGAGCCGTGACTCCTCCGCGATCGGAATGAAGAGCGCGGGCGGGATCAACCCGCGCTTCGGATGCTGCCAGCGAAGGAGCGCCTCCACCCCGACCGGGCGGCCGGTGAGCGTGTCCATCTGCGGCTGGTAATGCACGACGAGTTGGCCCGCTGCGAGCGCATCGCGCAGCTCCGTCTCGAGCGCGAGCCGCTGGTCCGCCGCCTGTGTCATGGCGGACCGATAGATCTCGCAGGTGTCGCGGCCGCCGGCCTTGGCTGCATACATCGCGATATCGGCGCGCTTGAGCAGCGTCTGCCCGTCGCTGCCATCGTCGGGGAAGACGCTCACGCCGGCCGACACAGTGATATGCACCGTGCTGCCGTCGACCTCGAAGCGGCCGCTCAGCGGCGCAAAAATGCGCTGGACGACCGAGTCGACCGGCGCGCCCGCATCGAGCGAGGTCAGTACCACGACGAACTCGTCTCCGCCGAGCCTCGCCACGA
This sequence comes from Steroidobacteraceae bacterium, assembly GCA_035606175.1. Lineage (GTDB taxonomy): Bacteria > Pseudomonadota > Gammaproteobacteria > Steroidobacterales > Steroidobacteraceae > JASHUC01. The sequence goes on along the minus strand of DATNFW010000064.1, from coordinate 23,654 downwards.
TGTCCGTCTCGCGTACCGCCGCGCGGATCCGGCGCGCGAGCTCGGCGATCACGCGATCGCCGGCGTCGTGCCCGAGCGTGTCGTTGATCGTCTTGAAGCGATCGAGATCGATCATCATCAGCGCGAGCCGCCCGCGGCTCGCCGCGGCGGCGGCGAGCGCCTCGCTCAAACGCGTGCGCAGAGCGAGGCGATTGTCGAGCCCCGTGAGCGGATCGTGATAAGCGAGGAAGGAGATGCGCTGCTCGGCGCGTTTGCGATCGGCGATGTCCTCGATCATGGACCACATGAGCTGTGTGCCGTCGCTCGCGGTGACGCGAATACCCGTGATCTGCACCGGAATGCGCGCGCCATCCTTGCGCGTGAGCTCCTCCTCCACGGGGCCGAAACGGCCGCTTCGCATGAGCTGCTCGAAGCGCTCGCGCTGCGCTTCCTTGTCCTTGTCGAGAATGGAATCCCACCAGCTCATCCCGGCGAGCTCCGTGCGATCGTAGCCCGTGATGATCTCCATCGCCTGGTTCGTCTGCAGGAAGCGGCCCCTGCCGTCGGAGAGCGCGATACCGAGCGGGGAGAGATCGTAGAGGCTGCGCAGCTTCTCCTCGCTGACCCGCAATTCCTGCTCCACGAGCTTGCGCCGCGTGACATCGTTTACGTAGCCGGTCCAAGTCGTGCTGCCGTCCGGATTGCGCTTCGGGATAGCATTCGCCTCGAGCCAGCGCAGCTCCCCGTCGGCCGTGATGAGGCGGTGCTCGGCGTGCCAGGGCGTTAGTGTCGCCGCCGAATGAAGCATCGCGGCGTAGTCGAGCGTGTTCTCCTCCGGATTGACGAGGAAGTCCGACATCGTGCGCGCATCGGCCATCAGCTCCGCCGGATCGACGCCGTACAGATCGCGTGCGCCCGGGCTCGCGTAGAGGAATCGCGGCCGTCCATCGGTGTCGAGACGCCACTGGAAGATCATTCCCGGCACGTTCGCCGCGATGACGGCGAGGTTCTCCGCCGCGCGGCGCAGCTCTTGGTCGGCGTGCCGCTGCTCGCGTTCGCTGATCCGCATGGCCTCGCGCACGCGCACCTGTTGCGTCACGTCCCGGTGGACGGCGATGTAGCCCTCGACCTCCCCGCGCGGATCGTGGAGCGCTTGCACGTCCGCCTCGATCCAGCGCTCGGCACCCGACTTCGTGCGCACGAGCACCTCGAACCGCGCCCCAGTCTTCTGCGCGTAGCGCTCCCGGGCGCGCTCGACGGTCAACATGTCGGTGCCTTCGAAGAAGAGCAGCTCGCCGACGGGCCGGCCCTTCGCCTCCGCTGCGGTGTAGCCGGTGAGCTCGGTAAAGGTTGCGTTCGCCCACAGAATCCGGTGGCTGCGATCGGAGATCAGCACCGAGATACCAGGGTGATTCGCGACGAGCGCGGTCCAGCGATGCTCCGCGTCGGGGCCGGTTTCATCGCGGCGCGCCTGCGGTGCTCGCATCGGCCGCGGCGGCTCGGCAGAATCCTGGGCGTGCGCGCCGCCGACCCGGCTCGCTGCTGCGCCCGCCCGCGCGGACCGCCGGCCGAGCAAGTACCCGACCGAAACCGCGGGAAGGAGCAGTGCAAACCAGGCGATACTCGTCGAACCGGCGAAGATCAATGAAATGTCAAATGCCCCGCAGCGCCCGATATCCGCGCGAGTGTACGGTCGAGCGCGCTCACGAACCGGTGACCTGGTCGCAGGATCGCACCGATAATGGGCATGGAATCCGCCCTGCGCCGCGTATCGGACGGGTGGAGCGCGAGGAAACGTGATCATGGTCATAGTCTCGATCGGCGAATGTATGCTCGAGCTCGCAGGCCAGGTGGGCGGCGCTGCGCGGCTCGCATTCGGCGGGGATACATTCAATACGGCGATCTATCTCGCGCGCCTGCAGCTCGCGCCCTGCTATCTCACCGCGCTCGGCACGGATCCGTTCTCCGAGGAGATGCTTGCCGTCTGGCGCGCCGAGGGCATTCGCACGCATCTGGTCGCGCGGATCGCGGGCCGGATGCCCGGGCTCTACGCGATCCGCACCTCCCCGCTCGGGGAGCGCAGCTTCTTTTACTGGCGGCGCGAGAGCGCCGCGCGGGCGTTGTTTGAATCCGCGGATTGCGGCGCGGCTCTCGAGCCTGCCGCCGAGGCGGACCTGCTCTACTTCTCGGGCATCTCGCTGTCGCTTCTCTCGCGCGCCGGTCGCATGGCGCTGCGCGACATCGCGGCGCGCGTGCGCGGGCGCGGCGCTGAGGTGGCGTTCGATCCCAATTACCGTCCCGCTTGCTGGAAGTCGGCGGACGATGCCCGCGCGGCCATCGCGGAGATCGCACCACACGTGTCGATCGCGCTGCCGACACTGGACGACGAGCGGACGCTCTGGGGCGATGAGACTGCAAGGGCGGCAGTAGCGCGCTGGCGCGATTTCGGAGCGCGCGAGCAGATCGTCAAGCTCGGTGCCGACGGTGCGCTCGCGGCCGGCGCGGAGGGCGAGGCGCTCGTACCGGCCTCACCGCCGCGACGCATCTCCGACACCACGGGTGCGGGAGATGCGTTCAACGCAGGCTACCTCGCCATGCGGCTGCGAGGCGGCTCGCAGCTCGCGGCAGCGAGGCTCGCGCATGCGCTCGCATCGATCGTCGTCGAGCACCCCGGCGCGATTGCGCCGTTCGATGCGACCTCATCGATCGCGGAGCTGCTCGACTCCCGCTGAGCGCTCGCTCAAACGCTCGCCTTCCAGAGGTGTTGGATCGATTCGAGCGGGCGTCCCTTGGTCTCCGGCACGAAGCGAATCACGAACAGCGCCGCGAGCACGGCGCAGGCGCCGTACACCCAGTACGCGAAGCCGTGATTGAAGCGCAAGTTGAGGTAAGTACTGCCGTCCATCATCGGGAAGGTAGTCGACACGATGAAATTCATGACCCATTGCGCCGCGACCCCGATCGACATCGCCTTGCCCCGGATGGAGTTCGGATAGATTTCCGACAGCATCACCCAGACGACCGGTCCCCACGAGAACGAGAATCCCATGATGTAGACGACGACTGCCGCGAGGGCAATGTAGGACGATCCGGTCGTCGATGCCGCCCCGACGTGCTCGACCGTCGCGCTCACCAGATGCCGGTCGAACAGCAGCCCGAGAACGATCATGGCCGCGGCCATGATCAAAGCGCCCGCGATGAGCAGCGGCTTGCGCCCGAGCCTGTCCACCGTGAAGGTCGCGACCAGCGTAAAGACGAGCATGGTGACGCCGCTGTAGATTGCGGAATCCCACAGCGCATCCGATGTGGAGGCGCCCATGTTCGCGAACATGTGCGGCGCGTAATAGAGCACCGCGTTGATACCGACGACCTGCTGAAAGACCGACAGCATGATGCCGACGATCAGTACCAGCCAGCCGAAGCTGAGCACGGGTCGGGTGTGCTCGACCAGAGTGGCCTTGATCTGCTGCAGAGTGGACTGCGCTTCGGCCTCCCCGACCAGGCGCTTGAGCAGTGAGAGCGCCTCTGCATCGCGGTCCTTCAGCACGAGGAACCGCGGCGTCTCCGGCACGAGGAGCATGAAGACGATGAGGAGCGCTGCGGGGATCGCGGCCGAAGCGAGCATGTGCCGCCACGCCGTCGACATCAGATACTCGCGGCTGTGACCCGATTGGATACCGTAGTTGACGAAGTAGACTAGCGTGATGCCGACCACGATCGCGATCTGCTGGAACGTGACCAGCATCCCGCGCGAGGCAGGCGGAGCCACTTCCGCGATGTACATCGGGGCCAGCAGGGAGGCCATGCCGATCGCCGTCCCTGCAAGCAGGCGGTAGCCGAGAAAGGCCGGCAAAGCATGGTAGCCCGTAGCGCCGAAGATGCTCCAGATGAATTCCGGGTAGCCGGCACCGAGCGATGACAGGAAGAACAGGACCCCGGCGATGAGCAGCCCCGACTTGCGCCCGATGCGCGTGGAGATCGGACCTGCGATCGCCGCACCGATCACGCAGCCGAGGAGTGCCATCGAGACGGCGAGGCCGGAGAGGAAGTTTGCATCCGCCTCCGAGAGATGCCGCGGCTCGACGAAGTTGTGCGTGATCGCGTCGGTGACGCCGGAGATCACCGCCGTGTCGTATCCGAAGAGGAGTCCCCCGAGCGTTGCGGCGAGGGTGAGCGCGGTGACGAGCGCAGTGCTCGACCGGTCGGCAGAAGCTGTGGTCGTCATTTACATGGCTCGTACACTTGAGGCAAGCGTATTGGTAGCGCTATCATAAAGCAATCATCCCTCACGGGGCGGCGCTGCGGAATCGCGCTTCACCAGCTCGTGTGCGAACAGGTGATCGACCGGCTCGAACACGAGCCCCGCGCGCTTGTCGCGGATCTGCCTGAGCAGCAGTGCGAGCGCGGCATCCGCCATCGCGGCGATCGGCTGGCGGATGGTCGTGAGCTCGGGCCAGACCGTCGTCGCCGTGAGCGTATCGTCGAACCCGACGACCGAGAGATCCCGCGGCACGTCGAGCCCGCGACGATGGGCGACGGAAATCACCGCGGCGGCCATGTCGTCGTTGCTCGCGAAAATCGCCGTCGGTGCCCGCTTGCGCGCGAGCAGCCGCTCGGCGGCCTCGAGCCCGGAGCGGTAGCTGAAGTACCCCTGCTCCACGTACGTCGGATTGACGGCGAGGCCGGCCGCCTCGCACGCGGATTGGAAGCCTGCGAAGCGCTGTGCGCTTGCGGTCTGGTTCGGGTGGCCCTTGATGAAGCCGATGCGCGCATGTCCGAGCGAGACGAGGTATCCCGTCATCTCGCTCGCCGCGCGGAAATCGTCGATGCGCACGCAGCACACGTCCGCTCGCGGGCGTCCCGTCGCCACGGCGACGACCGGAATGGCGGCGGAGGCGAGCTCGGAGGAGATCGCGACCGACTCGCAAAGCGGTGGCGGCAGGATGACCCCCGCGACGTTTTGCGAGAGCTTGCGCGCCGCCGCGCGCTCCATCGCCGGCTTGAAGTTGTCCCATCTCTCGACGACCAGCTGGGCTGCGGTGCGGCTCGCCTTCTCCAGCGCGCCGACGAGCAGCTCGCTCAGATATGCGACGCTCGGATTCGAGTAGATGAGCGCGATGCGGGTGTTGCGCGCGCCGGCGAGCGACTGCGCGGCCGGATTCGGCGAATAATTGAGCTCGCGGATCGCTTTGAGCACGAGCTCACGGGTCGCATCCCGGACGTTCTCGACGCCGTGGGTGACCCGCGAGACCGTCATCGGCGAGACACCGGCGCGGCGCGCGACCTCATGGATGGTCACCGCATTGCTGCTGCGGCGCTTTCTCGTGGCTCGAGCTGGCACGCGCTGTGAGGACCCGAAATGCGACGTTCGATGCGTGAGATTCTGCCTGGGCGCCCGCGAACAAGCGAGCGCCGCACCCTCGCGATGCTCGTCTTCACGCTCATCGCCTGCGCGCTCGGCTCCGGCGTTGCGCGCGCCGAGGACGGTTACGACCTGTGGATGCGTTATGTCCCGGTCGAGGGGGCGCGGCGCGGGGAATACCGCGCGGCCGCTGCCGAGCTCGTCATGAGCGATGAGGCCTCCGCGACCTTGCGGGCGGCGCAAGCTGAGATCGCGCGCGCTCTTCACGGGATGCTCGGTGCCGAGCCGCCGCAGTCGGGTCGCGTCACGACAAACGGTGCGATCGTCGTCGGCACTCCGCAGAGCTCTGCCGTCATCGCGCGCATGCGGCTCGACCTCGCTCGCCTCGGCCCCGAGGGCTACCTCATCCGCAGCATGAGGATCGACGGCCACGATGCGACGCTGATCGCCGGCGCGACCGACATCGGGGCACTTTACGGTACCTTCGCCTTTCTGCGCCTCATCGAGACGCGCCATGCCCTCGATCATCTCGACCTCGAGTCGCGCCCGCGCATCGAGCGGCGCGTGCTCGACCATTGGGACAATCTCGATGAGACGGTCGAGCGGGGCTACGCCGGTGAATCGCTCTGGAACTGGCAGCAGCTGCCCGCCGAGCTCGATCCCCGCTACACGGACTACGCGCGCGCCTGTGCCTCGATCGGCATCAACGGCACGGTTCTCACGAACGTGAACGCGAAAGCCGACGTGCTCTCGCGGCTGTACCTCGCGAAGATCGCGGCCCTCGCGCGCGTGTTCCGGCCGTATGGCATCCGGGTCTACCTTTCTGCGCGCTTCAGCGCGCCGATCGAGCTCGGCGGATTGCCGACAGCCGATCCGCTCGATCCTCGGGTGCGTGCGTGGTGGCGCGCGAAGGTCGACGAGATCTATGCGTTTATCCCCGATTTCGGGGGATTCCTCGTGAAGGCGAATTCCGAAGGTCAGCCTGGGCCGCAGGACTACGGCCGAACGCACGCCGATGGAGCCAACATGCTCGCCGAAGCGCTCGCCCCGCACGGCGGCATCGTGATGTGGCGCGCCTTCGTGTATGCGAACCGCCCGGGCGAGGACCGGGCGAAGCAGGCGTACGATGAGTTCAAACCGCTCGATGGCAAGTTTCGCCCGAACGTGCTGCTGCAGGTGAAGAACGGTCCGATCGACTTCCAGCCGCGCGAGCCCTTCCATCCACTCTTCGGGGCGATGCCGCACACGCAAGTTTCGCTCGAGCTGCAGATCACCAAAGAGTACCTGGGCTTTGCAACTCACCTCGTATATCTCGGGCCGCTCTACGAGGAGACGCTGCGCGCGGATACGTACGCGCGAGGACCGGGCTCGACCGTTGCGCAGGTGATCGACGGATCACTGTTTCATGAGCGCCTCACCGGCATCGCCGGAGTCGCCAACATCGGTTCGGACCGCAACTGGTGCGGGTCGATCTTCGATCAGGCGAATTGGTATGTGTTCGGACGACTCGCGTGGAATCCCGACCTGTCGGCCCGCACGATCGCGGAAGAGTGGGTGCGGATGACGTTCACGACCGATCCCGCGTTCGTGACGCCCGTCGTCGCGATGATGATGGGCTCGCGCGAGGCGGCGGTCGACTATATGACCCCGCTCGGGCTGCATCATCAGATGGCGCGCGACTCGCATTACGGTCCCGGGCCGTGGGTGACGGGAGGCAAGCGAGCCGACTGGACGTCGACCTATTTCAATCGGGCGGACGCTCAGGGCATCGGCTTCGACCGTACGCAGAGCGGGAGCGACGCCGTCGCGCAGTATGCCCCACCCGTCGCTCGCAAATTCGCCGATCTCGCGACCTGCCCCGAGAAGCTCCTGCTGTGGTTTCATCATCTCGCCTGGGATTATCGCCTCGCCTCCGGGCGCACGCTCTGGGACGAGCTCGTTCTGCACTACGGCTCAGGCGTGCGCTACGTCGCCGACATGCGCCGCACGTGGAGCACACTCGCCGTCTACGTGGACCCGCAGCGCTATGTGCACGTCGCAACGTTCCTCGCTATCCAGCAGCGCGAGGCCGAGTGGTGGCGCGATGCGAGCATCGCGTATTTTCAAACGTTCGCGAAGCGTCCGCTGCCGCAGGGGGAGCGGCCTCCGCCGCATACGCTCGCCGAATACGAGGCGAACTGCATTCCGTACGCGCCAGGAAGACCGGATGAGCCGCCCCCCTGCGAGCTTGCCCGCCCGCCTCTGCCGGCGCCGCTCACCGCGGCGGAGGATCATGCGCGACTCCTCTCTCTGCTGCACATCGACACGCTTCGGCCAGGCGCCGACCCGAATCATCCGGATGCGCCCAACGGGGTGAACTACGACGAGGCAAAGGCCAATCCCTATCCGCGCCTGCCCGACCCGCTCACTTTTGCGAACGGGCAGCGCGTGCGCACGGCGCGCGAGTGGCCGCGCCGCCGCGCGCAGATCGTCGCAAGCTTCGATAATCAGGTGTACGGGCGCGTGCCGACGAACGTGCCGGCGATCAAATGGAAGCTGGTGAGCCAGACGCGGGAAGTCGTCGGCGGCTTTCCAGTCCTGACCAAACACCTGGTCGGAACCGCCGGACCGACGGTCTATCCCTACATCGACGTCTCGATTCCGCTGACGCTCACGACGCCCGCGAAGTCATCGGGTGCCGTTCCGGTCATCCTGTACCTCGAGTTCGTCGGCCTTCCGTCCCGATTCGTCGACAACCGCTGGCAGCAGCAGATATTGGCGCGCGGCTGGGGCTACGCGGAGCTCTCGCCGACGAGCATCCAGCCCGACACGGGCGATGAGCTCACGCACGGGATCATCGGGCTCGCGAACCATGGCGAGCCACGCAAACTCGACGATTGGGGGGCTCTGCGTGCGTGGGCCTGGGGAGCAAGCCGCGCGCTCGACTATCTCGAGACCGACTCCACCGTCGCCGCACACGAGGTCGGCATCGCGGGCCTCTCGCGCTATGGCAAGGCGGCGCTCGTCGCGATGGCCTACGACCCGCGCTTCGCCATCGGTCTCATCGGCTCGTCGGGCGCCGGAGGCGCGGAGCTCCTGCGCCGCGATTACGGCGAGCGGCTCGAGAACCTCGCCGCGGTCGGCGAGTATCACTGGATGGCGGGCAATTTTCTCAAATACGCCGGCCGGCAAACCGATGCGCCTCGCCCACTCACCGCGAAAGATTTACCGGTCGATGCGCACGAGCTCATCGCGCTTTGCGCACCGCGGCCGCTTTTCCTCAGCGTCGGATCGCAGCCGATCGAGCGGTGGGTCGATCCGCGAGGCATGTTCATGGCGGCGGTCGCCGCCAGCCCGGTGTACCGTCTGCTCGGCAAACCGGGGCTCGCCTCCGATGTCTACCCTCCGGTCGGTGTAGCCGATGCAGGCGGCACGATCGCGTTCCGCCGCCACGAAGGCGGGCACACGCTCGCACCGAACTGGCCTCGATTCCTCGATTTCGCGGCGCGCTACCTGCATTCGCCGGGTACGTGACATTCGATGGCGGGGCGTCCTGTCGCGCGGTCTACCAGTCCCACATCGTCCCATCGGCGAGCCGCGCGATGGGCAGCTGCTTCGGCGCGTATGGATATCGGGCTGCCAGCTTCTCATCGAGATCGACGCCGTGTCCCGGGGACTCGCCGCAATGCAACCGGCCGCGGGCGAAGGTGTAGTCGTGCGGGAAGACCGCGAGCGTCTCGTCCGCATGCACCATGTACTCCTGAATGCCGAAATTGGGCACCCACGTGTCGAAGTGCAGCGCCGCACCCATGGTGACCGGCGAGAGATCCGTTGCGCCGTGAAAGCCCGTGCGTACCTGGTAAAGTGCCGCCAAATCGGCGATGCGCCGCACGTGCGTGATGCCGCCCGCGTGCACGATCGTGGTGCGGATGAAGTCGATCAGCTGCGCCTCGATCAGGTGCTTGCAGTCCCAGATGGAATTGAAGACCTCCCCGACCGCGAGCGGCGTCACGGAGTGGCTGCGGATGAGCTCGAATGCGCGCTGGTTGTCAGCGGGCGTGGCATCTTCCAGCCAGAAGAGGCGGTACGGCTCGAGATCGCGTGCGAGGCGCGCCGCCTCGATGGGTGTGAGGCGATGGTGGACATCGTGCAGCAGCTCGATTTCGCCCCCGTGATCGGCGCGCAGTCGTTCGAAGAGCTTCGGCACCACCTCGAGGTAGCCGGGCGTGGACCACACGGTCTCTGCGGGCAGCGCACTCTCGGCGGGCTCGTACGCCCTCTTCTGCGAGGACACTCCATACGGCTTCTTCACGCCCGGCACGCCGCATTGCGCGCGGACGGCTCGATAGCCCATCTCGATGAACCGTGCGACCGCGGCGCTCGTCTCCTCGATATCGCGGCCATTCGCGTGGCCATAAACGAGCGCGCCCTCGCGCGAGCGTCCGCCGAGCAGTCGATAGAGCGGGAGCCCCGCGAGCTTCGCGAGAATGTCCCAAAGCGCTACATCGACGGCAGCGATCGCCGTCATCGTGACGGGACCCCGACGCCAATACGCGCCCTTGTAGAGAAATTGCCAGGTATCCTCGATCCGGCCCGCATCCCGGCCGATGAGGTTCGGCGCGACGTGTTGCTCGAGATAGGCGGCGACGGCGAGCTCGCGACCGTTGAGCGTCGCATCGCCGAGTCCGTACACGCCCGAGCGCGTCTCGATTTTGAGCGTCACGAAGTTCCGGCCCGGAGAGGTGACGATCACCCGCGCCGCGACGATCTCGCGATCGCGAGTCGAACCCTGCGGCTCAACCGGAGGTTTACTCATGAGTGACTCCGAGTCATCGAGTTGCGGCGCCCCGCCGGCCGCCGCGCTCAATCCCGACCGGCTGTTCCCGGCCGACCCCGCGACGCGCGCCATCGCGCGCCGCCTCTATTCGACCGTGCATCGGCTCCCGATCATAAGTCCTCACGGACACACCGACCCGCGCTGGTTCGCCGACAACGCAGCATTCAGCGACCCGGCAACGCTCCTCATTACGCCGGATCATTACATCTTTCGCATGCTCTATAGCCAGGGCGTGCGCCTCGAGGAACTCGGCATCGTGCCGCAGCACACGGCCTCCGTATCCGCACGCGGCCGCAGCGCATCTGCCCGCGCGGCAGGCGCGCTCGATCCGCCCGATCCGCGCTCCGTCTGGCGCCGCTTCGCCGAGCATTATCGACTCTTTCGCGGAACGCCCACGCGGCTGTGGTTCGACTGGGTACTCGCCGAGGTGTTCGGCGCCGAAACGCCACTCACCGCGGCTAACGCCGATCGCATCTTCGATCGGATCGCCGCGTGCCTCGCCGAGCCGGCGTACCGCCCGCGCGCCCTCTTCGAGCGATTCAACATCGAGGTGCTCGCGACTACCGAATCCCCGCTCGATGGCCTCGAGCAGCACGAGCGCATTCGCGCGAGCGGCTGGCCGGGGCGGATCGTTAGCGCGTACCGCCCCGATCCGGTCGTCGATCCCGAGACGCCCGGCTTCGCGGCAAGCCTCGAGCGCCTCGGGGTGCTCACGGGCGAGGATGTCTCGAGCTGGCATGGCTACCTTGCGGCGCACCGCGCGCGGCGCGCCTTCTTCGCCCGGATGGGCGCCACATCGACCGACCACGGTCACCCGACCGCGCGCACGGCGGACCTGCCGGCCGGCGATGCCGAGGCGCTGTTTCGGCGCGTCGTAGCCGAAGCGAGGCGCGGCGCGAGGCGAGCGGCCGCCGGGTCCGCGCGCGGCTCGGGCGCGCGCGCAGTGGGCACGAGGAGTGCCGCCGACGATGCCGAGCTCTTCCGCGCTCAGATGCTCACGGAAATGGCGCGCATGAGCCTCGATGACGGCCTCGTGATGCAGCTCCATCCGGGCTCCTGGCGCAATCACAATGCCGCGCTGCTCGCGCGCTTCGGACCCAACATGGGCGCGGACATCCCGATGCAGACCGACTACGTCGGGGCGCTGCGCCCGCTCCTCGAGCGGTTCGGAAACGAGCGCAGTTTGACGCTCATCGTATTCACGCTCGATGAGTCCGCCTACAGCCGCGAGCTCGCGCCGCTCGCCGGCCACTACCCTGCGCTCAAGCTCGGGCCGGCATGGTGGTTTCACGACAGCCCCGAGGGCCTCATGCGCTTTCGCGAGCAAACGACGGAGACCGCAGGCTTCTACAACACCGTCGGTTTCAACGACGATACGCGCGCCTTCCTCTCTATCCCCGCCCGACACGATGCGGCACGGCGCATCGACTGTGCCTTTCTCGCGCGGCTCGTCGCCGAGCATCGCCTGCCGGAGGACGAAGCAGCCGATGTCGCCGCCGCGCTCGCTTATCATTTGCCGAAGGCCGCGTACCGGCTTTAGCCGCTCGCGGCGCGACCTCATGCCTCGAGGGCCACGGGGCCGAGCCGCGGCGCGAGCCCGTGCACCACGGCAAGCGCAATCAAATAGGCCGAACCTGCCATCACCAACATCGGCACGTAGCTTCCTGTCCTCTGCAGCCACCATCCGACGAGTGTCGAGAACACCATCCCGCTCACCGCGCCGGCGAAGCCGGCCAGCCCTACCACCGAGCCGACCGCGCGCGTCGGGAAGAGATCCGACGCAAGCGTGTAGACATTCGCCGACCAGCCCTGGTGGGCGGCGGTCGCGAGCCCGAAGAGGCCGACGGTCTCCCACAGCCGGTGCGCCGAAGGCGCGAGCACGATCGGCACCACGGCGATCGCGCAGACGAGCATGGCGCCCTTGCGCGCCCGATCGAGGCTGCAGCCCCGCCTCATGAGCCATCCCGCGAGCCAGCCGCCGCCGATGCTGCCGCCGTCGGCCATCAAATAAATCGCAACCAGCGGCGGGCCGAGCGCGGTGAGCGTCAGGCCGTATTTGGCATTGAGGATCTTCGGCAACCAGAACAGAAAGAACCACCAGATCGGATCGGTGAGGAATTTTGCCGCCATCACGGCCCAGGTCTGGCGGTATGCGAGAAGCGCCGACCATCGCAAGGAGCCGGCGTTCTCAGCCGGTGAAAAACCGGCGTGCCGAGCCGGGGGGCGATAGATGGTCAGCCATGCGACCAACCACATCATGCTCAGCACGCCGGTGAAAAGGAAACCTGCCTTGAGTCCTCCGATGGACACAGCGACCGGCACGGCGAGCGGCGCGACGATCGCGCCGATGTTCGATCCCGCATTGAACAGTCCCGTTGCAAAGGCGCGCTCGCGCGGCGCAAACCACTCCGCAACCGTCTTCACCGCCGCCGGGAAGTTGCCCGACTCCCCGAGACCGAGCATGAAGCGCGCGATGGCGAAGCTCGCGGCCGACCGCGCGAGCGCATGGCTCATTGCGGCAGCGCTCCATACCGCGATCGCGAGCGCATACCCGAGGCGCGTCCCGATGCGATCGATCACCGCTCCCGCGAATACCAGGCCTATCGCATACGCCGCCTGGAACGCCGTGACGATGTAGCCGTAGTCGAGCTCGCTCCAGCCGTACGCGCGTCCGAGAAACGGCGCGAGTACACCGAGCACCTGGCGGTCGATGTAGTTGAGGGTCGTTGCGGCGAAGAGCAGCGCACAGATGCGCCAGCGGTAGCGGCCGGCAGCCCCTTTCCACGCGCTCTCGGTCGGCTCGCCTTCGGGCGTCGATTTATCCATCACGAGGCGGGAGGATGGGCCATCGCCCACCTTCCCGCTCGCATTGCATCAGAAGTGAGCGCGGAAGCCGAGCATCCACGTGCGCCCGGGGTTGTACTGAGTGAAAGTCGCATCCGGGAACTGGAAGTACGTGCGCTGCTTCTCGTCGAACAAGTTCGTTCCATCGATCGTGAGCTGGAACGCCGTGCGCCATCCGAGCCACTTGCCGATATCGATGATCGTCGAGATATCCCACTCGTGGTAGCCCGTGGTGTAGAGCCCGGCGGCCGCGATGCCGTTCTGGCCGAGTCCGCTCGCGGGCGATCCGGCGTTGAACACGGTCGCGAGGCGCACGCTCACCGGACCGTGATCGTAGTAGCCGATGACGTTCCAGGTGTGCGGCGGCACTCCGGTCGCGATCGCGGGCGCCGCGCCGCTGCCGAACTGATCCACAAGCGTGTAATTCGCCTGCCATCCGAAGCCGTTGAGGCCGAACCGTCCGATGAGGAAATCGAGCGGCTGAGTCCAGTCGATCTCGTAGCCGTTGATCGTGAGCGCTCCGCTCGCGTTTATCTGCTCCTGCAGGGTGACCTGCGCTGCACCCGGACCCCCGCGCGAGTTGATGGCGTTCTGCTGAGTCGGCGTGAGCGTGTCGTACGTGACACCGTACACGGCGAGCGACGAGAACGGCATCGTCGTGTTGCCGGTCGTCGTGAAGCCGGTCACGCGCTTGCGGAATGCCGTGAACGCGACGTAGCCCTCCTGGCCCGTGTAGTACTCGATGCCGACATCGAAATTGTCCGAGATGAATGGCTGCAGCGCCGAGTTGCCGACAGTGCCCGTGTCTGCGGAGGGTTGGCTGAAGTTCAGCCCGGGCAGCATCGCGCTTGGATCGGGCCGCGTCATGGTCCGCGACGCTGCAAGCCGCAGGATCGCATTCGGCAGCAGGTTGTATGCCACCTCGAACGACGGCAGTGTGTTGTCGTAGCTGTGCGGGATCGTCACGAAGTTGAGCACGTTCGGATATTTGCCGCCATCGAGAAGCGCCGCATTGAGCGGATTGGGGATCGAGACGTACCCGCCGATCGTCTGATTGGTATGCACCCAGCGCACGCCCGCGACGTAGCGCAGCTCGTTGCCGAGCACGGTGGTATCGCCCGTGATCTCTCCGTAGACCCCGGTCGTCTTCTCATCGATGTAGCCGCCGCTTGCGCCCGTGTTGGACGAGCCTGCGAGCGGCTCCGCGTTGTGGAAGGCGTCGTAATTCGTGGCCGCCGCGAACGCCGGCCAGTTGAGAGTGATGAAGCCCGCCGGACCCGGTCGTGCATAGGAGGAGATCGCGCCCACCGGGACGAGCGACCCCTGATAGACGACGGGCGGAGTGAGCCCTGCGGAGTAGCCGGTGCCAAGCCCTGGATAGGTCGGGTATTTGCCTCCGAATGGAGAAACCGGAGTCGGAGTCGACAGTCCTTCGCACGGCGGCTGGCTGTTCGGGCTTGGAACGAACACGTTTGGATTGTCGCCGCACACCGCGTTCTGCCAGGCCTGACTGTTATCGAACGCGAAGATGTGCCGCAGGATGTCGTCGTAGGCGGCGCCGAACTGGAAATTGAGCGGACCTTCGCGCCCGACCTTGAAATTGAAGCGCGCGCCCTTCGTCTCGGTCTCGCGCCGCTCGTCCTGGATATTGACGCGCGAGCTCCCGTTCCAGACGAAGTTCGCAGGATCGTTCAAATCGACGTTGCTCGCGATCTGCGGCACGCTGCCGTTCACGTAGTCGACCACGACGTTGTCGCCCGAGGGCGTCGCGAAGAGCACGGAAGGCACTTCGCGATGGAAGCTGCTCTTCGTGTAGTTGCCCTGCACATCGAGGTTGAAAAGATCGGAAATCTTCCAGCTGAACCCCGGGTTCGTGCCCCAGAACCGAGTATCTTCCGTGTACGGACGGTACTCGAGAAAGAACTGCGCGTTCGCGTACGTGCCCTGCTTCACGACGCATCCTTTGCTGCAGTCGCTCTGATCCACCTGCTCATTGAGTGGGATGACGGCGCCGTTGCGTACGACCCAGTCCATGTCCTCGCGAACGAGCTCGTTGTGCTCCCGGCCGTACATCGAGTCCCAGAAGAAGTGCAGGTTCTCGGTTGGGCGATACTCGAAGGAGAGCACGGCATTGTCCCGATCCATGGGACCGGCCTCATAGGAGGGCCGCCCGAGCCTCGGGAGCAGCGCATTGTCGATCTGCTGGATCGAGAGCCCCGGGTTGTTCGCGAGCAGGAATGCGTTGTCGATCGGAGTGCCCGGCACGAGCCCCGCACCCGCACCGGCCGGCACGGTCGCCGGAATGGTCCAGTTGCCACCCGCGTTTGCCAGCCCGTTCGGGCCGGGCTCCTGGTTGCAGGTGGGGTTGCTCCCGCCGGCCGGGGCGCACTGCGCGGCTGTCAAATTCGGATTCGTCCAGCCGATCGTCTCGAAGCCGGGCGTCGCGACATTGTCGTGCACCCCGACACCGCCGATCAGCACGCCGAAGCCGTTGTCCCAGGTATTGCTCGCAATGATGTATCCGCGCTCGCCCCACGGCCCCGCGTTTTGCCGGTTGATCGCCTGCGCGCCGCCCGTGATGTGCGCGCCGGGATCGTCGAACGGGCGGGCGCTGCGCATGTTGACGGTACCCGAAGCACCGCCCTCGAGCATGTCGGGCGATGAGGTCTTCTTCACGGTGAGCTGCGTGAAGAGCTCCGTCGGGAACATGTTGAGATCCACTTCGCGATTGACGTTCTGCGCGTCGGTGATGCCCGTGGAGGCGATGGCGATCGGCGCGCCGTTGAGCAGCACCTTCGTGAAGTCGGTACCGAGACCGCGAATCGAGATGTTGACACCCTGGCCGGTCACATCGCGGACGATGTTGATGCCGGGGACGCGTTGGAAGGATTCGGCGATATTGGTGTCTGCGAATTTGCCGATGTCCTCGGCGAAGATCGAATCGGTCACGCCGATCGCGTTGCGCTTGGCCGTGGTCGCCTCCTGGATGCTGCGCCTCAGTCCGGTGACCACTACCTCCTGCAGCGCTTGATCGGAGCTCTGTGCGTTGGCCGCATTCTCAGCCGAGCCGCCGTTGGCGGGCTCCGCTCCGCTCGTGTTCTGCGCGACGAGCTGCGCGCTGTCCTGCGCGCGCGTCTGCGCGTCCTTCTGCACAGGTGCGTGCGTGTCTGCCGCGTCGGCGGTTGACTGGGCCGCGGCGGGCGCCGCTGCGCCCCATCCAATGATAGCGCTCGCAAGCGCGACGCTCAGCTCGGCCGCAACGAAAGCTCGGATACGCATCGCTCTTCCCCTCCAAAAAGCCGATCCGCTGTTCCCGCGGGCAGCGCTCGAGCACCTGCGATCGAGCGTTTTCGATGTGGAATCCCGCGCGTGCGCATCGAACCGGTGCGATCGATGTTCGGATGGTTCAGGATCGCCTCAGCCCTGCGCGCGAAGAATGGTAGCGCTCACATGACGGTTATGCAACTTGCCCGTTGCGGCGTCGATACGGCTGCAAGCGAGCTCATCATCGGTGAGGCCGCCGCACGCATCGCCGGGTGAGCGGGATTTCGCGATAATCCTCCTGCCGCGATGGTCGAGGCGGGGGCCGCCCTGTCTTGAGCCCGCCACATCCTGGAGGAGTCACTCTGAACGGCGTGTCAAAGGTGCTTCCGACTCTGTACATCCCTCACGGAGGCGGACCCTGTTTCTTCATGGACTGGGAATTTCCGACGCCGAATCCCTGGACCGGCCTCGCTCAATGGCTCGAGGGCCTTGCTGCCTCGGTCGGTGTGCGGCCGCGCGCCGTGCTCGTCGTCTCAGGCCACTGGGAGTCCGAGCCTGTCGCGCTCAACGTGCAGGCGCATCCGCCGCTCCTCTACGACTACTACGGTTTCCCTGAGCACACCTATCGACTGCAGTATCCAGCTCCCGGCGCGCCGGAGCTTGCCGGCGAAGTGAGTGAGTTGCTGCAGTCGGCCGGTATCCCGACGCGGGAGGAGTCCCGGCGCGGGCTCGATCATGGGGTATTCGTCCCATTCAAACTCATCTTCCCGCACGCCGACGTGCCGACCCTGCAGCTCTCGCTGCGCCGCGGACTCGATCCGGCGGCGCACCTCGCACTCGGCGCGGCGCTCACGCCGCTGCGCAGCCGGGACGTGCTCATCGTCGGCAGCGGGATGAGCTTCCACAATCTCGGCATCCGCTCGATCGACAATGCGCGCATTGCCCCCTCGGAGCAGTTCGACGACTGGCTCACCGAGACGGTATGCGACCCTGACCCCTCGCAGCGCAACGCCGGTCTCGTGCGTTGGGCAGAAGCGCCCGCGGCGCGCTTCGCGCATCCCCGGGAGGAGCACCTGATGCCGCTGATGGTTGCCGCAGGCGCAGCGGGGGCCGATCGCGGCGAGCGGGTATTCAGCGGTCGGATGATGGGTTGGCAGATTTCCGGTTTTCGTTTCGGGAGTGCTGCCCAGAGCTAGCCCCGAGCGTGTCGGCAACGTAGGCGCCGCGCTCACCCATCGGCCGCGGCGCCCCGGTCGTCGTGTCGACTGCCGTCTGATGCTCCATCTCGGCGTTTATCTCCGCGCCGAGCAGTACTGCGAAACTGCCGAGATAGAACCACATGAGGAGAATCATCACTCCGCCGAGCGCTCCATACGTCTTGCCGTAGCTGCCGAAGTTCTGCACATACAGCGAGAAGAGCACGCTGCCCGCGAGCCACAAAGTCGCGGCCATCACCGAGCCCCAGGTAATCCATCTCCAGCGTGCATCCTCGCGGCATGGGGCATATCGGTACACGATCGTCAGCGCGGCCACTGCGAAGGCCCACAACAAAGCCCAGCGCACGGCGAGCGCCACCGCGACCGCAACGGGGCCGAGCGGCAATGCACCGAGAGCGTAGGGGACGGCAATTCCGAGGCCGATCAGCAGCAGGAAGCCGACGAGGCCCCCTACAGTGAACATGATCGCGATGCCGAGCAGCTTGAAGAACCCGCGCCGCTCCGTTTCGTGATAGGCGATGTTAGTCGCCGTCCCGAGCGCCGCCATGCCCTGTGCGGAGCTGTAGATCGCAACGCCCATGCTGACGGCTGCCCCGACCCCAAGGCGGCTGTTCGGCTGGCTCGCGACGTTGAAGAAAGCGTTCTGAATGAGCGTAGCAGCATCGTGAGGCAGCATGGCGTAGAAGGGCTGAACCTGCGCAGCCACGTCGCCCGGCGCTGCGAACATGCCGTAGATCGAGACGAGCACGATCAGCGCCGGGAACAAGGCGAACATCGCGTTGAACGCAATGCCCGCCGAGACGAGCGTCAGGTTGTCCTCGCTGATGCGGTGCAGGACTCGCGACAGGATGTCACGCCAGCCTCGCGCGGGAATCTCGCTCGGGACCTCGGCGCTTCGGCCTCTGTCCTCGCCAGCGTCGCCGCTCGGCGCGTGCGGTCCGGTCCCGTTGGACGTGGGCGATGAGGAGTTCATGGGCAGTCTCCCTAGGCTGCACGGCTGTCGCAAAGCCTGTTCCTTGCGGTTTCCGCACGGGGTATGCTGGTCGGGCAGGCCAACGAGGCCGCCCCGTCCAGAGAGAACAACAATGCGGGTTCCATTCGTCGCCGCCGCGATCGCGCTTTGCGCCGGATTGCACGTTGCATTCGCAGCGCCCGCTGCGGGAGGCTCATCAGCGGGTGGGGCCGCGGATGGATCGTCGATGGCGGTCGCCTTCGGCGCGCTGCCGCGGTTCAGCCATGTCGCGTTGAGCCCCAACGGCGATCTCCTCGCCTGGGACGAGGCGAGCGGCTCCGACTCGCGCGTCGTCGTCTACGACCTCGGCACACGCAGTGTGAAGCGGATGTTGGGCGTCGGCGGGGATATGAAGCTGCGCGCTCTCGATTGGGCGAACGAGGCGACGCTCCTCATGACCGTCAGCGCGACACGCGAGGTGGCGACCGACGAGGGCATGCGCAAATACGAGTTCGCCCGCATCGTCGCTGCCGATGTTGCGCCGCACGGCGCCCAGCGAACGCTGCTGATGAATGGCGGCGATCGGATGTTCGTGACAGGCGCCGAGCTGCTGTCCGTCCATGCCCCGGAGCCCGGGGCCGTCATCATGTCGAGCTGGGACTTCAGCCAGAACGACTATCGGGATCCCCTCGGAACGCGCCTCGGGCGCGGACGCAAAGACGCCGGCTGGGTGCGCTCGGCGTACACCGTCGACCTGCGCAGCGGCGCCGGACGCATTCTCGAGTCGGGCGATGCCTTCACCGAGGAATGGGGTGTCGATTCCGACGGGCGGGTGCGCGCGCGAAGCGAGTGGAACCCCAAGGAACACGATTATCGGATTCAGGCTAAGGACGGTCTCGGCTGGCGCACGATTTTCCAGTCTTCCAACGATGAGACGGGGCTCGAGGGCGTGCTGGTGAAGTCCTCTTCGCTGCTCGTGCTCACACCTGGCGAGAGCGGCCATCGCGAGCTGTGGGCGCTGCCGCTCGACGGGTCACCTCACAGTGTGGTGCTGGCCGATCCGGCGCTCGATGTGGAGGCCGTAATCACCGATCGGTACACCGGAGCCCCGGTGGCCGCCTATCTTGGTGGAAGCAAGGAGCCGCTCCGCTGGTTCGATCGGGCAGCCGAGGCGAGTTTCGATGGGGTTTCGCGGGCGTTCCCCGGCCGGAACGTCGTGCTCTCCGGCCGTTCGGCCGACGGCTCGCGCGTGATCGCGCGCGTGCTGTCGCCCTCCACCCCGCCGATCTACTACCTGATCGACTTCAAGACGCATCGGGCCGACATAATCGGGGAGGCATATCCGCAGCTCGCGAAGGTCAAACTCGGCGCGGTCGGCATCATCGACTATCCGGCGCGCGACGGCACGGAGATTTCCGCATATCTCACCTTGCCGCCGAGCGGGACAACCAAGCATCTGCCGCTCGTCGTGCTGCCGCACGGCGGCCCGCAGGCCCGCGATGAGTTCACCTTCGACTGGCTCGCGCAGTTCATTGCGGTGCGCGGCTATGCCGTACTGCAGCCGCAGTTTCGCGGCTCCACGGGATTCGGCGACGCATTCCGCCGCGCGGGCGAGCATCAGTGGGGTCGATTGATGCAAGACGATGTGACCGACGGGGTGAAGGCGATGATCGCGCGCGGGATTGCGGACCCGAGCCGCATCTGCATCGTCGGGGCAAGCTATGGCGGCTACGCGGCGCTTGCCGGAGCCGCCTTTACGCCGGAGCTGTACGCATGTGCGGTCAGCATCGGCGGACTGTCCGACCTTCCGGCGTTTCTCGGCGGCCAACGCGGCAACTCGGAGTTGGGGGACGAGTCGGATTCGGTGGCCTATTGGCGCGAGAACATCGGCTCGCCCTTCGATCCGAGTGTCATCGCCGCCTCCCCCGCGCATGCCGCGGCGCAGGTACGCGCCGATGTGCTTCTCATTCACGCAACCAACGACACCGTCGTGCCGATCGCCCAGTCGGAGGAGATGGCGCGCTCACTCACGAGCCTGGGCAAGCCTGTCAGTCTCGTCCGGCTCCCCGGCGAGGACCATTGGCTTTCGACCGCGACGATGCGCACCCGCACGCTCGAGGAATTAGGGAAGTTCCTCGATGCGCATCTGCATCCCGGTCACTGACCGTGCGTCGATCCGTTGCGCGGCTCACTCCTCCCAGCCGGTCGGTGAGTTGTACGGCGCGGTGAAGCCCATCGCCTCGATCTCGTGGATCTGTCCGCCCCAGATCTTGAAGATGTGCATCGCGGGCAGGTCGAACGGCTTGTAGTCCATCTTCACCATGTCGCGGCTCGGGTCGTTATAGATCTTGAACTCGTGCTGCGTGAAGGCGTGATGGAAGTGCGAGAAGCCGATCGCAAGTCCCGTCTGCTCATCGGCGACTTCGACGCGCCGATCGCCGATCACCGTGATGTACTGAAAAGTGCCCGAGTCGATCTGGCTCTCGCAAGTCTGCATCCCGACGAGGCTCGCCGGCCGCGGCGGTGCTCCCGGGACTTGAGGCCTGCCGGCAGCCCCGCCGGAGGGCGCGGTCCGCATGCCATTCTCGTGACGTTCGCAATCCGGAGCGAACGGCGCGAGCGACCCGTTATTGTTGTCCAGAGCGTCGTAATAGGACTTGGCGATGTGGATCAGCCGGCCGCGCGAGTCGCGATATTCGTAGGGGACGTCCATCAGTATGGCCGCACGCGGCTTCTGAAGGTTCGCGAGGCTCGCTCCCCTTGGCACGTCGATCATCTGCTCGGCTTCGACGATCTTGCCGTTCACGAGCTTCAGCCTGAAGCCGACCTGCGCCGGCTTGCCGTCGGACTGCATCATGACCATGCCGCCGACCTCCTGCGAGTAGGAGTCGGGCACTATGATCTTGAATGCACTCGGGCCGCCCGTCGCCGTCTTCCACAGACCCTCTCCGGGATGAATGCGCTTCGCGTTCTCGACCATCCTGACGTTTGAGGCGAGCGGCACCTTCCCCGGATCGTGTGCGACGAGCGCAGCAATGTAAGAGTTCGCCATCGCTTTCAGGCAGTCGCGATCGCAGGTGCCAGCGGCGGCCGCCCGGGCCTGCGACTGTACGATGCAGCCGGCGAGCGCCAGGGTCGCGAGCAGCAGCGTGTATTTCTTGATCATCGGCTTCCCCTCGGGATGCTTGTTGTGATTGCGCCCGAGTATCGCCGAAAGGGGCGCCAAGCGCAGCCGGAATTCGCTCGTTCGGGGCCACTCAACACGAGGCATATATCCACTTGTGACGCCGCGAGCGGGAGTGTTAGAGTAGGCTTTTGGCGCAACGCATTGGGCCATCTGGCCTAACATTCTATGCAGTCCGCCTTCTTGCTCGCAGAACAGCCTGCGAAGGTCGCTCTAGAGGGCATTCGCCGGGGTCTGCCGCCTGCGATGTTCGATCAGGTTGCGGCTGCACTGGGACTCTCGAGCTCCAAGCTGGCCGAGAAGCTCGGCGTCGCCCGGCGCACGCTGACTCGAAAGCATGGAAGCGGAAATCCACTGCCGGCGGATGTCTCGGAGAAAATCTTGCGGGTGGCTCGCATCCGCAACCTGGCCCGCCGAGTCTTTGCCACGGATCGGGCGGTGGCCCAATGGCTTCTGAAGCGGGACAGCGCGCTCGGCAGCGTGGCACCGATCGACATGCTCGATACCGAGATCGGCGGCCGCGAAGTGGAGGACCTCCTCATCTCCCTGGCACACGGTCAGTTCGTCTAATCGCGCATGCGGGTCTTCCGCATTGCGGCAGCCCGGTTCGCGGCGTCTCGCAAAAAGGCGTTCAGCGGCGCGGGCGGCATCCGGGCGTCGGCCCGCTGGCACAGCGCAGGTCATCCGATCGTCTACACTGCACAATCGTTATCTCTCGCCGCGCTCGAAATTCTGGTACATCTCAAACAAACTGACGATTTGAGACCGTTTCGAGCATACATCGTCTCGATCCCGGACGAGCTCATCTCCCAACCGCGCCGCTACCCGCTCAGATGGCGAACTGAATACAGGGTGAGCCGGGCATTCGGAAATGCGTGGCTCGAAGCAGGAAATAAGCCTGTCCTTCGAGTTCCGAGCGTGATCACGCCAGGAGAGTGGAACTACCTGCTAAATCCTCTGCATCCGGCGTTCAGCCTGAAGTGGGTCGTCTCCGGACCTACGGTGTACGCGTTCGACATACGTCTTCTCAGCGCGCGCGGATCGTCTCATTGAGAGCGGCGCCCGGGCTCGATCCGGCACCCGCGCGCCAGCGCTTGCAGAGTGTTCTGAAGCTCCTTCGGAGCCGCCGGTTTGATGAGATGTGCGTCGAAGCCGGCCTGCGAGGTGCGGGTTCTGTCCTGCTCCTGTCCCCACCCGCTCAGCGCGGCGATGGCGATGCCGGTGCCGTACCGCTCGCGCAGTCGGCGGCAGGTCTCATAGCCGTCGAGGCGGGGCATCCCGAGATCGAGCAGGACGACCTCGGGGCGAAACGCTTCGGTTGCCTCGATGCCGGATGCGCCGTCGTAAGCGACCCGAGCCTCACCTCCGAGCTGCTCGATGAGCAAGCTCATCGCATCGGCAGCGTCCTCGTTGTCATCGATGATGAGCACTCTCGTACCTGGCAAGCGCGCCGGCGCTACCTCCACTTCGGGACGGTCCGACTCGATCTCGATCTCTCGCGACAACGGCAGGTGCACGATGAATCGACTGCCGCGGCCGCTGCCCTCGCTTTGCGCTTCGATGCTGCCGCCGTGCAGCTCGATGAGTCGGCGCGCGAGCGTCAGGCCGATACCCAGGCCGGCCCGCATCTGCGAGGGCTGCGCCTGGGCGAACTGTTCGAACACGCGCGGCAGGAACTCCGCCGGAATTCCGGCTCCGGTGTCGGCCACGGCTACGGTGAGCTCCCGCTCGCCGTCGCCTCGCGAGGTGTCGATGAGTGCCGTCTCGAGCCGGATGTGCCCTCCGGCCGGGGTGAATTTGGCCGCGTTTTGCAGGAGATTGGCGATCACCTGCGTAAAGCGCGTCGGGTCGACGCGGAGCGTGAGCTGCGGCTGATGCAAGTTCACGCTGAGGGTGAGCTTGCTCGCCGCGATCGCGCTGCGGTTGCTCTCGATTGCGCTCTCGATGACGCTGCCGAGCGTCACGGGCTCAATGTGCAGCTCGATCTTGCCCGAGTTGATACGGGACACGTCGAGCAGATCGTCGATCAGGCGCAC
>DATNFW010000063.1:0-41676 GCA_035606175.1 Steroidobacteraceae bacterium | reverse complement strand
ATCGCATCCCGTGATTACGCTCAGCTGCCGCGCGAGGCCAATGAGTTCGAGGCCCGGCTGATCGAGTTCGAGCAAGGCATCGGGAGCCAGCCCTCGGAGCTCAAATCGACGCTCGAGCCGCTCATTGCGAAGGCGCGCGTGGCCGCGAGCGCGATGAGCGAAGCGGCGCAGTCGCATCGCGATTCGATGCTGCCGCTGACCCACCGGCAGCTCGCGAGCGCCGTGGCCGCAATGATCGCGGCAACACCCGCGAGCATG
This sequence comes from Steroidobacteraceae bacterium, assembly GCA_035606175.1. Classification (GTDB taxonomy): domain Bacteria; phylum Pseudomonadota; class Gammaproteobacteria; order Steroidobacterales; family Steroidobacteraceae; genus JASHUC01. The sequence continues at coordinate 41,418 of DATNFW010000063.1, read as the reverse complement.
CGGCCGAATCCCGCGCCCCAGGCTCAAGGGCCGAGGAACATTCGATAGGCGGGATTGCCGGTCTCTTCGCTGTACGCGAAGTGCAGCGCATTGAGATGCTCGAGGAACGCCGCACGCTCGGCGCCCGGCACCTGGATGCCCGCGAGCACACGCCCGTAATCGGAGCCGTGATTGCGATAGTGAAATAGCGTGACGTTCCAGCGCGCCCCCACGGCCTCGAGAAAATCGAGCAGCGCGCCGGGACGCTCCGGGAACTCGAAGCGGTAGAGCACCTCGTCGGCAATCCCGCGCGTGTGGCCGCCGACCATGTAGCGCACGTGCAGCTTCGCGACTTCGTTGTCGGTCATGTCGTGCACGCCGTAGCCGCTCTCCCGCAGCTCGCGCACGACCTCCTCCCTTTCCGCGCGCCCCTGTGTCAGCGCGAACGCGACGAAGATCTGCGCGCGCGCAGGACTCTCATAGCGATAGTTGAATTCCGTGACGCTGCGCCGGCCGAGCGCCTGAGAGAATTTGAGGAAGCTCCCCGGCTGCTCGGGAATCTCCACCGCGAGCAGCGCCTCACGGCCGCCGCCGAGGTCCGCGCGCTCCGCGACGTGCCGCAAGCGGTCGAAGTTGATGTTCGCCCCGCTGTTCACCGCGACGAGCCGACGATCCCGCCCTCCGTCGCGCGCTACGAATTTGCGAATGCCCGCCACGGCGAGCGCCCCGGCAGGCTCGACGATGGAGCGAGTGTCCTCGAACACGTCTTGAATCGCCCCGCAGATCTCGTCCGTGCTGACGAGAATGATCTCGTCGACGCACTCGCGCGCGATCGCGAACGTCTCCTCGCCGACGCGCCTGACGGCGACGCCGTCCGCGAATATGCCGACGCGCTCCAGGATCACGCGTCGCCCGGCCTGCAGCGACTGGTACATCGCCGAGGCGTCCTCGGGCTCGACACCGATGACGCGCACCCGAGGGTAGAGATACTTGATGAAGACCGAGATGCCGGCAACGAGCCCTCCGCCACCGACCGGAACGAATATGGCATCGAGCTCCCCGCCGCTCTGGCGCGCGATCTCCATGCCGATCGTGCCCTGCCCGGCGATCACGTCGGGGTCGTCGAAGGGATGCACGAACGCGAGATTTCGCTCACGGCCCAACTGCGCTGCGCGCTCGTACGCCGCATCGTAGTCGTCGCCGTGCAAAACCGCCTCGCTGCCGAGATCGATGACCGCCTGAACTTTGATCTGCGGGGTCGTCTGCGGCATGACGATCATCGCGGGCACGCCGCGTCGGCGAGCGGCGAGCGCGACGCCCTGCGCGTGATTGCCGGCCGACGCGCAGATCACGCCGCGGCGCGCGACTGCCTCCGAGAGATGCGCGATCTTGTTGTAGGCGCCGCGCAGCTTGAACGAGAAGATCGGCTGCAGGTCCTCGCGCTTGAGCAGAACGCGCGCGCCGAGCCGCTGCGAGAGCCGTGGCGCCGGATCGAGCGGCGATTCGATCGCTACGTCGTAAACGCGCGCCTTGAGAATGCGTTCGATATAGGGACTGGCCACTCCCGCAGCATATCAAACCGGCAATCGTCCGAGCGCAGCGTCGGGCTGAGTCTGCACCGCCTGCGCGAGCTCGTACAGCTTGATTGGCGGGCGTTCGGGGTAGCGGCTCTTGAGCAGCGGCAGCGCCACGTTGAACACGAGCACACCCGACTGCGTACGGCCTTCGGGTGAGCCGTAATGCGCGTGACCGTGGAACACGACGTCCACGGGATAGCGGTTGAGCGGCTCCTCGAGCCGGCTCGTGCCGAGCCAGGGATAGATCTCCGCCGGCTCACCCTGCACGGTCGCGCAGACGGGCGCGTAATGCAGCAGCGCCACGCGGCGCGGCGTGCGCAACCGCGCGAGCGCCGACTCGAATTTGAGCGTCTCATCGAGCGCTTCCTGCACGAAGTTCTTGATGGCGCGCTCGCCCCAAGCCCCGAGGGTGCCGCGACCGAATCCGCCCGCGAATCCCTTCGCTCCCGCAAATCCCACCCCGGCGATCTCGACCGACTCGCCGTCGAGGAGCTTCACGCCCGCATCCGCGAGGATTCGGCACACCTCCGCCTGCTGACCGGCTTCGTAATCGTGGTTGCCGAGCACGGCGACGATCGGAATGTCGACCGCGGACAGCTCCCTTGCGAGAACCTGCGCCTCCTCGGGCAGACCGTAGTCCGTCAAATCGCCGCAGAGAAGCAGGACGTCCGCCGCATCGCTCACGGGCGCGAGCACCGCCTTGAGCGCGCCTTGGGAAGTCTTGCGGATGTGCGTGTCGCCAACGGCGGCCAGGCGCACGGTTTGCTGCTCGGGCATCGCGGTCCTCCGGCGTGACGGAGCAAACCTTATACCCGGGGAGGATCCAGGCAATGCCTCGAGAGACACACGATCCGGGCGAGCTCGATCCCCGTGCGCGAGCCTTCTATACGCGCACGCTCACTGCGCTCGATGCGGCGGGCGCACAGTTTCTCGTCGGCGGTGCGTACGCGCTCGGGCACTACACCGGCATCGAGCGGCACACGAAGGATTTCGACCTCTTTGCCCGGCGCGGCGACATCGAGACGATTCTCGCCGTGCTCGCTGCCGAGGGCTGCCGCACGGAGCTGCCCTATCCGCACTGGCTCGGCAAGGCGCACTGCGGCGAGCACTTCATCGACGTGATCTTCAGCTCCGGCAACGGCGTGGCGGAAGTCGATGACGAGTGGTTCGCGCATGCGCATGCGGCCGAGGTGTTCGGGCAGCCGGTGCGGCTCTGTCCTCCGGAGGAGATGATCTGGTCCAAGGCCTACGTCATGGAGCGCGAGCGCTTCGACGGCGCGGACGTGCTGCATCTGCTCCGCGCGCATGGCGCGGCGCTCGACTGGACCCGGCTGCTCGGACGCTTCGGCGCCCACTGGCGCGTGCTGCTCGGCCATCTGGTGCTGTTCGATTTCGCGTATCCCTGCGAGCGCGAGCAGATTCCTCGAGCGGTGCGCGAGGAGCTCTGGGAACGTGTTCGCCGCGAGATGAACGCGCCGCCGCCGCCGTCCCAGCGGGTGTGCCATGGCACGCTGCTCTCGCGCGAGCAGTACCTCATCGACGTGGGGCGCTGGCGCTATCGCGACGCGCGTCTGGAGTCCGACGGCACCATGAGCCGCAAAGACGTGGAGACCTGGACGGCCGCGATCGGCGAGCCGCATTGAGCACGCCGCCGCTCAGCGCCGTTCAGCGGACGACCGCACCGAGAATCGAAACTGCGTCTTGCCGACGGTGATCGCGTCGCCGTCCTTCAGGCTCTGGCGCATCACACGATGGCCGTTCACGAGCACGCCGTTCGTGCTGTTGAGGTCCTCGATGATCGACTGAGTCGGGCCGGCGAGGATCACGGCGTGATGGCGGCTCACGAATTTGGTGTCGATCTGCACGTCGTTGTCGGGTGTGCGCCCGATGCTGGTCTTGCGGCCGAGCACGTGGACCACCTCGCCGTCGCCTTCCGAGCGGATCAGCAGCCGTGTCGCAGGCTCGGGTTCCGGCGTTCCCGGCGCCTGCGTCTCGAGGAACCGCACGTTGTGTTGGATACTGTCGAGGAGCGCCGTGCTGTGCGCTGTCTCCGCCTCGAGGCGACGAATCAGCGCATCGCGCTCCTCGAGCGATTGACGCGCCGCCTCGAGCGTCGCACGCCAGTCGTCGTTGAGTCGCGTGAGCTCATCGATCCGCCCACGATCGGCGCGGCGTTCGCTCTCGAGCCGATGAATCGTATCCTCGGCGGCGCGCAGGTCCGCCTCCGCCCCGGCGACGCGCTCGCGACTCGCAACCAGCTCCTCCTGCACGGCACGCACGGCCTCTGCATGCTCGGCGCGTGCGGCGGCGAGAGCGCTCGCCTGCTCCGCACGCACGGAGGCGAGCTGCGCTTCGAGCGCCTCGATCCGGCTATGCTGCTCCGCGCGTGATGCCTCGAGCTCGCGCGTGCGCTCCTCGGCGGCATTGAGTGCCCGGTCGCCGGCCTCGGCGCGCGCGCGCGCCTCGGAGCTCGACGCTTCAATCTGTCCGCGGGCTGCGGCAAGCTCCCCCGCGAGTGACTCGGCACGCGCGCGCTGGGCGGCAAGCTCGCCTCGCAACCGGTCCAGCTGGGAGTCGCGCCGGCCCACCTCGCCATCGAGGGCGCGGAATATCGTCTCGATCACGCCGCGCCGTCCCTCGCGCCGGTGCAGTGCTTCGAGCTGCGCGGCTCCTTGCGATCGCACCTCCGCGAGCTGCCGCTCGGCGCGCTCGAGCGCGCGATCGCGCGCTGCGAGGCTCGCATCGAGCGAACGGTCGCGTTCGCGGACTGCGCGCGTCTCCGCCTCGCGCGCCGCGAGGCGCTGGGTGAGCTCCTCGCTTTGTGCGCGCGCGACCGCCAGGGCGAGCCGGGCATCCGTCAACTCGCGGCTCGATTCCTCGGCGCGCAGTTCCGCGGCGGCTCGCGCTTCGCGCACCTCCTCGAGCTCGCGCTCGATCTCCGCGAGACGCTCGCCCTTGTGGGTGAGACGGTCCTCCAGCTCGCGCAGATTCTCCGCGAGCGTCCGCAAATCGTCCTCGAGACGGCGGTGCTGCCGAAGGGAGGAGCCCTCGTCCGGCAATGCGCGCAGCGCGGGCGGCGAGGGCGAGACCCAGGTATCGGTGGCGCTGAACTCCGGGTGCGCGGCCGCATAAGTACCCGCATCGAGCGCCGGGAGCTCGGCGGTCGCCTCGAGATCCGGCATGCTCGCCACATCGACCGTTGCGCTCTCGTGTTCCATGCTCAGGACCTCAGGAACTCGCGCAGCACCGAAGCCAGCCTCTCCGGCGCAGCCTCGAATGCCTCCGCGCTCACGTCGGGAAGATCGAGGATACGGGCTCGGGGCAGCAGCTCGCGGGCGCGCAGCGTGGCGTCCCACCATTCGTCCCGAGGACGGACGATGAGGATCGGCTGGGTCACGCGGCCAAGCCGGTCGCGTGCCGGATATTCGAGCGCAGCCTGCAGACCCCACCAGGCCCGCGGCCCATTGTGGATCTTCTCCGCAAAGCTGCGCGCAAGCGTCTCGATCTGCTGCCCCCGCCCTGCGGCCCGCGTCCGCTCCCACTCGGCCGCGAGATAGCCTCCATCGTCGGTCGGCTGAACCGGCCAGGGCGCCCGGCGGAATGTCTCCCGCTCCGACTCGGATGCGAGCGGGAGACCCACGCATACGACGCGGTGCACGCTGCTCACTCGAGTGAGTGCGAGCTCGATCGCGATGAGCGCACCGCTCCCATAGCCGAGCACGTCCACTTGCCGGAAGCGCATCGAATCGCAGAAGTCCCCGATGGCGGCCGCGTAATCCGACACCGAGGGACGCTCGGGCGGCGGATCGGACGAGCCGAAGCCCGGCAGATCGGGGGCATATACCGACCGGTCGCGTCCCACGAGCGGCAGGAAGCGCTCGAACGTCGATCCGGACTGCGGGCTCTGGTGCAGCGCGATGAGCGGCGTCCCCTCGTCGAACCCACCGCCGGGTGGAATGGCGTTGTGCACGTGGAGCTGGCCGAAGCGGCACTCGAAATAGCCGCGGCGCAACCGCGGCTCGGTCTGGACGGATCGGCTCTTTATCGTTCCCTTGGCCATCGGGCCCTCTCACGGGCGGCTCGGCGGGACCCCTATTTGACCGGGTCCCTGACCGCGAGCATATTGCAGCGCGTCGCAAATTCTATCGAGTTCGACGCATGAGTTCCGATATCGCACGCCGGCGCCACCCGGCCGCCCGACTGGTCCTCTCGGCCGCCGCCGGATTCGCGGCGGCGGGCGCTCTCGCGAGCGCCGGCTGCGGACTCGCCGGAACGGCTGCTACCACGGCCGCCGGCGGAGTCTCCGAAGCGCAGCAAGCCGCGCAGGCGAAGGCCACCGAGGATCAGGTGAAGCAGCAGGTGCAGGACGCCATGCGCGCGGCCGCGCAGCAGCGCGAGCAGGCCGAGCAGTCCGCGCAGTAGCGGCGCCCGCGCCTCTCAGCGCCGTCCGGATCGCCTGGGCGCGCGCTTGCCGCCGCGTGCAGTCTTGCGCGCGCCGGCGCCGGCGCGTCTCCCTGCCGACCGTGCCCCGGCCGAGGGCCTGCTGGAACGCGCGGCGGCTCCGCGGCGCGAGCGAGCAGCCGATCCTTTCTTGGCGGAGCGCTTCTTAGCTGCACTTGCCGTTTTCGCCCGGCCGCGAGCCGGGCGAGCTGCCTTCTTTTTCCGGGCCGTCCCGGCCCGCGCGGTGCTCCGCGCTGCCGACTTGCGGGGCGTGGTCTTGCGCGCGGCCGTGCCGCGGGTGCTCGCGGACGCTCCGCGACCCGATGCGGCAGGCGTCGCCGATACCGCAGGCTTTTCCGGCGCGGCGGCCTTGGGAGCCGAATGCGCAGCAGTCGCCGCCGGCCGCGCGGCCGGGGGCACCGCCGCGGCGTGCGATGCCGAGGCCGCGGGTGCCGCAGCCGGTGCAGGCCTGCGCTCCGGCGCAGCGGTGCTCGGCGAAGACACCCCAGGCCGTGCGGTCGTCGCCGCGGAGCCAGCCGCGCCCGACGGCGCGGAAGTAGCGGGTCTTGCCGGCGCAGCCGGAGGCGCAGTCGGCTTGGCGGGCGATTTGGGTGGCTGCGCGCTCTCCCCGGCTGCTTGCGGCTGATTGACGGCGATAGCCGCGCCGTGCGGGTCGGCCAGCTGAGCGATCCAGCTGCCGCCGGGCACCTGATGCGGACCGTTGATCACCCGTCCTCCGGCCGCCTTCGCCGAGTCGGCCGCTCTCGAGGCGCTCGACACGCGCACGTACGGGAGCCAGTGGGGTCCCGAGCCGCCCGTTCGAGTGAAGATGCCGCCGAGCTGCTGGCCGCCGCGGCCGAAGATGACATAAGGCCCCACCGAGCCGCCCATGTCGTGCACGGCGAGCTGCTCCCAGCCGAAGAGCTCTCGGTAGAAGCGCAGCGCGTCCGCATGATCGCTCGTTGCCAGCTCGTGCCACGTGAAGGCATCGCCGGCATGGCCCGATGCGCCGGTCGCAGGCGGCGTGTGAATCCCGAAAACCGCGCCCTGCGGATCGGCGAGCAGCGCGTATCTCCCGCCGCCGGGGATGTCCGTCGCTCCCTTCAGAACACGGCCCCCGAGCCGCTTGGCAGAGGCCGTGGTCTCCTCGATGTTGGCCGAGCCGACATACGCGATCCACTGAGCGGAGGAGCCCGTGCCCTGCGAGTCCGCGCCCGGCTTCATCATGCCGCCGACCGGTCCCTTCGGCGTCAGCAAAACGGTGTAGTGGGGATCCTTGTCCCAGGCCTGGGGTGTCCATCCGAGCACCTTCCCGTAGAAGGCACCCGCGGCGGCCGGATCCGTGGTCACGAGCTCATGCCACAGAAAATTTCCCTGAACGTCGGCGCTCGCCATCTTCTTTCTCCCCGATCAGAAACGCGCTGCTACGCCCGCTTGCACGCGGCCGCAGACCCGCCCGTGAGCTGTTTGACTCGCCCGCCATTCTCCACTGTTTGACACTTCTGTAAATAGGCTCAGCCATTCGGCAGCGCCACGAAATCGCCCTCGAATGTGCCGGCTCGCCGGCCGCTCCGGAGCAGCGTCGATCGCAAGGTGATGCGGTCGCGCCCGCGCCGATCGGGATGCGCCGGTGAAGGCCGACCTCGATCGTGCGGCTCGAGTGCGCCGCTCACCACTCCCCGACGTTCGGCATCGATTTCCACGGCTCCGCGGGGGCAAGCGCGCCGCCGGCTTGCAGCAGCTCCACGGAGATGCCATCGGGGGAGCGCACGAAGGCCATGTGCCCATCGCGCGGGGGCCGATTGATCGTGACGCCGTGCTCCATGAGGCGCCGGCACGTCGCGTAGACGTCCTCGACCCGGTAGGCGAGGTGTCCGAAATTTCGTCCGCCCGAGTAGCTTTGCGAGTCCCAGTTGTAGGTGAGCTCGACCTGCGCCGACTCATCGCCCGGCGCGGCGAGGAATACGAGCGTGAAGCGCCCCTGAGGGAACTCCTTGCGCGAGACCTCCTGAAGCCCGAGCGCCTCGCAATAGAAGCGGAGCGACGCCTCGAGATCGGTGACCCGGACCATGGTATGCAGATACTTCATAGACGCTCCGCGAAGCGACCGCGATCAAAACATCTCCGAAGGACCCGGCGTCTCTATTTTCACATCGTGCCGCGACCGGATGAATTCGCCCGTGATCATCGCACTATATTCTTGACCCGGGCCGACCATGGGGTAGACCCCCGCGTCGGGATCGATCAGCACTTCGAGGAAGGCGGGCCCCGGAAATTCGATCAGCTCGCCGATGAGGCGCGGCACGTCCTCCTTGCGCGCGAGGCGCTCGGCGAATGGAAAGCCGTCGGCCTGCGCTGCTTTGACAAAATCTTTCTTGTGCAGCGACTTGTCGCTCGCAGAGAGCCGTCCCTTGAAGAACAGCTTCTGCCACTGCTTCACCATGCCATCGCCGAAATTGTTCAGCACCACGATCTTCACCGGCAGCCCGTAGGTCGTCACGGTCTCGAGCTCGCCGATGTTCATGCGGATGCTCGCATCCCCGTCCACATCGATGACGAGCCGGTCGGGATGGGCGACCTGCGCGCCGATGGCGGCGGGCAAACCGAAGCCCATCGTCCCCATGCTGCCCGAGGTGAGCCATAGCCGCGGGTGGCGGAAGTCGCAGTACTGCGCGGCCCACATCTGATGCTGGCCCACGCCCGTTGCGACGATCGCCTCGCCTCGCGTGCGCCGGTTGAGCTCCTCGAGCACGTAATACGGCTGAATGAGCGGGCTCGAGCGGTCGTAGTTCATCGCGTGCCGCCGCTTGAGCTCCGCGAGATGCGCGTGCCACGCTGCATAGTCGGGCCGGAAGCCGAGCTGCCGCCCGTACACGGTGAGCGCGTGCAGCGCATCGGCGAGCTGCCCGACGTGGCTCCAGGCGACCCGCTTGACCTTGTTGATCTCCGCCGGATCGATGTCGAGATGCGCGATGCGGCGCGCATTGGGCGCGAATTTCGCCGGCACCGTCGCGACGCGATCGTCGAAACGCGCGCCCGCGGTAACGAGGAAGTCGCAGTCATCGAGCGCGTAATTGGCGAACGCTGCCCCGTGCATGCCGAGCATGCGCAGAGACAGCGCTTGGGTCGTATCGATGGAGCCGATCCCCATCAGCGTCGTCACGACCGGTATACCGAAGGAGGCGGCGAACTCCGCGAGCGCATCCGCCGCATTGCCGTTCACGACTCCGCCGCCGGCATAGACGAGCGGACGGCGCGCGTCCCGCAGCATGTCGAAAAAGCGCCCCGCCTGCTCGGGCTCGAGCCGCTCGGCGGCAAGCTCCAACATACGGCTGCGATAGCCTGGGATCGGAAGCGTTCCGGCGCCGGCGAACTCGCCTTCCCAGTTCTGCACGTCCTTCGGCACATCGACGACCACGGGTCCCGGCCGTCCGGTGCGTGCGATCTCGAAAGCCGTGCGCACAGTCGCCTCGAGCTTCGCGGGGTCGGTGACCAGAAAAATGTGCTTCGCGACGGCGCCCATGAGCGCGGCGACCGGCGCTTCCTGGAAGGCGTCCGTGCCGATCGAGGCTCGCGCGACTTGACCGCAGATGACGACGATCGGCACGGAATCGGCCATGCAGTCGCGCACGGGCGTGACGGTGTTCGTCGCTCCGGGCCCGGATGTGACCAGGCACACGCCGACGCGGCCGCTCGCTCGCGCATAGCCCGCCGCCATGAAGCCTGCGCCCTGTTCGTTCGCCGGCACGATGAGCGGAATCGGCCGCCCCCCTGCCGCGGAGTGCTGCTCGTTGTAGAGGAACACGGCATCGTAGGTGGGTAAAATGGCCCCGCCGCTGTAGCCGAAAATGGCACTCACGCCCTCGTCCGCGAGCACCTGCACGATCATCTGCGCGCCGCTCATGCGCGTGCCGGCAAGCGGACGGGCGGCGCTGCGTTCTGGCTTGATTTTCGCGGCAATCTCGTTCATGGGAACCTCGGAGCCTAGCAGCTCGCGACGGCTCCATGCCAGCGCCCCCCGGGTGGGTTATCCTCCGTGCCAAGGACCTGTCGCACCTCCTTCATGCGTCATATCATCGCGATCTTGCTCCAGAACGAGGCGGGCGCGCTTGCGCGCGTCGCCGCGCTGTTTTCCACGCGGGGCTACAACATCGAGTCGCTCTCGGTCGCCCCGACCGAGGACCCGACGGTCTCTCGCGTGACACTCGTCACCACGGGCTCGGATGCCGTGATCCGCCAGATCGCGAATCAGCTGCACAAGCTCATCGACGTGGTGCGCGTCGAGGACATGACGCTCGGTGAGCACCTCGAGCGTGAGCTGGTGCTCGTGAAGCTCAGCGTGCGGGCGGAAGACACCGATGCACTGCGCGGCTATGTGGTGCGCGCCGGTGGCCGGGTGCTCGATCCGGCTCTCGACGGCTTCATCGCCGAGCTCACGGCGAGCGAGGCCGAAGTCAACGCGCTCATCCGCGAGCTCTCCTCGCGCGGCAGGCTCGCCGAGGTCGTGCGCAGCGGCGCGCTCGGCATCTCACGCAGCGCCCGCGCGCTCGAGCGCACCTGAGGAACGGCTTTGGAGCGACCGCGCGTTCTGATCGTCGACGATCTGCCCGAGAAGCTTCTCGTCTACCGCACCGTGCTCGAGGAGCTCGACGCCGAGCTCCTGGTCGCGCGCTCGGGAACCGAGGCCCTGAAGAGCATTCTCAACGAGGATTTCGCGGTCATCCTGCTCGATGTGAACATGCCCGACATGGATGGGCTCGAGACCGCCTCGCTCATCCGCCGTTACCGGCGCACCGAGCGCACGCCGATCATCTTCATCACCGCGTACGCGGACGAGATGCAGACCTCGCGCGGATACGAGCTCGGCGCGGTCGACTACATCCTCACGCCCATCAACCCGCACGTGCTGCGCTCCAAGGTGCGCGTGTTCATCGATCTGTACCGCGCGCACGCCGAGCTCGCGAGCTCTCACCAGGCGCTCGAGCACCGCGTCGGCGAGCGCACACGCGAATTGCGGCGCAGCAATGAGCGGCTGCAGGCGGAGATCGAGGAGCGGCGGCGCATCGAAAGCGAGCGTGAGGTGCTCTTCAAACGCGAGCAGGTGCTGCGCGCGGAGGCGGAGGAGCTCTCACGACTGAAGGACGAGTTTCTCGCGACGATGTCGCACGAGCTGCGCACGCCTCTCAATGCGATCTTCGGCTGGATCACGCTGCTGCGCACGGGCCGGCTCGATGCGCCGACGGAGGAGCGGGCGCTCGAGACCATCGAGCGCAATGCGCGCGCGCAGAAGCGGCTCATCGAGGACCTGCTCGATGTGTCGCGCATCGTCACCGGCAAGGTGACTCTCGAGCTCGGGATGGTCGATCCGCGGCGGATCATCGAGTCGTCGGTCGAGACCATGATGCCGGCGGCGCAGGCGAAGGGCATCGCGCTCGTGCCGCTGCTCGATGCCGGCGTGGGCTCGCTGCGCGGCGATCCGGCCCGTCTGCAGCAGATCGTGTGCAATCTGCTCTCCAACGCGATCAAATTCACCCCGCTCGGCGGCCGTGCGGAAGTCGTCTTGGCCCGCCGCGGCGCCGAGGCCGAAATCAGCGTGCGCGACACCGGGCAGGGCATCAAATCCGAGTTTTTGCCGTTCGTTTTCGATCGCTTCCGACAGGAAGACGGCTCGATCAGCCGCCGCCACGGTGGCCTCGGCCTCGGGCTCGCCATCGTGCGCCACCTGATCGAGCTGCACGGCGGCACGATCTCCGCCGCGAGCGACGGGGAAGGCATGGGATCGACGTTCACGCTGCGACTCCCGATTCGTCACGCTGCGGCAGCCGGGCAGACTGCCGAGCCGCGAACGCCCGGCAGCGCCGCTGCGGCGGGCGGCACGGCACCACTCGGCGGAGTGCACGTGCTCGTGGTCGACGACGATGCCGGTGCGCGTGAGGTGATCGCGCAGATTCTCGAGAGCCTCGGTGCACGGGTGAGTCTTGCCGCGAGCGGCTCCGTTGCGTTGACGCTGCTCTTCGAGCGCAAGCCGCACGTGCTGGTCGCCGATCTCGGCATGCCCGAGATGGACGGCTTCGCTCTCATCGAGCAGGTGCGCGCTCTCGATCCGAATCTCGGCGGCCGTATTCCCGCAGTGGCGGTGACCGCCTATGCAACGATGCAGGACCGCCTGCGCGCGCTGCACGCGGGCTATCAAAATCACATTGCGAAGCCCGTAGAGGCCGAAGAGCTTGCAGCGGTCATCTCGAGCCTCACGCGCCCGATCGAGCGCGAGCTCTCCGCCTAACAGCGCACCCGCACCCGCGCGTTCGCAGCGGGACCCGCGGTCTCCTACGGGAGCAACACCGTCGAGCCCGTCGTGCGGCGCGCCTCGAGATCCCGATGTGCCTGCGCGACCTCCGCGAGCGGGTAGGTCTGGCCGATGCGGATACGCACTTTGCGATTCTTGACCATCGCAAACAGCTCCCTCGCTGCCGCATCGAGCTCCTTGCGAGTCGCAATGTAGGAGAAGAGGGTCGGCCGAGTCAGAAAGAGCGACCCGCGCTTGGAGAGCTCGAGCGGACTCAACGCCGGCGGTGGGCCCGAGGCGTTGCCATAGGTCACCATCATCCCGAGCGGACGCAGGCAATCGAGCGATTCCATGAAGGTGTCCTTCCCCACCGAGTCGTAAACCACTGCGACCCCGGCGCCCTTCGTCAGGCGCTTGACCGAAGCGATGATCTCGTCGCGACCCGAGATGAGCACGTGACGGCAGCCGCTCTTGCGGGCGAGCTCCGCTTTCGCATCGCTCCCCACCACACCGATGACTTTCGCGCCGAGCGCGCGCGCCCACTGAGAGAGGATGAGCCCGACGCCTCCGGCTGCCGCGTGCACCAGAATCGGGTCGCCGCGTTGCACGCGATAAGTGCGGCGCAGGAGGTACTGGGCGGTGAGCCCCTTCAGCATCAGCGCCGCGGCCTCGCGATCGGAGATTCCGGCGGGCACCTTCACGACGTGGCGCGCCGGGACATTGCCCACCTCGCAGTACGCGCCGGGGTGAACATAAGCGACCCGATCGCCTTTGCGGAAGCCGCGCACGCGCCGCCCGAGCGCGACGACGACGCCGGCCGCCTCGCGTCCGAGCACGCCGGGGAGCGGCGTCGCATACAGTCCGGTGCGGTCGTACACGTCGATGTAGTTGAGACCGATCGCCGTGTGGCGGATCTGGATCTCGTCCGGAGCGGGTGCGGAGGGCTCGAATTCCTCGAGGCTCAGCACTTCGGGACCGCCATATCTGTGCAGACGGATGACCTGCGGCATCGCTGTGACCTCGATCACAAAACGGCGTGAGTGGAATCACACATCTTAAGGTTTCCCGTGGAGGGTGCGAACGGGTTCCGGCCGCGCTCCCGGTCGGGCCGTACATTGGACACGTTAAGGGAGTTCCGATGAGCGCGTCATGACGCGACCCGCGCCTGCCCAACCGAACCGCTCCAGCCAGCTGCCGCGGCCCTCCCCTGCGGCGCTGGAGGATGCATTGCGGCGCGTGCAAGCGAAGCTCGATGCGGCGCTCGTGGCGATCCGCCTCGACGGGGGGGCATCGCAAAGTCTCGTGCGCGACGTGCCCGGTGCCCGGGTCCTCGAGGACCTCTGGCGCCACGGCGGTGAGGGCCTCACGGAGCAGGTCCGCTCGGCTCCCGACGGCCTTCTCGGCACGAATCGGCTGCGCGCCGAACGCAACGGCCCGGTCTGCGGCAAGCTCGTCGCCGCGGCCCTGCGCGATGCGAGCGGCACTCCCATTGGGATTCTCGTCGCGCTGCGCAGCATCGATCAGCCGAAGCTCGGACCCGACGAATCGCAGCGGATAATCGAGCTGGCCGCGGAAGTGAGCCAACTCTATGCGCCCACCCCGCGCCTGCCCGTGCTCCTCAGCTGGTCGACGTTCCAGGAGCGCGCGCGCGCCGAGGAGAACTCCTCGAGCGGCGCGTGCGGATGCATTCTGTACGGCGATCTCGATCAGCTGCACGTGCTCAACAAGCTCGCCGGTCTCTCCGCGGGGGATCAGGCGATCGCGGCAGTCGGCTCGGTGCTGCAGGAGCAGCCGATGCCGGACCGCGCAGGGGTATGCCACATCTCGGGCGACCGCTTCGCCGCCTACCTGCCGAAGACCTCCTTGAGCCAGGCGCGCCGTGTGGCGGAGCAGCTCTGCCGGGCGGTGAGCGAGCGCTGCGCGGTGATCGGCGGCGTGCGCACGCGCCTGTCGATCTCGTTCGGCGTCGCGAGCGTGCCGCCCGGGGACCTCGAGCTCACGCAGGCGATAGCCGCCGCGGAGACTGCCTGCAGGTCGGCCAAAGACCGCGGCCGCGGGCGCGTCGAGGTCTATCAGGACTCCGACACGAGCATGGTCCAGCGCAGCGACGACGTGCTCATCGCCTCGAAGCTGCGCCGTTCGCTCGAGAGCGAGCGCTTCGGCGTCGTCGCACAACCGCTCGTACCCCTGGTCCGCGCCCCGGGCGGCGAGTACTTCGAGCTGCTCGTGCGGCTGGTGAGCGACACCGGCTCTTTCGTCTCGCCGACCCACTTCATGTCGGCCGCGACGCGCTATCAAATGCTGATCGACCTCGACCGCGCGATGCTCATGCGGGTGTTCGAACGGCTGAAGGCCGCTCGCGAGCAGCTGTCGGAACGCACGGTGCGCTTTTCCGTCAATCTGTCGGGACCGAGCATCGGCAATCCGGATTTCCTCGAATGGCTTTCCGCTCAGATCGGCCCGAAGCAGGTCCCGGGAGAGTGGCTGCAATTCGAGATCACCGAGACGGCCGCGGTCGCGAACGTCTCCCAGACTCAAACTTTGATCCGCCATTTGCGCGCGCGGGGCTGCGAGTTCGCACTCGATGACTTCGGCACCGGCGTGAGCTCGCTCGCCTACCTCAAATCCTTCGATGTGAGCATGCTGAAGCTCGACGGCTCCTTTACGCACGATCTGTTGACGGATGTGCGCTCGGAGTCGCTCGTGCGCGGTGTCGCGCAACTCGCCCGCAGCATGGGTATCCAGACGGTCGCGGAATGCGTCGAGAGCGAGAGCGTGCGTCAGCGCCTGCTCGAGATCGGCGTCGATCGAGCGCAGGGCTTTCTCTACGGTCAGCCCGTACCGCTCGAGAGCGTGCTCAAGGCATCCGAAGAGGAGCTCGCCGGCTCCGCCCCCTGAGGCCGGCGGGCCACCCACGGCGGGGAATCCGGCGAACGGTCAGCCGAGCGGGGCGTCCGCGAATTTGAGCTCCTCGACCGGACGGCCGCCGAGCAAGTGCTCGGTGAGGATGCGCTCCAGATTCCCTGGCGTGCAGCCCCGGTACCAGACCCCCTCGGGATAGACGACGGCGATCGGCCCGGCCGTGCAAATGCGCAGGCAGTCGGCCTTGGTGCGCAGCACACCATCCTCACGATCGACGAGTCCGAGCTCCTTCAGCCGCCGCTTCAGATACTCCCACGACTCGAGCTGCGCCTCGCGGGGTGCGCACTTGCCTCCCGTGCACAAGAAAATGTGGCGGCGCGCTCGGCCGAGCCGCAACTTCTCGGCGGCCGCGCGGAGTGCCTCATCGAGCGGGTCCTGAGAGCTCATCTCGCGACTGTACCGGCTCGCGCGGCCTCACGCGACCCAGCGTGCGAGGGCGGCACGATCCATACGGATGTGCCCGCTGTCGCAGGCCGCGACAATTACAACGCCGCGTCGTCCGTCTCGCCCGTGCGGATGCGGATCACGCGCTGAATCTCGGTGATGAAGATCTTGCCGTCGCCGACCTTGCCGGTCTTGGCCGACTTCAATATCGCCTCGACGACCTGATCGAGCAGATCCGCGCGTACGGCCACTTCGATCAGCGTTTTCGGCACGAAGTCGACGACGTATTCGGCGCCGCGGTAAAGCTCGGTATGCCCTCGCTGGCGGCCGAAGCCCTTGACCTCCGTGACCGTCATGCCGGAGACGCCGATCTCGGACAGCGCGGCGCGCACGTCGTCGAGCTTGAAGGGTTTGATGATCGCCTTGACCAGTTTCATTCTCTTACCCCATCGAGCGGCCGTTGAGTCATGTTACGCACACGCGAGCGGTTTTGCAGCTTTCGTGCCACGGCCGCGATCGCGAAAAATCCACGGAGATTCAGCGCTTGCCGCGCCGCCGCGCAGCCCGCGCCGCTGCACCGTTGCGAGGCATGATCTGCGCCGGCGCTCCTCTCTGGTGCGTCGCCGATCCGAGCCCGGCGATTCTCAGGCGGCGAAGTAGCGCGCCAGATAGGCCTCGAACGGCTCCGCGTCGGCGGCCTCCAGAGCCCGCTGCTTCTCGAGCGATTCGGACGCCTCCTGGGCGAGCTCCTCGAGCCGTCCGGCATTGGGCGTGTAGAGGTCCAGAAAATAGTCCTTGTGCATGCGCGACATGCGCAGCGCGAGATCGAAGAAGCCCTCACCCGTCGAGGTGAGCTCCGCGAGCAGCCGTGCAGATGGGGTGAGGCGCACGTCGCGGACCTTCGCGGCCTGGGTGGCGAGCGACTGCGCGTACGGCCGCGCGGGGTCCCCGCGGTCGAGCATCTCGCAAATGCCCTGCATCGAATCGAGCAGCTCCGCGGCCCAGCTCGTCATCCCGACACGGCGCCCCGCACGCGCAAGCTCCAGGCCCGGCTCGCGGCCGCGTCGCGCGACGATGAGATGATTGGCGTCGAGCGCTTCCTCCTCGCCCGAGTCGATCGGCGCGCTCTCCTTGAGCAGGCATAGCGCGAGGAATGCCTCGAGGAAGCGCAGCTTGTGCTGATTGACTCCGACCGGATCGAACGCGCTCACATCGAGCGCGCGCACCTCGACGTATTCGACGCCGGCACGCCGCAATGCTTTCGTCGGGCGCTCGCCGGAGCGCGCGACCCGCTTCGGGCGGATGTAGCTGTAGTACTCGTTCTCGATCTGCAGGACGTTCGCATTGAGCTGCCGGTAGCGCCCGTCGACTTGCACGCCCAGTCTCTCGTATGGCGGGTGCGGCGTCATGATCGCGCGCGTCAGATCGCGCACGTACTCCTCGAGGCTGTTCACCGAGATCGCAAGTCCCGCCTGATTGCGGTTGCGGTACCCGATGTCGCTCATCCGCAGCGACGTCGCATGAGGCTCGTAGAGCGTCCCCGGCACGAGCTCGAGAAGGCGCTCGTCGCTCCCGCGCAGGAAGGAGCGGCAGACGACCGGCGAGACTCCGAACAGATAAAGCACGATCCAGCCGTAGCGGCGGTAGTTGCGCAGCAAATCGAAGTAGCTCGCCGAGATGAGATCCTGCCGCGGCGCGCGCCATTCGCGCAGCGCCGCGTAGGCCTCCCAGAATCGCTCCGGGAACGAATAGTTGAAATGAACGCCGGAGATCGCCTGCATCATTCGACCGTAGCGCGCCGCGAGACCCTCGCGGTAGACGGTCTTCATGCGCGCGACGTTCGATGTCCCGTACTGTGCGATCGGAATGTCGGCTTCGCGCTCGATGAAGCAGGGCATGCTCGTCGCCCAGAGCAGCTCGTCGCCTAAATGGCGGTAGACGAACTGATGCAGATCGAGCAGGTATTGCGTGAGTTCCCAGCTCGCGGTGAACGGCGGTGTGACGAGCTCGATCAACGCCTCGGAGAAGTCGGTCGTGATGTGCTCGCTCGTGAGCGCCGAGCCGAGCGCCGGCGGGTGCGGGGTCTGAGCGACTCGCCCATCGGGGGTGACGCGCAGCGACTCCTTCTCGAGGCCCTTGCGCCCCCCCTGCAATACCGCGGGCTCGCCGCAATTGACGAGCGCCGAGAGGCGCCTCTCGAAGACGCGATCGATGCCGGGGCGCGGCAAGCGTCACCTGCCCCGTTCGGCAATCGGCTCGCGCGGAGGCGCGCTCGAGGGCGAGGGATATGCTTCGGGCGACGGATCGCGCGCGCGGATCATGGGAGTTTCGTTCGTATCAGCCGTCGCCAGCACCACATCTTGCCGTGCGCCGGCCCCGGACTCAACCAAAGCGCAGCCGAATGAACCCGCGCGAACCGCGCGGTCCTCAGCCTTTGTGGGCTTCGTGTCCGCCCGATCTCGATCGGCCGCCGGCTCGGCTCCCGTAGCCGGCGGGCGCGGGACGCAAGCGTCCGCCGTACCAGCGCGCAAGACGTGCAGGTGATGCGCCGCACAGGAAACCGAGCGCCAGCATGCGATTCGCGAGTGTGCGGCGAAAGAATCCGTCGCGCTCCCAGCGGCGCGCGGAGACGGTGATCGGCAGATCGAGTCCCGCAAAGCGGCGCGTGCGCTTGAGCGCGCGCACCAGCGCAACCTCCTCGAACAGCGGTTGCACCGTAAAGCCCGGGGTAGCCTCGTACGCGGCCCGCGTGACGAACAGCCCCTGGTCGCCGTAAACCATGCCCCAGCGGCACCGCAATGCGATGCACTGCTCGAGGAAGCGCTTCGTGGCGTTCGGAGGGCCGCCGAAGTGGAAGCGGAAGTAACCTCCTGCGGCTCCCGAGTCGATCCGGTCGCGGATCGCCGCGATCGAGGCGGGGTGCGGCTCGCACTCCGGATGCAAAAACCAGAGCACCTCTGCCGGAGCACGCGCAGCGCCGAGCGCAAGCTGTCCACCGCGGCTCGGATGCGCGGCAATCCACACCGCACCGGCACCGCGACACAGCGCCTCGCAGGTCTCGCTCGCCGCACCGTCGACGACCAGCACCTCGTGCGGTGCCGGATCGAGACGTCCCAGCCGCGCGATCAGCCGCTGCAGAGCCGTATCGTCGTCGAGCGTGGGAATGATCACGGCTACGCGCATGCAGACCTCAGGACTCGAGCTCTACCGCACTCGGTCGACTCGCTTAGTTTAACGCTCGAGGGGCCGCGCGGGACTCATCGGTTTCGAGGCGGAATGCCCTCAATCGATTTGAGTCGTGGCCGCCGGCGGAGTTCGGGCGCGGCGGCAGGCTCACGCAAACTCCCACGTCCCGGCAGGCATCGCGGAGCAGGTCCCGGGCAGCGGATGCCGTGCGGCGACGGCCGGGAGCGCTGCCGCGCCCGAGCCAGCGGCCGCGCTCGGCGTTCCGTTAAAGCATAGAATCCACGCCCGGAGGTGTGGACATGCTGGTCGGCACTGCGGTCAGGCGCGTCGCGATTATCGGGGGCGTACGCCTGCCGTTCGCACGCGCATACGGCGCCTATGCGGGCGTCGGCAATCAGGAGATGCTCGCCGAGAATTTTCGCGGGCTCGTTCAGCGCTTCGGCCTCGAGGGCGTGCGCCTCGGGGACGTGAGCGCGGGCGCCGTCATCAAGCACTCGCGCGACTACAATCTGGTCCGCGAATGTGTGCTGTCTTCCGGGCTCGATCCGCACACGCCGGGCCTCGATGTGCAGCGCGCGTGCGGCACGAGCCTCGAGGCTGCGATCTTGATCGGCAACAAGATCGCGCTCGGCCAGATCGACGCCGGTATCGCCGGGGGCGTCGACTCGATCAGCGATCCGCCGATCGTCTACCCGAAGTCCTATCAGCAGCTGCTCCTCAAGAGCTATCTCGGCCGCACGCTCTGGCAGCGCGCGAAGCCTTTTGTCGGACTCAGGCCGCGCCACTTTCGCCCGGTGATGCTCGGCGTCGTCGAGCCACGCACGGGCCTCAGCATGGGCCAGAGCACCGAGCTCATGGTCAAACGCTGGAAAATATCGCGCGAGGCTCAGGACGAGCTCGCGTACGAGAGCCACACGAAGGCGGCGGCGGCCTGGCGCGAGGGCTTCTACGCGGACCTCGTGCTGCCTTATCGCGGTCTCGCTGCGGACAACAACATCAGGCCCGATACCTCGCTCGAGAAGCTCGCGAAGCTGAAGCCCTCCTTCGATCCGAGCGGTGCGGGCACACTCACGGCCGGCAACAGCACCCCGCTCACCGATGGCGCGAGCGCCGTGCTCCTCGCCACCGAGGAGTGGGCTGCGCGACGCAATCTGCCGGTGCTCGCGCACCTTGCGTACGGCAAAGTCTGGGCGGTCGATTTCGCGAGCGGCAAGGAGGGACTGCTCATGGCCCCGACGTATGCCGTTCCGGCAATGCTGCGGGACGCCGGTCTCACGCTTCAGGACTTCGACTACTACGAGATTCACGAGGCTTTCGCGGGGCAGGTGCTCTGTACGCTCGCCGCGTGGGAGTCGCCCGAATACTGCCGGGATGTGCTCGGTCTCTCCGAGCCTCTGGGCGGGATCGACCGGCGGCGACTCAACGTGAAGGGCGGCAGTGTCGCGATGGGCCATCCGTTTGCCGCGACCGGCACCCGGATCGTCGCGACACTTGCGAAATTGCTCGCCGAAGACCGTGGTGCAAAGCGCGGCCTCGTCTCCGTGTGCACGGCCGGCGGCATGGGCGTCACCGCGATCCTCGAGCGTTGAGCGAACGGCTTCTAGGGGGGTAGGGTGAGCAAACCGGACCCGGAGCTGCGCAGCAAATATCTGGATGCCCTCGAGCGGCTCGAGGGCAGCGAAGCGCGAGTCGCCAAGCTCGAGAGCGTGCTGCGGCTCACGGTCGGCCGGCTGTGCCTCGCCGCGCGCGGGCGAAGCGCATCGCTCGATGCCGAGCTCAAGGTGCTCTCGGATCTGCTGCGGCGCGAGCCGGACCTGCATGAAATCGAAGCATGTCTCGAGCCGTTGTCGCGCGCCGTCGCAGCCCTCGATGGGGGTGCACCATCGCCCGCTGCGCGGCAACCGAGCGCCGCGTCTGCGAATGCCGAGGCGCCGGGGAGTGCCGCCCGTCGAGCCGCCACGGGCGCGCGCACCGCGCAGGTCGACACGGTAATCGTCGCAATGCTCGACAGGCTCGCACTTCTGCCGGAGCTCAAGCCCGCGCTCGCAGAGCTCAACGAGCGCGGCGCCGATTTGACCTCCGATGAGCTTGCCGACGGTCTCGACCGCGTCGCCCGCCTGATCGGCGATCAGCGCACGAAACTGCAGCGTGAGAAGCTCGAGATCGAGGAGTTGCTGAGGCAGATCGATGCCCGTCTCGAGGAGGTCGCCAATTACCTCGCCGGGGAGGCGGCCGAGCAGAAGAGCGCACAGGACAGCACTCAACAGCTCAATTTGCTCGTGCTCGACGAGGTGCACGAGCTGCACACCGACGTACAGCGCGCCGTCGATCTCGGAGAGCTGCGCGGCCGGGTCCGCGTGCGGCTCGAATCGATTCATACCCATCTCGAGGATTTTCGCTCGCGCGAGGAACAGCGCTTCGCGAGCCAGCTCGACCGCACCGGACGGCTACGCGTTCGTATCGCCGAGCTCGAGCGCGAGAGCCGCAACCTGCAGCGCAGCCTCGAGGAGGAGCAGCGCCTCGCGACGATGGATTCGCTCACCGGCATCCCGAACCGCGCCGCCTACGATGAGCGCATCGAGCACGAGTACCTGCGCTGGCAGAGGAGCGGCGCCGCGATCAGCATTCTCGCCTGGGACATCGACCGCTTCAAAGCGATCAACGATGCCTACGGCCATCGTGCGGGAGACAAGGTCCTGCGCGTCATCGCGCAGCACCTCGCCCGGCATGTGCGCGGAACGGATTTCGTCGCGCGCTACGGCGGCGAGGAGTTCGTGATGATTCTGGTAGGCACCTCGTCCGATCAGGCCCTCGTCGCAGCCGACAAGATTCGCTCGGGCATCGGCCGGATCGGATTTCACTTCCGCGGCAAGCCGGTCACGGTGACGGCCTCGTGCGGCATCGCGACGTTCCGCGCGGAGGATACGCCCGACAGCATCTTCGATCGTGCGGACCGCGCGCTCTACCGCGCGAAGGACGCCGGACGCAACTGCTGCGTCATCAGCTGAGGCGGTGCGCGGCGCGGCCGTTGCGCCGAGCCGCGCGATGCGCGAAGGTAGCGGTTCCCCCGACTCGGAGAGCTTCCCATGAGCGAATTCACCACCATCATGGCGCGCGACGGGCACGAGTTTCGCGCGTGGCTCGCGGCACCCCCCGGGACGCCGCGGGGCGCGGTCGTCGTGATTCAGGAGATCTTCGGCGTGAACTCGCACATCCGCGCGGTGACGGACGGTTATGCGGCGGAGGGATACGTCGCGATCGCTCCGAGCCTCTTCGATCGAGTCCGCAAAGGCATCGAGCTCGGCTACGAGCAGAAGGATATGCAGGAAGGCTTCGGTTACGTGCAGCAGCTGAAGCGCGAGCAGACGCTCGCCGACCTCTCGGCGGCCATCGCGATCGTCAAGCATGCCGGCCGCGTCGGCGTCGTCGGGTACTGCTGGGGCGGGCGGATGAGCTACGTAACCTCGTGCGAGCTGCCCGTCTCCTGCGCAGTCGCCTACTACGGCGGCGGAATCACGCAGGAGCTCGAGAAGAAGCCGAAATGCCCGATCATGTTCCACTTCGGCGAGCTCGACACCCACATCCCGCTGAGCGATGTCGAGAAGATCAAGGCGGCCGTGCCGCAGGGCATATTCCACATCTACCAGGGCGCGGGCCACGGATTCAACTGCGACCAGCGGGCAAGCTACAACCCGCAAGCGGCCGCGCTCGCGCGCGAGCGCTCGTTCGCGTTTTTCGCGCAGCATTTGCGCGCTGCGAACGAGCAGAACCGGCGCTCGCCCGCGGCCGGCTGAGAGCCTCATCGTGCGCTCGATGGAACGTGAGCTCCCTTTGAAGGACCGAGAGCTGCTGCGCACGCAGTGTTATATCGGCGGGCGCTGGGTGGATGCGGACGATCGCGCCACCCTCGAGGTCGTCAATCCTGCAACCGGGCGACCGATCGGGACGGTGCCGCGAGCCGGCGCCGCGGAGACGCGCCGCGCAATCGAGGCCGCGGCGGGCGCGTTGGCGCCCTGGGCGCGCAAGACCGCGAAAGAGCGCGCAGCGGTGCTGCGGCGTTGGCACGATCTGATGATGACTCACCGCGAGGATCTCGCGGCGCTCATGACCGCCGAGCAAGGCAAACCGCTCGCCGAGGCGAGCGGGGAGATCGCCTATGCCGCCTCGTTCATCGAATGGTTCGCGGAGGAAGGCAAGCGGCTCTACGGCGATGTGATTCCGCCGCATCAGGCGGACAAGCGCCTGCTCGCGATACGTCAGCCGATCGGGGTCGTCGCAGCGATCACGCCGTGGAACTTCCCCGCCGCGATGATCACGCGCAAGGCCGGACCCGCACTCGCGAGCGGCTGCACCTTCGTGTGTAAGCCCGCCTCTCAAACGCCCTTCACTGCACTCGCCATGGCGGAGCTTGCCGCCCGGGCGGGTGTTCCGCCGGGCGTGCTCAACATCGTCACCGGGAGCGCCCGCGCGATCGGCGAGGAGATGACCTCGAGCCCGATCGTGCGCAAGCTCACATTCACCGGCTCAACCGCGATCGGCAAACAGCTCATGGCCCAGTGCGCGGGCACGCTGAAGAAACTGTCGCTGGAGCTCGGAGGAAACGCGCCCTTCATCGTTTTCGAGGATGCGGACCTCGATGCAGCGGTCGCCGGTGCGATCGCGAGCAAATACCGCAACACCGGGCAGACCTGCGTCTGCGCGAACCGGCTGCTCGTGCAGTCTTCGGTCTACGAGGCGTTCACGAAGAAACTCGTCGCCGCCGTCACCGCGCTGCGTGTCGGCAATGGCCTCGAGGGGCCGACCGATCAGGGTCCGCTCATCGATCGCCAAGCAGTCGCCAAGGTCGAGGAGCACATCGCGGATGCCGTGGCGCACGGCGCACGCATCGCCTGCGGAGGGCATCGACATGCGCTCGGCGGCACGTTCTTCGAGCCGACGGTGCTCACGCAGGTGACTGCCGCGATGAAGGTCGCGCGCGAGGAGACCTTCGGACCGGTTGCGCCGCTCTTCGATTTCGCTACCGAGGCGGATGCGGTGCGAATGGCCAACGACACGGAGTTCGGTCTCGCGTCCTACTTCTACACGCGCGATCTCGGCCGCGCTTGGCGCGTCGGCGAAGCGCTCGAATACGGCATCGTCGGCATCAATACCGGTCTCATCTCCACCGAGGTCGCACCGTTCGGCGGTGTCAAGGAATCGGGCATCGGACGCGAGGGCTCCAAGTACGGCATTCTCGACTACACCGAGATCAAATACCTCTGCATGGGAGGGACGCAGGTGGACACTGCGGGGACTGCCTAGATGCGCTACTCGAGCTCGCCCGAGTTCCGTCACGACGGCGCCGAGCGCATCGGCGTGCTGCTCGCGAATTCCGGAACGCCCGATTCGCCGTCGGTGCCGGACGTGCGGCGCTTTCTCGCCGCATTCCTTTCCGATCCGCGTGTGATCGAGCTGCCGCGGGCGCTCTGGCTGCCCGTGCTGCACACCGCGATCTTGAGGACTCGCCCGCGCCGCTCCGCGCGCAAGTACGCAAAGATCTGGACTGCCGCGGGCTCCCCGCTCGCCGCGCTCTCGCGCGAGCTCAAGAGCAAGCTCACGGGCACGCTCGCCGAGCGCGTGCTCGCGCCGTTCAGCCTGGAGCTCGGCATGCTCTATTCGCGCCCGACGATCGCCGAGGCGCTCGCGCGGCTGCGTGCCGCAGGAGCGCAGCGCATTCTCGTCGTACCGCTCTTCCCGCAGTATTGCGGGGCCTCGACGGGCTCGGTGTACGACCGCGTGGGCGCGGAGCTTGCGAGCTGGCGGTGGCTGCCCGAGCTGCGCTACATCGCCGAGTACCACGACTATCCGGGCTACATCGAGGCGCTGCGCTCGAGCGTGGCGCAGCACTGGCAGGCCCGCGGCCGCACGCGCCACTTGCTCGTCTCGTTCCACGGCGTGCCCGAGAGCTACTTCCACCAGGGCGACCCGTATTTCTGCAAGTGCCAGAAGACCGCACGGCTTCTCGCCGACGAGCTGATGCTCTCGCAGGAGGAGTGGACCGTGAGCTTTCAGTCACGCGTCGGGCCCGTCAAATGGCTGCAGCCCTATACGAGCGAGGTGCTCGCCGGGATGCCAGCGCGCGGCATCGACGAGGTGACGGTTGTCTGCCCGGGCTTCGCCGTCGACTGTCTCGAGACGCTCGAGGAGATCGACATCGAGAATCGAGGCCGCTTCCTCGCAGCCGGCGGGCGTCGCTTCGAATACGTGCCGGCGCTCAACGCACGGCCCGAGCACGCGCGTTTCCTCGCCGATCTCATCGCCCGGCACTGCCAGGGTTGGACTCAGGTCGAGATCGGCTTCCGCCCGGCAGGCGCAGCGCGCGACGCCTCGGCGACCTGATCGTGTGAGCGATCCGGCACTCGCCGCCCCGCTCGGCCGCTTCCACGAGCTCAGTCTGTCGACACCGGATATCCGCAGGTGCGTCGAATTCTATGAACGGCTGGGATTCGCGCAGGCACTGACCGGAGACGTTTGGACGCACCCCTACGGGGCGCTCACCGCCGATCGGATCGTCATCGGACTGCACCAGAACCCCGCGCGTGAGTCGTCCGTCACCTGGGTGCGACCGGAGGTGGAGCGTCTGGGCGCGGAGCTCGAGCGGCACGGGTATGTGCTCGAGTACCGCCGCACCGGCACGGAGGAGTTTCACGAGATCGCCCTGCGCGATCCTGCCGGCCAGCTGATTCGCGTACTCGAGGCGCGCACCTACTCGCCTCCCGCAGGCGAGGCGCCGGAGCGCTCGTTGTGCGGCGAGTTCGCCGCGCTCGCTTTGCGCTCCACGGACTTTGCAACGACCAAGCGCTTCTGGGAGCCGCTCGGGTTCGTCGCCCTCGAAGAGCGGGAGAGTCCCTTCGAGCATCTCGCGCTCACCGGTGATCGCCTCAATCTCGTCTTCCATCGAGTGCGCGCGCTCGGGGAGGTGGCGCTCATCTTCGCGCCCGATGTTCCCGGGGAGAGCTCCCTCGAGATGCGGCTTGGACGGCTGAGCGCGGCGGGGGTCGAGCCGCTTCGACGTGTGCCGGCGGAGCTCGACCCCGAGACGAGTGCGCTCATAGAATCTCCCGCCGGCACGCGGCTGCTGTTGCTGGATGTGGAACTTTGAGAAGCGCACTCCTCGCCTTTGTCGCAGTGCTTCCGGCAGTCCCGTACTCGATGCTCGTGGCGCAACCGTCGGCTTGATCTTCGACGGCAACATCACTCGATCGCCGGGGCGATCGTCGTGGCAGCGCTGCGCGAGGCGCGCGGACGCGCTGCTTGCGGAGATGGGTGAGCCCTTCGCCGCCTCTGCTTCCGCTATCGCGTCGACCGCTCTGCGCGCATCTAAGATGCGTGATCCTGCAGCTTCGAGGTGCAAAGGTCGTATATCGAGCTCATCAGCATGCACACCGAATGCGTCATCGCCACTTCGATTCCCTTCAGCGCGGCTTCCTTGATCGCCGATGTCATCTGCTCGAGCTGCTCCTCCGTGAGATTGTCGGGTAAGCGAGTCGTGATCTGCAGAGACGGCACGTCCTCCACGATCTCGCGCAGCAGCCGGTAAACCCGGTCCGCCTTCGCGCGCATCAATTCCTCGTCGTCGCCGAAGAGGCTCCCGATCGCGACCAGACCGTCCGCAGTGCGCGAGCGTGTTTGCTCCCATTCACGCTCCGCCCCGAAGGCCGCGTGAATCACCTTGCCCATGGCCACCTCTCTCGTTAAGTCCAAAAGAACCGGTCGGCCGAGGAGGACGCCGCAAGTTCCGTGCCCCTGGCTGTCCGCGATGCGAAGGGATCTTCGTCCGGGCGCAGCACTTGCGTAGCACCATTGGCGTCGCGTTCGCAGCGCGGCCTGATACGGTGCGGAACTCGTGTCGGGGCCCGCCGTTTCGCCGCGCAGACAGCGAGGTCGGCCCGGATGACAGCCCCCTGGTGGCGGCGCGGCATTCTGTATCACATCTATCCGCGCTCGTTCATGGATACGAACGGCGACGGGATCGGGGACCTGCGCGGCATCGGTGCGCGGCTCGATTACCTCTGCGAGCTCGGCATCGATGCAGTGTGGCTCTCCCCAATCTATCCATCGCCAATGGCCGACTTCGGCTATGACGTCGAGGACTACACGAACGTCGATCCCGTCTTCGGGACGCTCGAGGACTTCGATGCGCTCCTTGCCGAAGTGCACCGGCGCGGCCTGCGGCTCGTGCTCGATTTCGTTCCGAACCACACCTCCGATCGCCATCCGTGGTTCCGCGAGTCGCGCGCCTCGCGCACGAGCCGCCGGCGCGATTGGTACATCTGGCGCGATCCGGCCGCTGACGGTACGCGGCCGAACAACTGGCTGAGCAGCTTCGGCGGGAGTGCCTGGAGCCTCGACCCGCAGACCGGCCAGTACTACTACCACGCCTTCCTCGAGTCGCAGCCCGACCTCAACTGGCGCAACCCCGAGGTGCGCGCGGCGATGCACTCGGTACTCCGGTTCTGGCTCGACCGCGGCGTCGACGGCTTCCGAGTCGATGTGCTCTGGCATCTGATCAAAGACGCGCAATTTCGCGACAACCCGCCGAATCCTGCCTGGCGGTCCGGCGATCCGCCGCACATGCAGCAGGTGATGGTGTACTCGGCCGACCGGCCGGAGATTCACGAAGTCGTCGCGGAGCTGCGGCGGATCATCGATCAGTACCCCGAGCGCGTGCTGATCGGTGAGATCTATTTGCCGATCGAGCGCCTCGTCGCCTACTACGGCGCCGATCTGAAGGGTGCGCATCTGCCTTTCAATTTCCAGCTCATCGAAACGGCGTGGGACGCGCGCGGGATCGCGCGGATGATCGATCAGTACGAGGCCGCGGTACCGGCGCGCGCGTGGCCCAACTGGGTACTCGGGAATCATGACAAGCCTCGCATCGCCACCCGAGTCGGCGTGCAGCAGGCACGCGTCGCGGCAATGCTGCTTCTGACGCTGCGGGGGATGCCGACGATGTACTACGGCGATGAGCTCGGCATGCGCAACGTTCCGATCCCGCCGCAGCTCGTGCAGGATCGTTTCGAGAAGCGCGTTCCCGGACTCGGCCTCGGACGCGACCCCTGCCGCACGCCGATGCAATGGGATGCGACGCCGAATGCGGGGTTCACGCGCGCACGACCCTGGTTGCCCGTCGCGGAGGATTTCCCGGTCGTGAACGTGCAGGCCGAGCGCGAGGACCCCAAGTCGATCCTGTCGCTCTATCGTGCACTCACCAAATTACGGCGCGTGGAGCCGGCTCTCTCGACGGGCCGCTACGAGCCCGTCGTGATGACCGGAGATCTCGTGGCGTATCTGCGCACGCAAGGAGAGAAGCGATTCCTGGTCGCGCTCAATCTCGGCGCAGAGCCGCACGCCGTCGCATACAGCGAGGCGGGACCGCACGCGCATGTCGCGCTCTCCACCCACCTCGATCGCAGCGCGGAGCGTGTGACGGGCACACTCAACCTGCGGGCGGACGAGGGTGTGATCGTCGCGCTGCACGCGGACGGTTGAAGTGTGCCCCGATCAGCGCCGCGGGCGACGCTTGCCCGTTGGGCTCCGGCGTGCGACCGATGATGCCCGGCGCGCGCTCGGGCGGGTGCGTCGCGCGGTTGACCCAGCGGATTTTTTCGACTGCCGGGCCGCAGAGCGCGCCGGTTTGCGCGCTCGCCCGGTGGCGCGACCCGCGGCACGAGCCGATTTGACGCGACGTTTGCTCGGGGCGCGGCGCTTCGATGCGCGCCGCCCCGCGGTTTTGCGTGCGCTTTTCGCTCGGGCGCTTCCACTGCGAGGCGCCGAGCGCCCGTCCGTCTCGATTCCGCGCAGCTGATCGAGGATCGCCGGGTTCTCGAGTGTCGAGACATCCTGTGTGACCTCCTCGCCGCGCGCGACCGCGCGCAGCAGGCGCCGCATGATCTTCCCGGAGCGCGTCTTCGGCAGCACCTCCGTGAAGCGAATCTCGTCGGGCTTGGCGATCGCGCCCAGCTGCTCCCCGACCCAGGCGCGCAGCTCCTCCGTCAGCCTTGCCGACTCGTCAATGGACGGTTTGGAGCCCCGGCAAATCACGTACGCGAACACGGCCTCGCCCTTGATCTCGTGCGGCTTGCCGACGACGGCCGCTTCGGCGACGCGCGCATGCGCAACGAGCGCCGATTCGATCTCCATCGTGCCGAGTCGATGACCGGCGACGTTCAGCACATCGTCGATCCGGCCCATGATCCAGAAGTACCCGTCCTTGTCGCGGTGAGCGCCGTCACCCGCGACGTAGAAGCGCCGCTGGAACTTCTCCCAGTAGGTCTGGATATAGCGCTCGTTGTCGCCCCAAATCGTTCGCAGCATCGCGGGCCAGGGCTTGCGGATGACGAGGTAGCCGCCGGCATCCGGCCGGGTCACCCGCTCGCCCCGCTCATCGACGATATCCGCCTCGATTCCGGGGAGCGCCTGAGTGCAGGAACCCGGCTTAAGCGCCGTGACCCCGGGGATCGGCGCGATCATGATCGCGCCCGTCTCGGTCTGCCACCACGTATCGACGATGGGGCAGCGACCGCCGCCGATCACGCGGTGATACCAGATCCAAGCCTCCGGGTTGATCGGCTCACCGACACTGCCGAGCAGCCGCAGCCGCGAGAGATCGTGACGCCGCGGCAGCTCGTCGCCGAGCTTCATGAGCGCGCGGATCGCGGTCGGCGCCGTATAGAAGACCGTGACGTCGTGCGCGGCGCAGACCTTCCAGAACCGACCCCCGTCCGGATGGGTCGGCGAACCCTCGTACAGAACGACGGCGGCTCCGATCGCGAGTGGACCGTAAGCGACATACGTGTGTCCGGTCACCCAGCCAACGTCGGCCGTGCACCAGAACACATCGTCGGCCCTCAGGTCGAGCACCCACTCACAGCTCGTCTTCGCCCCGAGAAGGTAGCCTGCGCTCGAATGCTGTATGCCCTTCGGCTTGCCGGTCGAGCCGGAGGTATAGAGCAGATAGAGCGGGTGCTCTGCCTCGACCCACTCCGGATCGCACACCGGGGGCTGTCCCTCGACGATGTCGTGCCACCAGGCATCCCGCTCCGGATCCATCGGCACCTGCTTGCCGGTGCGGCGGTACACGATGACGCGCTCGATCGTCGGACAGCCGCTCGCGAGGGCCTTGTCGGCCGCGGCCTTGAGCTCCACGACGTGTCCGCCGCGCCAGCCGCCGTCTGCCGTGACGAGGACCCGCGCGCCGGCATCCTCGATGCGGTGCTTCAGCGAGAGCGCCGAGAACCCGCCGAATACGACCGAATGAATCGCGCCGAGCCGCGCACACGCATGCATCGCGATGATTGCCTCGGGCACGAGCGGCATGTAGATGACGACCCGATCGCCGCGCCGCACGCCCTCCTCACGGAGCGCATTGGCGAACCGGCAGACCTCCGCATGCAATTCGCGGAAGCTGAGCCTGCGGGTATCGCCCGGCTCGCCCTCGAAGATCACCGCGGTCTTGTGCCCCCGTTCGGCGAGGTGCACATCGAGGCAGTTCACCGAGACATTGAGCAGTCCATCCGTGAACCAGGCGTAGTTGGGCGCCTTCGATTCGTCGAGCGCGAGCGTGAAGGGCCGATGCCAAGTCAACTCGCGCCTGGCGAGCTCGGCCCAGAAGCCCACCGGATCGTCGGCGGCGCGGCGGCGCATGTCATCGAGCGCTTGCGGCGTGATGCGCGCGCGCGCGGCAAAGGAGTCGGGCGGTGAGAATTCACGCTCCTCGAGCAGGATGGAGCTGAGGTCCCGGCGCTTCGCGTTCATTGTCTTCTTCGCCTCGCTATGGCAGCCGCATCGAGGCGCCTACCGTACCAAAACCGTGCGCCTGCCGCTGGTCGTGGCTGCGAGACTCTGCGAATCTCCGCGAATGCCAGGTTGCGGGACGCCGAATGGCGCGATGCCGCGGCTGTCCGCTGGTTGAACGAATTCGAGGCGAGCCCGACGGCTCGATTGCCACGAGGTAGGACGCGTATGAAGCGGAGCGGCGCCGATCGCGCTCCCTCACTCCGACCGCCTGGGGCCCGCGCCCAGGGTCAGCGCGCCGGCCGGCGCGCTGCGGCCGCATTCGCGGCAGTGCTCGCACTTGGCTTGCTGTCGGCGTGCTCACAAAAGGTCACCGTCCAACCCGTCATGGCGGAGCGTTGCCTGCAGCTCGGTGGGGAGCGGCAGGAGATCAGCGTCCCTTTACCGGTCCAAGCGACGGGACTGTTGCATGTCGCAATAAGAGAGAGGGGGATCTCAGCGGTCGCGGGACTTGCATTCGTGGGCGCCAGGGCAAGCGCGATGTCGACATCCCCGATTGACCGCCTCGGAACAATCACGCTCGTCACCAACGTCGCACATCGTGATCTCGTGTCCACCCCGCCCCTCGCCGTACAGCTCTCGTCCGTCGACTCACCGGCCCTTAAGGCGCGCGTGTGCGTTTCCGCGGAACTCGTTCGACCGCCTGATAGCCCTCTGGCGCGAGCGCAGCGCCTCCTCGCCGCGGCGGATCAGGAGACCGGGCAACGCCGATGGCAAAACGCATTCGATGCATATCTCTCCGCCGCTCGTATGTTCGACGCGCTCGGAATGGCATACCCCGCAGCGGCGGCGCGACATGCAATGGCCGAGCTCGAATACAGCCATCTGGGCAGGGAGCGCGACAGTGCCGCCCTGGTGACGACTACACTCTCGATCACCAGAGCGCGCGCACCCGAGCTATACGGTGAGAGTCTCGTACTCATCAGCAAAGATGCCTTGCTTCAGTCAAACACTGCGTTCATTTGGAAGAGCTCCACCTACGATCTGCTTACCTCCGCCGAGAGAGCCTTGAGGAATACCGTGGCAGGCGCACGGGAAATACCCAGAATCCGGATTCTCGATGGCTTTCTCAATTATCGCACCGGCCGACTATCGGCAGCGCGTGAGCAATTCGCTTCGGCTGGAGAGATTTGTCGAGCCATGCAGGATTGGGAATGTTTCGCTCGCGCTCGCCAGAATCTCGGCGCCCTAGCGGAAGAGCAGCAAAACTACTCTGCTGCCCTCGGGGACTACACCTCTGCACTGCAGACCCTCGATGTTTCCCGCATGTCGAGACTGTTCGCCGATATCAGCGACAACATCAGCCGCCTGGAGGGTCGCGTCGGACTCATCCGGCGAAGCGAACAGTCCGCCAGGACCGCCATCCGTCTATACGCGCAACTCGGCGAGTGCGACGATGCGCGCCGCACCGTTGCGAGCCTCGGCGAGATGCTCGTTCGGATCGGCAGTATCGGCGAGGCGGAGATCTATTTGAGGCAGGGCGCGACTCTGCGCTGCCGTGGGCTCATTGACGCTTACCGAGACGCACCGGACGAGGGTCGCGCACCTCCGCAGACCGCCGGCCACTTTGATCCATTGCGATATCGCGACAGCGTGGATCGGGACACGATTTGTCGCAACGCGCTCGCTCCGGAGGAGCTGACGCTCGACGGGAACGATGCCGTTTTTCACGCCCTTCTCGCCCGAGCCGTAATGGAGCGACTCGAAGATCGGTTCGCGGACGCCCGCACTTGTTTGGCAATTGCCGACCGGCACGCGATAGACCCGCGTAGCAAGGTGCGGCTCGCAAATGAAGGCGGCGAACTGCAATTGAGTGAACGGCACGGCGGCGCCGCCCAACTCGCCTTCGATGATGCCCTGCGGCTCGAGACCGCAACCCATATCGCCGACACGAGCGAAATCTTTGGCACGACTGAGCTCGGCCTCGCAGAGGCTGCCATGGACTCCGGCAGCACCGAGCAGGCACGCACCCGGGCGATCTCGGCGCTACGGTTGGGAACGGCACGTGGCGATGTAGAACAAATGGTGTCCTCGTTGCGCATCGTCGCCGAACTGGAGGAAAAGGCCGGCCGTGCGGCCGACGCCGTTCGCGTGCTCCAGTGCGCGATTCGCCTGATCGAGCAGGTCCCGGTGGGAGAGCTAGATCCGGAGACACGTGCAATCTACATGGCGACCCAGCATGCCGTGTTCGCGCAGCTGACCGGATTGCTTGCCGCACGCTCGATATCGAATGCCGCTGACTCGCAGGCTGCCTGGGACGCCTTTACCGTATCCGACGAGGGGCATTCGCGGAGCTTACGATACGCGCTGGATCAGACAACGAATGAAGGGTCTTCGGCGCCGGCGTACTCGGACGTTGCGAGCTACCGGACATTGCTTCAGAGACTCGCGAATTTCGCGACATCCACAGCGCACCTCTCCGAATCGGGCGACTTGCCCGACCGGCTCGCCCGGCTCGAGCTACCACGCTCACCGCACGACGACGCGCTCGAACCGGGATTACTCGCTCATCGACTAGCCGACATGCATGCAGACTTCGTCGAATTCGCGGCCGGACAGACCGACATGTTTGCATTCGTGGTGGATTCGCATGGAGCGCACGTGGTGAACCTGGGCGATAGCGACAAGATTGATCAGGCTGCTAGCGAGCTGGCTGGACAGCTACGGGCCACCGAACCCGATTCCGCACAGATCCAGGCGGCGGCTCGACGACTTTCACGCCTGATCTTGTGGCCGCTTGCTCATCTGCTGTCGGAAAAGAAATTGCTGGTGGTACCCGATGGAGCGCTTCACACGATTCCGTTCGCGGTGCTCGAGTTGCCCGGCAAAACCGCCGGTCAGCTGCTGATTCAGCGTTACGATGTCGCCGTATTGCCTTCGGCTCTGTTCCTGGAGCATGGCTCTCGGAGTGATGCGAGCCCGACAAGATCGCTGCGCATCGCGCTCGTCGGTGATCCTGTTTTTCGCCGGAATCGATGGGTACGGACGTGCTCTCTCGAACCGGCCGCCACAATGACGCCCAGGGACGGCTCGCGGTTCGATTGGTTGCGGTTGTTGCCCAGCCTTCCTGGCAGTCGTCAGGAGGTCCTCGATGTCGCGGGAATCGTGCGTAGGTCCCGTCCATCCGCCTCGATCCGAACGCTGCTCGGATGCTCGGCGAACTCCGACGCCGTGCGACAGTTCGCGCCGGAAGCGACAGTGCTCCACATCGCGACCCACGGTTTGGTTGATTCGCAACGGCCGAGACTCTCCGCGCTGGCACTGACTCCGGATTCCGGCGCGGAGGACGACGGCGCATTTCGTCTCCTCGACATTCTTGGCCTGCGGCTGCAGGCGCGGATGGTCGTCCTCAGCGCCTGTGATAGCTCGCGCGGCCGTTTGCTGCCGGGAGAAGGGGTGCTTGGACTGGCACAGGCGTTTTTACAGGCTGGCGCACAATCGGTCGTCGCAACGTATTGGCGCGTCGAGGACAGTGCGACGGTTCCGTTCGTCACTCGCTTCTACGAGCATTTGCTCGCGGGCCGCCTTAGTGTCGGCGCCGCTCTGCGCGCGACTCAGCTCGAGTACGCGGCAAAAGGAAGCTACGCATGGGCTGCATTCGGGGTGTATGGGAGGCCCGACACGATGCTGTAGCCACTCGCGAGCGATGGTCAATCCCCGAAATGTGTCCTTCGGAATGAGATAGGCGGGGACCTTGGAGCAGGTAATAGGTGGCAACTCATTTTTTCGCTACCTGCTCTCAAGGAGTCCCAAATGTCTCGCACTGGTTCTTTGCTCGCCGGCCTCGTAGCTCTCACTCTCACAGCGTACGGCTCAGCCGCGCACGCCAGCCCGCGTTCCGCCTCGCTCACCGACGATGGCGGCACGATCCATACGAACCTGACCGATGACGGCGGCACGATCCACACGAACCTGACCGACGACGGCGGCACGATTCATACGAACTGATCGGTTCGGTTGACGATCGGTCGATTTCAGCGCAGCCACTACGCGGCGCGATCTGGCTGTATCAGTCATTCGGACCCACCGGCGAGCCAGTGACTCGCCGTTGATTCTGCGCGTCGAGTAGACGCGTTGTGGGCCTCCTTCCCCGCCCTTGCCCCGCGGGGAGGGAGCCCTTTTGCCCTTCACCGGCCCGCCCCACTCCCGCGGGCCGGATTCTAGACCCGCGTCACATCTGTGCTAAATTGCCCGCGTCACCCGTCGCGGCGCGGATTGCGGGGCGCGCGCCGCGCCGGCAGGACCCTCGGCCAGAATATGTCAGATCGGTTCGGCCCCGCCGTGTGCCTTGCATCCGGGAGAACGGCGACGCATAGGGCTGCGCTCGGCGTAATACCAGAAAAACTCGAATCGCCGGGCCGTTACCACCTTCGCAAACCGAACGATGAGCCACGCCAACACCGCGCCCACGGAATCTGTCGGGGCCCTTGAGCCCGGGACCTGCGAAGCCGCTTCAGGGGGGAGCTCCGTGGCCGATACCACTCTCGTCGCTGCAGTCAGCGAGGGCGACCCGCTGCAGCGGGAGCTGTATGTCAAATACCGCCGTCCGCTGTTGCAGGTGCTTTTGGCGAGGCGTGTGACACCCGACGTGGCGCAGGATCTGATGCAGCGTACATTTGTCCAGGCGATTCAGAAGATTCGCACCGAAGGACTGATGGAGCCCGAGAAGCTTGGAGGGTACCTGCATCGGACGGCCTGCAACATGGCGGCCAAGTACTGGCGCGGGGAGCTCTCGCGCCCGCACGAGTCCGTCGAGGATCGGCACGACCTTTCGGACGAGGCGGCCCTCACGCTCGAGGAGCGGGTCGATCACGAGCTGCTCGCGCGCTGCGTTCGGGAGCTCATGGCGAAGCTCCCCACCTCACGCGACCGGGAGGTGCTGATGCGCTTCTACCTGCATGAGGAGCCGAAGGCGTCCGTCTGCAAGGACCTCGAATTGAGTGGGTTGCAGTTCAATCAGGTGCTGTGGCGCGCCCGGCAGCGCTTCGGCGCCATACTCCGCCAGCACGGCGTATCGCGTATCAGTTGAGGCTCGAATGGACCATCTGCGCTTCAAAAGCGAGCAGACAGCCGCCGCGTACGTCGCAGGCGGCCTCGATCCCTCCTTGCAGGAGGAATTCGAGCTGCACCTGATGTCCTGTCCGGACTGCGTCGAGGAGGTCGAGGGCTGGCGGGCCATGAAGGGTTGCCTGCCCTTCGAGGCCGCGCAGTCGCAGGCGGCGATCCACGGAGCGATGCACCGCAGGCCCGATGCAGCGAGCGTCCGTCCGGCCCCGGCCCCGGCCCCGGCATCGCGTGAGCCCAAACCGGCGACCGCGCCGCCGGCTGCTGCGAAGCCGACCACGGCACAGCAGTTCGCACCGAACCCGGTCGTGGCGGCTCCTGCCGCGGCCGCTCGAGGCCCCAAGTACGTCGGCTGGCGTATTGCCGCGGCCCTCGCTGCCGGTGTGATCGTCGGTACGGCCGGCGGCTGGTACGGCCGATCCGAGCAGGGTCCGTCCGTTCACTCCCAGAGCATCGGCTTCTACAGCCTCCCGCCGCTCATGCGCGGACCGTCGGACTGCACGGCCGTGCGGGTCGGGCCCCACGTCGCGGTGCTCGCGCTTCGCGTGCCTGCTGCGGCTCCGGAGCAACGACTCGTCGCCGTCGACAGCGAAGGACACGACCTCGCACCGGAGGACTACTCTGTCGCGACGCAGGCCGACGGGACCTGGCTGGTGCGCCTGCGCGCGGAAATGGTCCGCGATCAGGGCATCCGCTTCGAGGCGCGAAGCGCCGACGGGACGGTCGAGCCGCGCGGCTGTGTCCTCGCCGGCTCGCAGAGCTGATCGGTCCCTACCCGAGCCGATCGATCGCCGCCTGAGGTGCTCGGTCCCCACCTGAGCCGATCGGCTCCCACTTCAGCCCATCGAGCCCCGCCGAGCCGCCACGTCACGCGGCCGGTGCGAGCCCCGCGAGCTTCTCGACCTGCCGCCGCAGCAGCGGCCCGAATCCCTGTGCATCGAAGAATCGCTCGAGCCCCGCCGAATCGGGCGCTCGACGGCGCAGCCCGTCCGCACCGATCGCGAGCGGCATGTCGCACGCGATGGCTGTCAGCCGCCGCGCGAGGAAGGCCGCCTCGCGATACTCGATGAGCCTCGAGCGGACGATCGCGGCGTTGCGAAGCGGGAGCGACTCGATGCGCTCGAGGCTGTCGTAGAGCTCATCGAGGGATGCGAACGCGCTCATGAGGATGGCGGCGGTCTTCGGCCCGATGCCGGGGACGCCCCGGATGTTGTCGACGGCATCGCCCGTGAGGGCGAGATAGTCCGCGAAGCGCTCGGGTGCGACGCCGAACCGCCGCGCGACATCCGCATACGACTGCGGGTCGCGGGACCCGTAGTCCCACAGCACGTCGCCCTCGCGGACGAGCTGCGCGAAATCCTTGTCGCGCGTGAGAAAAGTGGCGCGAATTCCGCCGCTTCGCATGCGCCAGGCGAGCGTGCCGAGAATGTCGTCCGCCTCGTAGTCGGGGCTACCGATGGCGGCGAGGCCGAGCAGTTGCGCGAACTCGAAGCAACGCTCGAACTGCAGCGGCAGGCCGGGCGGTGCCGGCGCGCGGTTCGCCTTGTATGCCGGATAGATGCGGCTGCGAAAGCAGCCCGTGAGACTGTGGTCGAACCCGATGGCGATATAGTGCGGCTGCGCGCGCTCGATGAGATCGCAGAGCATCCGCGCGAACCCGAATACCGCGTTCGACGGGTTCCCGTCGCGATCCACCATTTCCGCGGGAAGTGCGTAATAGGCGCGGAAAACGTAGACCGACGCGTCGACCAGGTAGATCAAGACAGCCAGCGCTGAATGCGGTCGTGCAGCGGGCTCGACCGCGGGAAATGCGCGAGCAGATACTCCATTTGGTCGGCGAGCACGCGGCGGCCCTTGAGGAAGATGTACTCCGCGTAGGTCGGCGTGAACGGCACCGCGATCAGCTGCATTTTCGCCTGCTCGGGCGTGCGCGAGGCCTTCTGGTTGTTGCAGCGCCGGCAGGCCGCGACCACGTTCGTCCACGCATCGATGCCGCCCTGGCTGAATGGGCGGATGTGATCGCGTGACAGCTCGCGAGCCGGAAAGCGCATGCCGCAATACATGCAAAGATAGGCGTCGCGGCGAAACAGTGTTTGATTGTTGAGCGGCGGAACGTAATCGTGCTGCGTGTTGCCGGGATTGCCGGTGTGGCCGACCGTCGCCACGATCGAGTTCACCTCGAGCACGGTGCGTCGGCCGCTCCGCGCATTGACGCCGCCGTAAAGCGAATAGAGCAGCGAGCCGCAGGTATACGCGACCTGCTCCTGATGATAGAGACGCGCCGCCTCGCGGTAATCGATCCACTCGAGGGGCATGCCCGCGACGTCCGTCCTGAGGACGAGCTGCGAGAGCCCGCGCGCAGTTGGCACCGCAACGATGCGCAGGTCGGAATGATGGCCGTCGTCGGCTCTGTCGAGATCGATGCCCAACATCGGTGCTGTAAGATACGGCAGCTTTGTGCAAGAATTCAACGTTACAAGATCTTCATTCTGCTAGGGTTTCCAAATCCGCGTCGCCGGCCGGCCACGGTTGCGCGCGCAGGCGAAGCCCGGAAGGCGCCTTTACATGCCCGTGACCCTCGGCGCGCTACGCGAGCGCGCTCCCGGTGAGACCCGTGTCAGTTTGGTGCCCGAAGTCGTGACGAAATTCACGCGCTCGGGAGCGAGGGTGACAATGGAGCGGGGTGCCGGCGAGCGCTCGAACTTTCCCGACCGGCTCTACGAAGGGGTGGAGTGGGCGGATTCCGCTCCTCAGGTGCTCGAGCGCGCGGACGTCCTGCTCACGGTGCAGCCTCCCGCGGTCGAGCTGATCGAGCGCCTCAAGCCCTCGGCTATCCTGGTGGGCTACTTGCAGCCGCACGCGCGCGCCGCGGAGGTGCGGGCGCTGCGCGACCGCAAGCTCACGAGTTTCGCGATGGAGCTCATTCCGCGCATCTCGCGTGCGCAGTCGATGGATGCGCTCTCCTCGCAGGCCGCGATCTCCGGCTACAAGGCGGTGCTCATCGCCGCGAACCATCTGCCGAAGTTCTTGCCGATGCTCACGACGGCGGCCGGCACCATTCGTCCCGCGCAGGTGCTCGTGATCGGCGCAGGGGTCGCGGGATTGCAGGCTATCGCGACTGCCCGCCGGCTCGGCGCGGTCGTCGAGGCGTACGACGTGCGCAGCGCGACGCGCGAGCAGGTCAAATCTCTCGGAGCGAAATTCGTCGAGACCGGCGTGAGCGCCGAAGGCCAGGGCGGCTACGCCCGGGAGCTCACGGAAGAGGAGCGGCGCAAGCAGCAGGAGGTGCTCGACTCGCGCATCGCGGCAGCCGACGCCGTGATCACGACGGCCTCGGTGCCCGGACGGGCCGCACCGAAAATCGTGAGCCGCGCCGCGGTCGAGCGCATGCGCCCCGGCTCGGTGCTCGTCGATATCGCCGCCGAGCAGGGGGGAAACTGCGAGCTCACACGGCCCGGGGAGACCGTGGAGCATCAGGGCGTCGCCATCATCGGTCCGGTCAATCTGCCGGGCTCACTCGCCTACAACGCGAGCGAGATGTATGCGCGGAACCTCTACAATTTTTTGCAGCCTGCCCTCGTCAAGGGTGATCTCGCGATCGACTGGAACGACGAGGTCTTCGCGCAAGCGTGCCTGACGCGCGACGGCGCCATCCGGCACGAGCCGACGCGCAAGCTGATCGAAGGCTGAGCGCGGCGCCTTCACAGGAGCTTCCATGACCGGACTCATCGCGGCCTACATTTTCATGCTCGCGGCCTTCACCGGCTACGAGGTCATCTCCCGGGTGCCGGTGATCCTGCACACCCCGCTCATGTCGGGATCGAATTTCGTGCACGGCATCGTGCTCGTCGGCGCGATGGTCGCACTCGGCTCGGCTCATACGCCGCTCGAGAAGGCGATCGGCTTCGTCGGTGTGCTGCTCGCCGCGGGCAACGCCGTCGGCGGCTACGTGGTCACCGAGCGCATGCTCGAGATGTTCAAATCGAGCAAACGCCCCGGGGCGGCACCGGGGCCGCGCGGCAGCTCCCAGGAGTCCCGCTAGATGAGCTTTCCGGCCGGCGCGCTCTCGACCGATGTACTCATCCAGGCGAGCTATTTCGTCACCGCGTTTCTCTTCATCGTCGGCTTGAAGCGCATGAGCTCGCCCGTCACCGCGCGCAGCGGCATCTGGTGGGCCGGGGCGGGAATGCTGGTCGCGACGGCATTCACGTTCCTGTACCCCGGGATGACGAACTACCCGCTCATCGCGGCGGCGATCGTCATCGGCGGAGTGATCGCCTGGTGGAGCGGCAAGCGCGTCGCGATGACCGACATGCCGCAGATGATCGCGCTCTTCAATGGCATGGGCGGCGGAGCGGCAGCCGCGATCGCAGCCGTCGAGCTCTATCGCGGCGAGTCGAGCGGATATGCGGGATCGGCGCTCGCCGTCATCGGCGGCATCATCGGCTCGGTGTCCTTCAGCGGCAGCCTGATCGCCTTCGCCAAGCTCCAGGGGCTCATTCAGCGCTCCCTGCGATTCCCGGGGCAGCAGGTGCTCAACCTGCTGATCCTCCTCGCAACTGTCGCGTTGGGAGCGGTCGTCGCCTCACACCTCGATGCGGCCGTGGCGGCTGTCACGAGCTTCTTCGTGCTCGCGCTGATTCTCGGCGTGACCATGACGCTCCCGATCGGCGGAGCGGACATGCCCGTCGTCATCTCGCTCTACAACGCACTCACCGGTCTCGCCGTCGCTTTCGAAGGGTTCGTCCTCGGCAACGCTGCCATGATCATCGCCGGAACGGTCGTAGGCTCCGCCGGCACGCTTCTCACTCAGCTCATGGCGAAGGCCATGAACCGCTCGCTCGCGAACGTGCTCTTCTCCGGATTCGGCGAGACGGGCGGCGGCACGGAAAGCGCCGTCACGGGAACTCTCAAAGCCATCGAGGCGACCGACGCGGGCGTGATGCTCGCGTTCGCGCAGAAGGTCATCGTCGTGCCGGGATACGGCATGGCGGTCGCACAGGCGCAGCACAAGATCTGGGAGCTCTGCCAGCTGCTCATCGATCGCGGCGTGATGGTGAAATTCGCGATCCATCCGGTTGCGGGTCGCATGCCCGGACACATGAACGTGCTGCTCGCCGAGGCGGGAGTGCCTTACGATCTGATCGCCGATCTCGATGAGATCAACGCCGAGTTCGAAACGACCGACGTGGCGCTCATCATCGGCGCGAACGACGTCGTGAATCCGGTTGCGCGCAATGACAAATCCAGCCCGATCTACGGCATGCCCATTCTGAACGCCGATAAGGCGAAGAATGTGATTGTGATCAAGCGCGGCCAGGGCGCCGGTTTCTCCGGCATCGAAAACGGGCTGTTCTACCTCGACAACGCGCGCATGCTGTATGGCGACGCGCAGAAAATGGGTGCGGAACTGATACAGGCGATCAAAGCCGTCGGGTGACGAAGACCATGAAATTCATGCAGGCCGCTTGCATCGTCGTGGCGACCGCCTACGCGGTCACCGGTTTATCGGCGCCGCGTGGCGAGGGACCCGCGGGCGGGCAGGCGGCGATGAAGAAGCCGCTCACGACCGCGGAGGTACTCGCGGCCTCGGGTCCCGCCGACTGGCGGCCGATCGATCCGCAAAACACGATTTACATGGACCTGCCGTCCGGGCGCGTGATCATTGAGCTCGCGCCGCAATTTGCACCCCACTACGTGGCGAATGTCGAGATGTTGGCGCGCCAGGGCTACTTCAACGGCCTT
>DATNFW010000062.1:0-18272 GCA_035606175.1 Steroidobacteraceae bacterium | reverse complement strand
TCGTCGGCGGGATCGGCGAGCAGATGGCTCTCCTTGACGAGCTCGAACCCCGCCGCGGTCACTTCCTTGCGAATCACCGCGGGATCGATCCGATGCAGAGCCTGCGTGTCGCGCCGACCCGAGCCCGGTGCGGCATTGTGATCGACAATCAGGTAGATGCCACCTGGCTTTAGCGCAGCCAGTATCCGGCCGTTCAGGCGCGCGGTGTCGATGTGATTGATCGACAGGTCGTGGTAGTACAGGACCATGTATACGATGTCGACGTTGCCCGGCAGCTGCACCGAGTTGTAATCCACGACGTTGTATTTCGCGTTCGGATGTGCGGCTACGAATGCGCGGCTCGCCGCGCCCGCGCGCTTCTCCGTGTACGGCAGGTCGAACATGTAGACGCGGCCGCGCGGCCCGACGATGTCCGAGAGGAGCTGCGTGTAGTATTGGCCGAACGACGCGAACTCGATCACCCGCTCGCCCGGTTTGATGCCGGACATCATGAGAATTTCGGCGGGTTTGCGGTTCGCATCGCGCGCACGCTGCGCTGCCGGGCGCGCAGGGGATTCGATCGCGCGGCGGATGTAGGCCGGCGCGTAGGATGGCACCTCGTACGCAGGTGCCCCATCCGAGTGATCCGGCGCCGCACTCGCCGCAGTGGCGACGATGACGAGCCCGCAGGCAACGGTGAAAAGCGAGGAAAAGCGTGTGAGTCGTCGGACCGAGTCGTTCATTCGTGTCCCCCCTTCGATCCAGTCAGTTTCGCACATCTTCTCAGTGGGGGGAGACCCGTCGCTTCGCGCTACGCAAGGCGGTCGGCACCTCGAGGCCGCTCGCCTCGAGCTGCTGCGTGAGTGTCCCCACGAGCTCCGCGAGGCTCTCGCCATCTGAGGCCTCGCAGCGCGCCGTGAGCTTCGCCTCGGTGCCCGAGGCGCGCAGCAGCCACCAGCCGGCCGGAGTGCTCACGCGTACGCCGTCGATCGTATTCACGGTGGCGCCGGACCTTGCGAGCCGGTCGGCGATCTGCTGCATTACGGCGGACTTGCGATCCTCGGGACAGGGGAAGCGGATCTCGGGGGTCGCGCACGTGGCGGGCAGGGTCTCGCGAAACCTCGCGAGCCCACCCTCGAGCCTCGCGACGGCATTCATCGTTCGCACGGCAACGTGCAGCGCATCGTCCGTCGCGTTCCAGCAGCGCTCGAAGATGATATGGCCGCTCATCTCACCCGCGAGCGGCGCTCGCTCACGCAGCATGGCCTCACGCACCAGCACGTAACCGGATGGCGCCATCACCGGCCGGCCGCCGAGGCGCTCGATACCTTCGAAGAGTACCCGGCTCGATTTAACGTCCGCGACCAGCGTCGCGCCTGGAAGCTCCGCGAGGACCTCGCGCGCAAGCAGAAGCAGCAATTGATCGGGCCAGACAATCGCGCCGGAATCGTCCACGATGCCGATCCGATCGCCGTCGCCATCGAATGCGACTCCGAGATCGGCTCGGCGCTCGAGCACCGTCCGCTGCAGCTCGCACAGATTCTCGGCAACGGCAGGGTCCGGATGATGCGCGGGAAAGCGGCCATCCACACTCGCGTTGAGCACGCTGTGCCGGCCGGGCAGGCGCGCGACGACGGCGGCGATCACCGCGCCGACTGCGCCGTTGCCGCAGTCCCATACCACGTGAATGCCCCGCTCGCCCGTCGCAAATTCGGCGATGCGCGCGGCATACTCGGCGCCCACATCGAGAGATGTGCTGCGACCGCCCCCGGAACATTGCACCTCGGTCGCGACGAGCGCGCGCAGGGCGGCCCCATAGACAGGGTGCTTACCGAGAACGAGTTTGAAGCCGTTCTCACCGGCGGGGTTGTGCGATCCGGTCACCATGATTCCGCCGTCGAA
Source organism: Steroidobacteraceae bacterium (assembly GCA_035606175.1). Lineage (GTDB taxonomy): Bacteria > Pseudomonadota > Gammaproteobacteria > Steroidobacterales > Steroidobacteraceae > JASHUC01. The sequence continues at coordinate 16,391 of DATNFW010000062.1, read as the reverse complement.
GCCGTGCGCATGGATTGCAAAGTGCAGCTGCGGAGTCGGTGCAAGCCCGAGGCATGTCACATCGACTCCGCCTTCTATCAATCCGCCAACGAGCGCGGCCTCGAGCTCGGGGGAGCTCAAGCGCCCATCCCGAGCGACGGCGATTCGGGCGCGTCCCTGACGGCGAGCTGCGGTGGCGTAGGCGAGACCGAGCATGCGCGCATCGCCGCAGCCGAGCTCCCGGCCCACGACTCCGCGCAGATCATAGGCTCGGACGATTGCCGGATTGATTGAGTGCGCCTGTGAAGTCACGCGGGGGCAAACGGCCTTGAGCACGTCCGAGTTCCCGCGCGCAGACTGCGGCGCAGACGGGACCACCCCTTGCTGTGCGCGGCCCATGCAGCTCACGATATTTGGACTCACGCTGAGCTCTTCGTGGGGAAACGGTCACGCCACGCTCTGGCGGGGCTTGGTGCGCGCGCTCGCACGGCAAGGTCATCGCGTGACGTTTTTCGAACGCGACGTACCTTACTACGCGGCCCACCGCGATCTCGACTCTCTCTCGGACGCCGAGCTCGTGCTTTACGCGGATTGGACGCTGGTCGCGCCCCGCGCGCGCCGCCGGCTCGCGCAATCGGACGCGGCGGTAATTACCTCGTACTGTCCGGATGCGGCCGCGGCGGCGGAGCTGATGTTTGATGCACCCGAATCGCTCGTGCGAGCGTACTACGATCTCGATACTCCGGTTACGCTCGCTCGACTCGAGGCAGGCGAGCCCGTGAGCTATTTGCCCGCGGCAAGCCTCGAGGATTTCGATCTGGTGTTGAGCTACACGGGCGGCGCGGCGCTCGAGGCGTTGAGGCAGCGGCTCCGCGCGCGGCGCGTTGCGCCGCTTTACGGACACGTCGATCCGGACGTACATCGCCCGGTGCCGGCCGTGGACCGCTTCCGCGCCGACCTCTCTTATCTCGGCACCTATGCCGCCGACCGGCAGCGGAGGCTGGGAGAGCTCTTCCTCGAGCCCGCCCGCTGCCGGCCCGCGCAGCGTTTCGTGCTCGGGGGCGCGAGCTACCCGCAGGACTTTCCATGGTGCGCGAACATGTGGTTCGTGCGGCACATCTCCCCGCCCGAGCACGCGGCGTTTTATTCCTCCTCGCGCCTGACTCTCAATGTCACGCGCGCCGAGATGGCGGCCATGGGCCACTGCCCCTCCGGCAGACTGTTTGAGGCGGCGGCATGCGGCACGCCGCTCCTCACCGATGAGTGGGAGGGACTCGATCAGTTCTTTGCGCCCGGACGCGAGATCCTCACCGCACGCAGCTGCAGCGATGCGGTACGTGCGCTCGATCTCGAGGATGCGCAGCTCGCGCGCATTGCGCGCGCCGCGCGCGAGCGGGTCCTCGCGGAGCACAGCTCCGAGCGGCGTGGGCACGATCTCGTCGCGGCACTCGAAGCGGCGACCCGGCCGGCCCCGGCGGCCGACGGTGGATACGTCGAGCCATGTGGGGCGTGATTCCTGCGGCCGGCAACGGCACGCGCATCCAACCGCTCGCCTTCTCGAAGGAGCTGCTGCCTGTCGGGAGCCGCATCGAGGATGATATCGAGCGTCCGAAGGCCGTGAGCGAGTACCTCGTCGAGCGTCTGATGCTTGGCGGCGCAACGAAGATCTGCTTCGTCATCGCACCCGGGAAATCTGACATCCTGCAGTACTACGGCGGGCGGATGGGACGCGCGGACATCGCATACGTCGTGCAGCCGCGGGCGGCCGGGCTCTGCGATGCGATCTTCCGCGCGCGCGTACTCATCGCGCCCGAGGAGAGCGTCGCGATCGGCCTGCCCGACACCATTTGGTTTCCGGAGGATGCGCTCGCCGAGTTACCGGATGACCGCCTGTCCTTTCTGCTTTTCCCGGTCGGGCATCCAGAGCTGTTCGACTCGGTATCACTGAATAACGACGGACGCATCGAGCGAATCGAGGTGAAATCGGCCGGCGCCCGCTCGCGCTGGATTTGGGGCGCCTTCAAGATGCCCGGCAGCGTGCTGCACGAGCTGCACGAGTTCTGGCGCGCTCGAGGCGAACGCGACGAATACATAGGTACGCTCGTGAACGCCTGGCTCGACGCGGGAGGTTCCGCTTGGGGCGTGCGGGCCGGGAAGAGCTATGTCGACGTCGGCACTCTGCACGGGTATCGGGAGGCGATCCGGCTGCTCTCGACCGGACGGCGCGCGTCGCGCGTGAGCGCGGCGCCTGCGGTCCCCGAAATGCGCGCCGCGGCGCGCGGGCGCGTCAGTCGTGATGGGATGCGAGGAACGCGATGATCTGCTGACGCGTCTTGGGATCCGGTACCCCGGGGAACGGCCGCATGTTCGTGTCCGGCAGGATCTTGTAGGGGTTTGTGATCCACTTGTCGATCATCTCGGGGGTCCAGATCCATCCGGCCATCTTCATGCTCGAGGAGTACGCGAGGTAGCCCGGCGCGGTTCCGGCCTTTCGGCCGACGACCCCGTAGAGAGAGGGTCCCAAGCGGTTGTCACCCTTCACGAAGGAGTGGCACTGGCGGCAGAAGGTGTTGAACTTGATCTCCCCTCCGGCTGCGTCGGATTTCGTATCGCTCGCCGCCTTCGTAACGGCTGGCTTTTTCGAGGACTTGCCGGATTTGCCGGCCGCAAGGGTCGCGCCGCCGCACAACAACGCCGCACTCGCCACGAAGGACACGAGGATGCTCAACGAGCCTGGTCGGATGCCGTTATTGCTCATCACGAAATTATGCACGGTCGGGCGTTTGCTCCGCGCGAGCATCGCGGCCCAACCGTCGCAACGAGTGCGCGTCATGGCATGTGTTCCATTTCCGTGACAGCGCATCTGACCGCGGCACGAGCCGCCCCGGCCCTCTGCGAGCCGCGCATCTCTTTGCCAGTCGCTATCCCCGGCGAGCACACACTTAGAATTTCAAGAATGCCCCCACGTTGAAGTTGGTGCTGGTATTCGACTGGTCGGCCTGGTTGACCGACTTGAGACGGCTCAGCTCGCTCAGCAGAGTAAGATTGTCCGTGAGGTTGTAGTACACACCGGCAGTCCACTTGTCGTTCTTCTCGACGAGTGTGTTCGTTCCGATGAGCAGCGCCGGCGAAAACTCCTCACTCGTCCTGCCGAGCCGACTCTGTCCGTAGTTGACGCCGAGCTTCGCCGCCCCGATCGAGTACGTTACCTGTGCCAGGAACCCCTGTGAAGTGCGCGCGTTGCCGAGCGCATCGTTCGAGAGCACGTAAAGCCCGGTCGTTCCGACCCCTTTGCCGTAGTAGTACCAGCCCATCGCCTCGAAGCCGGCGAAGTCGAATTTGCCGCCGAAGTCGAGTGCCCAGCTGTTGTAGTCGCCGGCCGGTGCGCCCGGTGCGGCAGGGCATGTCACCGCACCCGGCGCGCAGAGCGCGTCCCGCTGCTTCTGAAAGAGCACGCTCGAGGAGAGATAGAGCGGCCCGGCTTTGTATGAGACCTTGGCGTGGAAGCCGGGCGTGCTCTTGCTCGCCGGTGCCTGTCCGAGCGTGTTGAGAGGATCGAAGATTCCGAAGGTGACCTTCGCGCCGGCGAAGGACGGCGTCGTGTAGTTGATCTGCGTAAGCCAGTCGGTGTAGATGTACCCGAGGCCGATCGATCCGAGAGACGTGTTCGCCGGGGCGGCGTAGTTACCGTTGCCCGCTCCCACGCCGATCAGCGTCATGTCGTTGAGGATCGCATCCGCGCCGAACAGTCCGATATTCCGGCCCGCCATGATCGTCCCCATCCGATCGTTGCCGAACGTCAGAAATACTTGGCGGATGTCGAGGCCGGCGCTGCCGAGCGCGGTATGTCCGAATCCGGGATTGTCGGCTGCCTGCAGATTCGGACTGCCGCCGTCGTTCGTGCTGATTCCTGGATAGAGCCCGAACGTGAACCCGAGATCGATTCCCTTCTGAGTCGTCGAGCCGTTGAATGTGAGGGCCGCCGGCAGCAGCCCGTTGCTCACCGAGGAGGAGCCGCCCGAGGAGCCGGGCGAGGCCACGCACGCGAGTCCGCCGCCGACGACCGATGGCGAGGTCTCGCAGCTCGAATAAATGTAATGCGCGTTGACGTTGCCTTCCACCGAGAACTTCCAGCCGGCCGCTTGAAGATCGATGGCGCGGGCGGGCGGAGCGCAGAGCGCTGTCGCGAAACCGAGGGAAAGTGCGACTGCCGAGGCGCGCCTGATGCGTTCGATTTTCATAGGTGCATTCCTTCTGTGAAGCGCGGCGCGGCCGTGCAACGCACGTGCCGGCCCGACTCTTGCGCTCGAAGGATGCGCTGCACCTCGTTCGTGCTGGCGACCTCATGGCAGGCTGTTCCGTTTGGATATGGATTTGATACAGGTTTGTCACCCGGATGGAACGCCGGGTCGATTGCGGCGTTGCAGCGCGCGTGCGCTGCTGCCGCCCGATGAGGAAGTATGTTGAGATGCGCCCGCGCAACGGTCGTATCGAGGTGTCGCAGCAGCGTGACACCATCGCGACGGGGCCGTCGCATCGGCGGTACAGATGGCACTCGAGGCGCTCACGTTGGAGGAGCTCGCGGGCGAAGATCCCCGCATGCTTCGCTACGCGCGCAACGCTCGTCGGATCGCGGACTCGGATGTCGCGCTGCTCATCCAAGGGCCGACGGGCTCGGGTAAGGAAGCTTTCGCCCAGGCCATTCATCTCGCGAGCCGGCGGGCCGGCCGGCCCTTTATCGCAGTCAACTGCGCGGCGATCCCCGAAACCCTGATCGAGAGCGAGCTCTTTGGATACAAGCCGGGCGCCTTCACGGGCGCGCATCGCGAGGGCATGCGCGGCAAGATCGCCCAGTCCTCGGGCGGGACGCTGTTCCTCGATGAGATCGGAGACATGCCGCTCTCGCTGCAATCGCGCCTTCTACGGGTCGTCGAGGCACGCGAGGTCGTGCCTCTCGGCAGCGAGCGCGCCGTATCGATCGAGCTGCACGTGATTTCAGCCTCGCAGTGGAGCCTGCGCGATCTGATCTCGCGCGGCGCCTTCCGCGAGGACTTGTATTACCGGCTGAACGGCATCACGATCGAGCTGCCGTCGCTGCGCGAGCGCGTGGACAAGGAGAATCTGATCCGCCGCGTGCTCGCCGCCGAAGCCGGCCATACCAGGCCCGCGGCCATCGAGCAGCAGGCCCTCGAGCTGCTCCTCGCCTACGCTTGGCCCGGGAACATCCGCGAGCTGCGCAACGTCATTCGCACGGCGCTCGTGCTCGCCGAGGGAGGCGTGGTGCGAGTCGTCGATCTGCCCCGGGAGCTCGGAGAGCCGGCCGCCGAGCCCGAGACACCTGTCGCGGCGATCGCCGCGAGTCGCACAGCCCCGAACGGTGGTGCGAGCAGCGGTGTGGGCGGCGAGTCTCTCGCGAATCCGCTCGCCTTGGCCGAACGCGGCGTGCTGCTGCGCGTTCTCGAGGAGTGCCACGGGAATATGACGCGAGTCGCAGCGAGGCTCGGAATGAGCCGCAGCACGCTTTATCGACGCATGCGTCGGCTCGAGATCCCGCTTCGCTCCGGAGCCGCCCCGCTCGCGCGCGGCATCGGCGCGCGCTTTTCGATCGCGTCCGTTTGACAGAGCTGGCCCGGCGCTTGCAGCGCGCCGCGGCGACACCCGGTCAGGCCAGGCGGGACGCGGGAAATGAAGCGCAAGAAAGTCTCTCGCCGACACAAGGTGCGGCTCGCACCCGGCTGCCGACTGTCCGGAATTTCCGGCGGAAGAGGCCGCGTGCTGTTGAGTCCCGCGGGCGCTGTTCAGCTGAACGAGATTGCCGCCGCGGTTCTCACGCTCTGTGACGGGCGCCTCACGCGCGATCAGATCCTAGTGCGCATGCTCTCGGCCTCGAGAGTGAGCCTCGCGCGCAACGTACGCGAATTTCTGGCCGCCGCCTATCGCAACGGCTGGCTCGTCGATTCCGCTTGAGAGGAGCTCGGTGGCCGGCGGCGCGCGCGGCGGCGCGCACGGCCGTGCGGATATCAGCTGCGCGCACAGCCGCTCACTCGGAGGCTCCGTCGGCCGGCCGATAGCATCGGCTCAGCGCGGCGGCGTCGATAGACCGCACGAATGCCAGGCGGCGGTCTCGACGGAGCGCAACAATTTCGCTTGTTGTTGCGCGAGCGGATGATCCCGGAAAATCCCGCCGTTCTCGCCGCTCAGCGTCGCGTAGTGGGCGTAGGTCGAGGCCTCCACGAACTGATCGTAGGTGAGGCGCGCCGCGATGCGATCGATCGCACAGGAGCACTTGTACAGGTCCGCCTCGTTGCCCTTGGTGCGGACCATGCACTCCTCGACGTACTGAACGCGCGCGTACGTCGGGTAATCGTTTGAGGCGGTCGCTGCATGACCGGCAACGGTCGCCGGCTGCGCGTCCGCCGAAAGGGCTGCATAGCCGGCGAGCAGCGCGGCCGCAGCAATCCAGGCTCTGAGTCGAGAGTGGTCGGATCTGGATACCATGGCGTTCCATCCCTGACACACTGTTGATGCGCCAATGACGATCCTACGCCGCGGGCGCCCGATTCTTCAACAGTCTCGTTGCAGCCGCGCGGCGCCGGGTGTATTCAAGCCGGTCAGAAGCGCCTCATAGCGCCGCGCTCGGCTGGAGGGGATCATGCGCAACAAACATCGTGCAATTTTCAGAACGGTCGTACTGGCCGCCGCGGCGGCAGCGGCAGCCGCCGCCTTCGGGGATGCGGACCTCGATCAGGCAATGTCCAGTCCGTCGAACTGGGCGTCGCAGGCAGGTGATTACGCGAATCACCGGCACAGCACGCTCAACCAGATCAACGAGGGAAACGTCGATAAGCTTCAGCTCGCGTGGAGCATGTCGACCGGAGTGCTGAGGGGCCACGAAGGCTCGCCGCTCGTGATCGGCGATACCCTGTACATGCACTCTCCGTTCCCGAACAACGTCTATGCGATCAATCTGAAGGATCAGACCTTCAAGTGGAAGTACGAGCCTCGCCAGGACGAGGCGGTCGTGCCGGTCATGTGCTGCGACACGGTGAACCGCGGGCTCGCCTACGGAGACGGCAAGATCTTCCTGCAGCAGGCGGACACGACGCTCGTCGCGCTCGATGCGCAGACAGGCAAGGTCGTCTGGTCGGTGAAGAACGGCAATCCGAAGATCGGCGAAACCAACACCAATGCGCCGCACGTCTTCAAGAACCTGGTCATCACCGGTATCTCGGGCGGCGAGTTCGGCGTTCGAGGGCGCCTGACGGCGTACGACCTGAAGACAGGCCGCGTCGTGTGGAAAGCATGGAGCACCGGTCCGGACGAGGACATGCTGATCGATCCGAAGAAGACCTTGACGTGGACCAACGGACGGATGCGTCCGGTCGGCAAGGACTCCTCGCTCAAGACCTGGCAGGGCGATCAGTGGAAGCTCGGCGGCGGGACGACGTGGGGCTGGTACGCGTACGACCCGAAGTTGAACCTCGTCTATTACGGCAGCGGCAACCCGGGGACGTGGAACCCCCATCAGCGTCCGGGCGACAACAAGTGGTCGATGACCATCTTCGCGCGCGACCTCGATACCGGGATGGCGAAGTGGGTCTTCCAGATGACCCCGCACGATCAATGGGACTACGACGGCATCAATGAGATGGTCCTTGCCGACATCAAGATGGACGGCAAGACAGTCCCGGCGCTCGTGCATTTCGACCGCAACGGATTCGGCTACACGCTGAACCGTGACACGGGCGCGTTGCTCGTCGCGCAGAAGTACGATCCGGCCGTGAACTGGGCCACGAAGGTCGACATGAAGACGGGCCGCCCGCAGGTCGATCCGAAGCACGCCCCGGGCGTGACGGCGGAGGATGTCGATGTCAAGGGCATCTGCCCGGCCGCGCTGGGCTCGAAGGACGAGCAGCCGTCGAGCTACGACCCGTCGACCGGCTATCTGCTCGTGCCGACGAACCACGTCTGCATGACGTACGAGCCGTTCAAGGTCGAGTACACGGCGGGACAGCCCTACGTCGGGGCGACGCTCACGATGTTCCCGGGCCCCAACGAGAACGGGGACATGGGGAACTTCATCGCGTGGGACCCGGCGCAAGGGAAGATCGTCTGGTCCGATCCGGAGCGCTTCTCGGTCTGGTCCGGCGCTTTGACGACGGATGGCGGTGTGACATTCTATGGCACGCTCGAAGGGTATCTGAAGGCGGTGAGCACCAAGGATGGACATCTGCTGTGGAAGGCGAAGCTGCCCTCCGGAATCATCGGTAACGTCTTCACCTACGAATACGGCGGCAAGCAGTACCTCGGGGTGTACTCCGGGATCGGAGGCTGGGCAGGCATCGGTATGGCGGCGGGTCTTACCGACCCGACAGCGGGACTCGGCGCGGTCGGCGGCTACAAGGACCTCGCCCACTTCACGAACCTCGGCGGCACGCTGTTCGTGTTCACGCTGCCCCAAGCCTGAGGGAGAGGTGCGCTCGGCTCGCGCGGGCCTCAAGGGGATGGCGGCGGCGCTCACCGCCATCTCCTTCCTTTCCGGAGCCGGTGCGCTCGCCGCTACGACCCCACAGCGCACAGCGAGCACCAACAGGGATGCGCTGCGGGTCTGCGCCGACGCCAACAATCTTCCCCAGTCGAACTCCCAGGGCGAGGGTTACGAGAACAAGATCGCCGAGGCGCTCGCGCACGATCTCGGCCTCAAGCTCGAGTACACTTACTTCCCGCAGCGCATCGGCTTCGTGCGCAATACCCTGCGTGCGAAGGAGGAACCGTCGGGCCGCTTCAAATGCGACGTCATCATGGGCGTGCCCTATCCCTACGAGCTGACGGCGACGACGCATCCCTACATGCACTCGACCTACGCGCTCGTCTACCGGGCCCAGGGCGCGCTGGCCTCGATCGAAAGTCCAGCCGACTTGCTGAAGCTGCCGGCCTCGGATCGAGCGACGCTGCGCATCGGGCTCTTCGCACTCACACCGGCCGCCGACTGGGTGCTGCGCCACGGCCTCATCGGCAGAGCCGTGCTATATCCGGCGCAGAGCGGCGATCCGAAGGTGACCGCGCTCTCGACCGTCGAGGCAGACTTCGCGGCAGGTCGGATCGATGCGGCGATTCTCTGGGGTCCGATCGCCGGGTACCTCGTGAGCCGGCGCGGCCGCGAGGATCACTTGCGTCTCGCGCCGTTCGGCGCCGATCCGACGATCCGCTTCGATTACGCGATCGCAATGGGCGTGCGGTTCGGGGAGAACGACTGGAAGAGCACGCTCGACCGCTGGATCGCTGAGCATCGCAGCGACATCGATCGCATCCTTACGGGCTACCACGTGCCGCTGCTGCCCTGAGGATAACGCCCGCGGTTGATTGGCGTCCGACCTCAGTGGCGCGTGGTAACGGGGATTCTCAGGCGGCGCATCTTCCGATAGAGCGTGTTGCGACCGATGCCGAGGGTCTGAGCGACGCGGCTGATGTTCCCCCGATGGATATCGATCTCGCGCAGCAGTGCGCTGCGCTCGGCGACCTCGAGGGGATTCAAACTCTCCGCCTCGGGCGGTAGCTCACCGGGCTTCTCTTGCGTGAGCGGCGGACCGATTCCGTAGTCCTCCGGGAGATTGCCGATGTCGAGCGCATTGCCGGCGCGCAGCGCGATCATGCCGGTGAGGACATTGCGGAGCTGGCGCATGTTGCCGGGCCAGGAATGCGCGCAGAGCGCACGCACCAGCTCCTCGGTCAGGGTCAGACCCGGTGTGGCCGCGCTCTCCTGTGCGAAGAAGTGGCGGACGAGCGCTGCTTTGTCCGCCCGATCGCGCAGGGCCGGCATGGTGAGCACGAGGCCCTGCAGCCGATAGAACAGGTCCTCGCGCAGCAGGCCCCGATCGACTTTGACCCTCAATTGGCCGCGCGCGGCGCTCACCACTCGGACATCGATCGTGATCGGCGCGGTGGCTCCGGGTGCAAGCAGCTCCCGCTCCTCGAGGAAATGCAGCAGCTGCCCCTGCAGTTCGAGCGGCATGTCCCCCACGTCATCGAGAAAGAGCGTGCCTCCGTCCGCCTGGGCGATTCTGCCGCGATCCTCGCCCGCCGGCGCACGGCCGAAGAGCTCGACGCGCAGCAGCTCGGCGGGCAGGGCGCCGCAATTGACGGCGACGAACGGCTTGTCCGCACGATCGCTCGCCGCGTGCAGAGCCCGGGCGAAGTATTCCTTGCCCGTTCCGGACTCCCCGAGCAACAGAATCGGCACGTCGCGGGACTCGAGCCGCTTCACAGCCTGGATGTTGCGAGCCATCTGCGGATCGCCGCAGTCGAGCTCATCGAGCAGGCTGCGCACCGGATGCTCGCTGCCCCCTGACTCGGCGGCGCCGGCCTGGCCGCCGCGTCGCGCCCTGGCGGTGTGCGGCTTCGAGCGCGGCGCTTGCGCAACGGCATAGAAGCGGCTGCCGTGGCGCGTCTCGTAAATCGCCAAGGGATGAAACGACTTGCGCTGGCTGCGTCCGATCAGCGCGCCGATCGAGATATTGAACACCCGCTCGAGAGATGCGCCGGCGAGCTCCGCGGCGCTCTTGGTGCCCAGTTGGAACAGCGCATTGCGGTCGAGCGCAGCTACGGTGCCCGACGCATCGAGCGCGATGATGCCTTCGCTCCAAGTGCCGACGAGCTCGGGCCGGCTGTGGAACCGCACGACGAAGGAGTCGCGGAAGCGATTGAGGAACAGCCGGTTCTCGATCATCTGCGCAGACATGTTGACCAGCACGAGGGTGTGCTGCTGGGCGCGATCGGACTCCCCCGAGGCATCGAGCACCCCCAGGAGCTCGCCGCGAAAATCGGAAATGGGCGCTGCGCAGCACGTGAGCCCCGTGTTGCGGGCGAAGAAGTGCTGATCGCGATGGATGATGAGTGGAGCGCGCTCGACGAGGCAGGTTCCCATCCCGTTCGTGCCGCCGTATTGCTCGCTCCACACGCCGCCGAGCACCAGGCCCGTGCGGAACGCGGCGTTCCTGAAGCTCGAGTCGCCGTAGTAGTCGAGCAGCACGCCCTCGCGGTCGGTGAGTATGATGGAGTAGCCCGAGCCGGCGAGCTGATGATAGAGGTGAGCCATCTCGGCATCGGCGAGCGCGAGAAGCTCGGTGTTCTGCTCTTTGCGCTCGAGGCGCTCCTCACGCGGGAGCACGTACGGCTCGCGCTCGGACTGCGGATCGAGCTGATACTGCGAGAGGCAGCGCAGCCAGGAACGTTTCACGTACTCGGGCGTCGCCGCGCCTTCCTGGCGCAGAGTTCCCCGCAAGATCGCTTGTATATAACGGGCGTGACTGCCGGCGGGCTGGAGCATGGTTTCCCCCTCCTGAACCGTATCCAGCGCTCTGCGAGGAATTATGCCACGCCGTCAAGACAACGTGACGGTCGATTGAGAGCGGCACAGACTGGCGGGGGAGTGTTCGGGTATGGAACACTCGCCGCCGCAGCGCCGCGGCGATGTCCGCCGACGCGCACCTGCGCGGATGAGGCGCGTAGACTCGCGCCCGGGCTCCGGGCGCGCACATCGATCGATAAAGAGGGGTTATGAAGACGAAAGCAGCCATCGCCTACGCGGCCGGCCGGCCGCTCGAAGTGACTACGGTCGAGCTCGAAGGCCCGCACGCCGGGGAAGTGATGGTCGAGATCAAGGCGAGCGGCGTCTGTCACACGGACGAGTTCACGCGCTCGGGGGCCGACCCCGAGGGGCTCTTTCCGGTGATCTTCGGGCACGAGGGGGCAGGAATCGTGGTCGAGGTGGGCGCCGGGGTGACCTCCGTCAAGAAGGGCGATCACGTGATCCCGCTCTACACGCCCGAGTGCAGGCAGTGCAAGTCCTGCCTGTCGCGCAAGACCAATCTCTGCACCGCCATCCGCGCGACTCAGGGCAAGGGCGTCATGCCCGACGGCACGAGCCGCTTCTCGGCCGGCGGGGAGAAGGTGCATCACTACATGGGATGCTCGACCTTTTCCAACTACACGGTGCTGCCCGAGATCGCCGTCGCGAAGATTCGCGAGGATGCTCCCTTCGAGAAGGTCTGCTATATCGGCTGCGGGGTGACGACCGGGATCGGAGCCGTGATCAACACGGCGAAGGTCGAGCCGGGCGCAAACGTCGTGGTCTTCGGCCTCGGGGGCATCGGTCTCAACGTGATCCAGGGCGCCCGACTGGTCGGTGCGAACCGCATCATCGGCGTCGACATCAACCCGCGGCGCAAGGCGCTCGCGGAGAAGTTCGGCATGACGCACTTCGTCAATCCGAAGGAGGTCGGCGGCGATCTGGTGCAGCATCTGATCGCACTCACGGACGGCGGGGCCGACTACAGCTTCGAGTGCGTCGGCAACGTCGATCTGATGCGTCAGGCGCTCGAGTGCTGCCATCGTGGCTGGGGCGTGTCGGTCATCATCGGCGTGGCCGGCTCGGGGCAGGAGATCAAGACGCGACCGTTCCAGCTCGTGACGGGGCGCGTCTGGAAAGGCACTGCCTTCGGGGGCGCTCGCGGCCGCACCGACGTGCCGCGCATCGTGGACTGGTACATGGATCGCAAGATCAACATCGACGATCTCATCACGCACGTGATGCCGCTCGAGCGGATCAACGATGCGTTCGACCTGATGCACCGGGGGGAGTCGATCCGCTCGGTCGTCACATTCTGAAGCGGCTGTCGCAGGCTCCAAATCCACAAGAGGTAAATCCCATGACCACGTCCATCCATCCCGCCGTCGACGGCGGCGTCAAGCCGGGCAAAGCGCAGTTCGCCGGCGGCACGATCTCGTGCCGGTGCTCCTCCTCACCCGTTACGGTCGAGCTCGGCGCGAACGTCGCGTTCAATCACGTCTGCGGCTGTACCAAATGCTGGAAGCCTGCGGGGGCGACCTTCTCGATGGTCGCGGTGGTGCCGCGCGACAAGCTGAAAGTCTCGGGAAACGAGCAAAAACTCAAAGTCGTCGATGCGAATGCGCCCATTCAGCGCTTCGCTTGCTCGAGCTGCGGCGCGCATTTGTATGGTCGGATCGAGAACAAGAACCATCCCTTCTACGGCTTCGACTTCGTGCATCCCGAGCTCTTCCGGGAGCAGGGATGGGCGGCACCGGAGTTCGCGGCGTTCGTCTCGTCGATCATCGAGGCGGGTACTCCGCCTGCGCGCATGGGCGAGGTGCGCAATCGCCTGCGTCAACTCGGCCTCGAGCCCTACGACTGCCTCTCGCCGGCGCTCATGGACGCTATCGCGACTCACGCGGCGAAGCAGAAAGGGACGCTCGCCGCCTGAGGGTCCCCGCGAAAGCGGGGCGATAAGCGGGGAGATAAAGCGGGGCGATGCTTCGGAGCATCGCCCCGCTTTTATCAATGCGGTGCGGCCCGCGCGATCATCGCCTCATCGGGCGGGTCGCTCCAGGAATGGTACGGCGCAGGGGAGGGCAGCTCCCACTCGAGGCCGTGGGCGCCGTCCCACGCTCGAGCGGGGGCACGCTCGCCCCCCATCGCGCAGCGGACGATGATGTACAGCATGATGAACTGCGAAAGCCCGAAGCACCATGCGCCGATCGAGGAGACCATGTTCCAATCGGTGAACTGCACCGCATAGTCGGGAATACGCCGCGGCATGCCGGCGAGCCCGAGGAAGTGCTGCGGGAAGAATATGACGTTGAAGAAAATGGCCGACAGCCAGAAGTGCAGCTTTCCGAGCTTGAGGCTGTACATGTGCCCCGTCCACTTCGGCAGCCAGTAGTACACGGCCGCATAGATCGAGAACAGCGTGCCGCTCACGAGCACGTAGTGGAAGTGCGCGACGACGAAGTAGGTGTCCTGGTACTGGTAGTCGGCCGGCACGATCGCAAGCATCAGCCCCGTGAAGCCGCCGATCGTGAAGAGCACGACGAAGGCGATCGCGAACAGCATGGGTGGCTCGAATGAGAGCGATCCCTTCCACATCGTCGCCGTCCAGTTGAATACTTTCACGCCCGTCGGAATCGCGATGAGCATCGTCGAGAACATGAAGAACATCTGCCCGGCGAGCGGCATGCCGACGGTGAACATGTGGTGCGCCCACACGATGAACGACAGGAATGCGATGGAGGCGATCGCATACACCATGGTCTCGTAGCCGAAGATGGGCTTGCGGGAGAAAGTCGGGATGATCTCGGAGATCAGCCCGAATCCCGGCAGGATCATGATGTAAACCTCCGGGTGCCCGAAGAACCAGAAGATGTGCTGGTACATCACCGGATCGCCGCCGCCGGCCGCGCTGAAGAACGTCGTGCCGAAGAAATGATCCGTGAGCTCCATCGTCACTGCGCCCGCGAGCACGGGCATCACGGCAATCAACAAATATGCAGTGATGAGCCAGCCCCAGCAGAACAGCGGCATGCGCAGCAGGCTCATGCCGGGCGCGCGCAAGTTGAGGATCGTGACGATGATGTTGATCGCGCCCAGGATCGAGGAGATGCCCATCATGTGGATGGCGAAGATCGTCATGGGAAACGCCGCGCCGAACTCGAGCATCAGGGGCGGATACATCGTCCAGCCGCCGGCCGGACCGCCGCCCGGGACGAGCAGCGTCGAGAGCAGCAGCGTGAAGGCGAAGGGGAGGATCCAGAAGCTGAGATTGTTGAGCCGCGGCAGCGCCATGTCCGGCGCTCCGATCTGCATCGGGATCATCCAGTTGCCGAGACCGACGAGGGCCGGCATCAGCACCCCGAAGATCATGATGAGCCCGTGGAGCGTCGTGAGCGAGTTGAAGAACTCCGGGTCGAACAGCTGCATTCCCGGCTCGAAGAGCTCCGCCCGGATGGCCATTGCCATCGAGCCGCCGATGAAGAACATCGTGGCGCTCATCACGAGGTACATCGTGCCGATGTCCTTGTGATTGGTGGCGTAGACCCAGCGGCGCCAGCCGCGCGGCTTCGCCTCATCGTGCGCTACGGGCACGGCTCCGGGAATCGCGGCGGACGGTACGGACATGCACACCCCCCCGGGGGAGAAAAGTGGACTCGAGCCGATCCGGGCATGCAGCTGGCGTGCATGCTTTGCAGTCGGCGCGTCTTGAAGGACTCGGCGCGCGAGGTTAGCGCATGCGGCTCGCGCCAGCAAATCGCGCCGCCCGCGTGCGCGACAGGTGGTGGCTCGACCGAGGGCTCAGGGCCGCGCGAAATCGTGCCGCAGAAGGTCCGCGATTCGATCGACCGTCACATCGGCCGGAGGGTTTGCGGCGAGCAGTCGCGGATCGTGTGCGTAGTGGCCCTGACGGGGCATGATCGTCGTGACGCGATCCTGCCACGCCGATTTGATCGCGTGCAGCACGTGAACCTTATCGTCGATCATCACGTAGTGCCGCGCCGGGTAGCGCTTCGCGACCGCATCGAGCATCTTCTCTTTGTGGATATAGATGAGCACGTGGCTGTCGACGGCATCCCAGAGCCCCGAACGGCGCACCTTGCGAGGCTGGAAGACCACGTCCCCGTCGGAGAGGATGACGGTCGTGCCGAGGGATCGCAGTCGTGCGAGCACCTCGAGCGCGGCCGGGTAGAGTCGGCTCGCGAACGGGTAGTCGATGAGGAAGGAGGAAATCTCGAGCAGGCGCAGATCATCCACGTGCTCGATGCGGTACTGCTGCAAAGCTCCGAGATAGTCCACGTATCCGAGACGGGCACGGACCTGCTCGAGGATCTCCGCATAACGCGCCCGGCTCCTCGCGCCACACTCCCGCTCGATGTGCTGCATCAAATCCTCGACCAGCGCATCGTTGTCGAGCAGCGTGTTGTCCACGTCGACAAGGAAGGCGAGCGGCGCCTCGTCCGGCACGCTCAGGCGCCCCGGTCGTAGATGGGGTTCGAGAGAATGAAGCGGATCGCCTCCGCGCGGGCCGCATCGATCGGCTCGTCGGGGATCGCTGCAGCGATGGCCGCATGGCGCGCCGCGATCACGTCGCGAAACTCCGGATGGCTGAAGATGTAGAGCGCGTTGTGCCTCACGCCTTCGAGCACGTACCGTGCCGCGACGGCGGCATCCATCGCGGTCTCGATCATGGCCCGAGGCGGGGCGCCCTGCTCGCGCTCGGGCGCGGCGTACCCGCTTTCACTGAGGTGAGCGGGTCGGCCCTTGCCGCTCTCGCCGATGTTCGACTTGACGGGACCCGGGCAGTAGACGGACACCCCGATGGGGCGACCGATCATGTCCGTGCGCAGCGCCTCGGTGAGGCCGACGACGGCGAATTTGGAGGTCGCGTAGACTCCGACCGAGCCGAGCGCGGCGACGCCGCCCATCGAGGAGACATTGACGATGTGGCCTTCGAGCCGCGAGGCGAGCATGCGCGGCAGGAACGTCACGATCCCGTTCACGACGCCGCCGACATTGACCCCGAGTACCCAGTCCCAGTCCTGGTACGTTGCGTGCTCGATGAGCC
>DATNFW010000061.1:0-12030 GCA_035606175.1 Steroidobacteraceae bacterium | reverse complement strand
AGAAGTCCCGCGCGACCTGAGGCATCGATCAGCCATCGCGCCGCGATGCGGCACCGCGCCCCAGCCTGCTCATAGAGGACCTCGTGCTCGCAAGCAGCCCCCTCGCCCCGGACAACCCCCTCTTCCCGACCCGCTCCCGGCGCCCGGCCCGCGAGTGTGAAGCTCCGCACGACCGCCCCGTCGACGAACTTCGCGCCCGTCGCTCGCACCTGCTCGCCGAGGAAATTCTCGAAGATTCCGCGATCGATCTGATACGTGGGTGTCGTGAGATAGCGGCTCTGGCCGAGCTCGAGCACGCGATCCACATCGCGCCGGCCATCGGAGAAGAAGAATCGAAACCCGAATTTCCTCAGCTGCCGGCTCTCGAGGTGATCGCCGAGCCCGACCACGGTGTCGAAGTAATGCGCGCCGATCTCGACCGAGGACTCCCCCACCTTGTGTGTCGCCGCGGGGACCGGATGTTTGCGGCGCTCGAGTACGACGACATCGAGCAGCGGGTGCTGCCGCTTGAGCTGCAGAGCGAGCGTCAGCCCGGCGAGGCCGCCGCCGAGGATGAGCACATCCGCGCGGTCCGCCATGATGCCGTTGCCTTCGCTCACGCGCCGCTCAGCTCGCCTGGCCGATCGCGAGCCGCAGCGCGAGCCGCGGCGCGAGCGTCAACACGATCTCACGTCGCGGCGGATGCGGCGCCGGTGCTGCGGCGTCCGCCGGGAGCGTATCCGCCAGCGTCTCAAAAACTACCAGACAGCTCCCCATTGCATTCCCCTCCACGAGCGCGGCATTCGCCGCTCGCGCGGGAGTGGCTCGAGCCTCTCCCGGCTGAACACGAAATTCGAGGCGAGCTTTCGCGTGTGGCGAGCGGTCCGGCGCGAGCACGAACGCTGCGCCGAGAGCTCCGCGGC
Source organism: Steroidobacteraceae bacterium (assembly GCA_035606175.1). Lineage (GTDB taxonomy): Bacteria > Pseudomonadota > Gammaproteobacteria > Steroidobacterales > Steroidobacteraceae > JASHUC01. The sequence continues at coordinate 11,128 of DATNFW010000061.1, read as the reverse complement.
TCGGCGACATCGTGGCGAGAGGGCCCGGTGTCTCGATGTCGTACGCGACATAGAGGACCGCGGACTCATCGGCGATCGCGTGCGTGCACGCCAGCGCGAGCCCGGCGCCGAAGGTGTGCCGGTATGCGCTGAGCGCAGTGTACGGCTCCGGGCAGCCGGTTGCGATTGCCCAGTACCCGGCGGCCGCATTGTGCACCGAGTTGTGAAACTTGGTCGGCGAGGTGTCGAGCGGTGCGCTCGCCAACTGCCGGCAAAGGTAGTCGCTCACGGCCGTATCGCCGAAGGTCGATGCAAACACGCTCGCAAGTCCCCGCGGCTCCCGCCCGGCGCTCGCGCAGGCCGCGGAGGCGACCTCGAGGGCAACTGCGACGGTGTCCGGCGCGCGGCGGCGCTCCGTCGGCGCGAGCAGCGCGGGCGCCGGGCGCCGGGCGGGCGCATCGCAGGGTTTTGCCTCACCGCGCAATATCGAACGTGCCGCATCCCAGCCGGGAAGCCGCGGCCCCCACAGCGCGATGCCCTCGATGAACACGCGCGCGCTCCGCGCGGAGACCGCGGCCGTCTCCCCCGGCTCGATCGAGTCGCTCAACGCGGTCTCTCCCGCCCAAACACGAGCACGCAATTGCTGCCGCCGAACCCGAACGAATGGCTCACCGCAATGCGGACGTCGCACTCCCGATTCTCGAGCCGCACCTGCGGACCGCAAGCCGGATCGATTGCGCTCGAGTTGAGAGTGCCGGGTGCGAGACCGGTCTCGATCGCATTGAGCGCAACGACCGCCTCGACGATGCCGGCCGCCCCGAGCGCGTGCCCCGTCCAACCCTTGGTCGAGCTCGCGGACGCATCGTCCGCAAAGAGCTCGGCCACGAGGCGGCCTTCGATCTCATCGTTCTTCTGACTCGCGGTGCCGTGCAAATTGACGTAGTCCACATCGCGTCCCTCGACACCGGCTGTGCCGAGCGCCGCCTCGATCGCGAGCCGGGCGCCGCGGCCTTCGGGGTGCGGCGATGACATGTGATGCGCATCGCTCGACTCCCCGCAGCCGAGGAGCCAGGGACCATCGCCCGCGCGCTCGAGCAACGCGAAGCCTGCCGCCTCCCCGAGCGAGATGCCCCTGCGGGCCGGATCGAACGGACGGCAAGGCTCCGGCGAGAGCAGGCCGAGGGAGTTGAAGCCGAAGAGCACGCTCCCGCACAAGGTGTCCGCGCCGCCGACGAGCGCGGCATCGGCGAGTCCCAGGCGGAGCAGGCGCTCCGCGTGCGCGAACACTTTCGCGCTCGAGGAGCAGGCTGTCGCTACCGTGATGCAGAAGCCCTCGAGCGCAAGCGCGTGCTGAAGGAAATCCGCAAGCGAGTGCGGCTCGTGGAGAATCGGCCTGCGTAGGTCCGGCGGAAATTGTCCGTCGGGCTGCAGCCGGCGGTATGCCTCCTCGGTCGCGCCGATGCTCGATGTGGAGGTGCCGACGACGATCGCGACGCGATCCGCACCGTAACGCTCCCGCGCCGCAGCCACACGCTCGCGGAAATCGTCTTGCAGCAGAGCGAGCCAGGCGAGTCGATTGTTGCGGCACTCCCAGGCCGCGAGCCCGGCGGGAAGCGCGGCAGCGTCCCGCTCGAGCCCCTCGATGCGGCCGATCCACGTCTCGAGCGGCGCGGCTGTGAAGTCGTTCGGCCGCAGACCGCTGCGCCGCTCGCGCAGCGCCCTCGCAAACGCGGCCAAGCCTGCGCCGGCTGCGCACGCCACGGTGTAGGCGGTCACGCACAGCGGCTGCGCGCAAAGCGGTTGCGCTCTCACTCGCCTCCCTACCCGCTCAACCGAGCGATTGGAACGCGCCACGGGCGCGCTGCGGCGCGCTCAGCCCGAGCCTCCGTCCGTGCGCTGCTGCTCGATGTGCCGCGACAGCGCACGAAGCGATGCGAATATGCGCCGGTTCTGTTCATCGTCCGAGCGCAATTGCAGGCCGTACCGCTTGGACACCTCGAGGGCGATCTCGAGCGCGTCGATCGAGTCGAGCCCGAGGCCGGCGCCGAACAGCGGCGCTTCCGGATCGATGTCCTCGGCCCGGACGGCCTCCAGATTGACGGCCTGGACGATGACGCTGGCGAGCTCACGCTCGGCAGGCGTTTGGCTGGCAGGCATGTCGAGGGGCGCGATAGACTGCTTCGAGGCGGGGGTCACGGACGCGGCATCCTATCACAGCGATCGCTCGCGGCCTGCGCACGCCCGGTTTTGGAACGCCGGTCACGAATCACCAGCCATGATGAACCTCGAGCTCGCCGAGTCCGAGCTGCGCGCGGGAGCGCGCATCGAATATGCCCGCTTCCGCCCGGAGGCGCTGGCGGAACCGCTGCCCGCGGATGTACTTGCCGCGGTCACGTTCGGGCGCGGGGCATCGCTCTCGTCCGATCCGCGCCTGATCCGCGTCGGGCTCGATCCGCTCGGCTCAGCGGACCTGATGGAGCTGTGGCGGGCGGCAGGTCCCGTGCGCACGGGCGGCTCCGGGCTCATACGCTTCGCGACCGACGGAGAGCATCTCGCCGGACGACTCGAGCTCGACGAGCGCGAGCACGCCGGACTCGCCGCCGCAACGCAATGGGCCTACGCCGCGATCCTGAGCTTCCAGGCGCAGTCGCCCTGTCCGCATCTGTTGCGGATGTGGAACTACTTCGACGACATCAACGCGGGCGAGGGGGACGCGGAGCGATACAAGCAGTTTTGTATCGGCCGAGCCGCAGCCTTTGCAGCCGCGCCGTTTGCCGCCGCACCGTTTTTTGCAGCCACACCACTGGCAGCTGCGGCGAGCCGCCCCGCGGCGCGCCCGGCCTCGACTGCCGGCAAGCGCGCGGCAGCCGAGCGGGACCGCTTCCCGGCCGCAACGGCGATCGGACGCCGTGACGGCTCGCACATTCTGCAAATCTACTGGCTTGCGGCACGCGTGCCGGGCATCGCACTCGAGAACCCTCGCCAAATGAGCGCGTACCGTTATCCGCGCGCGTACGGCCCCGCCTCACCGACCTTCTCGCGCGCGATGCTGGCGCCGCCCGGCCTGCTGCTCATTTCCGGCACCGCGAGCATCGTCGGCCACGCGTCGCAGCACTCCGGCTCGCTACGGGATCAGCTCGATGAGACGCTTGCGAATCTCGCCAGCCTCTTCGAGCGGGGGACCGCACTCGAGCCCGCGCTCGCGCGGCTCGGCACACGCGCGCGGCTCAAGGTATACCTGCGCGACGGAGCCTCCGCGAATCTCGCGGCCGCCCATCTTGCGGAGCGTCTGCCGCTCGGCGCCCAGTGTCTGATGCTCGAGGCGGATATCTGCCGCGCCGAGCTCCTCGTCGAGGTCGACTGCGCTCACGCCTGATGGGGGAGCCGCTCAGCGACGAGCCTCATGAGCGCCTCGCGTGAAAGCTTGCCGAGCTCGTTGCGCGGCAGAGCCGGAACGAGCACGAGCGGTCTCGGCAAAAACGCCGGATCCACGGCGCGCCCGAGCTCCGCCAGGATCGCTTCCGGCGCGAGTCCGGGCGCCACGACGAGCGCGGCGACTCGCCGCACGACGCCCGTCGCTTCATCCGGCTGAAATGCGACCGCATCGCGCACGCCGGAAATGGCGAGCAGCCTCCGATTGAGGTCCGCGAGCGAGGCCCGCTTGCCCGCGACTTCAATCATGTCGGCGTTGCGCCCTCGCACGATGAAACGGCGGTCCCCATCGAGCTCGACGATGTCCTGCAGCACGACGGGCCCATCGAACCACCGCGCGCGCACGACGGTGCCGTCGCCCCCAGGCTCGAGCGCGACCCCCGGATACAGATGCCAGGACGCCTCGTGCGCCGTCCGGCGCGTCGCAATGACGCATGTCTCCGTCGAGCCGAACATCTCGAGCACGACTCCCCCGAACACGCGCTCGGCAGCGGCGGCGAGCGGCCGCTCGAGCGGTGCGGTTGCCGAAACGACGACGTGAACTTGCGGGAAACACTCGTCGGAGTCCACCAGCGCGCGCAAGTGCACGGGTGTTGCGATGAGCACGCGCGGGCCGGGCACCTCCGCGAGTGCGGCGGCCACATCGGCCGGAAACAGCGGCCGCGCGGCGTGGACCGCCATATCGGCCGCGAGCGGCAGCAAAATCGATGTCTCGGTACCGTACATGTGCTGCGGCGGCACGGTCGCGACGATCCACGGACGTTGAGCCCCGAACGCCGGCGCGAGACATTCGTGAATGCGAGCCGCGTTGTGTACCGTACTGCCGAGCAGGGTTCGCCAGCGCTTCACGTGCGCCTTCGGCGCGCCGGTGCTCCCGGAGGTGAAGGCGATCTCCGCAATCGCTTCGCAGGGGATGCGCGGCACATCAGCGGCGGCGCGTTCGGCAGCGGCGCGATCGGCAGCGGCGCGATCGGCAGCGGCACCGCAGGCGGCGAGCCCCGCCGCCCCACCCCCCGCATCGACCGGCGCCGCGCCCGCGGCCTCGCCGAGCGCACGCGCCACCAATGCGTCATCGCAGCGCACGCTTCCGGCGTAGTTTGCCGCCACCTCCTCGATGATGAGCGGCGCGCGCGAGGGGGGAAGCAGATTCATGCGACCGCGGACGAGCGCGGCGCAGTAGACGATCAAGAACCGATCGCGGTGCTCGCAGAGATTGACGATCGGCCCACCCTCCCCGAGCGCCGCCGCCACCCGGCGGACGCTCGCGAGAAGCTCGCCGACCGAGACCGCCCGACCGTTCGCGAACAGAATGGGTCTCGACGGCGTGGCAGAGTGGACCAGTGGCGCGTCCATGGCGTCGCGCATCAGCTCGCGCGTTTGATGACGAGCGAAGTGTTGACCCCGCCGAATGCGAAGTTGTTGCTCATCACGTGCTCGACCTCGAGCGGGCGCCCCTCGCCCGCGACGTAATCGAGCTCACCGCACCGCGAATCGATGTGCTCGAGATTGAGAGTCGGCGCGAACCAACCCGCGTTCATCATTTCGATGCTGAGCCAGGCCTCGATCGCGCCGCAAGCTCCCAAAGTGTGTCCGAAGAAGCTCTTCTGACTCGAGATCGCGACGCGCGACCCGAGCGCTGCCGATGTGGCACGCGACTCGGCGATGTCCCCATGTTCCGTGGCCGTGCCGTGCCCGTTGACGTAACCGATCGCGGTGGCCGGCAATCCCGCATCGGCGAGCGCGAGCTCCTGGACCGCGCGCATCGTCGCCTCTTCCGGCCGCGTCACATGGCTCCCATCGCTGTTTGTTGCGAACCCGACGATCTCCGCGTAGATCCGCGCCCCTCGCGAGCGCGCGTGCTCGAAGTTCTCGAGCACGAGAATCGCCGCACCCTCGCCGATCACGAGACCGTCGCGATCGCGATCGTAGGGCCTCGGCGTCGTGTGCGGCTCCGTGTTGCGCCGGCTCGTCGCATAGAGCATGTCGAACGACATCGCCTGGCTCGGGCAGAGCTCCTCGGAGCCCCCGGCGATCACCACAGTCTGCTTTCCCTGCTTGATCGTCTCGTAGGCGAAGCCGATCGCCTGGCTCCCCGAGGTGCAGGCGCTCGAAGTGGGGATGATGCGACCCTTCAAACCGAAGAAGATGCCGATATTGGCGGCAGCCGTGTGCGGCATCATGCGCACGTAGGAGTTCGCGTTGAGCCGGGGCGATCTGCCCTCGATCAGCATGATCGTGAAGTCCTTCGTGTCCGGGATGCTGCCGATCGAGGAGCCGCACGCGACGCCCGCCGCGCCGCTCGCAAGCAACGGACCCCCGCTCAAATCGGCATCGCGCAGCGCGATCTCGGCCGCCGCGACCGCGAGTTGCGACACACGTCCCATGCCGCGCATTTGCTTGCGCGTCCAGTGTGCCGGCGGCTGGAAGGTATCGACCGGCGCTGCGAGTTTCGTGGCGAGATCCGTGTAGCGCTCCCACTCCGGCATGTAGCGCACCGCATTTCGCGAAGCTCGCAGCCGCGCCTGCACCTGCGGCCACGAGCACCCGAGCGCCGTGACTGCGCCCATACCGGTTACCGCGACGCGCCGCTCGCCGCCCATCACACGAGTCCCCCGCTCACACGAGCCCTCCGTTGACCGCGATGACTTGCCGCGTCACGTAGGACGCCGCAGGCGAGATGAGGAAGCGCACCACCGCCGCAACTTCCTGCGCCGTCCCGGCGCGCTGCATGGGAATGAGCTTCGTCAACTCCTCGAGCGGCGCCTCGTGCGCCATCTCGGTCTCGATCAAACCCGGCGCCACACAGTTCACCGTGATCTGCCGCTTCGCGAGCTCGATCGCGAGCGCCTTCGTCGCACCGACGATGCCCGCCTTCGCGGCGCTGTAGTTCACCTGGCCGCGATTGCCCACCAGACCCGAGACCGAGGCCATCGTGACGATGCGGCCGGGCGCCCGCCGGCGCACCATCGGCATCACGAGCGGCTGCAGGACGTTGTAGAACGCATCGAGATTGCCTCGCACGACGGCGTCCCACTCCTCCCCGCTCATGGCCGGGAACGCCGCATCGCGCGCGAGCCCCGCGTTGCACACGACCCCGTAGTACGCCCCGTGAGCTTCGATGTCCGCGGCGAGAACATCCGTGCAGCGTCCACGATCGACGACATCGAACTGCAGCACTCGCGCGGCACGGCCGAGCGCGCGCACCTCGGCGGCGACCTGCTCCGCTTCCGCAACCCTCGCCCGGCAGTGCACGACGACATCGTACCCATCGCTCGCGAGCGCGAGGGCGATCGCCCGCCCGATGCCGCGGCTCGATCCAGTGACGAGAACTGTCGCGTTCATTGCCGCCCGCCGCCGCCCGCCATCACGCCGCGCGAGGAGGCGGTCCGCATGGCGCAAAGTTGCGCGAGCACATCGAGCCGCCGGCGAGTCTCGGTCACGAACGGATTGCCCGTGTCCCACGCGTAGCCCGCGAGGATCGAGCAGATCCTCCCGCGGATCGCCGAGTCGTGCCCCTCGCTGAAGAAAATCGTCTGCAGCCGCCCGTCGTACCACGCATCGACGAATTCGCGGAAGCAATCGACCCCGCGCCTCAACGGCCGCTCGAACTCGGCGTCCCAATCGACCGGGTCGCCCGCGAGCTGCCGCTCGAGCGCGCGCGCCGCAAGGCTCGCCGAGCACATCGCGATCGTCACGCCGGAGGAGAACACCGGATCGAGAAACTCCGCAGCGTTTCCGAGCAGCGCGAATCCCGGCCCGTGCATCGAAGACACGTTCACCGCGTAGCCGCCGATCTCGCGCGCCGGCGTGTCCCACACCGCCCGAGCGAGCAGTCTTGTGAGCCGGGTGTCCTCGGCGATGATCCTCCGCAACCGCTCATCGGATGCTCCGGCGTAGCGAGCGAAGAATTCGCGCCGGGCGACGACGCCCAAGGAGGCCCGGCCGCCCGAAAACGGAATCAGCCAGAACCACACGTCCGGCTGGGTCGGATGCACGGTGATCAAGATCTTGTTGCGATCGAACTCCTCGTCGAAGTGATCCTCGATGTGCGTGAAGATCGAATGCCGCACCGGGAAAGCCGACGGCCGCTCGAGACCGAGGAGCCGCGGGAGCGTGCGCCCGAAGCCGCTCGCATCGAGGACGAAGCCCGCCTCGATCTCCGCGACTGCCCCATCCGCCGAGCGCGCAGTGAGGCGGGCGCCGCCGCGCCCGCATTCGGCCGCGACGATCTCCGTCTCGAAACGGATCTCGACCCCCTGGCTCGCCGCCTCCCCCGCGAGAAGCGTATCGAATTTCGCGCGTTCGACCTGATAGGTCGACGTGCGCCCGGGCGTCGTGCTCTCACCGAATCCGAACTCCCCGTACTCCTCGCCGCGCGCAAACGCCGCGCCGTCCTTGTACTGGAAGCCGGCCGCCTCGACGGCCCCGATCATGCCGGCCTCCGCCACGAAATCGAGGCAATGCGCGAGCAGGCTCTCTCCGATCGAGAAACGCGGAAAGCGCTGCCGCTCGAGCACCAGCACGTCGCGTCCGCGGCGCTGCAGGAGCGCAGAGGCGATCGCCCCCGATGGCCCCGCGCCGATGACGACGACCTCACGGCGCTCGCTCACGACTCATTCCTCACGAGCCCTCCCGCCAGAACGGATAGAAATTGAACCACTGCAGAGGCTCGACCCGCACGTAATGCTCGAGTCGATTCGCGAAGCGCTGCGCCTCGCGCGCGAGCGCCGCGTCGCGCTCGGCGCGCGGCCAGCCGAGGCGCTCGGCGAAGGGCTCGAAGTAGATGTAATTGGTGCCGGCTCTGCGCAGACAGAACAACAAGTGCACTGGGCACTCGAGGAGTGCACCGAGCAAATACGGTCCTACCGGAAACGGTGCGACTCCGCCGAGAAAGCGAACGTCGACGGTGCGTCCGCCGTGCACCGGAACCCGATCGCCCGCGATGACGACCCACTCGCCGCGATCGATACGCTCCTTCAGCATGAGCGCGGCCGCCGGTCCGAAGTCGGTCACCTGCAACAGCTCGAGCTCCGAGGCGCCCGCCATCGCGAGCACCCGGTTGAAGTAGGCCGCGTGCCGGGTGTGCACGAGCACGTTGAGCCGGACGCGCCGGTTGAGGCTCGCGAGCGCGCGGCAAACCTCGAGGTTGCCGAGATGCGATCCGATCACGAGACGCCCTCGCCCAATCCCGACGGCCTCGCGCAGCCGCGCGTGATCCTCGAAGACGACGTGGCTGTAATCGAGCCGCCCGGACCACGCGTCGAGCTTGTCGAGGATGGCGTGCGTGAAGGCGAGGAAGTGCCGATAGGCGCAGCGCCGGGTCGGCGCGAGGCCGCTCTCGGGGGCCTCGCGGGCGATCCGCCGCAGGTACTCGAGTGAGACCCGGCGCGTGCGCCGGCCAAAGACGAAAAAGTACAGCGTCGCGGCGTGCACGATCGGCGATGCGACGCGCCGCGAGATGAGGCGCAGTCCGATGACCATCAGGCGCATTGCAACGAGCGCGCCGCGCTCGCGCGTCGTCGCCCAGCTCGACTGAATGACGGCGCCGCCTGAGCTCACGCGAGCTTCCGCCCGATGAGCCGCTTGCGCGCGATGAGGCGCGGAAGCCGCCGGAACATCCCGGCAAGGAGCCGCAGCTGCAGAAAGACCATGTGTGCATTGTCGCGCACCAGCCGGAAATGCGAGATGCCATCGAGCGGGTAGACGACCCGAGTGGCGATCCAGCGCAGCGGCACCCCGCGCCAGTGCAGGCGCACCAGGATCTCCACGTCGAAATCCATGCGAGCGCCGATGTATTCCGCCGCGACGAGCCGCATCACGGGCTCGAGCGGGTAGACACGGAATCCGCAAAGGGAGTCGGGGATCTCGAAGGAGAGCGTATCGAGCCACACGAGCGCATGCGTGAGCCAGCGACCGTAGCGGCGTACCCGGGGCATGGAAGCATCGAAGAACGGGCGTCCGCAAATGAGCGCCGCGGGGTGCGCCCTGGCCTCCTCGATAAAGCGCGGAACGTCGGTCAACGCGTGCTGGCCGTCGGCATCGATCTGCAGCGCATGCGTGAAGCCCTCGGCTGCCGCTGCGCGGAATCCGGCGATCACGGCAACGCCCTTGCCCCGGTTGGTCGCGAGGCGGATGAGCTCGATCCCAGGGACTTCTCGGGCGAGCCGGTCGAGCTCGCGTGCGCACGCCGCGCCCGAGCCGTCGTCGATGAGCAGGCAGGGCAAGCCGCTCGCGCGCACGACGGATACGACGTGCGCAATCGTCCGCTCATGATCGAACACGGGAATGACCGCGCAGGGCGAGAAAGAATCGTCCGCCACTCGAGCGCGCCACCCTCAGATCGAAAGGAGCCGCTCTAGGACGCGCGCCAGATCGGAGACGGTGCGCACGGATTTGAAGTCCTCCGCGCCGACTTTTCGGCCGGTCGTGCGCTTGAGCTGCTCCACGAGGTCTACGGCGTCGATGCTGTCGATCTCGAGGTCATCCGCGAGCCGCGCCTCGGGTGTGATGCGTGCCGGATCGAGGCGGAAGAGCTCGACGAGCGCCGAGCAAATCATGGCATAGGCGCGCTGGGGAGCGGCGGGCGTGAGCCGCGGGTCCGGATTGGGGCTCTCGGGTTGCATCCGTCCAACTTACTCGGTCGATCCGTTCGCCCTCGTGAGCTCCTTCGTAAAGACCCGCAGCAGATGAGCGTTGAGCTCGCGCGCAGCGATCGGTGGCGGCGCGCTGCCCCGGAACGGCTCGGGATCCACGTCCGTTCCGACGCGCAGTGAGAAGTGCGGCCGTCGCGCCGGAACGCGGTACCACGGATCGCGTTTCGCGAGCGTGAGCGGATCGCACTCGATATACACCGGAGTCACGACAGCCGCGGCGCGCAACGCGATCGCGGCGGCGCCCCGGTGAAACTGCAGCGTTCCCCCGGGCACTGTGCGCGTGCCCTCCGGAAACATTATTACACTTCCGCCGGCCTTGAGGGCAGCGGCCGCGCCTTCAATCATGGTCTCGGGTGAGGTGTTGCTCACGTACCCCGCCCATGCGACCGGGCCGCGGGTGATCGGATTGCGGATGAGTGCAGCCTTGAGGACGCACGTCGCACCCGGTACGAGCGAGAGCAGGAACACCCCGTCGATGAGCGTCGGGTGGTTCGCGATGATGAGCTGGCCCGGGCGGCCGAGCCGCTCGGCCCCCTCGACCTCATACGTGAGCACCCCGAGCGAGCTCATGAGCCGGGCGAATCGCCCGAGCGACAGTCCTACCAGCCGGCGCGCGCGGGCGCGGCGGCGCTCGGTGTCCCCAGGCAGCAAATTCGCCGCCGGCAGCGTGAGCAGCGACAGCACAAGGGCGCTCACACCGAAAACGGCAAAGGAGAGCGCAGTCGCCGCGAAGCGCCACGCGCGGCCGCGTCCGCCGCCGCGTCCGCGGCCCCTCCGGGGTGCAGCGGGGCGCGGCGCGCCGCCTTCAAACGGCTCGGCGCGCATTTGTGAGAGTTTCTTCACGCGCCAAGTATTGCATCGGCGGGCGTTGTGCCGTAATTTTCGCGCGCGCCGCGGGCTCGGGATTTGCTGACCGCTGTCCGGTGGCGGCGTGGTGCTACGTGCTGCAGCGTGCCGGAGGTGTAGCAAACCGATGAAGAAGCGCAAAGCGTCGACTGACAGCGACCCTGGGCCCCGTCTTCAACGAGTTTCCGCGTACCTGGAGAAGTATTTCCCCGATTTCT
>DATNFW010000060.1:0-31428 GCA_035606175.1 Steroidobacteraceae bacterium | reverse complement strand
CTCAATTACAAACTCTTCGATGAGACGCATCGCTTCCGGCCCTACTTCGGAGTCGGCGTGAATTACACGAAGTTCTACAGCCGGCACTCGACGCCTGCCGGCAATGCCGCGGCGGGCGGACCGACTTCGATCGACCTGCCGGCCTCCGTCGGGCCCGCGGCCGATGTGGGGCTCAGCTACCGGGTGCTGGACCGGCTCACCGTTTATGCCTCGTATTCCTACTCGTACGTCGCGAGCCGGCTCACGGCGAATACGGGAGGGGTGATCCGCACCTCGCACGTGAACTTCGGGCCGCGCGCGCTCGTGATCTCGGCGGGATGGTCTTTTTGAAGGCTGCCGAGGGCGCTTGAAGGATGCCGAGGGCGGCGCCGCGTCGGGCGCTCACCCGTGCGCCGCTGCGCCCTCCTCCACGCGGCGAGGAGCGGTGCGCATCGCCCCGAGCGCGAGCAGCTGATCCTCATTGAGGATCTCATGCTCGAGCAGCTCGTGCGCCCCCTGCTCGAGCGCCTCGCGCCGCTCGCGCAAGATAGAGATGGCACGCTCGAGAGCGTTCTCGACGATGCGCTGCACGAGCGCGTCGATTCTCTGGGCGGTCACTTCGCTGTACGGATGGTTCGAGGGTCCCATCCCGGGTGGCAGCGGCACTCCCTCTCTGCTGTCGCCCTCGTAGCTCACGGGACCGAGTTCCTTCGCCATGCCGAAACGCGTGATCATGTTGCGCGCGATCTCGGTCGCCTTCTGCAAATCGTCCGCCGCGCCCGTCGAGACCGACCCGAAGACCAGTTGCTCGGCGGCCCGCCCGCCGACGAGAACCGCAGTCTTGTTCTCGAGCTCCTCGCGCGTCATGAGGAAGCGGTCCTCCGTGGGACGGCGGATGGTGTAGCCGAGCGCGCCCATTCCGCGGGGGATGATCGAGACTTTGTGCACGCGATCGGTGCCGGGGAGTGCCAGGCCGACGAGCGCATGGCCCATCTCGTGATAGGCGACGATCTTACGCTCAGCCGGGCTCAGCACGCGGTTGCGCTTCTCCAGACCGGCAATGATGCGCTCGGAGGCGGCCGTAAAGTCCTGCATCTCCACCGCCTCGGCTCCCCGCCGTGTCGCGATAAGTGCCGCCTCGTTGACGAGATTGGCGATGTCGGCGCCCGTGAAGCCCACCGTGAGCGAAGCGATCTTATCGGCGCTCGCATCCGGGGCCGTGCGCACGCGGCGCATGTGTACCGCAGCGATCTCGACCCTATCCTTCTTGTCGGGGCGATCGACCAATATCTGCCGGTCGAAGCGCCCGGGGCGCAGCAGCGCGCGATCGAGTATCTCCGGGCGATTCGTCGCGCCGAGCAGCACCAGGCGGGTGCGCGGATCGAAGCCGTCGAGCTCGACGAGCAGCTGATTGAGAGTCTGCTCCTTCTCGTCGTTGCCGCCGCCGTAAGGACTTGCTCCGCGAGCGCGGCCGAGTGCATCGAGCTCGTCGATGAAAATGATCGCGGGCGCCTTCTTGCGAGCTTGCTGGAACAAGTCGCGCACCCGGGCGGCGCCGACGCCGACGAACATCTCGACGAACTCGGAGCCGGAGATCGAGAGGAACGGCACGCCCGCCTCCCCGGCCACGGCCCGCGCGAGCAGAGTCTTGCCGGTGCCCGGAGGGCCGACGAGCAGCACACCCTTCGGCACGCGTCCCCCGAGCCGCGCGTATTGTTCGGGATTGCGGAGGAAGCCGATGACCTCTTTCAGCTCCTCCTTCGCCTCGTGCGAGCCCGCGACATCCGCGAACGTCGTGCGCGTGTTCGACTCGACGTACAGCCGCGCCTTCGATTTGCCGATGGCCATGAAGCCGTTCGAGCCGCCGCTCTGCGCGCCGGCTCGCCGGAACAGGAGCACCCACAACCCGAAGAACAGCAGCGTCGGCACGATCCACGAGAGGATTCCCGACCAGATCGAACCCTGAGCCTCCCCGGTGTACTCGACTCCGTGGTGCTCCAAGTTGTTCGCGATGTCCTCGGGAACGGTCGTCGTCTCAAACCAGCGCCGGCCGTTCGACATCGGTTTCTTTAGATATCCGCTGATCTCGTGGCCGTTGCTCGAGACGGTCACCTTCTCGACCTGGCCGCTCGCCACGAGCTGACGGAATTTGCTGTACGGAATCTCCACCCCCGTCGTCGACATGAAGGACCAGGCGTAGACCACGAGCGCGAGCGCGGCCAGCGCAGCGATCACATAGGCGATGGTAGCTCCCGTCTTGCTCATATCAGCACATCCCGCTCGACAGCAGGCCTTTCGCGCGGCCCGGCTGTCGCGACTCGCAAATTCAGGTCCCGGCGCACGCGATCCACCGCGCGTCCGCATCAGCCGCTCAGCTCCATCTGGTGGTATCGTCGCGCCTCGGGATGAGAAAGTTCCTGAACAAGGTCATGGAGCGCACGGGAATGTTCCGCCCGACCGTGGCGCTCGCGGCCGATTCCCCTCAAGCGCGGGGTGCGAGAATCAGCGCGTGCCCGTCCGGATCGTGCATCAGCTCGATAGCGGCGGCGGACTCGATCTCGATGAGCAACCGCGTCGCCGCGACATCGCAGATCTCGAACGGTGCGGCAAGCGCGGCCCGGGTGCTCGGAGAGCGATAGCACAATAGCTCGAGATGCGGAGGCTCCGGTGCGGCGGCCAGTGCCGTCACCTCGACCTCGGGCTCGCGCAGCGCATCGAGATTTGCCTGCTCCGTCCCCCGGTTGAACGAGCCGCCGATGCGAGCGAAGCCGAGCCGCCGCTCGTAAAACTCGAGGCTGCGCGCGGTGCTTGCGACGACGATCGCAGAGTGATCGATGCCGAGGAAGGGATTTGCATTGGCGAGCTGCGCGCGCTCAATGCGCGCCCGCCAGAGAGGCGGCACGGATTCCGGCGGAAACTCCAGCAGCTCGAGCGGATGCCCCTCGGGATCTCTGAATTTGAATGCGCTGACGCCCCCCGAGCTCTCAGGCAGGCGCTGCGGCCCGGCATGCGTGATCGGCGTCCAGCCCAAGACGCGTCGCAGACGCTCGTATGCGGCCTCCATGCTCGCCACCACGATCGCGAAGTGCTGAAACCACGGATCGTTGCTCGCGCCTGCACTCGGGTATGGGCGTCCGGGCTTTGAGAACGTCGCGAGCTCGAGCCCCTCCTCCCCGAGCTTGAGGAGAACCACTCGCGCCTCGGCATGCGCCAAGTGCGCGAGATGTGCAAACATCGGCCCCCCGCGCAGCTCGATTCCCACCCGCTCGAAACCGAGCGCGACGTAGAACTCCGCGAGCGCATCGGCATCGGCGCTCGTGAGGCTCACCCCCGCGATGCGCTTGGCCGAGTGAACCGGCGCCGTCACGGCCGCTCCGCGCCGCGCACGTTGAGATAGATTGCGCAGAGCGTCTGCGAGGCGGTGATGAAGAGCCGATTCTTCGCCACCCCGCCGAACTCGAGGTTGGAGACGACGCGAGGCACGAGGATCTTGCCGAGCAGGCGCCCCCCTGCGTCGATGCAATGCACGCCGTCGCCCGCGCTGCTCCAGACGCGACCCGCCTCATCCACGCGCAGCCCGTCGCAGTAGCCGGGCTCGATGCGATGGAAGACCTCACCGCCCGCAAGGCTCGTCCCGTTCGCCGACACTTCGAACACTCGGATGCAGCGGCGCGGATCGTCCGCGGCGGCATCGCCGGTCTCCGAGACATAGAGGCGCCGCTCATCGGGTGAGAAGGCGAGCCCGTTCGGCCCGTCGAAATCGTTCGCCATCAGCAGGATCGCCCCGCTCTCGGGATCGAAGCGGTAGAGCCCGGGCGGCTGCTCCGATTGCTGTCGTCCGCCCTCGTAGTCGTTCGAGATGCCGTAGAGCGGATCGGTGAACCAGATCGTGCCGTCCGACTTGACGATCACATCGTTCGGGGCGTTGAGGCGCTTGCCGGCATGATGCGTGACGAGCGTCGTGATCGTGCCGTCGTATTCGGTGCGGTAGAGGCAGCGCCCGCGATGCGAGCAGCTCACGAGCCGGCCCTGCCGATCGCGGGTCTGGCCGTTCGCGTAGTTCGAGGGGTAGCGAAATACGGACACCCCGCCCTCCTCGCTCCAGCGCATCGTGCGGTTGCGCGGCAGGTCCTGGAAGAGCAGGCAATCCGCATCCCCGAGCCACACCGGCCCTTCGGTCCAACGAAAGCCGCTCGCGAGCTCCTCGAGCGGCGCGTTCGCGAGCACGCAGCGTCCGAACTCGCGATCGCGGATCTCGATCCCTGCGCTATTCAAATGAGCACGGCAGGCGCGGCGCGGGTGCCGCATCGAGCTGAATGAGCCACAGCACGGCCGGTTGCTCCCCGACCGTTCCCGAGAGATGCCCCTTGCGACCGCTCAGCTCGCGCGTGCCCTGATCGGCTCCGAAGGAGAGCTCGCCCGGCCCCATTTCGATGCGCTGGCCGTCCATCGATTCGACGAACCAGCGCCCGGAGAGCGGGATGATCCACTGCGGGCGAGGATTCTCGTGCCACGCGCCAATCCACCCCGGGGGGAGCACGGTCACGAGTGTCGACATCGCCCCGTCGGTGCGGCGTCCGATCCACTGCGGGCTTGCGGGCTCGCTGATCGAGCGGCGCTCGAACTCCGTGAAGGCGCAGCGCCTCTGCCGACTCACGCCCTGCTCGTCCGTGTAGAGATGCCAGTACCCCAGACGGGGTCCGCCGCTATCCGCCACGATGGGATCCTCCCGAGCTCGCATAGGGGTGCGTCGAGAGCACCGGCCGGTCGAGCACGGGATGGATGCTGCGCGCGGTGGTGCCGAAGGCGATGAAGAGGAAACCTGCCGCAACTGCAAAGTTTTTCAAGAAATCCCAGAACAGGTCGCGCGCGCGACTCGTGCCCGAATGCCAGAAGTCGCCCGGTCTCCAGAAGCGCTTCCACAGGAGTGCAGTGACGCTGCAGTAGGTGGCCATGATGATCGCGGCGAGCCGGTCGCCGTAGCCCGTGAGGATCGCGAGCGGCATGACGATCTCGATGGCGAGCCCGGTTAAGATCAGCAAACGCGCGAGCGGCTCGAAGGGGACGACCTCTCGCGCCTGGGCGACGGCGCCCTTGAAGTTCAGCATCTTGTCGAGAGCGCTGAACGGCAGGAACAGCGCAACCAGCAGGTATCGGAACGCGACGGTGAGTGCGATGCTCGCAGTCATTTCATCCGCTCGAGCAGATGATCGCCGACGCGCAGCGCATTCGCAATGATCGTGAGCGAAGGATTGACGGCTCCGATCGAGACGAAAAAGCCTCCGTCGACCACGTAGAGATTGTCGAGCTCGTGCGCTTTGCAATGGATATCGAGGGCCGAGCTGCGTGGGTCGGTTCCAAAACGCACCGTGCCCGCCTGATGAGCGGTGCCGCCGATCGGAATGTTCTTGCCGAGATAGAGCGACCGGGGCAGCAGATGCGGATGGCAGTCCATCGCCTCGAGCATCCGCTCGAGCTCGTGCTTCAAGCGCTTGTGTCCCTCGAGATTGTTCTCGGTCAGATCGAGGACCACGCGCCCGTCGGAGGCGTAGTAGATCCGGTTCTCCGGCTGCGGCAGGTCCTCCGAGGTGAGCCAAAAGTCGAGCGCATGCCGCGCCATCGCGTCGAAGGACATCTCGGGCGCGGCGAGCGCCCAGCGCCCGGCCTCGGCCGCAATCGTCGGCCCCTGGGTTTTGCCGAGCATCTGGATGTGTCCGAGCGGGTACTGCCAGTCTTTCGAGCGAAAGTAGAAGTCGTTGAGCGCGAGCGTCTTCTGGAATTTCGTCGGATTCTCCCGCCGGGAGATCGCCATGAACGCCGAGTTGTTATGACGCATGTAATGGCGCCCGATGACCCCCGAGCCATTTGCGAGTCCGTTCGGATGCTTCGCATTCGCGGAGCGCAACAGCAGCAGCGCCGAGTTGAGCGCTCCGCACGAGCAGACGACGATGTCGGCCGAGTAGAGCTCTTTCGCTCCCGCGCGCTCAACGCGCACTCCCGTTACCTTGCGCCCGGCGGAGTCGGTCTCGAGCCGCTCCACATAGGCGCCGGTCAGCAGCTCGACGTTCGAATGTTTGATCGCGGGCTCCACGCAGATGATCTGCGCATCGGCCTTGCCGTTCACGAGGCACGGGAACCCATCGAATGCCTCGCAGCGCACGCACGCACTGTCGAACCGAGCCTGTCCGTCGGGCCGCTCCTCGAGGAGCGCGCCGACCGGTAGCGGAAAGGGGTGGTAGCCCTCGCCTTTCAGTGCCTCGTACAGCTCCTGGATGCGCGGCTCATTGGAGACGGGCGCATGCGGATACGGCTTGCTCGCCGGAGGGTCCGTCGGATCGACGCCGTGCTGCCCGTGGACGTGATAGAGCTGCTCCGCATCGCTGTAATAGGGCTCGAGATCATCGTAGGAGAGCGGCCATGCGGGCGAGATACCGCCCTTGTGCTTAAGCTCGCCGAAATCCTCCTTGCGCAGGCGAAAGAGCGCGGCGCCGTACATCTTGGTGTTGCCGCCCACCCAATAATGGATGCCTGGATGGAACTCGCGCCCGTCGCGGCCGTACCAGGTCTCCTTCGCCTGATACTTGCCGTGCACGAACACGGCGTTTGCATCCCAGTTGTCGCGCTCGCGCGGCAGGAACTCCCCGCGCTCGAGCAGCAGAATACGCTTGCCGCTCGGCGCGAGCCGGTACGCGAGCGTGCCACCTCCCGCGCCCGTCCCAATGATGATCACATCGTAGTGGCGGTCGGCCATGGCGTGCGCGGCGACTCAACCGCCCGTGGCGAACCCGGGAAACAGCGTCATCCCGCCGTCGACGAACAGCGTCGTGCCGACCACGTAGTCCGCCTCGTCGGAAGCGAGCCACACGGCCGCGCGCGCGATGTCTTCGGGCTCCCCGATCCGGCCGTACGGAATGAGAGTCATCAGGCTCGCATAGGCCTCAGGTGTGTCCCACGCCGGCCGGTTGATCGGGGTGCGAATGGCTCCGGGCGCAATCCCGTTGACGCGGATGCGATGCGGCGCGAGCTCCTGCGCGATGCTTTCCATCATCATCATGATGCCGCCCTTCGAGGCCGCGTAGTTCGCATGGCCCGCCCAAGGAATCTTCTGGTGGACCGAGCTCATGCAGATGATCTTGCCGGCCGCGAGCGAGACCGACTTGACGACACCACGGCGCAGAAACTCGCGCGCTGCGGCGCGCGCGCACAGGAACTGTCCGGTCAGATTGACGCCGATCACCGTGTTCCACTGCTCGAGCGTCATCGCATGAAAGGCGGAATCGCGCTGCAGGCCGGCATTCGCGACCAGAATGTCGATCGTGCCGAGCTCTGCGATCGCGCGTGCAAACATCTGCTCGACCTGCGATTCGTTCGACACATCGGCACGATGAGCGAGCGCGCGGCTGCCCGAGGCCTCGATCCCGGCGACGACGTCGTTCGCCGCCTGATCTCCCTGAATGTAGTTCACGACCACATCGGCGCCTGCCGCACCGAGGCCGAGCGCAACGGCGCGGCCGATCCCGGAGTTCGCACCGGTGACGAGCGCCTTCTGACCTTGCAATACCTTGCGCAGCGCAGGGGGGGAGCCGCCGGCGGTCGATGTGCCGGCGAGCGCGGACGTGTTACTCGGCATGGTGCACTCCTCGAGAAGCGAATCCTACCCCGCATCGAGCCGCAAGGTCGCCGTAAGGCAGCGCCTGCGATCCGCCACCGGCCCTACGAGTACCTCGATCTCGCCCGGCTCGAATGTCGGCGCCAGATCGATGCCCAGAAAGCGCAGCTCATGCGCCGGCACCGCGAGGCGGAGCGTGGCACGCTCTCCCGGCGCGAGTGTCACGCTCGCGAAAGCTTTGAGCTCGAGCAGCGGGCGGGTCACGCTCGCCACTTTATCGCGGATGAACAGAAAGACGACTTCTCTCGCGCGCCGCTTGCCCGCGTTCAGCACCTCGACCTGCGCCTCGATCGTGTCGCCTTCTTTCGCCTTCGCCGGCGCGACGCGCAATCCGGAGAGCGTCAAGTCTCCGTACGTGAGGCCGTGACCGAACGGAAAAAGTGGCTCGTTCGGCTCGTCGATGTACTTCGTGGTGTAGCGGTTGTCGCTCGCAAACGGCCGTCCGCTCGGGCGCTCGGCGTGAAAAATCGGGATCTGCCCCATGGCGCGCGGCCATGTCATCGCCGTGCGCCCGCTCGGGGAGATACGCCCCGTCAGGACGTCGGCCAAAGCATTGCCCGCCTCGCTGCCGAGGAACCAGGCGGCGAGCACCGCATCGGCCCGCGCGGTGAGCCACGGCACGACGAGCGGCCGTCCGCTGAAGAGCACAGCGATTACGCGCGCTCCGCGCGCGTGCGCCCGGTCGAGTGCCGCCTCCGCAAACGCGCGCTGCACCCCAGGCAAATCGAGATGCGCGCGGCTCGCGGCTTCCCCGCACATGACGGCCGCCTCTCCGAGGCAGAGCACGACGGCATCGGCGCCATCGCAGAGCGCGAGCGCCGAGGCCATGCCGCTCGCATCGGGATCCTCGATCGCAACGCCTGGGGCGAAGCGGATTTGTGTCGCGGGAAGCGCCGCTCGCAATCCCTCGAGCACCGTCACATGCCCCTCGGGAGGCGCCGCGCCCCACCAAGGTCCACGCATCTCGCCGGAGACATCGGCGAGCGGCCCGAGCACCGCGAGGCGTTTGGGGGGCGGATCGAGCGGAAGCGTGTCGCAGATATTCGTGAGCATGACGATTGCACGCGCGGCGACCTCCCGCGCTAGACGCCGCCGCTCGAGGCCGGTCGCTGCCGGCTCGCGCTGCGATCCGCGCCGGTACGGATCGTCGAACAGACCGAGACGCTCTTTGAGGCGCAACACGCGGCGCACCGACGCGTCGACCTCGGCGAGGGTCACGAGGCCGCGCTGCAGCGCGATGGGCAGGCCGCGACGGTACGCACCCGCCATCATGTCGATGTCGATGCCGGCCTTGAGCGCAAGAGCCGCAGCCTCGGTCTCATCGGCCGCGACGCCGTGCTCGATGAGCTCGGCGATCGCGTTGTAGTCGCTCACGAGGACGCCGTCGAAGCCAAGCCTCTCGCGCAGAGTCTCTCGCAGCAGCCTGCGATGGGCGGTGAGAGGCACTCCGCCGAGATCGGTGAATGCGGGCATCACCGCGACCACACCGGCCTCGACAGCCGCTGCGAAGGGCGGCAGATGCACTTCCCGCAGCGTGCGCTCCGACAGCTCGAGCGCAGCGTATTCGCGGCCGGCGATCACCGTGGCATATCCGGCGAAATGCTTCGCCGTCGCCGCGAGCGTGTCGGCCCGGGCGAGGCTCTCGCTCTGAAAGCCGCGGACCTTCGCCTCGGCCATGCAGCGTCCGACCCAGGGGTCCTCGCCCGGACTCTCCGCAGCGCGACCCCAGCGCGGGTCGCGGGCGATGTCGAGCATCGGAGCGAAGGTGAGCGCGATGCCGTCTGCCGCCGCCTCGGTAGCCGTCGCTCGGGCCGTCGCGGCCCAGCTCGCCGGATCAAACAGCCCAGCCTCCGCGAGCGGTATCGGGAAAAGGGTCCGGTAGCCGTGCAGGATGTCGAGGGCGAAGAGCACCGGGATGTGCAGCCGCGACTCCTCGACCGCGAGTCTCTGCCAACTGTGCACGTGGTCGGCCCCGATCAGATTGAGTACATTGCCGACCGTGCCGGTCCTCAACGCCTCCACGGAGTCTCCCGCGATTACCGGCCCGGTCACCGCATGGCCGGCGGCGGTCATCGTGAGCTGGCCGAGCTTCTCGGCGAGCGTCATGTTCTCGAGCAGCGCGTCGATGGTCACTTCCGCACCCGTTGCCGGCGCCCGCGGCGCTCTCCCAGCACGATGACAGAACGGCCGGAAGATATCACTCGCGCCGCGGCCGAGATCGAGGATGCCGCGCACGCCCGGCTCGTGCCCCAGCTCGGCATGATGCTGCATGCCCTCGCGCGCTCGACGGCGGGCAAAGCGATATTCGCCCTGTGCGGCACCGTCTTTGTCGTCATCGTCGCGACCGCTTACGCGCAGATTCGGCTCAACAAGTGGAATCAGCCCTTCTACGACGCCCTCTCGCGCCGGGACTTCGCGGACTTCATCTACGAGCTCGGGATCTTCTTCATCATCACCGGGAGCCTGCTGATCCTCAACGTCGCGCAGCGCTGGCTCGGGGAGACCCTCAAGGTGAAGCTGCGCGAGGGGATGGTGACCGATCTCATCCGGCACTGGCTGCTGCCGCGACGCGCATTCTGGCTCGCGAACGCGGGCTCAATCGGCGTCAATCCCGACCAGCGCCTGCACGAGGATGCCCGCCACCTCTGCGAGCTCTCGGCGGATCTCGGCATTCAGCTGCTGCAGTCCTCGACCCTGTTCGTGACTTTCGCCGGGCTCCTGTGGGTGATCTCCCGGAACTTCGACCTGCAGATCGAAGGACACGATTACATCATCCCCGGATTCATGCTCTGGGCGGCGATCGTCTACGCGGCGGCGGGCTCGCTCGTCTCGTATTGGGTCGGCCGTAGCCTCATCCACCGCAACGCGGAGCGCTATGCGCGGGAAGCGGACCTGCGTTTCTCGCTCGTGCGTGTCAACGAGCATCTGGATGGCATATCGCTCGCCTCGGGCGAGGCGGATGAGCGGCGGCGCGTCGAGCTCGACCTCGCCGATGCGCTGAAGGCGACGCAACGCATCGTGGCGAGTCTGACCAATCTCACGTGGGTCACGGCCGGGTTCGGCTGGGTGACGCTCGTCGCTCCGATCCTGGTCGCGGCCCCGCTCTATTTCTCCGGGAAGATCTCCTTCGGCGGTCTGATGATGGCGGCTGCGGCCTTCACCCAAACGGTGTCCTCGCTGCGCTGGTTCGTCGACAATTTCAGTCAGATCGCGGACTGGCGCGCGACGCTCCTGCGAGTCGCGACGTTCCGCCGCGCCATGATCATGACGGACGAGCTGCTCGAGCACGTCGACAGCCGCATCGAATACGCCGAAGGGGACCCCGGACGATTCGTGATCGAGAATCTATCGGTCGTCTCACCGACAGGGGGACGCGATTCGGTTCGCGAGCGGCACGTGGAGGTGCGCGCGGGCGAACGGCTTCTCATCCTTTGTGAGCCCGGAACCGGCCGCACTCAGCTGTTTCGCGCGCTCGCAGGGCTCTGGCCCTGGGGCGAGGGGCGCGTCGTGCTCCCGAAGGGCGAGCCCATCCTCTACTTTCCCCGCGGCACGCCTTACCTCCCCCGCGGCACGTTGCGCGAGGTGCTCGCCTATCCTTTGAAAGCCGATGGCTTTCCACCGGAGTCCTATGGCCGCGCGCTCGGACGGCTCGGGCTCGAGCGGCTCTTGCCGCTGCTCGATGAGTCGCGCCGCTGGGATCGCACGCTCTCGGCCGATGAGCAGCTGAGCATCGCGTTTGCCCGCATTCTGCTTCAGGCGCCGCCATGGGTGCTGATCGACGATACCTTCGGCTCACTCGATGGCGACACGCTCGAGCGCGTCATCGACGTGTTCGCGACGGAGCTCGAGCACACGAGCGTCATCCACATCGGCAGCGCTCAGGCGCGCGATCCGCTCTTCTCGCGCATCGTGCACCTCGTGAAGGCCGCTCCGGTACACTCCGAGCCCGATGCGCCCGCTCCCAAGCACCAGCCCGCATCGGCCCGCACCACCGCATGAGCAACTCCGTACCGAGCACCGAATCGTCGGACGACGAGCTGCTCGAGATCGTGCAGCGCGAAACGTTCCGCTTCTTCTGGGAGGGCGCTCATCCGGCGAGCGGACTTGCGCCCGACCGGCGCAAGAGGCGCGAAGAACCGTCCGACGATCTGGTCGCAATCGGCGGATCGGGTTTCGGGATCATGGCGCTCCCGATCGCAGTCGAGCGCGGCTGGGTCGGCCGCGAGGCTGCGCTCGAGCGGCTCACGCGGATGCTCGATGCGCTGTGGCGCGCGAAGTGCTATCACGGGGCATTCCCGCATTTCCTCGATGCTCGCACCGGAGAGGCGGTGCCGCTCATCAACCGCAAGGACGACGGCGGCGATCTGGTTGAGACTTCGCTTCTCGCCATGGGGCTCCTCGCAGCTCGCCAGTATTTCGATCGGGATACCGCCGTCGAGCAGGCGGTGCGCCATCGCCTGACGAGCCTCTTCGAGGACGTAGAGTGGAGCTGGTACACGCAGGGGCGCAGGCTCCTTTACTGGCATTGGAGCGCGAACAACGGATGGGCAATGGATCACGAGATCCACGGCTGGAACGAGTGCCTGATTACTTACGTGCTCGCCGCCGGATCGAAGCGCTTCGGCATAGACCCGCTCGTCTATCATCGCGGTTTTGCGAGCGGCCGCGATTTCCTCAACGGGAAGTCCTATTACGGGATCGAGCTGCCGCTCGGGCAGCCTTACGGCGGTCCGCTCTTCTTCGCGCACTACTCCTTCTGCGGGCTCGATCCGCGCGGGCTCAAGGACAAGTACGCGGACTACTGGGAGCAGAACCTGCGCCACGTCCGCATTCATCATGCGCACTGCGTCGCGAATCCCGGCGGGTACGCGGGTTACGGCTCCGACTGCTGGGGACTCACTGCAAGCGACGACCCTGCAGGCTACGCGGGCCATTCACCGGCGCGGGACAACGGCACGATCTCCCCGACCGCCGCGCTCTCGAGCTTTCCCTATGCACCGCTCGAGGCAATGGCGGCTCTCAGGCACTTTCTCGATCGCTACGGCAAGCGCGTGTGGGGTCGATTCGGATTCGTGGATGCCTTTTGTGAGGGACGCGATTGGTTCGCGGAGACGTACCTCGCGATCGATCAGGGACCGATCATCGTCATGATCGAGAACCAGCGAACCGGGCTGCCCTGGAAGCTGTTCATGAGCGCCCCGGAGGTCCGCACGGGACTGCGACGACTCGGCTTTACGAGTCCGTGGCTCGAGCGAGCGCCGAGCGGCTGAAGGCGCGCGAAGAGGCTGCCGTAGAGATGACCGAGCCGCTCGATGCCTGGATCGCTCGCGAGTATCGCCACGCGGCGGCGCAGATGCTGCGCAGCATCTCACCTCTCGAGGTGACCAAAGAGCGCCCGGGGTTCGGTCAGGTCGTGCACCCGATCCGAGGCGCGATCGTCGCCTCGCCGGTGCCCGCATCCTACGATCCCGATCCGGATTATTTCTTTCACTGGTACCGCGACTCCGCCGCGGTCATCGACGCGCTGCGCGTACTCGCGGAGGAGTCGGAAAGCGAAGCCTTCCGGCGCACCGCCGTCGGTCACTTCGACGACTTCGTAAGCTTTGGCCTCAAATTGCGCGAGCTCGACGGGCGGGCGCTCGTAGCAGCGCCGGCCTGGCGTCGCCGGGTGAGGGCTGATTTCGTGCGATTCCTGCGCACGGACGAGGATCTCGCAAAGGCTCATGGCGCGGCCGTCGCTGCCGAGACACGCGTCAACGCAGATGGCACGCTCGATATCTCGAGCTGGCCGCGGCCCCAACACGACGGTCCGGCACTGCGCGCGCTCGCCGTGATGCGCTGGCTACGCTCGGCCGCACGCGTGCCGTCCGAGGCCGCGGCGGCGGAGCTTCTGCGAGCGGACCTCGACTTCACGCGCGCACGGTGCGGGCAGCCGTGTTTCGACATTTGGGAAGAAGAGCTGGGCTATCATTACTACACGCTATGCGTCGGCGCGGCCGCGCTCGAGGCGGGCGGCGCGTGGCACGAAGCGCATGGAGCCGCCGCCGAAGCCGATGCCTGTCGTGCCGAAGCCGCGGTCCTGCGCGCGCGGCTCGACGGCTACTGGTCGGCCGAGACCGGATTCTTCCGCTCGCGCGTGCTCGCATCGGGCGAGCGATCCGAGAAGGAGCTCGACATCTCCGTCGTGCTCGCCGTCATCCATGCCGATGTACCGGGGATTCGACACTCCGTAAGCGACGGACGCGTGCACTCGACGCTCGCGCGGCTCGATGAGCTGTTCGGTGCGGAATATGCGATCAATCGGAATCGGCCGCCGGGGCGAGCCCCCGCCCTCGGCCGCTACCGCGCGGATGTGTACTACTCTGGCGGTGCCTACTATTTCTCGACGCTCGGAGCGGCCGAGCTCTGCTTTCGTGCAGCCGCGAGCGCGAGCCCGGACTCGCGTGCTGCGACCCTCGAAACGATGCAGTCACTCATCGAGCGCGGCGACGCCTACCTCGAGACCGTGCGCGCGTTCACGCCGCCGAGCGGCGATCTCTCCGAGCAGTTCGATCAGCGCTCCGGCGAGCAGAGCTCCGCCAAACACCTCGCGTGGAGCTATGCGGCCTTCATCACGTGCGCGGCTGCGAGACGTCGCGCACTTGCCCGGGCGCAGCAGGCGAGCGGCGATCATTTGTCGCGCGGTGTTTGAGCGCGCGCCTTCGACGCGTTGGGCGCAATTGCTTTGGGTGCCTTCTGCGGCTCCTGCGGGTTCTGCCTCTGCTGCTCCTCCGCGATAGCCTCCGAGCTGCGATCGACCGGCAGCTCGACATAGCTGCCGCCGTACCAGCGCACCTCGAGCGCCGCTGGCTTCGTCTCGTCTGCTGTCGGCGGCTGCACCGCGAGCACCAGGACGAGCCTGGCGCCGGTTTTGAGCTCTACGCTCGTCAGACGTTCGCCTCGAAACGGGAATCGCTCCCGCCGCTTCGGCACGATCGGACGCGGCGGGCCACGCACGGGTACCTCGCGCAGATCGAACGCATCGGAGGGCGCGAAGAGCTTGAGGTAGTCTCCGTTTGGAAGCAGCTCATACAGGGTGAGCTCGATCCCGAGGCGGTGCCGATTGGTCGCGAACGAAAGCAGACCCGAGAGCGCGCCGCTCGCGACCATCGGCCGCTGCAGAGGCCCGCTGACGAACGTCACGCTATCCGCGGAGGCGATATCGCGTGAGACGATCTCGGTGGAACCATCCGGTGTATTGCCGGTGCCCGCGGCGGGGCCCTCATCCTCGAGGGGAATGGTGAGCTCGATGTAGCGCTTCCGGGATGGAGAATGGCCGGAGAGCCGGAAATGGCCGCCCGCACGGCTCGGGTCGAGGTACAGCCGCACCGAGCCGTTCGCCATATCGTCGATCGATGCGGCATGCCGCCAGGCGTTGGCTCCCATCACCTGGAAGTTGACGCGGCCCGCGAGGAGCTCGGACTGCGGTGCGCTCTTCAGCACATGGTCGAACCACTGGAAACGCAGCGCTTTGAGATCGACACGCGCCGCAGGATCGAGCGAGTAGCCGCCGAGCACACCGAGTGGGCCGCGCCGCATGGCCTCACCGTCGTACGGGCCGATGAGCAGCGTCTGATTCGCCTGCGGGTCGTAGCGCAGATGCTCGGTGAAGTAGTACATCGCATCCGCCTCGCGCGGGTCGTAGTAGCCCGTCGTCGCAAGCACCGGAATGTCGATGTGCGCGAAGTCCTCCGCATACGGCAGCATCCTCTGCCAGTATCGGTCGAAGCTCGGGTGCCGCAGCCAGCGCCGGTAAATCGATGCGGCGAGTCCCGGCACGCGATCGCTCGCGGGCGGGTCCAGGCCGGGAGCGAACGGACTCGAGGCGGCAAGCGCCTTGAGCGCGGGGCTCGGCCGCTTCGCGGCCGCCCACGCGGCAAACCCGGCATATCCGCTGCCATACATGCCGACACTTCCGCTGCTCCAGCTCTGGCGCGCGATCCAGGCGATGACGGCGCGGGCGTCGTCGCCGTCGTGTTCGTAGGGGACGAGCGCATCGGGGCTGCGCGCGCGGCCGCGCGCGTACGCGATCACGCCGGCATACCCGTGGGCCGCGCAATCCATCGCGTCGTAGTTGGAGCCGACGTACGTCGTGAACTCGAGCAGTGTCGGCAGCGGCTTCGAGGCACTCCTCGGCCGCACCAGCACCGCCGAGATGCTCGCACGCTCCGGTGTGCGCACGAGCACCTGATCGTCGATCACGTAACGGCGGCGATCATCCTCGGCGATGAGCGGTCCGGCCACCTCGCTGAAGCTGCGGAACGCATCGAACGAGAGATAAGCCCACACCAGATCGACCGCTTGGGGGAGGGTGATCCGCTGCTCCCCGCGTACCCGATCGAGCTCGCTTTGGAAATTGCGTCGAAACACCCCGAGCGGTGTCGCAAGCCAGCGGGTGACGGTAAACGCACCGAGGTCGTCGAGCGGCGACACCTCCTGGTGGAAGACCTGTGCGAACGCGTGCTCGAAAGTGCCACGATTCTTGACCTCCATGGCCCTCGCGCGCGCGTAGATGTCATAGATGATCGACAGATCGATCGTCGGAGAGAATTTCCTGCGGCGCCGCAGCTCATCGAGCGATGCGCGCGTCGCATTGGCGGCCACGTAGTCGCCCGCGACCATCTGCAGCGCGGAGAGGTTCGCGAGGAACTGCGCCCGGTCGGAATTCTTGTAAACGGGCAGCGCGCGCACGGCGAGGCTGCGCATCGCCGCCGCCGTCAGCGGCCCATCCGAGGCCGCGGGCGCGCGAAAATCGAGGTTCTCCGCCGCGAACACCGGGAGAGCGGCGCAGCAGAGCGACAGCCAGACGATCAGGCACCTCGACATGCCTGCGCATTATCGTGCGGCCGCCGCCGCGCGCCTACCCTGGCATCGAGAGCGGTCCGTGCCGCCGATCAGGCTCGAGCCTGGAGCGATCTGAGCAGCCGCTGCTCGGTCCCGTAGGGGTCATCGACGAGCCGGCATTCGTCATTGAAGATCATGGTCGCTCGCCGCGGAAGGTCGAAGGGTGCCCAGGTCGGCAAAAGCGCAATCTGGGGACTGCCCCCCCGCGCGAATGCCGTCCAGGCGCCGCTCATCCGGCTCGCGAGCAGATAGCGATCGCGGCCCTTGCCGGTCATCGACTGGGCGGCGTCGACATTGTCGAACACGAAAGGAATCTCGATCGTGTGGAACGAGCGCAGCTTCCCGCCGCGCACGGGCGAACGCCAGGTGAAGTAGTACTGGTAGACGGGCGCTCCGTGCTGCTCGGCCTTGCGCTCGGCCTCGGTGACCACCCCGGCGCGGAACGTCGCATCCGAGGCGATGATGAGGTACAGGTCCGTGTTCGAATCGTGCGGCCGGCCGGCTCGATAGGCATCGATCAGCCGATCGACATCGGCATCGCTTGCATGCATCAGGATGCGTTTGATGCGCGTGTGCAGCTGCCCCGCATCCATCGGATCGAGCATCTGCCCGGGGAAGAAGGCGACTTCCGTCTCGACGGTGCCGATCAGCAGCGGCACTTGCGACGAGAGCAGCGGGGCGACCGGATCGAACGGATCGGTGGGAAGCGAGCGGCCATCGACGACGGGAGCGAGCGCGAGGGGCGGTCCGGCGTCCCGCGCCGTCACCGCGATCAGCCGCTCGAAGGGCAGTTGCTGCAGCTCATCGAGCCGCGCGCGCGTGAGTCCGAGACGCTTCAGGTACATCTCCGCCGTTTGATTCGCCCTTTCGCGCGAAACTCCGCGAACATCCGCACCGCTCTCGACGATCGCGCGGTGGAAGAGCCCGTGTGCGGCGGGCATGGCCATGAGCGAGCTGACTTTCCCCCCGCCGCCCGACTGCCCGAAGATCGTGACGTTGCGCGGGTCTCCGCCGAATGCGGCGATGTTGTCGCGCACCCACTCGAGCGCGGCGATGATGTCGAGATTGCCGAGGTTGCTCGAGTCTGCGTAGCGTTCCCCACCGATTCCCGCGAGATAGAGATAGCCGAGCGCCGAGAGCCGGTGATTGAGGCTGATCGCGACGACGTCGTGCTTGCGCGCAAGCTCGGTGCCGTCATAGATGACGAAGCCGCCCGAGCCGGTCGTGTACCCGCCGCCATGCAGCCAAACCATCACGGGCCGGCGGGCACCCTCTCCGACTCCGGGGGTCCAGACATTGAGTACCAGGCAGTCCTCGCCCATCGGCTCATTGCGGTCCATCGGCTCGAGTTCCTTCGGCACGAAGCCATGGAACTCCGAGAGCAGCTGCGGGGAGCGGTGGCCGAGGGCCGTGGCCTCGCGCACTCCGGTCCAGGGCTCGGGCTTGCGAGGCGGCATGAAGCGGTTCGGACCCGCGGTCGATGCTGCGTACGGGACGCCCTTGAAGGCGTGAATGCCTTGCACTCGCATCCCGCGCACGCGTCCGGCGGTGGTCTCGACCGTGGCACCGGCCCCCGCATGCGCATGCTGCGCGCCGTAGGCACCGCGCGCATCGAGCCATGCGCCCGCGGCAAGCGACGTGAACCCCAAGAATCGCCGGCGATCGATCATGGCGCCTCCCCTTCTCTGTTGGCGCGAGCGCGAAAATGGCGCGAGAGCAAGAGCCTCCCTCGCTCTCGTTGAACTGTCAATGGTCGGAGACTTTGTGCTATACAGCCCCGCGGGTCAATCGACGATTCGCGGAACCGTGCCGCCGAGTCGCCGAGGGGAGGAGCCCGGGAGCTTGCGCCGCAGTGGAAGCCGACGCCGGCGCGGCTCGGGCTCATTTCCGCTTTAGAATGAACTCACGATCCACGGTCTTGCCGACCGCGAATCCGTACTCCCCGACCTTGTCGAATCCGAAGCGACGGTAGAAGCGCTGAGCGCCGTGGTTCTGCGACCAGACGCCTATGTATAGGGGCATTCGGCCTCGAGCCTCGAGCCATTCCAGCGCTGCATCCATGAGACGGGACCCGAGACGCCGACTTTGATATTGCGCGAGCACATAGAGCTGCTGAATCTCTCCGGCGGCAGCCTCGCGCTGATCGACGGGCAGCTTGCACGGGCCGACCGCGATGAAGCCGATCGGGGTCGCAGCGGGAATCGTCGCGGGCCAGGCGGCCCAAACGGCACGCTCGGAATCCGCGAGCATGCGAGCCCAGGCCTCGACTGAATGCGATCCGGCCAAAAACGATCGCAGATCTTCCGCCGGATACAGATGCCCGAACGTCTCGGAGAACGTCGCCGCGCCCAAAGCGGCGAGTGTCGGGGCGTCGTCCGGTGTGGCGCGGCGAATGCTGAATTGCGGATCGCTGCTCACGCTCACGGACGACTAGCCGAGCTCGATCTCGAGCCGGTTTTCGTCCGCCTTCATCGCCTCGAGGACGGTGGGCCGCGGTACGAGCGCCGCCCCGAGACGATGGGGATTCGCTTCCGTATTGAACGGCAAGCCTGTGCCGTTGAGCTCGATGCGTCGGACGCCGCAGCCGGCGCGACCGACTCGAAAATGCGCTTCGAGCGGCCGCCCCATCAAATCGATTTCCGCGCGCAGGCCATCGAGCGCCGCCGGGATGACAGGGTCGACTCGCAGCACCTCCGCTTCGGCCGTCACGCCGAGGAAGCGCCGCACGATCAGTCCCAGCGCGATGCCCGCACCGCTCGAGTACACGCGCCACCCGCCATCGAGCGGGATGCTGCCACTCGATACGCGGTCGTACTCGGCGCTCGCCTGGTAGCGATCCGCAAATGCGGCATCCGAGCTCGAGTAATAGCAGTTGGCCTGGCGGAGCGTCGCCGTGGGCACGATCTCCTTCAGCCCGATGGGATTCGCCTGACAAAGCGCGCGGAAGAAGCGGTCTGCCTCACCGACGTGCGCGAGCGCCTGCGCGTAGCGCAGGTGAGCGTGCATGTACATGAGCCCGATCTCGCGCCCGAAGAACGTCGCGCTCTCCGCGCGCTGGAAGAGGCGCTCCGGGCCGCCGTGATACGGCATCGGCCGATCGAAGAGCCGCATCCCGTCCGGGCCCTCGAGCTTCGACCCGATGAGCGCGAGGTGCTCACGCGCCTCGGACGGTGTCAGGAGATCCTCGAGAATGGCGTGAACCATCGCGAGCGAGCTGTAGCGCACGCCCGTCAGGTCATCGCGCGGATGAAGCAAATAGCGCACCGCGCCGCCCTGCTCGAACAGCGCATAACCCGCGAGCACTCCATCGGGAATCATGATGCGCCGGAAGTCCTGCCGCACCGCCGCGGCGGAAGCCTCGAGCGAGCCCGCCGTCTCGGCTCGACCCGCACGGCGCAATGCATCCGCGAGCATCGTCAGTGCCTGATAGTGCAGCGTCGCGGTCCACGCGCTGCACAGCCGCTCACGCAGCTTCGGGTCCGCAGGCTGCAGCGAGTCGTTCCAATCGCCGTGCCCGTAAGCTGCGAGCGCGGTTCCCGGGATTACACGCCGCCCGATGAGCTCGAGCGCGCGCACGACATGCTCCCACACGCTTGCGAGCTCCCCCGCATCCGCACCACGCCGATCGAAAAACGGCACGCGCTCATCGAGCACCCCTGCATCGCCCGATGCGTCGAGATATTGAGCGAGCACGACGAGCGGCCAGAATACGATGTCGCCATGAGAGTCGCCGGCGCGGATGTCGCGCTCGCGCTCGAAGAACATGAACCATTGCGGCCAGTCGCCGTCCGGATTCTGCGCCCGCATCAAACGCAGCAGCACCTCGCGGATCGGTTCCGTACGCCCGAGCGCAAGCAGCAATTCGACCGGACCCTGACTCACATCGCGCGTGCCCCAGCCGCCGCCCGAGTACTGCTCGAGCCCACGCGGCGACAGATAGTGAATCAGCGCATCGTGCGCAAACCACGGCACGATGTCGGCCAGACGCGCGACCGAGGTTGCAAGCGGGCTCGATGCGGGCGCGCGTAGAGCGAGGCGGGGCGCGAGGCTCGAGCGCACGTTCGCTGCGTCGGCTCCGGCGCGCCGACTCCCCGGCGCCTCGGGGATCAGCTCCCCGCGAACCTCGACTCCCGCGAGTCGAGTGGCCGCCGTGAGAATGCAGAGATAAGGCTGCCCTCGCGATCTTCCGTCCGCGAACAGCAGCTCATCGGCGCCTACGCGCTCCCAGCGCGTGTCAGGCAGCGGAGCGAACAGGAATTTGCCGTTCGGGAAGCGCCGGCCGAGATCCGTCCCCGGGGAAGGCGCCGTCGCGACACTCTCCCCTTCTTGCCGCCACCGCGGCCGACTCGGCCCGCTGCCATCGTCTCCATCGAGCGCGAGGTGATTTGAAATGAGAAACCGTGCCGGAGCGCCCGAGCGAATCTCGATGGTGAGCGTCATCCTGTGAGGCTCGCTGTGCGCCGTGCTTCGAACTTCTATGACCCTGCCCTCGCAACGATAGATCCAGCGTCCTCCCTTCGGCGACATCTCAAATGCAGAGGGGACATCGAGCAGCTCCCAGTTTCCGTCCGTCTCGATGAAGACTCGCTGTCCGTGGGCGCGGAAGAGCCCGACGTAGCTGTGCACGGTCGAAAGCAGCCGATTGATGCTCACATGCCCCTGCGTGAGCATCGAGTGAAACACACCCCGCATCCATATCGTCGAGGTGAGCGCCGCCTCATCCGGAATCAAGTGCCGCCCCGTCCGCAGCAGCTGGCCGTGCGGGCGCAGCACGCGCAGCTCCTTGGCGCGGAGCACGACGTGACCGTCGCGGCCATGGAAGAAGGAAAGGAGAGCGCCCTGCTCATCGCGCTCCTCGTGCCGCCACGGAGGCGGAAATGCAGCGCGCAAAGCGTCCGGCTCGAGGTCGAGCACCTCGAGAGCGCGGCGCTCGCTGAAGAGAGTCGCCGAATGCGGCGGCTCAGCCTGCGTGCGCTGAGCGATCGCTGCGATCTCCACGGCTGCTTCGGGAAGTGTCCGAATCTCGGTCAGATACTTCGCGTCCGCGCCCGAGGTGGCCTCGGGATGATCGGCGACGTACAGGCCGAAGAAGCCCGCCGCGGCGCGCGCACCCGGCTCGATTCTAAGCGGCGTATCGCGGATCGCGACGAGCGAGTGCTCGTGTTGCAGGCGCTTCGCGGGTAGCTCTCCCGTCATCGCGGCCGGCGCCTGCCCGCCGCGAGCCGCGAGACCGTATAGCTGCAGCGCATCGGTCCCGAACGACACTGCGGACCGAAGCGAGCCGATCAAACACCACGGATGGCGGCCATCGACCGCGAGATTCTGCCGCGAGGCGACCACATGCCCGTGGACCGCGTCGCGCAGCGCCGTATGGTCGATGTACTGGCTGACGTAGTACTCGTTGAGGCGGACCGCCCAGTACTGCGCGAGAGCGAGATCCTGCGCAAGAGTGAGATCGACCTCCTGAGGGGTCGACGTCGTGTTTCGAAGCCGTACGTGCCAGAACCAGGCGGAGACTTCGCGCGCGAGCACGAGAGCGAGCGAGTATTCGATGCCGAGCCACTCGCCGGTTCCGATGAGCCGGTCGCCCCCGGGGCTCCCCGTGAAGCGAGTGGGGCTCATCGGGCCGAGGAGCGGAGACCACTCGGCGGCTGCCGAGCGACGCCGCAAATAGAGATTCGCCGGTCCCCCTTCGACCTCGTTGCCGAGGAACAGCGAGAGCATGAGCGAGCCGCAGTCGAGGCGGCGCAGCGATCCGTTCGCGTTGATCTCCGCGCTGAGACCCGATGGGCTCGACAGGCGCATGACGGCGGCATCGATCTGCGCTTCAGCCATCGCGAGTCTCCTTGCGCTGCGAGCGCCGCCGCCGGTGCGGCGCTTCTAATGCGATCAGTCGGGCCGCACCATGACCTTGCACTGGGACGTGCGCTGCCGCAGCGCCTCGAATACGGCGGGCATCTCCGATAGCGATACCGTGTCGGTCACCATCGCCTTCGCCGCGGAGCGGCCGCCGTCGAGCACATCGAGCGCCGCGCGGTACTCGCCCATGTTGAAGAACGCCGAAGTCAGGATGCGCACTTCCTTCGAGACCGCTTGGAATGGCACGAAGCTGTCGAGCGCCGTGCAGAGACCGAGCATGACGATGAGCCCGCGCGGCCGCACGTGCTCGAGCGCGCGCGCGAGAATTCCCGGCCGTCCGACGCACTCGAATACGATATCCGGTGCCCCGCCGAGTGCGACTTCGACCGCGCGGACGGCATCCTCGTCCGCCTTGATGAACGCGGTCGCGCCCATCTCCATCGCGCGCTCGGCCTGCATCGGCACGAGATCGGTGACGGCGACGCGTGTTGCGCCGAGCCGCCTCGCCCAGTACGCGACACCAAGCCCGATCGGGCCCGCACCCATCACCATGACCTTCGCTCCGGGGGTGATGCCGGCGAGGCTCACCCCGTGCAGTGCGACCGCGAGCGGCTCAACGAGCGCTCCGTCCTCCAAAGCCGTAGTGGCAGGAAGCCGCAGGCATTGCCGATCCTTCGCCACCGCGAACTGCGCGTAGCCGCCGCCCTGAAGCATCATCCGGTCGCACCACGCGGGCTCGCCTGCGAGGCAGGATGGGCAGCGGCCGCATCCGCGCACGGGAGCGACCGCGACTCGATCGCCCGGCCGGAATCCCTGCGCCGAGCGGCCGGCCTCCAGGACTTCCCCGGCGAATTCGTGACCGAGAACAGCGCCAGGCTGCGTGCCGAATGCCGGCTCGCGAGTCATGTGCAGATCGCTGCCGCAGATGCCGCACCGGGCCACGCGGATCAGGAGCTCATCCTCGGCCGGGCGCGGCTCTGGCGTCTCCTCGACCGCAAGCGGTGCATCGAATCCGCGGAATACGGCTGCCTTCATCGAGCTCTCCCGAAATGCGGCTCTGCGGCGACGAGCGGATCGTAGCGGCTCGCAACGCCGAGCGACAGCCCGTCGGCTCAGTCGCCAAATCCCGGCGGTGCCGCGAAGGCACGGTAGTGGTCCTCGAGCAGCTGCGCGAATTTCAGACACGTCAAATCGCCGTACTGTGGCCCGATGATCTGCACGCCGACCGGCAGACCCTCCGGAGAGAGTCCGATCGGGGCGACGCTCGCGGGCAGATAGCAAAGGCCCGCACAGGCTGCCCAGAACAGCTGCTTCTCGAACGGCTCTTCGCGTCCGTTGACCGTGAGCGTC
The DNA here is from genome assembly GCA_035606175.1 of Steroidobacteraceae bacterium. GTDB lineage: Bacteria > Pseudomonadota > Gammaproteobacteria > Steroidobacterales > Steroidobacteraceae > JASHUC01. The sequence goes on along the minus strand of DATNFW010000060.1, from coordinate 7,688 downwards.
CGCTCCTGCGGCGGAACCGTCGAGTGAGGAAACGCGGGCGTCGCGAGCACCGGGCACAGGAGCAGATCGAATCGCTCGAAGAACTCTCGCCAGTTCTCCCGGTATCTCTGCCGCTTCTCATCGAGCCGCAGCCAGTCGCGGTGCGAGAGCGTTGCGCCGTAGGCATTGAGGCGCGCCATCTCGCGCGTCGCAACGCTCGCGCCTCTGCCGAGCGCGGCATCGCGTGCGAACTCCTCGTCGGTCACGCCGGCGGCGCCGGCGGCGCGCAGTAAAACCATGAACAGGCGATAGTATTCCTCGGTATCGAATCCCGGTCGCTCGCCCTCGCCGACGCTCGTGCCTTCCCCCACCAGAAAGCTCGTCAATTTTACGAGCTGCTCCTGAACCCGTCGGTCTACGCGTGCGAAAGGGTCGTCCGTCACGATCGCCACCCGGAAGTCTTTCAAATTCTGCTTGCACGCGCGTGGCAAAGCGAGCGAGTACGCGCCCGCCTCCGCGCCGGCCGGTCCGGCGATGACGGAAAGCTCGAGCTCGAGATCGCGGGCGCTGCGCGCGAGCGGCCCCATGACGCCGATGTCGACGCTCTGGAGCATCTCGAGCACCATGTGGCCCCGTTGCGGACACAGGCCGTAGGTGGGCTTGTGACCGAAGACTCCGCAGTAATGAGCGGGATTCCGAATGGAGGACGCGATGTCGCTGCCGAGCTCGAGGCCGGTCAAGCCCGCCGCAAGCGCTGCCGCGGCGCCTCCGGAGGAGCCGCCCGGCGTGCGCGACCGATCCCAGGGATTGTTCGTGCGGCCGTGGATCTCGTTCCAGCTCTGGCCGTCCATCAAGCCGGGCGGAACATTGCTCTTCCCGAAGATCACCGCGCCGGCGTTCAGCAGCCGCTCGACGACGACCGCGTTCGTCGTCGCCACATTGTCGCGAAATTGCGGAAAGCCGAACGTGGTCGGCGTTCCCGCGAAGTGAAAGGATTCCTTGATCGTCATCGGGAGCCCGTGCAGCGGGCCGGCCCGCTCGCCGCGTCCGAGCGCACGATCCGCGGCATCCGCGCGCTCCCGCGCTCGCGCGAAGTCGCGAACGATCACGGCATTGATCATGCCGTCGTAGCGCTCGATGCGCCGTATGTAGTACTCGAGCAGCTCGCGCGCGCCGACCTTGCGGGCGCGAAGTCGCTCGATGAGTGCCGTCGCCGACTCGAACGCGGGAATCGACGCACTCAAGCGAGTGCCTCATCGCGCCCGAGCTTCACGAATGCGCGCACCTTCTCTGCGTATTCCTGGATCTGCGCGCCGTGGCCTGCGACGAGGGCGCCGGCCATGCGCACCGGATCGCCGAAGAAGAACCGCTCGTAGAGCACCTGGCGCGACCCGAATGCGGAGACCGCCGTATCCCAGGCGAGCCGATAGAGGGGAATGCGCTCGAAGGCCTCCGCACGGGCGGCCTGGTAGTACTTCTTGATGTCCTCGGCCAGGGGCCCCTTGAGGTCCGCCTCCGTCGGCATCGCCACAAGCCCGCTTGCCCCGATCTGCTGGATGATCTCGACCATGCGAGGATAAAGGCGCGGATAGAGATTGCGCGCCGCATCAAGGGGGTTCCACGCCGGGCGCATCACCCCCCACTCATCAAGTGCCGCATCCGCCTCGGCGGTGCGCAGGAACGCCTTCATCGTCTCGAGATTGATCCACAGCTCGGCGAGCTTCTCCTGGATGTGCTGGAAAACCTCAGCGCCAATGGCGCTCACCATGAGAGAGGCAAGCCCGAGCAGGAACTCGGTCTTCGCGATGTTCTTCACCACCACCTGGTGGGTCATGTGCACCACCGCCCCCGTCCTCGCATACGCCTCGTTGCAGCGCTTGATGTCCCGATACAGAAAGACGTTCTCCCAGGGCACGAACACATCCTCGAACACCACCACCGCATCCATCTCCTCGTAGCGCGAGCCGAGCGGGTGGTCGAAATGCGAGCGCCCGTAGTCAAGGCTCTCGCGGCAGATGAACTTAAGCCCCGCGGTGTCGTTCGGAATGCAAAACCCGAAGGCATACGGGGCATCCTCCTCGGGGCTCTTCAGGAGCGTGGAGGGAAACACCATCAGCTCATCGGAGATCGGCAGCGTTGCAAGCATGCGGCAGCCGCGAATGACGATCCCCGCCTCGGTCTCCTCCTTGATGCGCGCCGCAAGGAAGGGATCGGCCTGCTTGGCCGCACTCACCGCCCGGTTCGCCTGCGGGGGAATGAGCGTGTGCGTGAGACACAAGTCGTTCTCGCGCAGGTACTCGTAGTAGCGCACCGCGTTCGCACCGAACCGCGGGTCCGCCTCGGCAAGGAAAGGAGCACCGGCCGCATAGCCCGTGAGCGCCCGATTGAGGTAGTCGGGCACCCGCCCCATCATCCCGTGGGTGTACTGCGCCCACACCCTCATCGCCGCGCTGATGCTTTGCAGCTGCGCGTGGGTTCTCGGCATCATGAACGAGCGAGCGACCTTCCGCCCGCTCGAGGGGGACTCGTAGAGCGTCACCTCGGGGTGCTCCCATTGCACATCGTAGAGCGATGCGAGCGTTGCCACCCCGCCCCGAAACGCCGGGTGCGAGCTCACATCGCGCACCGCCTCGCCCCGATACCAGATCGCAGGCGGCCGCTCCCGCAAGCGCTCAAGCACCTGGGCGCCCCGGCGCGCGCCGGTAGCGAGATTGCGTTCTGCATCGTTCTGGCTAGTCATCTCGAGTCCACAGCGGTTCGGCAGCGAATGATGAGCACTCGCCGCCCAACGATGATAGAAGTGTCGACAGCCGGACTCTTGATCCCGCCGGCCAACGCCTTGACCGAGATTGACAGTCGAGACGATTATTCCCGGCGAAACTGCAGCGCGAGCAAATCGATGCTCCAGCCTTAGAAGCGCTCGACCCATGGTCTGAGCTCGACTTCGAGCGACCAGGCGCTCCGCGGCTGGCGGAGCACATCGACATAGGTCTGTGCAATCGCATCGGGATCGAGGGTGCTGTCCGGGTTCTCGGGCGGATCTGGGTGGTGCGTACCACGCACTCCTCCGTCAATCACGAAATGAGCGACGTGAATTCCCTTGGGTCCGAGCTCGCGGGCCGCGCTCTGAGCAAGGCCGCGCAGGGCGAACTTACCCATCGCAAAAGCCGAGGAGAGCGCGAATCCCTTGACGCTCGCGGTGGCACCGGTCAGCAGGATGGCACCGTAACCTCTGGGTACCATACGTCGTGCCGCCTGCTGCACCACGAGGAAGCCGCCAAAGGCCGATATGGCGATCGCCTTCGCAACGGCGCCAGGATCGAGCTCCGCGATCGGACCCCGCAGGCGGCCGCTTGCGTTGTACAGCACGATGTCAGGCGTGCCGATACGCCGGTCGAACTCGTCAAAGAGCTCGGCGACAGCATCCGGCTCGGATGCGTCGGCGCTGAACGTAACCGCGCCGACCTCTCCAGCAATCCTGGCGAGCTTGGTCGTGTCGCGCGACGCCAGGCCTACCTTCGTACCGAGTGTCGCCAGGCGGCGGGCCACGGAAGCACTGATGCCGGACCCTGCTCCGACAATCAGCGCTGTCTTGTAGGCGAGATCATTACTCATGACCTTCTCCAACGTATAACCGGACGCTTCGCGGCATCCCACGGACAACACTTCCCAGCGCTCGATCGCCGTCAGGATTGGGCCTTTCGGGGCGGGCGACGCAGCGGTTGCGGCGCGCGAGGTTGATGCTCGGTAGTCTGACGGGCTCTACGCACGACGGCCATCAGGTGCCGCTTTGCGCGATCCTGCACCTCTGCCTCGAGGCTCCGAAAGGCGGCGATCAGCTCGCGTCCGAACGGTGTCACTGCGGCACCGCCACCGCTTCTCCCGCCAACGCTCGCCTTGGCGGTGGGCTCCGTAAAGCACTCGTTGAGGTCCATGAGCAGCGACCAGGCGTACCGATAGCTCATGCCGAGCTCACGAGCCGCGCTCGACAATGAGCCGGTGCGCTCGATAGCCTCGAGCAGCGCGATCTTGCCCGGGCCTATGGAACCCGAGCTTCCGAGATCGATTCTGAATCGAACACGCGCCTTGGCCACTCGCGCTCCTCGATAGCATTTTAGCGCGCCGCACGCGCCCGGGGCGTGTTGCCTTGCAATCTCTTGAAGGAGCTGCTATCGATATGCACGAACAAACATAACGGTAGACCCATGCCCGGAAAGCTCCGCGTCTCCTCCTTCGCGGTCATCTTGCTGCTAGCCGTGACGATTCGCGTGTCCGAGGCATCCGCCGACGAAGGGCCCGTCGAGCGCTGGTTTGCCACCTCCGACGGTGCCAAGGAATCGCAGCCTCATTGGATGACTCCGGTGATCACAGTCACTCCGCGCCTGGAGCAGGAGCTGCGATACGACCAAACCTGGCAACAGCGTCCCGGGAATGTCACGCTCGACAGCTATGGCGGCAAGGGCATCGAGCTCATCCCGGCATCCAATGTCGAAATGATCATCGGCTTACCGGCCTATGAGGTGCGCGAGAGCCCGAGAGGCCGCACCGCGGGCTGGGCCGATGAGCCGTTGCTGCTCAAATTTCGCCTTGCGTCGGGGAACGAAGAGCACGGCAACTACATCGTCACAGGCTTTCTCGGTGTGAGTCTGCCAGTGGGAGGTGACGCCTTCTCCAACCGCAAGAGCGTCATTACACCCTCTCTTGCCGCTGGCAAAGGCTGGGGCAACCGCAACACGGGTTTTGACATCCAATCCACCCTGGGGATCGCGATCCCAACGGGCGACTCGAGCGCTCTAGGCCGTCCGGTCACCTGGAACACCGCCTTTCAAGGGCACCTCGGCAGGCTTTGGCCTGAAGTTGAGACCACCTATACCTATTTTCATGGTGGCCCGAACGATGGTAAGTCGCAGACCGCGCTCACCGCGGGTATCGTCCTCGGCCGCTTCCAGGTGAATCAGCGCGTCCGCCTCATCATTGGCGGCGGCTACCAGTGGGTCGTGAGTTCGTTCAGAACTTTCAATGACGCCTGGCTCCTCACGGCGCGTGCGGCGTTTTAACGGCATGCCGGTCTGGTAAGCGCAGCACCGACTCGAAGGCCAGCCGAGCTCGGTTGCACGTCCGCGCGGGTCGAGGTAGGACTTTTCGTGCCCGTCCTGGCACACTCGGCCGGACAGTCGGGCATGGCAATGACCACGGATATCACCATCAATCGCGCTCACGTCAGCGGATGACTTCCGCGCAGCAAGGCTCAGCGGGGAGTCCCGACAGCGGCTCACACGAGAGACTTCGCGAGCGCGCCAAGCGTCGGCTCCTCGGCACTCGATCCAGACGGCTCCTGCTGCAAGTGGGCGTCCCCTGGGGCGCGGCGCTTCTCGTGGGTCTGGTCTCGGTGTCGTACGCCGAGTTGAGTACGGAAGCATCCAACGCGTTTCTCCGCCTGATCGCCGGCCGCCCGTGGCTTGCATTCGCAATCACACCGGTCCTGACGGTCCTTGCGCTGTTTCTCACGCGGCGCTGGTTCACAGGCAGCGAAGGCAGCGGCATTCCGCAGGTGATTGCCGCTCTCCACGCGCCGCGCATGGAAGACGAAGACACTTTGATGCGGCGGTTGTTCGGCCTGCGCGTGGTGCTGGGAAAAATCGGCATTTCGCTGATCGGCCTGTTGGGCGGCCTCACGATCGGCCGAGAAGGACCGACGGTGCACATCGGGGCCGCGATCATGGCGGAGAGCCGTCGCTTCTACCCGCACCGCAGCGCGCAGCTCGAGCGCCGGCTCCTGCTGGCCGGAGCTGCGGCGGGGCTATCGGCCGCGTTCAATACGCCCCTCGCCGGCATCATTTTCGCAATCGAGGAGTTGGCGCGCGATTTCGAGAGCCGCACCAACGGCATCATGATCACCGCCGTGGTGTTCTCCGGGCTCACGTCGCTCGCGCTCGCAGGCAACTATCTGTACTTCGGCCAGATCAACGTGCCCGAGAACCTGGGCGGCGCGTTCGCCCTGCCGGTCGTGTTCTCGGCGGCGCTCTGCGGGCTCTTCGGTGCGGCGTTCAATCTCGCGCTGCTGCGCTGGCGAACGTGGATGCCGAGCTGGCTGATCGCGCTGCGCGCTCGCATGCCGCTGCTGTATGCCCTCGGCGTCGGAATCGTGGTGGCGGCGCTCGGTGTCAGTACGCATGGTGAGACTTGGGGTAGCGGCTACGACCAGGCGCGCCATCTCTTGACGGGCGCCGCACCGCTGTCGGCGAGCTATGCAATCACCAAATGGGGCGCCATGGTGGTGACCTACATGGCCGGTATTCCGGGCGGTCTTTTCTCACCATCACTGTCTATCGGCGCGGGGCTCGCGCAATGGGTGCACGCGGCGTTCACCTGGGCGCCGATGGCGGCGGTGATCGCGCTCTGCATGACGGGATATCTCGCCGCGGTGACCCAATCGCCAATCACCTCCTTCGTTATCGTGATGGAGATGACCAATGGCACGGGTATGGTGATCCCGATGATGGCGACCGCGCTCGTGGCCTCCCGTATCTCGGCGCTTTTTACGCCACCGCTCTACGAGGCTCTCGCGCAGAACAACTACTTCCCCGTAGCCGCCCTGCCTGCGGGAAGTTTTCTCAAGAAAAGGCCGGTGCCCCCTCCGGGCGCGTAGCCGATTGCGGCGCAGGCTGAGTCCGGACGTTACGCAGCGCGGAGCGCCGAGCGCGACGTATATACGTGATCGACCAGCCCCCACGCCTGCGCTTCCTCGGGCGTCATGAAGTGATCGCGGTCCAAAGTGCGCTCGACCTCGTCTGAGGTTCTGCCGCAGTGCTTCGCATAGAGCTCGTTGAGGCGACGCTTCGTTCGTAGAATGTCTTCGGCATGGCGCTCGATGTCCGATGCGGTGCCCTGGAAGCCGCCGGAGGGCTGATGAAGCAGAATGCTCGCATTGGGCAGCGCGATCCGATGCCCGCGCTCACCCGCCATGAGGAGAAAAGAGCCCATCGAATATGCCGTGCCCACGCAAACCGTCGCAACCGGACAACTGATCCATTGCATCGTTTCGTAGATCGCGAGCCCGCTCGTCACGACGCCGCCGGGTGAGTTGATGTACAGCGAAACGGGCTTCTCTGGATTCTCGGCCTCGAGAAAGAGAAGCTGCGCATTGACGAGCGCCGCGACGCCATGGTCGATTGCCCCATTCACGAAGATGATTCGATCGCGCAATAGACGCGAGAAGATGTCGAACGCCCGCTCGCCGCGCGCAGACTGCTCGACCACCATCGGCACGAGATTCAGGTCCATCATGCAGCCAGCTTCAAGGGGGAGGTATAGGGCAAGCGCTGCGCCGCGGCAGTCGGCCTGCGCGTAATGCGATGCGCAGATCGCGAGCCGAACGTCTGCGTAGACAGTGAAACAACCCGGAAATCACCGTGGATCAGCCGCAGGTGCGTTCCGCCGCTGCCGTGAGGAGAGAGCTCGAATCTCACGGTCGACTCGATTACGCCGGCGACATTCTCCGAGCCGGGGCTCCCATCGCGCCATCGAAAGCAGAGCCAGCGGTATGGCTCGCCACCCGACACTTCCCACTCGAACGCTGGTGCGCGAGGGCGCGATCTTGCGGGCGCTGCGGGCGCTGCGGGCGCTGCGGCCTGCGAGGGTGCGGGCTCGGCCGCGAGCCACGCCTCGAGCAGCTTCTTCTCGGTGAGCGCGCGCCAGACCTTCTCCGG
>DATNFW010000059.1:0-22965 GCA_035606175.1 Steroidobacteraceae bacterium | reverse complement strand
TGCGAGCTCTTCCACGAGCTCATCGAGCTGCTCGAACCGCACCTCCCAGATGCGTCGATAGCGCTCGAGCCAATCATGAAGATCCTTCAAAGGCTGTGCGCGCAGCGCGTAGAGCCGCTGCTGGGCCTGCGGCTCGGCTGCGACCAGTCCCACATCCTTCAGCACCTTCAGATGCTGGGAAACGCGGGACTGCCTGACCTGGCGGGCGCGCTGCTATCGCGATCGTGGGCGGCGGGACGACGTATGCGGGCGCGGATCGACTTCGATCAGTGATGATGCCCGCCCGGCCCGTGGACGTGGCCGTGCGCGAGCTCTTCGGCCGTGGCATCGCGAACGTCTGCGACTTCCACGTCGAAGTTCAGATTCTTCCCGGCAAGGGGGTGGTTGCCATCGAGCGTCACCATGTCGCCCGCGACGCGAGTGACGGTGACCGTGCGCGCGCCGTGGCCTGATTGCGCACGCAGCTGCATACCCACTTTGACGTTCGCGATGCCCTTCAGCGTGCGGCGTGGTATCTGCTCAACCAGCGCCTTGTCGTACTCGCCGTAGCCGTCCGCGGGGGAGATCGTGACATTCAGCTTGTCGCCCGCGCTTCGCCCTTCGAGCTGCCGCTCGAGTCCCGGGATCAATTGGCCGTGGCCGTGCAGATAGGTGAGCGGGTCGCCGGATTCGGAGCGGTCGATGACTTCGCCGCCATCGTCCTTCAGCGTGTAGTGGATTGAGACGACCGAGTCTGACTTGATAGTCATGGAGGGGATTCCGGGGCGAGAGGATGGAAGAGCAGTCTCTCTGCCCGTCATCGGCGAGTCAATCGAGCGATGTCGCGCGACAAGCAGACTCGGCTCCCCGCCGCCGAGCGTCCCGGCGGTGACGCGGACCAGCGAGACGAGGGGACCCGGATAGATGCCGAGCCCGAGCAACAGTACGAGGAGCACCGCGAGCACGGCGGCAGGCACTGCGCGTGCCGGGAAACTGCGCACTGCTCCCGTGCCCACTGCCCCAGCGGGCGCTGCCCCCGTGGGCGGCAGCCCCGCGCGTGCCGGCCCCGGCGCCGGCTGGATCATCACGACGATGACGCGCAGGTAGTAATACAGCCCGATGATGCTGCCTGCGACGAGTGCGCCGATCGGCGCCGCGAGACCTGCACCGACACCGGCCGCCGCGGCATAGAACTTGGCGATGAAGCCGACGGTGATCGGAATGCCCGCGAGCGACAGCAGAAACAGAGTGAACGCGACCGCGAGCCACGGCCGTACGCGAAATAGCCCGCGGTACTCCTCGAGGTCATCGATATCGCGCAGCTCGGAGTTCCCCGCCGCCTCGACAGGCGCACTCGACAGCGCACCGACGATGCCGAACGCGCCGAGCGTGCTGATCGCGTAGGCGACGAGATAGACGCTCACGGCCTCGATCGCGAGCGGCCCGCCAGCGAGGAACGCGACGAGCGCATAGCCGAGGTGCGCGATGGAGGAGTACGCGAGGAGCCGCTTGATGTTTCGTTGAAGCAGCGCGAGAAGGTTTCCGACGATCATCGACAGGATCGCCGCAACGCTCAAGATGACGAGAGGCGGGTCCGCACCGAACGCATGGGCGGCGAGGTAATACCTCAGGAGCAGCGCGAGAACGGCGGCCTTCGAGACGACGGCGACAAATGCAGTGATCGGCGCGGGCGCCCCCTCGTACACATCGGGTGCCCAGAGGTGAAACGGCACGATCGAGAGCTTGAAGCCGATGCCGACGAGGATCAGCGCCAGGCCCGTAACGCCGTAGAGCTGCGCGAAGCTACTCGCGAGTCCCGATCCGGCGCCGTCCGGGGAAGGTATTGCGCCGGTGAGCGGCGCGATCGCGCCTGCGTGGCGGGCCGCAATCGCGATCGAGCCGAGCGCTAGTCCTCCCGCGACGAAATACACGAGCGCAATCCCGAGCAGCAGAAACGCGGAGGAAATGCCGGCCAGCAACAAATATTTGAGCCCCGCCTCCACCGGCCTCTCCAGCACCGCGGGATAGGCGACGAGTGCCACCAGCGAGAGGCTGAGCATCTCGAGCCCGAGAAAGAAGGAGGCGAAATGCCGGCTCGCGACGACCGTAGCCGCACCCAGCGTTGCCGTCAGAAGCAGTACGTAATACTCCTCGCGCGGGAGGGACTCGCGGCCTGCGAGATAGCCGTAAGAGAGCAGTGCCACGCCGAGGGAGGCGAGCAGAATGAGTCCTTGGAAGAAGAGCGTGTAGCCGTCGACTGAAATGAGCTCCGTCACATCGATCGGCGCGTGCCGCGTCGCGGCCGCCGGCACGGCGGCGAAGGCGAGCGCCAGTCCGAGCACGCAGAGCGCGGCAGCGGCCGCATGGTTGCGACGAAATGCGATCAGAAGCAGCAGCGCGACGGTGAACGCCGTTAGAACGACGAGCGGCAGCAGAGCAATCAGATCGGAGATCGTCACGGGCCGCGCCTCGCGGGGCTCGCACGAGGCGGCGACTGCGGACCGGCGGCTGCGGCGATGCGCGATGCGGGATTCTGAAGATTGCCGATCCCGTCCGCCGCCGCATCGAGCAGCGGCTGCGGATAGAAGCCGAGCCAAACGAGTGCGGCGACAAGCGCACCGAGCGCGGCAGTCTCACGGATCGAGGTGTCGCGGATCATCCTGGGCTCGCGTGGACCGCCGTGCAGAGCGCGCTGCACGAGCGTCAGCGCGTACACGACGGCGGTCACGAGTCCGCACGCGGCGACGATAGTCGCGGCTCGATTGACGCCGAACCCGCCGAGCAGCACGAGGAACTCGCCGACGAAGTTTCCGAGGCCGGGCAGGCCGAGCGAGGCGATCGCGAATGTCAGCGCGAGCCCGGCGAGGCGGGGCACGTCCGAGGCGAGGCCGCCCATGCGGCGCATGTCGCGCGTGTGCAGCCGCTCCTGAATGAAGCCGACCACGATGAACAACGCGCCGGTGCTCAATCCGTGGGCAACGATTTGGACGACGACGCCTTCGAGCGCGAGCGCATTCCAGGCGAAGACGCCGAGCAGCACGAAGCCCATGTGGCTCACGCTCGAGTAAGCGACGAGGCGCTTCATGTCGCTCTGTGCGAAGGCGAGCACGGCTCCGTAGAGCACGCCGATCGCGCCGAGCCACATGGCGGCCGGCGCAATCTCGTGCGCGGCAACTGGAAAGAGCGGTACTACGAACCGCAAGAGGCCGTAAGCGCCGGTCTTGAGAAGCACACCGGCGAGAATCACGCTGCCCGCGGTCGGAGCTTCCGTATGCGCATCTGGCAGCCAGGTATGGAACGGGAATGCGGGCAGCTTCACGACGAAAGCGATGAAGAATCCCAGCATGAGCCAGAAGCCCGTAGTGGGATCGAGCGGAGTGTCGAGCAGCGCGAAGTAGTCGAAGGTGAGCGTCCCGGTCGCCCGCCGGTGCGCGAGCGCGAGGCCGAGAATCGCGAGCAGCATCAAAAGCCCGCTGCCCTGCGTGAAGATGAAGAACTTGATCGAGGCATAGATGCGCCGCTCGTGTCCCCAGACTGCGATGATGAAGTACATTGGGACGAGCATCGCTTCCCAGCTGAAGAAGAACAGGAACAGGTCGAGCGCGAGGAAGACGCCGGCAACGCCTGCGAGAGTCAACAGCAGATTAAAATGGAAGAGCCCGACCCGGGACTCGATCTCGCGCCACGAGGCGAGCACCGCGACGACTCCGAGGGCTTCGGTGAGGAGCAGCAGCAGGACCGTGAGCCCATCGAGGGCGAGATGGAACGAGATTCCGAGCTCGGCAATCCACGGTACCTGGAGGTTGGCGATCCACGGACCGCCGCTCGCGCCGGTCCAGATCGATACCAGCACGCCGAAATGCGCCGCAAGCGCCGCAAGCGCGATCCATCGCGGCGCATCGCGATGCAGCCGCTCCGCGAGCCAGGCCGCGGCGGCGCCGAGCACCAGGATGCCGATGAGCCAGACGATCATTGGAGGAACAAAGCGATGGCGAGGGCCGCGAGCGAGCCCACGGCGACCCATGCGGCGTAGGCACGCACGCGCCCGGTCACCGTCCGGCTGAGCGCCCGGTTAAGAGTGCGGCTCGCCACGACGAGGCCGCCATAGCAGGCATCGACGATGTCGTTACGATTGAGGCGCGCGAGAGCGAGGAACGGACGCACGAAGATATGCTCGTAGAGCGTGTCGAATCCCCACCCTCCGAACCAGAAGCCGGCGAGCGCGCGCGCAGGCGAGGACGTCGCGATACGCCGCAGAACCTGCGCGCGCTGGATGTATGTGAGATAGGCGAGGTATACGCCGAGCAGGACGAGGAGGGAGGTCGCGGCCATGACGATCGCCTGAGTCGTGGATGCCGTGGTCACCTCCTGCCGGGCGGGCAGAACCGGCGCGAGCAGGTCCGAGAACGAGTTGACGTTGCCGAGCGCCGAGGGAATGTTGACGAACCCGCCGGTGAGCGCGAGAGCGGAAAGCACGGCGAGCGGGGCGACGATGCACCAGCCGTAACGGCCGGAGGGCGTGCGCCGTGCATCGCCGAAGAACATGACGAACACCGCGCGAAAGCTATAGAGCGCCGTGATGAACGCGCCGACGAATCCCGTCGCCCACAATCCGGGTCCGGCGGGTCCCGAGGACCAAACGCCCCAGAGGATCATGTCCTTGCTGTAGAAGCCCGCCGTGACGAGCGGCAGCGCAGCGAGAGAGGAGGCGCCGATGAGAAAGCTCACGAATGCGACGGGCATCCGGCGCCACAGCCCGCCCATGCGGAAGATGTCGTGCTCATCATTGAGCCGCATCATCACTGCGCCGGCCGCGAGGAACAGCAGCGCCTTGAAGAAGGCGTGCGTCATGAAGTGGAAGATCGCCGCCGTCCACGCGCCGACGCCGAGCGCGAGAAACATGTAGCCGATCTGGCTCATGGTCGAGTAGGCGAGAATGCGCTTGATGTCGTGTTGATTGAGCGCGCTGCACGCGGCGAGAAGGAGTGTCGCGGCACCGATGACAGCCACGGTGAACTCGACGGCCGGCGCGAGCTCGAAGAGCTCATGGGTGCGTGCGATGAGGTAGACGCCCGCTGTGACCATCGTGGCCGCATGGAGCAGCGCAGACACCGGCGTCGGGCCCGCCATCGCATCGGGCAACCAGGTCTGCAGGGGCAACTGGGCGGATTTGCCGAGCGCGCCCGCGAGCAGGAGGGCTGCGGCGGCATTCGCGACGGCGGAACCGGTCGCCCAAGTCTCGTGCGCGCGGGCCATGAGGGTCGCGATATCGAGCGTGCCGAGCTCGTGAAAGAGCAGGAACAAGCCGATGATGAAGGCGGTGTCGCCGATGCGCGTCAGGATGAACGCCTTTCTCGCCGCGGCGCCGTTCGCCGGGTCGCGATACCAGAAGCCGATCAACAGATAGCTTGCGAGGCCCACCCCCTCCCAGCCCGCATAAAGCACGAGCAGATTGTCGGCGAGAACGAGCGTCAGCATCGCCGCGACGAACAAATTCATGTAGGCGAAGAATCGGCCGTAACCCTCGTCCTTCGCCATGAACTCGGCGGAATAGAGATGGATCAGGAAACCGACGAACGTGACGACGAGCATCATCACGAGCGAGAGCGGATCGAGGCGGAACGCGACGGCGGGATCGAAGCCGCCGATCGTGATCCAACGCCATGCCGTCTCGAGATAGACGTCCCCCGGGAGCGAGGCGCCCAGGAACCAGTGAGCGAACGCGAAGGCGAGGAGAGTCGCGAGGCCGATCGAGCCCACACCGATCGCCGCCGCCGCGCGGTGCGGCATGCGTCCGGCCGAGAGATAGAGGGCAACGAAACCGAAGAGGGGCAGCCCGGGGATGAGCCAGAGGATCGGGGGCACGGCGTCAGCCCTTCAACTTCGCAGCGGCGTCCGCATCGAGCGAGGCATTGCGCTGATGAATGCGCAGGATCAGGGCAAGACCCACGGCCACCTCGGAGGCCGCAAGCGTCAGGACGAGAATGAAGAGAATCTGCCCGTCGGGCTGGTGCCAGCGACTGCCGGCGACGACGAAGGCGAGCCCCGCCGCATTGAGCATAATTTCGATCGACATGAGCAGGAATACGAGATTGCGCCGCGCGAGCACGCCTGCGAGGCCGAGCGCAAACAGGATCATGGCAAGGAGCAGCGCCTGGCTCGGCGAAACGCTCGCCATCGTCACTCCCCGCGCGGCCCGTCCGGCCCGGCTCGCGCGGCGCCGTCGGCGAACAGATGGCGCCCGATGTGGTAAGCGCCGACGAGACCGGCGAGCAGGAGCATGGATGCGAGCTCGACGGCGAGCAGGTACGGGCCGAAGAGCGCTGCGCCGACGACTGTCGGGCGCACTGCGCCCCCGGAAGGCTGCGCCGCCCCGGAGACATAGAGATAGCAGAGCTCTGCGGCGAGGAGCGCCGACAGGGCCGCAGGGCCGATCCAGTAGCGCGGCGCGATCCAGCGCCGTTCCTCGGCCGCCGCCGCCTCACCGAGGTTGAGCATCATCACCACGAAGACGAACAGCACGATGATCGCCCCCGCGTAGACGATCACCTCGAGCGCGGCCGCGAAGGGGGCGCCGAGCACGTAGAAGACGACGGCCACGGCGAGGAGCGACACCACAAGATAGAGAAGCGCGTGAACCGCGCTCGTCCGTGTGATCGTGAGCACCGTCGCGATCACCGCAACGGCGGCGGCCAGATAGAAGGCGGCGTTCAAGGCAGCAGGCCCTTCAGATCGACCGGCGGCTCCTCGCGCTCAGCCTCTCCCTTGTCCTTGCCCGGGATGGCGAGCCCTGCGACACGGTAGAAGCTGTAACCGGGATACTTGCCCGTGCCGCTGATCAGCAGATCCTCCTTCTCGTAGACGAGGTTCGGACGCTCGTACTCGGACATCTCGAAATCGGGCGTGAGCTGGATGGCGTAGGTCGGGCACGCCTCCTCGCAGTAGCCGCAAAAGATGCAGCGCGAGAAGTTGATGCGAAAGAAGGCCGGATACCAGCGGCCGTTCTCCTCGGTCTTCTGCAGGGAGATGCAATCGACGGGGCAGGCGACCGAGCAGAGATAGCAGGAGACACAGCGCTCCTCGCCGTCCGGATCGCGCGTGAGCACGATGCGGCCCCGGTAGCGGGGTGCGAGGTAGGGCTTCTGCTCCGGGTAGAGGATCGTCTCCCGCCGCCGGAAGAGGTGCAGGAACGTGAACCACAGCGTTCTGAGTGCACTCAGCATGATGGGCTCTCCACGCTCTCTCAGTGCGCAGCGCGCGCCACGACGACGGCGCCGGTTACGGCGAGATTGATGAGGGCGAGCGGCAGCATCACCTTCCATCCGTAGGCCATGAGCTGGTCGTAGCGCGGCCGCGGCAGAGCCGCACGCAGCAGAATGAAAAAGCCGACGAAGAAGAACGTCTTGATGAGGAACCACAGAATCGGCGGCAGGAGCGGGCCTTGCCAGCCGCCGAGATAGAGCGTCGCGATGAGCGCGGAGACGAGCACGATGCCCGCGTACTCGCCGACGAAGAACATGCCGAACTTCATGCTCGAGTACTCCGTGTGGAATCCGGCGCCGAGCTCGTTCTCTCCCTCCGGCAGATCGAACGGAAGGCGGTGCGTCTCGGCGATGCCGGCGACGACGAAGATCACGAAGCCGACGAATTGCGGTCCGATGAACCACAGGCCGCGCTGGGCGCGCACGATGGCGGCGAGATCGAAGGTGCCGGCGAGCACGACGACGCCCATGAGCGCAAGACCCATGAAGACCTCGTAGCTGAGCATCTGCGCCGCGGCGCGCATGCCGCCGAGCAGCGAGTACTTGCTATTGGAAGCCCAGCCGGCGAGCACGACGCTGTAGACCGCGAGCGCGCTCATTGCGAGAAAGAAGAGCAGTCCCACATCGAGATGGCTCGCGACGCCGATTGCCGGCGCAATGGGCACGACGGCGAACGCGAGAAAGAGCGTCACCATCACGATCATGGGCGCGATCACGAAGGCGGAGCGGTCGGAGAAAGGCGGCACCCAGTCCTGCTTGAAGAGGATCTTGATCATGTCGGCGACGATCTGAAGCATGCCGAACGGGCCCGCGCGGTTCGGGCCGTAGCGGTCCTGCCAGAATCCGAGCAGCCGGCGCTCGACCCAGGTGAGCTCGGCCGCGAGCAGCAGCAGTGCGACTAGAATGCCGAACACGTTTGCGAGGCCCGCGGCGAGGGGGCTCATCGGGGCGGCTCCGCGGACGCGACTCGGCGCAAGGGGAGCCACGCCGGCAGCTCGAATGCAGGCAGACCGGGCAAGCCGGCGCTCAAAGCCGCGACGCCTCGCGGGAGCTCGGGATGCAGCTGCGCGAGCGCGCGATGCGTGGCGCCGTCGAGCACCAGCTCCAGGGGTTCCTGGGAGCGCACCCCGAGCACGGCGGCATCCTCGGGATGCAGCGCGAGAGTCGGGCCGGCGATGCGCTCGGCGATTGCCGGCGCGAGTGCGGAAAGCTCCTCGCTTCCGAAAACGTGATACTGCGGCACGACCAGCCAGAGCCCCTCGCGCGGCTCGAACGGATGCGGGATGTCGCGATCGTGGCTGTCTTCGCCGCATCCGTCGCGAGCCTCGCTGGCGCTCCTCGTCCCATCGGGCGGCTCGATCAACCGCACGCCCGGGTTCCCGCCGCGCAGAGGTCCGCCGACTTCCTGCTGGAATTTGTTGAGCGACTGGACCGAGTTCCAGGAAGGCGCCCAGTAGAACGGATAGAGCGCCCCCGGCATGACACCGTAGTAGCCCTCCATCGAGCCGGTGTAAGGCGCATCGGGCTGCGGCGGCGGTGGGGGCTCGAACACGCTCCGATCCGCATGCTCGGACGTGCGCCCGCTCTCACGCGCTGGCGCGCTCGCCACGCGCTCGCCGCTCACGCGGAAAGCTGCCGACGGTGCGGCATCGCCTATCGCCGCGAGCTGCGGGCAGGCGCGACCGAGCGCCGCGATCGCCTCATCGAGCGACCGCCAGCGTTTGAGGGTTGCACTCGCGGTGCCCGTGCGGACCGGCTCGATTGCAGCCGCTCGCGCGAGCTCGTTGAGCCAGCGCCAGCCCGCGGACACCTCGCCTCGAGGAGAAAGCACTTGGAAGAACCGCTGCGCGCGCCCCTCGCTGCTCACGAGCGTCCCGCTCGATTCCGCGAAAGTCGCTGCGGGAAACACCAGCTCGGCGTGGTGCACGGTCTCGTTGAGCGTGTGATCGATCGCGATCACATGGCGCGCCGCCTCGAGCGCCGCGTTCACCGCCCCTCGCTCCGCGCGCCGGTAGAGATCGTTCTCGAGAACGACGAGCGTCCGCGCTCTGCCCTCGCGCAGCGCATCGAGCGCAGCCGCGAGCGGCTCTCCCCCGAGCAGGGCCGTACCGATGCTGTTGCACTCCGGTACGATGAAAAGCAGACGGGCGTCGCATCCGCGGCCGCGCAGTGCTCGCGCGATGCTCGCCGCAGTCCGGATGAGGGCCTCGGAGCCGAGGCTCGTACCCGCGACGATCACCGCGCGGTGTGCCCCTGAGAGCTGCTCGGCGATCCGCGACGCCCGTTCGCGTGCGGCTTCATCGAGGTCTGCGGCGGCCGCAGCAGCGCCACAGAGCGCGTGCGCCACCGCGAATCCGAGTCGCGCGATGTCATCCGGTGCGGCGCGCACGGTGAGTGTTGCGAGCTCATCGAGCCGCGTCGCAGCGGGTGTCGCGATGAGGAGCGGACTCTTGATGCCGCGGCCGACATCGCGCACGGCAGCGTCCTGCCACAGCGGCACCTTCAGATGCTCGGCGCGCGCGAAGCCTGCACGGCGCACCATCTGGCGCAGCGCAAGCGCAAGCCGCGGGGCCGTCGCGGGTACATCCTCCCCGAGAATCAGCACCGCGTCGGACTCCTCGGCCTCGCGCAACGTTGCAGCGGGTGCGGGGCCGTTGCGCAGCGACTCGAGAATCGCCGCGAGCAGGCGGTCGTCGCGGTCGGAGATGCCGAGGTGGAAGCGCTCCCGACCGACGAGCTCACGCAGCGCGAAATTCGACTCGAGCGATGCGCGCGGGGACCCGACGCCGATCGCATCGCCCTCGCGGAGGATTGCCACGGCGCGCGCGAGCGCGGCCTGTCGTGCCAGGGGCTGAGCGGCGGTAGGGCCCTTGTTCACACGCGGGGCCTCGAGGGGCGTGCGAATACGAGCCGGGCCATTCACGAAGTCGTAGCCGTAGCGGCCACGATCGCAGAGAAAGTAGCCGTTCAGCTCGCCGTGGTAACGGTTGAGGATGCGGCGGACTTCTCCGTAGCGCGCGTTTGCCAAAGTATTGCAGCCGAGTCCGCAATGAACGCACACGGAGGGCGCGCTCTGCAGATCCCACTTGCGCGTGTAGCGGGCGGAGAGCGTGCGGTCCGTGAAGACACCGGTGGGGCACACCTCGACGAGATTCCCGCTGAAATCGCTCTCGAGCACTCCGTCGGACTCGCGCCCGAAGTAGACATGGTTGTGTGCGCCGAAGACATCGAGGTCGCGCCCGCCCGCATAGTCGCGATAGAAGCGCACACAGCGATAGCAGGCGATGCAGCGGTTCATCTCGTGCTTCACGAAGGGGCCGAGGTATTGATTGCGGTGCGTGCGCTTCCCGAAGCGGTAGCGACGGTAGGCATGCCCCGTGAGCACGGTCATGTCCTGCAGATGGCACTCCCCGCCCTCCTCACAGACCGGACAGTCGTGCGGGTGGTTGGTCATGAGCCACTCGATCACGCTCGCGCGGAATGCCTTCGCCTCGGGGTCCTGAATCGAGACGCGCGCGCCGTCGGCTGCGGGTGTCATGCAGGCCATCACGAGCCTGCCCTGGGAGTCCTTCTCGTCGCGAAACTGTTTGACGGCACATTGCCGGCACGCCCCGACCGAGCCGAGGGCCGGGTGCCAGCAGAAGTAGGGCACGTCGAGGCCGAGCGACAGACACGCGTGCAGCAGGTTGTCCTTCTCGTGCGCCTCGTACTCGCGCCCGTCGATGTGCAGAGTCGTCATCGGCCTCGCCGCGCGACCGCCGACTTTCGCCGAGCGATCAGTGTCGCCATGGGCAGCCCTTCTGCGCGATATGGCGCTCGAAATCCTCCCGGAAATATTTGAGTCCCGTCTCGAGGGGCGCCATCGCGCCCGGCGCATGCGCGCAGAACGTCTTGCCCATTCCGAGGAACTGCGTGTGCATCTCCAGGATCTCGAGATCACGAAGCTCTCCCTCGCCGGCCTCGATCGCGGCGAGCAGCCGCTCGACCCACGGCAGACCGTCCCGGCACGGCGTGCACCAGCCGCACGACTCCTGCGCGAAGAAGTGCTCGAGATTGCGCAGCATGCCGATCGGGCAGGTGCGATCGTCGAGCACGATCAGCGCGCCCGTGCCGAGGCGGCTGCCGACCTTCTCGACCGAAGAGAAGTCCATCGCCACATCGAGATGCTCCGGCGTGAGAAATCCCGTCGAAGCCCCGCCGGGCAGCAGCGCGCGGAGCCGGAACCCTTCACACATCCCGCCCGCGTGCTCCTCGAGCAGCTCCCCGAGCGGCGTGCCCATCGGCAGCTCCCACGCCCCGGGGCGCTTCACGCGGCCGCTCGCGCCGTAGATCTTGGTTCCGGCATCGAGGCCACGGCTCAAACCTCGGAACCATTCCGCGCCGTGACACACGATGTGCGGCACGTTGCAAAGCGTCTCGACGTTGTTGACGACGCTCGGCCTGCCCCAGACACCGGCCGCTTGAGGGTAGGGTGGTTTCGCGCGCGGAATGGCGCGCTGGCCCTCGAGCGAGGTGAGAAGCGCAGTCTCCTCCCCGCAGATGTACCGCCCCGCGCTCGAGTGCACGTGCAGCTCGAGGCTGAACGCGGTTCCGAGGATGTTCCGTCCGAGATAGCCGCGCTCGGCGGCCTCGGCCGCGGCGCGCTCGAGGCGCTCGATCGCGAGCGTGTACTCGCCGCGCACGAAGATGTAAGCGATCTCGGCCTCGATCGCGTACGCGGATACGATCGCGCCCTCGATCATCTGATGCGGATCGCCCTCGAGCAGGAGGCGGTCCTTGAACGTGCCGGGCTCCATCTCATCGGCGTTGACGATGAGATAGCGCGGGTGCGGCGCATCTTTGCCGCGCGGCACGAAGCTCCATTTGTTGCCCGTGGGAAAGCCCGCACCGCCGCGGCCGCGCAGCTTCGCGTCCGTGACCGCCTGCATCACGTCGGTCGGCGCGAGCGTCTTCAGCGCCTTGCGCAATCCCTGATAGCCGCCTGCGCGCTCGTAGCCCGCGAGATCGAGCGGCGGCTCGCCCGGACGGATGTTGTGGGTGAGGGGTCTATCGGTCGGGTGCGGAGTCGCCATCTCGAGTCCCGGCATCCGGCTCAGCGATAGCTCTCGAGCAGCGAATCGATGCGCGCAGGATCGACGTCACCGTGCAGATCGGCATCGATCATCATTGCCGGCGCATGGTCGCAATGCCCGAGGCAGACGATCGGCAGAAGCGTGAAGCGCTCGTCGGGCGTTGTGCCCCCGGGGGAAATACCGAGCCGGCGCTCGAGATGCCCGAGCAGCGCATCGTGCCCGGCGATCCAGCAGGAGACGCTGTCGCAAATGAGAATCACGTGACGCCCTACGGGGCGGCGGAAAACGAGGTTGTAGAACGTCGCGACCCCGTCGAGCTCCTCGCGCGTCATGCCGAGAAGCTCCGCGAGCTCGGCAAGCCGCTCGTCGGAGACCCAGCGATGCCGGCGTTGCACGAGTTTGAGAGCCTCGATGCAGGCGGCGCGGCGGTCCCGGTAGCGATGCGTGAGCTGCACGAGCTCCTCGCGCTCGTCGGGCTCGAGGCCGGCGGTCGCCGCGTGCCGCTCGCGATCGGGGCTCGTCGCCGGATTCGATTGCGGCTCGCTCACCGGTCGACATCCGCCATGACGAAGTCGATGCTGCCGATGATCGCGATGAGGTCCGCGATCAGCACACCGCGCGCGAGGAACGGGATCATCTGCAGATGCGGGAAGGAGGGCGTGCGGATGCGCGTGCGATAAGACATTGTGCCGCCATCGCTCACGAGGTAGTAGCCGTTGATGCCCTTCGTAGCTTCGATACTGATGCACACTTCGCCCGGCGGTACGACGGGTCCCCAGCTCACGGAGAGGAAATGGGTGATGAGCGTTTCGATGTCGTGCATCGTCCGCTCCTTGAGCGGCGGGGTGGCGAGCGGGTTGAGCGACTTGTAAGAGCCGCCGGGCATGTTCTCGACACACTGGCCGATGATCCGCAAGCTTTGCCGCATCTCCTCCACGCGCACGGCGACCCGGTCGTAGCAGTCCCCGTGCCGCCCCGTCGGCACGTCGAACTCCAGCTCGTCGTAGCCGCCGTAGGGACGCGCCTTGCGGTAATCCCAAGCGAAGCCCGTCGCCCGCAGCTGCGGCCCGGTGATGCCCCACTCGAGCGCATCGGCCGTTGAAAATGTGCCGACGCCCTGCGTGCGCTCTTTGAAAATGCGGTTCTTCATGACGAGCGCTTCGTACTCGTCGAGCCGCTTGGGCAAATAGGCGAGGAAATCGCGGACCATCCGGTCCCAGCCCTGCGGCAAGTCCAGCGCGACACCGCCGATCCGGAAGAACGCCGGATGCATGCGAAAGCCGCAGATCGCCTCCATGATCTCGAAGACGCGCTCGCGGTCGGTAAACATGTAGAAGACCGGGGAGAGCTGCCCCAGGTCCTGAGCCATCGTGCCGTAGAAGACGAGGTGGCTCGCGATACGGAAGAGCTCCGCGAGCAGGATGCGGATCACCCGCGCTCGCGGAGGCACCTCGATGCCGGCGAGTCGCTCGACCGCCAGGACGTACGGAAAATTGTTCATCACGCCACCGAGATAGTCGACGCGGTCGGTGTACGGGATGTAGGTGTGCCAGGAATGGCGCTCGTCCATCTTCTCGGCCCCACGATGATGGAAACCGATGTCCGGCACCGCATCGACGATCTCCTCTCCCTCGAGCTGCAGGACGATGCGGAATACGCCGTGCACGCTCGGATGATTCGGGCCGAGGTTGAGGAACATGAAATCGGACGAGTCGCCGTGACGTGCGAGGCCGTAGTCCTCCGGACGGAAGCGCATCGCGTCCTCGCCTGCGAGGTCGCCGGCCTCATCGAGCGAGTAGAGTCCGACCTCGGTGCGCCGCGCGGGGGAGTCTTTGCGCAGCGGGTGGCCGCTCCAGTTCGGCGGCAGCAGAATTCGTCTCAAATGCGGATGACCGGCGAAGCGGATGCCGAACATGTCCCAGGCCTCCCGCTCGTACCAGTTCGCGTTCGGCCAGAGATCGCAGATCGTCGCGACGTTCGCGCGGTCTGCGGGGAGCGGCAGCTTGAAGCGGATATCGCTTCCGCCGTCGAACGACATGAGCGTGTAGACAAGCGTGAGATCGCTCGGCGGCTGACCCTCGCGATGCGTGCGCAGCCGCTCGTCGATTGCCGTGAGGTCGTAGAGCATCCGGTAGGAGGGCTGCGCCTCCTCCTTGGCATGCCTGAGCATCGGCTTCAAATGCTCGGGGTCCGTCCAGAGCGTCGGCACGCCATCGCGCGCGGACTGCAAGGTGAAGGCGTCCGAGCCGAAGCGCTCCGCGAGCTCGGCCACGATCGGCGCGGGCGCGGTGCACGAGGGGTGCGTATCGACGCGAGTCGCCACGGTGACTCCGTCAGACGCTATCCGGAGGCCGCAACTCCGTTTGCTTCCCGCGCTCCGCGCGTTTCAGATCGCGCAGGCTCGGGCGCGGGGCCCGCTCGATGCCTTGCGGGCCGACCACCCAGGAGAGCGGCCGCCGGTCGGCGCCGATGGATTGTTGCAGCAACACGAGCCCTTCCAGGAGCGCATCGGGACGCGGCGGGCAGCCGGGCACATACACATCGACGGGCAAGAAGCTATCGACGCCCTGTACGACGCTGTAGATGTCGTACATGCCGCCCGAGTTCGCGCAGGATCCCATGGAGATGACCCAGCGCGGCTCGAGCATCTGGTCGTAGAGCCATTTGATGACGGGAGCCATCTTGATGAATACGGTCCCCGAGATCACGATCAGATCGGACTCGCGCGGCGTCGCTCGCAGCACCTCGGCGCCGAAGCGCGCGATGTCGTATTTGCTCGTGAACGCGGTCGCCATCTCCACATAGCAGCAGGAGAGGCCGAAGTTGAAGGGCCAGAGCGAGTACTTGCGGCCCCACGCGACGAGATCCTCGAGCTTGCAGAGGATGAGGTTGCGCCGCACGGCATCGGTGAAGGTACCGCCCGACGATGGCTTCGGTTGAGCGCCTCCGGCCCCTTGCGCGCTGACGAGCGACCAGCGCACGCCGTCACCCTCTTAGCCGGCGGCTGCGCACCGGCGTCCAGTCGAGTGCGCCGCCGCGCCAGAGATAGGCGAGCGCTGCGGCGAGTATCGCGATGAACACCATGACCTCGACGTAGCCTGCCCAGCCAACCTCGCGAGCGGCGACGGCCCAGGCGTAGATGAAGACCGCCTCGAGATCGAACACGACGAATATCATGGCGATCAGATAGAACTGCGCGGGAAACCTCAGCCGCGCGTCGCCGACCGGCAGCATGCCGGATTCGAACGGTTGTACGGTTGCGCGCGTCAGGCGCCGCGGACCGAGCAGGTAAGACAGCCCGATCATCACGGCGACGAGCGTGAGGACCGCGCCGAAGTACACGGCGAGCATTGCGAGCTCGAAAGGAGGGGTCACGCGGGCTCTCGCGCAATGATGGGGTCGTTGCGCTTAACCCCGCGCGTGCAGGGGAGTTCCCTGCCGCGTTCCGGTATTACGCGGTGAGACGAAGCGCGAGCGGATCCGCGGCCGTCAGCGACGGCGCGATTGATGGTTCTTATCGATGATCGCGACGAGGATTACGACGAAAGCAAACAAGCGCACTGAGTAGACTTCGGCGCGGAAAGGGTCCGCCGCGATCACGAGTGCGTGTCCGAGCCAGTCGAGCGCCATCGCGGCGAAGGCGACCGTGAAGTAGGCGAACAGGCGGTCGCGGCTCACCCTCCAGTAATGGAAGAAGAAGATCGCGACGACCACGCAAGCCATCGCGAGGACTCCCCAGAGAAACGTTCGCATTGCGACTCCCTATCTCGTTTCCCGGATGAGGCCGTAGACGAGCACGAGCATTCCGGCGAGCGCGACCGGCGTGCGGTACCAGAACAGGTCGACGCTCGCGGGAGTGAGCACGAAATCGATGAACACGATGATGTTGTCGAGCGCGAGGCCGATGAAGCACAGACTCGCCCAGAAGAGCAGGCGTGCCCGGGTCTCCCGCCAGCCGCGCAGCAGCAGAATCGCGCATAAGATGCTCGTCACGCCGCAGAGCGCGTACACGGCCTCAGCCATCGTTCTTGTCCTTCCGCAATATGAACGCGTCCGCGAATGCTCGCGCCGCGCCCGTGCGCATGCGTTGGATCGCGTTCTCGCTCATTACCTTGATGATCGGAATCGGCTGCTCTGCGTAGGCTTTCGCGAGCGCTTGCACCGCGCCGTCCAGCTCCGGGCTCGCAGGTGCGTAAAAATAACGGGGCTCGGGCTGCCGCGCACGGTCCCCGGCAGCGGAAGCCCGACACTCGATGAGGGATCGTGCCTCGAGCGAGCGCAGGGCGCGCTCGATGAGCGGTGCGCCGACGTGAACGCTCGCGCCGAGCTCATCTACCGTCTTGCCGTTGCCGCGCAAGCGCTCGAGTGCAAGAAGTGCCTCGAGCTCTTCGTAGGATTCAATGCGCTCGCGGAGCAGCGCCCGCACATCGTCGGGCAGAGCGTTGCGTACGTCAGGTACGTCCGAGCTCATCAGGCGGTTAGGGTATACCGCGCTCTCTGGGGCCGAATGTGGCTCATGAGCCCCCCGCGTCGTAATGAATGAATACTTTCCTTACGAGATTCTTACAGAAACCCGTTCGGCCATGCAACCGACCGCCGGCGCGCCGTGCGCCCTCAACCGCCCCCGCGCTTGGCATCGAAGCCGAGCTTCACGAGCTCCGCGAGGAGCTTATCGCGATGCTCGCCCTGGATCTCGATTCTTCCGTCCTTCACTCCACCGCCTGCACCGCAGAGCTTTTTTAGCCGCCCTGCGAGCGATTCGAGCTCCGGGGCCGGCAGAGGAAGGCCCGAGATTACCGAGACGCCCTTGCCCGCGCGGCCGGCAACCTCTCGGGAGACGCGGACTTTCGGCGGACCGGACGTGCTTTGACCATGTATCGGCAGGCCTTTTATGCGATCCGGGTTCGCACGGACGACCGCGCCTCGGAAGGTATACTTCGGCTTCATGGCACTCACTCCGTTCCATCTCGCCCTGCAGGTGCGCGACATCGCCGAGGCGCGCGCATTCTACAAAGGCATCATCGGATGCGGCGAAGGTCGAAGCGCAGAGCACTGGGTGGACTTCGACCTCTACGGCCACCAGCTGGTCTGCCATTTGAACCCGGCACTCGGCCGGGACGGGCGCTTGGCCGCGCATCTCAATCCGGTCGACGGCGATAGTGTGCCCGTTCCGCACTGTGGTGTGGTGCTCGAGATGCGGGAGTGGGAGGCGCTCGCGGAGCGGCTGCGGCGGCACGGTGTGCAATTTCTCATCGAGCCGCACGTGCGCTTTGCGGGCGAGCCCGGCGAGCAGGCGACGATGTTCCTGTTCGACCCTTCAGGGAACGCGCTCGAGTTCAAATCCTTCCGCGACATCGCCCGGCAGCTCTTTGCGACTGCCTGAGCGTCCTCGGCTCAGTGTCCGAGCTGCGAGGCGTTCCATCCTCCCCCGAGCGCGTCGATGAGCGTCACGCTCGCCGTGAGCCGATCGAGCTGCACGGTGAGTGCAGTCTCCTCGCTCGTGAGGCGGGTCGTCTGCGCCGAGATGACGCTGCTGTAGGGAACCGTGCCTGCCTTGTACTGATTGAGCGTCAGAGTCTCGGCTTCGCGTGAAGCCTTGACGAGCTGATCCTCGATCACCGCCTGCTTCTCGAGCACGCGCAGAGTGACGAGCTCGTCCTCCACCTGCTGCAGACCGGCGAGCACCGTCTGGCGATAATCATGCACGCTCGCCTGGTACGTCGCGCGCGATGCGGCGACCTGCGCCCAGCGAGCCCCTCCGTTGAAGAGCGTCTCGGCGAGAGAGGGTCCGAAGGACCATACGCGATTGGAGGCGCGAATCAGCTTGTCGAACACGGTTCCCTGATACTGATCGGAGCCCGACAGCGTGAGACTCGGAAAGAACGCGGCGATCGCGACGCCGATCTTGGCGTTGGCGGCCGCCATGTTGCGCTCGGCCTGCGCGATGTCCGGGCGGCGCTCGAGCAGCATCGAAGGAACCCCGGGCGGAACCGTGGGCACATTGGTCGCAAGCGATCCGGGCTTGATCGAGAAAACGGCGGGTTGGGAGCCGACGAGCACTGCAATCGCGTGCTCGAGCGTTGCGCGCTGAATGCCGGAGTTGACCTGCTGAGCCTGCGCGGAGAGCAGCTCCGTTTGCGCCGTGACGATATCCGCCCTGTACGCAACGCCCACGCGATAGCGCGCCTGCGCGATCTTGAAGGCCTGCTGGTCGGCGGCCACGATGTCGGTGAGCAGGATCTGCAGCTGGTCTTGTGCCCGCAGCTGGAAATAATCGATTGCGAGCTCGGCCTGCGCAGAGAGCTGCGCGGCCGCGAGCGCCGCGGCGCTCGACTGCGCGGATGCGCGCGCACTCTCGACGTTGCGCCGTACCTCACCCCAGATGTCCAGTCCCCAATCGAGGGAGGCACCGGCACTATAGAACGTGCGAGCCGAGGAGCCTGCGGCGAAAGCCGCGCCGCCCGAGCCGCCCGGGATCACGAATCCGCCGCCGCCTCCGCCCGAAGTGCGCTCGGCGGACGTGCTGACCGACAGACTCGGCCAGAAGCTCGCCTGAGCTTGATGGACCAGCGCTCGCGCTTCCAGCACCGCGGCGGCGGCGGCCTTGATGTTCTCGTTGGAGATCGCCACGCGCGACTCGAGATCGTCGAGCACGTCGTCGTGGAAGATGAGCCACCACTGGCCGCGGGCGAGGGTGTCGGCAGGCTCGCTCGGTTTCCAGCCGTCCTGCTCTTTGTATGCCGCTGCCGTGACGAACGGCGGGCGCTTGTAGTTGGGGCCGACCGCGCAGCCGCTCGCGATGAGCGCGACACCCGCCGCGACCCAGACCCCCCGGAGCTGTCTCATGCGCCGGCTCCGGCGTGCGATCCGCCGACGTCAACCGGCGGGGAGCGCCGCCCGAAAAGCCGTGCAACCCGCCCCGCGAGGCAATTCACGCAGAGATAAACGGCCGGCGTCGTGTACAGCGTAAGCACCTGGCTCGCGAGGAGCCCGCCCACGATCGCGATGCCGAGCGGTCGGGTCATCTCGGTGCCGGGGCCGTGCGAGAGCGCGAGTACCAATGCCGCGGCGATGGCTGCACCCGTCGTCATCATGATCGGGCGGAAGCGGATCGAGCACGCATGGGCGATCGCCGCGCGCGGGGGAAGCCCGAGCCGCCGCTCCGCGTCGACTCCAAAATCGATCAGGATGATCGCATTCTTCATCACGATGCCGACCAGTAGAAGGATGCCGAGGAAGGAGACGAGTCCGAGCTGCGTGCCGGTCACCATGAGGGCGAGCAGCGCACCGAGACCGGCCGACGGTATCGTCGAGAGGATGATGAGCGGATAGCCGTAGCTCTCATAGAGAACGCCGAGCACGACGTAGATCGCGATCACGGCGGCGA
The DNA here is from genome assembly GCA_035606175.1 of Steroidobacteraceae bacterium. Classification (GTDB taxonomy): domain Bacteria; phylum Pseudomonadota; class Gammaproteobacteria; order Steroidobacterales; family Steroidobacteraceae; genus JASHUC01. The sequence continues at coordinate 3,265 of DATNFW010000059.1, read as the reverse complement.
GGAGCATGAGCGGCTCGTTGCTAGATTGCTGCTGGAAGAGCCGCGCCGTGCCGTACGTGCTGCCGCGGATGCTCACCGGGACGTGAATCTGCTCCATCGTGCGCTCGATTGCGGCGAGTGCCCGATCGAGGGTGACCCCGTCGGGCAGATTGAACGCGATGGAAGTCGATGCGGAGATGCCCGTGTGATTGACGCTGACCGGCGTCGAGCCGGTCGCGAAGTGACTGAAGGCCGAGAAGGGAACCATCGTCTCGCGCGCGGTGCTCACGGCCGAGCCCGTCGAGGTGTTGCCGCGGCCGGCGTTCGCGAGCGAGTTCGCTGCGAGATTGCGCGCAACATCCTGAGCGGCGTTGCTCGTGCTCGACGTGCCCGAGCCCGCGGCAGAGCGGCCCTTCAGCTGAATCGTGCCGGCGACCGCCTGTGTCGCCTGTGTGCCGGTCACCGCTCCGCCCGCGGTGCTCACGTACAGATTCTTCAAAGTCTCGGGGCTCTGCCAGAACTGCGGCGCGACCTCCATGACCACGTGATACTGCTGCGGGCTCAACGGGTTGTAGATCGTCGAGACCTGCGCCTGCGCGAACGCATCGCCGAGTGAGCTGTCGATCTGCGCCTCGGTGAGGCCGAGCCGGTAGGCCGTATCGCGGTCGACGATGAGGTCCGCCTCGAGGCCGCCTTGCTGCACATCGGTATCGACATCCGTCACCTCGGGCACGCTCTGCAGCGCGACGCGCAGTTTGTCGGACCACGTACGCAGCTCGTTGAGATCGTCCCCGAGAAGGGTGTATTGATATTCCGCGTTCGCGGAGCGTCCGCCGCCGCCGCCCCCGATGTCCTGCATGGCCTGAAGGAAGGTCGCGATGCCGCTCACATGCGCGAGGCGGGGCCGAAGCCGATCGATCACCTCATCCGCCGACGCCGTGCGCTCGCTGAGCGGCTTCAGTGTCACGTTGACCCGAGCGCTGAGGCCGCCACCAAACGGTCCGAATCCGCCGCCTCCCACGGTGCCCGTGACGCTCTCGACTGCCGGATCGGACTGGATGATGGCCGTGACCTGCTGCAGCTTGCTCTTGATGAGCTCGAAAGAGGCCGAGGAGTCGGCGCGCAGCCCGCCGCGCAACTGCCCGGTGTCCTCCTGCGGGAAGAAGCCCTTCGGGACGGCCAAATAGAGATAGCCCGTCAGGACGATGACGCCCGCGAGCCCGAGCATCACGAGCCCCGGGTGCCGGAGCGTTACGGCGAGCGTTCGCTCGTAGACCGCCCGCAGGCTCGCGAATGACTCGTCGAACCAGCGGTCGAAGCTGCGCTGCGGCGCCTGGGTCGGAGTCGCCTGGATCGGCGGCGCAACTGCCGCGGCACCGCGCGCGGCGCGCGCACGGCTCGGCCGCCGCCCGAGCAGCCGTGCGCACATCATCGGCGTCGTGCTCAGCGAGACCGCGAGTGAGATCAGGATCGAGACCGAGAGCGTGATCGCGAACTCCCGAAAGATCCTGCCGACGATCCCGCCCGCGAGCTCGAACGGTACGAAAGTCGCAACCAGCGAGAGGCTCATCGCGAGCACCGTGAAGCCGACCTCCCGGGAGGCATCGAGCGCCGCCCGCATGCGCGGCTTGCCGGCCTCGATATGGCGGATGATGTTCTCCATCACGACGACGGCGTCGTCGACGACGAAGCCCGTTGCGATGGTGAGTGCCATCAGCGAAAACGTGTCGAGCGTGAAATCGAGCAGGTACATCGCCCCGAACGTACCGATCAGAGAGGTCGGCACGACGACCGCCGGCACGAGCGCCGAGCGCCAGCTGTGCAGGAAGACGTACACGACCAGAATCACCATTGCGACGGCGATGAGCAGCGTCTTCTCGACCTGACGAAGCGAGGCGCGGATGCCGATCGAACGATCGAAGGTGACGTGCATGTCGACCTTCGGGATTGCCGCTTTCAACTGTGGCAGCGCCGCCTTCACGGCATCGACCACCTTGATGATGTTGGCACCCGGCTGCTGCAGCACCTCGACGGTTATGGCGGGCTTGCCGTTGTACACACCGTAAGTGCGGATGTTCTCGGTTGCCCCGTCCTGCATATCCGAGACGGCCGCCACATCGCCCAGCCGGACGGTCGCGCCGTTGCGGTTCGCGATGATCAGATCGCGGTATGCGGAGGCATCGCGTGCGTTGTCGTTCGTGTAGATCTGATAGCTCCGTCCCTCCGTTGCGATCGCGCCTTTGGGCGCATTCGCGTTCGCGTTCGAAATGGCGGCGCGTACGTCCTGCAGCCCGATTCCCAAACGCGCGAGCGCAAGCGGATTGAGCTCCACGCGTACCGCGGGCAGAGCACTGCCGTTGACGTTCACCGCCCCGACGCCCTCGATCTGCGACAGTCGCTGCGAGATCATCGCGTCCGCGGCGTCGTAGATCTGCCCCTGCGTGAGCACATCCGAGGTCAGAGCGAGTGCGAGCACGGGGAATTGAGAAGTATTGATGCGACGGTACGACGGATTGCGCGTGAGCGCGGACGGCAGGTCCTGACGCGCCGCCTCGATCGCCGCCTGCACATCGCGCGCGGCTCCGTTGATGTCGCGGCCGGTGCCGAACGTGAGCTGAATGTTCGTCGAGCCGACGGTGCTCGTGGAGGTCATGTCGTCCACGTCGGCGATCGATCCGAGGTGCCGCTCGAGCGGCGTTGCGATGCTGCTCGCCATCACCTCGGGACTCGCCCCCGGGAGCGCTGCGGTGACGAAGATGGCCGGCAGGTCGATGCGGGGGAGCGGGGCGACGGGCAGCAGCGTGAAGGCGGCCGCTCCAGAGCAGGCGATGCCGAGTGTCAGGAGGATCGTCGCGACGGGACGCTTGATGAACGGCGCCGAGATGTTCATGTTGAACGATCCGCGCGACTCACGTCGGGGTGTCCGCGAGCTCGCCCTCGCCGGCCGGCTCCTCGCCCCGCGAGAAGCGCTTCGCAAGCCGGTCGAACGCGAGATAGATCACCGGCGTCGTATAGAGCGTGAGCAGCTGGCTCACGAGCAGGCCCCCGACGATGCTCACCCCGAGCGGATGGCGCAGCTCCGAGCCCGTGCCGGTACCGAACATCAGCGGTAGCGCACCGAAAATCGCCGCCACCGTCGTCATGAGGATCGGCCGAAAGCGCAGCAGGCACGCCTGATGGATCGCCTCGAGCGGGGGCAGTCCCTGCGAGCGCACGGCATCGATCGCAAAGTCGATCATCAGGATCGCGTTCTTCTTCACGATGCCGATGAGCAGGATGATGCCGA
>DATNFW010000058.1:0-8747 GCA_035606175.1 Steroidobacteraceae bacterium | reverse complement strand
CTCGGCCGCTACTGGCGCACCGCGACGCCTCAGCAGCGGAAGGAATTCGTGGATGCCTTCGAGAATTCGATGTTCGCCAACTACGGGAACGCACTGCTCGGATTCCGAACCGATCGGCTGCGCGTGATTCCGACGAAAGTGGGCGCCGAGGACAAGAACGCGCTCGTGCGCACCGAGATCCGCCGCGACGACGGCTCATCGGTCAAGGTCAACTTTGCCCTGCGCAGAACCTCGAACGGCTGGAAAGCCTGGGATGTGATCCTCGAGGGCATCAGCTACGTCAAGAGCTTCCGCGACGACTTCGGCGCCCAAATTGAGGCGCAGGGTCTCGATGCCGTGATCCAACGGCTCAAGCGCGGAGAGAAGCCGGCTCAGCTGCCGAACCCGGGCGCCGGAAAATCTGACCGGAAAACCTGACACGCCGTCGTCATGGCCGACCCGACGCGCACTGCCCAGGTCACAGTCCAGGTCACACGGACCGCGCCCGACCGGTATGCCGTGACCGGCCCGCTCACTTTTGCCACGGCGCGGGGCGCACTCTCGAGCGGCATCGCGGCATTCTCCTCCGCCTCCGGCAGCCCCATTTCGGTCGATTGCTCCGGTGTCGGCGCATCCGACAGCGCGGGGCTCGCCGTGCTTCTCGAGTGGCTCGCGTGGGGACGGCGCAGCGGGCGTGAGCTGCGCTATTCGGGGGTGCCCGAGGCGATCTCTGCGATCGCGCGCATCAGCGAGGTAGAAAGCCTATTGCTTGGGCGATGATCCCGGCGGCGAGGTGTCATCCGATCCGGAGTCTTCGAGCGATTTCTGGAGCTCGAGCTCCTGCTCTTCCTGCGACTTCACCGACTGCCCGTGAATTTTGAACTCGCGCTGCTGCAGATAGGCGTTGCGCGCGAACGCGTATTCATCGAATGGATGCTGAGACTGCAGCAGGTTGTACGCGGGGATCAGCGTGCGAGAGTCGGTGTCCAGCAGATAAACGGCATCCAGGCTGAGCCAAATCCATGTGGTGTTGATGTAGTAGGTGGGTGAGAGGAAGTAATCCGGCACGTGTCCGGAGGCGTCGCGAACATCCGACATGCCGAGGAACGGCAGCACCAGGTAAGGACCGGGTCCGGCACCCCAGGTGCCGAGCGTCACGCCGAAATCGGTGTCGTTCTTCGGCAAGTGCGCCTGCGATGCCGGATCGAACAGCCCGCCGATGCCAGCCGTCGAGTTCAACAAGAAGCGCCCCGTGTCGCTCAGGAAAGGCTTGAGCTTTCCCTGCAGCAGATCGTTCACGAAGACGACCGGGTACCGCAGGTTGTCGAAGAAATTCCCGATCCCGGTCTGCACGACCTTCGGCGTGACGCGCTGGTAGGTGTGCCCGACGGGCAGCGCAACCTTGCGGGTGAACGCGAGGTCGAACGCGAAAATCTTGCGATTCATCGGCTCCCACGGATCGCGCGGATCGCGGTGGGCGGCCTGTGTGGCGCAGGCCGAGAGCAGTCCACTCAAGAGAGCGACGAGTACGGCGCCGCGCGAGATGGGAGTCGGCATGGTCTGGAACGCCCGAGCCAAAGCGCCGGATTGTATCAGCCAAGCCGAGGAGGCACTCAGCGGGGGGTGAAATCGAGACCGTTGCCGCCGCTGCTCGTGAGCTGGTTGCGGCCGCGCTGCTCTCGCTGCTCCTGCTGGAGGAAGTCGCGAATCTCCGCGAGGCGTGCGCTGTAGCGCTCGCGCTGGACGTTGTTGAGGTGCGGCGTCGCGAGGGCAAGCCGCAGCTGCTGGGTTGCGAGGGGCAGGTTGCCGTTCGAGATCTGATACTCGCCCATGTAGTAGTACGCATCCCCGGGATCGCCGGCCGCGCTCGCCGCCTGGGCGGTGAGCTTGATCTGCATGGGCGTCGGCTCGACATTGTTGAACAGATCGAGCAGCAGCTCGTGAGCCTCGCGGCCGCGTCCTGCCTTGATGAGCGCCTCGGAGTAGCGCACGGTGAGCGGCACGTTGCGCGGGAAGAGCACCTCGCCCTCGGCGAAGGTCGCGAGCCCTTGGCGCACTTCACCCGCCTCGACCTGCGCCTGGCCGAGCGCGCTGCGCAGCAGGATCACCCCTTGGTGCTCGGAGACGAGCGGTTGCAGGACCTTCACCGCTTTCGCGGGCTGGCCGCGCGCGATGAGCGCGACGCCATAGCCGTACTGGTCCTCGAGCGCCGGTGTGTTCGACTCCAGACGCTTGCGGTAATACCCGAGGATGTCGAAGTTGGAGTCTGCGGTAAGCACGCGCAGTCGCTCGCGAACCAGGCCGTACATCACCGAGTCATGCAGGTTCGCCGGCTTCGGCAGACGCGCGGCGCGGTCCCGCGCCTCCGCGATGCGATCGGGCGTGACGGGATGGTTGTTCAGGAACTTCGGAATGAAGCCCTGCTCGTAGCCGTAGCGCTGCTGCAGCATCTCGAAGGCGTCCGCCATCCCATAGGGGCTGTAACCCGCCTTGGACAGATACTGCATACCGACGCGGTCGGCCTCCCACTCCTGGGTGCGCGTGTAGTTGATCTCCTGCTGCGCCGCCATGCCCTGCGCGGCGGCGATGCCCCCCTCGATGATGTCCGGACTGCTCGCACCGCCTGCGACGGCACCGAGAAGTACAGTGGCGAGCATCGCGGCCGCGGCGGTGATGGACTGCCGGCGCTGTGCGACGAGCCCACGGGCGAAATGGTGCTGCGTGACGTGCGCCGTCTCGTGGGCCATCACGCCCGCGAGCTCCGATTCGTTCTCCGTCGCGATGATCAGACCGGTCCACATGAAGACGATGTCACCGAACGCCGTCGAGTTGACCTCGTCGTCGCGCATGATCACGTATTGGATCGGGTGCGGCTGCTCCGGTGCCTGCGAGGCGATTCGCGCGCCGATCGACTGGATGTATTCGTCGGATTCGGGATCGTCGAGGATGGCTCCCTGCGAGCGCGCCTGCCGCAGCATCATGAGACTTATCGCGTAAGTATCGTCGGCGCTGACGAGCGCACCCGCGGGATTGCCGATATCCGGCAGCTCGGGCTCCGACTGAGCGGCGACCATCGTCGAGCCCGCGACGAGCACCGCCGCACCCAATACGACCGCGAGCTGCTTGAGCAGGTGAGGGAGGCAGCGCATTTGTGATTCGTGAGCCGGTCGGACGTGTTGCCGCTTGGACCTGCCCCGCAGGGATGAGGTTCCGAGCTGGCGGAGGTAGATTTCCCAGAGATTACGAATGGTTACAAAGCATCTGATGCGTAATCCGCGAGCCGCGAGCGCTCACCCCGCATGAGGGTAACATGACCCGAGTGGGTCCAACCCCGGAAGCGGTTCACGGCGTAAGTGATGCCGGAAGTCGTCTCCGTCAGGTAGGGGGTGTCGATCTGGGCGACGTTCCCGAGGCACGCGAGCTTGGTCCCGGGCCCGGCCCGGGTCACGAGGGCCTTCATCTGCTTCGGTGTGAGATTCTGCGCCTCATCGAGGATGATGTAGCGATTCAAGAACGTCCGCCCGCGCATGAAGTTGAGTGAACGGATCTTGATCCGGCTGCGCAGCAGATCGTTGGTCGCCGCTCTTCCCCAGTTGCCGCCTTCCTCGCTCTGCGTCAGCACCTCGAGATTGTCCATGAGGGCGCCCATCCAGGGCTCCATTTTCTCCTCCTCGGTGCCGGGCAGAAAGCCGATATCCTCTCCGAGCGGGATCGTCACCCGCGTCATGATGATCTCGACGAAGCGCTTCGAGTCGAGCGTCTGAGCGAGCCCGGCGGCGAGCGCGAGCAGCGTCTTGCCGGTGCCGGCCGGTCCCAGAATCGTCACAAAGTCGATCTCCGGGTCCATGAGCAGGTTCAAAGCAAAATTCTGCTCTCGGTTGCGCGCTGCGATGCCCCAGACACTGTGCCGCTCGCTCCGGAAGTCGCGCGTCAGCTCGAGCACGGCCGAATCGCCCGAGACGCGGCGGACGATCGCCTCGATGCCGCCCGTCCGGTCTTCGTACACGCCCTGGTTCGTCTGCCACTCGCGCACGAGCGGGCCCGTGAGCTCGTAGAAGGTGCGCTCGGCCTCCTTCCACGAGCGGATGTCCCGACCGTGCTGCTCCCAGAAATCGGGCGGCAGCGCCGTCATTCCGGAGTAGAGAACATCGGAGTCCTCGAGGGTCTTGTCGCTGTAGTAATCCTCCGCCTGGATGCCGAGCACGGAGGCCTTGATCCTCAGATTGATGTCTTTCGAGACGAGCGTGACGCGCCCGGGGTTCTCCTGTTGCAGAGCGAGGGTCTGGGCGAGGATCGCATTGTCGACGACCTGGCCGGGCAGCCCCGGCGGCAGCGTCGTCGCAAGCTGGCGCGTCTGGAAATAGAGCCGTCCCGAGGAGGGCTTCTTGCCGTGATTACCCGAGAAAGCCGTGGGGAGCTCGAGACCGCGGTCGATCTCCTCCTTCGACGCGCCGCGCATCATGTCGTCGAGAAAGCGGCTCACCTGGCGCACGTTGCGCGAGGCCTCGGAGAGTCCCTTCTTGTGCGCATCGAGCTCCTCGAGCACGACCATCGGCAGATAGATGTCGTGCTCTTCGAAGCGGAAGATGGCCGTGGGATCGTGCATCAAGACGTTCGTGTCGAGCACGAACAGGCGCGAGGGGGCTTCGATCGGAGTGCCGCGTCCCGCGGAGGATTTCGATTCAGAGAGACTTCGCCGCTTCAAGAACTTCCTCCGCGTGTCCCTGCACTTTCACCTTGCGCCATTCCCGGCGCAGCACGCCTTTCCCATCGATGAGAAAGGTGCTGCGCTCGATCCCTAAGTACTTGCGCCCGTAGAGCGACTTCTCACGGATCACATCGAACAGTTTGCAGACCTTCTCGTCCTCGTCCGCGAGCAGCGCGAAGGGAAGGCGCTCCTTCTCGCGAAACTTCCGGTGCGAGGCGAGGCTATCGCGCGAGATGCCGACGACCTCGACGCCCGCGCGGCGGAACGCGCCGTGCAGATCGCGGAACTGCTGACTCTCGAGCGTGCAGCCGGAGGTCATGTCCTTCGGATAGAAGTACACGACGAGCTTCGAGCCGGCGGCGTCCGCGAGCGACCAGGACTCCGCGCGCGTCGAGGGCAGGGAGAAGGGCGGGACGGCCTTTCCCACGGCGACTTTCCCCACGGCGCTGCTCTTCCTGTCGATCGGCCCGCGATCCATTCAGGATTTCACGGGCTCGAGAATGGCATCGAGGTTGAGGGAGTCGCAGAAGTCCATGAACTCCTCGCGCAGATGAGCGATGTGGATGCGGCTCGGGACGTTCACGATCATTTGCACCGAGAACATCGGTGCGCCCGTGTGGGCCGCCGGGTAGCTGCGCGTCGAGACCTCCGCGATGTCGATTCCGCGGCTCGCGAAGAAGCCCGAGAGACCCGAGACGATGCCGGTCTGATCGAGGCAGACCACGTCGATCGAGTAGGGCAGCATCTCTGTGCGCCCGGCGCGCGGCTCGGTACGCCGCAGGTGCACGGACAGCCCGTTGGTCTCGGCCAGGCGCTTGAGCTCGGTTTCGAGCTTCGCAAGCGCGTGCCAATTGCCCGAGACGAGCAGCAGCATCGCGAACTCCGAGCCGAGATTCGCCATGCGGCTCTCGCTGATGTTTCCGCCGCAGTCGGTGATGATGCGCGTCAGCTCGTGCACCATACCGGTACGATCGCTGCCGATCGCGGAAACCGCGAGGTGTTGCTTCATCTGCCGGGCCGTTCTCCTTAGCTCGCGCGGCAGTTTACCGGGAGCGGCTCGCGGTGGCGAGGCGCCGGCCGGCCGGCCGGGCGCATGCACGCGGCGTGGTCGGTGCGCATTCGGCGCGACGCCGCGCTTGCGTGGGCTCGGCGCTGGCCCTTACCATCGCCCGCTCACTCGGGCACGCAGCGCCACCAGCACCCTCGCACCGCCATGTTCTCCGGCAGTCTCGTCGCGATCGCGACTCCCATGAAGCCCGATGGCGCCCTCGACTTCGCGGCATGGTCCGCTCTCATCGATTGGCACCTGCAGAATGCGACGGCGGGAATCGTGGTGGGCGGCACCACGGGCGAGTCGGCCACGCTTACGGACGACGAGCTCGCCACGCTCGCCGAGCGTGCATGCAGTGCGGTCAGGCGGCGTATTGCGGTCATTGCCGGTGCCGGCTCGAGCAGCACCGCGGCAACCGTTGCGCGTGCGCGCAGGCTCTCGGAGCTACCGGTCGATGCGCTGCTCATCGTCACTCCGGCGTACAACAAGCCCACGCAGGAGGGACTCTACCGGCATTTCGCCGCGGTTGCCGAGGCGGCGGCCGTGCCGATCATTCTCTACAACATTCCCTCCCGCACGGGGGTCGATCTGCTGCCCGCGACGGTTGCGCGGCTCGCGCAACTTCGCGGCATCGTCGCGGTCAAAGAGGGTTTTGCGCACATCGAGCGCATCCGCGAGCTGAAAAGGCTCTGTCCGCCGGACTTCGCCGTATTGAGCGGCGACGATGCGACGGCGCGCGAGGCAGTGCTCGCAGGTGCACGGGGGGTAATATCGGTGACGGCGAACGTTGTTCCGCGCGCGATGGCGGAGATGATAGCGGCGGCGGCGAGGGGCGAGCGGGAGAAGGCCGAGCGCCTCGATTCACCGCTCGCGAACTTGCATCACGCGCTGTTTCTCGAAACCAATCCCATCCCCGTCAAATGGTCGCTCGAGCGCATGGGGCTCATTGAGCGCGGCATCCGCCTGCCGCTCACCGAGCTCGATCCGCGGCATCACGCAACGCTCACCTCGGCGCTGCGCGAGGCAGGCGCACTGCAAGGATGATCACCGCCGCATCGCGCCCACGGGCGCCCAGCCGACTGCTCGCCTGCGCCGGCATCGCCGTCGCGGCCGTCGCGCTCGCAGGATGTCATCGGGGCATCTTGCGGGGTCACTCCTGCAACAAACCCCAGCCCTATGCCTCGGCGCAAAGCATCCCGCCGCTGAAGCTGCCGCCGGGCATCGATGCGCCGGACACGCATGCCGCGCTCACGATTCCTCCCTTGAACGAGCCGGCACCGCCGCCGCGAAGCCCGCGCGAGCCCTGCCTCGACGAGCCCCCGCCATTCACGACGCCCGGCGGATCGAGCGGCACGCGCGTGCCTGGGGCCTGACATCGGGTATCATTTTGCGAACGGGCTGCGATCGGTCCGGCGGCTGCGGCGCGCACGGAGAGGTGGCCGAGCGGTCGAAGGCGCTGGACTGGAATTCCAGTAACATCTTCACCGGTGTTCGTGGGTTCGAATCCCACCCTCTCCGCCAAGCCGTTCTATGGTGGTCCGCATCGGCTACTCCGCGACGACCAGTCGTGAATCCCGTCAGGCCCGGAAGGGAGCAGCGGCAGCGATGACGTCGGGTGCCGGAGCACGGCTGATGCGGATCGCCTCCTTCTCGACTGCACCGGGTGAGGCTCCCGAGAGCTCAGGGGTACGTTCCAGATGAGTTATGTCGCTCTGGCGCGCAAGTGGCGCCCGAAGCGGTTCGCCGAGATGATCGGGCAGGAGCACGTGCGCCGCGCCCTGGGGAACGCGCTCGCGAGCGACCGGGTGCATCACGCATTCCTGTTCACCGGCACGCGCGGCGTGGGCAAGACGACCGTTGCGCGAATTTTCGCCAAGTGCCTGAACTGCGAGACCGGGGTCAGCGCGGAGCCGTGCGGGGAGTGCCGCAGCTGCCGTGAGATCGACGAGGGCCGCTTCGTAGACCTCGTGGAAGTGGACGCGGCCTCCCGGACCAAGGTCGACGATACGCGCGAGCTCCTCGACAACGTTCAGTACGCCCCGACGCGCGGCCGCTTCAAGGTGTACCTCATCGACGAGGTGCACATGCTCTCGACGCACTCATTCAACGCGCTGTTGAAGACGCTCGAGGAGCCGCCTCCGCACGTGAAGTTCCTGCTGGCGACGACGGATCCCCAGAAGCTGCCTGTGACGGTGTTGTCACGCTGCCTGCAGTTCAATCTGAAGCGGATGCCGGTGGGCCAGATTGCCGAGCACATGAAGGCCCTCCTGGAGAAGGAGGAGGTGCCGTTCGAGCCCGCGGGACTGCGCCTGGTTGCTCAAGCGGCCGACGGCAGCATGCGTGATGGTCTGTCGCTGCTCGATCAGCTCATTGCCTTCGGCGGCGGCAAGGCGGGCGAGGAAGAGGCGCGTGCCATGCTGGGCACGATCTCGCGCGACCACGTTGAGCGTCTCGCGGAGCTGCTCGCCTCGATGAATGTGCAGGAGCTCATGAAGTGCGCGCGCTCGCTGGAGGAGTTTGCGCCGGATTACGCGCAGGTCCTCGATGAGCTCGCGGGCCTGCTCGTCCGCGTAGCGATGAAGCAGACCGTCAGCGATTTCGAAGGCGACGATCTGTATGCGCCGGAGTTGCTGGAGCGGTTGGCGCAGGCGTTCTCGCCAGAGGACATCCAGCTCTACTACCAGACCGCGATTATTGGCCGGCGCGACCTGGCCTTGGCGCCCGATCCGCGCACCGGCTTCGAAATGACGCTGCTGCGGATGGTCGCCTTCCGGCCGACCAACGACGCCACGTTCGCCCAGGTCGCCGCCCCCACGCCCGCCACCGCGGCCGCCCGCAGTGGCGCCGCCGCGGCGGCGCAGGCGGCCGCTCACGCCGGCTCGAACGCCTTCGGCAGCGCGGCCGGTGGCGGCGGGGCTGCTGCAGCCCGAGCCGCGGCCCAAGCTGGGGCAAGCGGTGCCGCAGCCGCCCGAGCGGCGGCCGTCGCCGGTTCCTCGGCCCGCGGTGGCG
>DATNFW010000057.1:0-3056 GCA_035606175.1 Steroidobacteraceae bacterium | reverse complement strand
TCACTGCAAGGCCGGGAATGGTGCTCTCGACCGGCATGTTCGCGAGGACGAGCTCGGGCAGTCCCTCGGGCGTGAAGCCATTTACGGGATTCATCGTGATCCCGTAGCCGTGCGTGTAGATGAGCTTCTCGTTGATCCAGTTGCGGCTGCTCGGCGGGAGCTTGTCGACGTTGAGCTCGCGCGGTGCGAGCATCATCTGGCGAACCCTGCCGCCGAGCCGGTAACGGTCGATGTCGATGTCCGGAAAGTCGTAGTAGGTGCGGATCTCCTGGATCTGCCGCAGGGTGTCCTGCAGAGCCCGCCAGTCCCACAGCCGAATGTTCTCGAGCGTCGTACGGTTCTCGGGCGCATCGACGGACTCGATCCCCGAATCGGCCGGAAAGGCATGCCTGTCGATACGGTCCAGAGCGTACGCGGCGCGCGTCATCGCGATGTTGTGCGCGATGAACGGCCGCTCGCGCTCGAGCTGATTCGGCTTGACGATGAAGCCGCTGACGTACGCGCCGATGCCCTCCACGGCGAGCCAGCACACGACGGCCGGAAGGACGGACGTGAGGAGCCAGCGCGGATCGGGAGGGCGGACGGCGCATATCGCCGCGTAGATCGCGCCCGCGAGCAGCGCGAAGCACACGACGAGGAGTCCGCCGAGCATCACGTGGGCGTCGGTGTAGTCGACACCGGAGAAGATCGTGTTCTCCGCGAAGAGCCGCTCGAAGCGGGCGAGGTAAGCCTTCAGAGCGAGCACGAGCAGCAAAGCGGCGATGCTCGCGGAGAGCCTCCGCCAGGCAGCCGTCTGATCGGCGAGCGACCGGCGCACGGGCAGCATGCGCGCCGCCGAGGTGAGCCCGAGGAACACCGCGGCAAGGATGCAGGCGATGATGGCGAGCAGCAGCAGCCAGCCGGCGATGAGCTCCCACACCGGAAGCGTGAATAGATAGAACGGCAGCGGCTGATGGAAAATCGGATCGAGCTCGCGTCCGCCCTGCGGAGCGAACCACCACAGCGCAAACGTCGACCACCGGGCCGCCATGCTCACGCCGACTTCGAGGGCTATCGCGAGCGCGCCGATGAATGCCGCGATGTTGAGCAGCGGTCCGATCGGAATCGTGAGCCGCTGGCGATTGATGAGGATCGTGCCTTCGACCAGCTCATCGAGCCGCGGCGGTGCGAGGGCCCGGTAAGAGCCGTAGAGCGCCGCGAACGTGGCCGCGGCGAATGCCCCGAAGACGCCGAACTGCAGATCGATCCGCGTCCAGAACACCGCGGCGTAGCCGAGCGAGGCGAACCACAGCGCATCGACGTAGTAGGACACCGTGCTCGAGAAGCCATAGACCACGATGGCGAGCGCGACGATGCCCCAGATCAGCAAATGCGACCGGCGCCGCCGAGGTGGCAGCTTCACGCCGAAATACTTGTCGCTGTAAGGACCCGGCCTCATCGAAAGACCCCCGAACGCGCGCCGCATGATGCGGTGCGCTCCGGCATCTTACGCCCGGCTCTCGGCTACTGCAGGAGCGCTTTCTGCATTGCCCAGAGGGCAAGGATGGCAAGCAGAACGCTTGCCGCGAGCGCGAGTTGAGACCGCCGCTTCTCGCGAACGAGGAGATGGGCGCCATCGAGCGGCGCGATCAAGAACGGCTCCCCGTGTGTCGACTGACCGACGACGCTCACGCGCGAGGTATTCGATCCCAAACTCGCCTCGACCTCACGGCGTGCCGCTGTGCGCGCGGCCTGCCACTCCTCCGCGTCGATCTGTCCGTCGTGATTGCCGTCGAACTTCGCGAGCAGCATCGGCTGATCATGCTTCCAGTGCGAGAGCGTCTCGCGGACCGCCTCGTCGACCGACTCGACGGCCGAATGCGACCGCAGCTCCCCGAGCACGGTCAAATGCGCACCGGGCGCGATCAGACGCTCGGTGTAGCGGTAGGTGTGCTCGAGGGTGAGCGCTGGCACGCGTGCCCCGGCGCGGGCGACCGCCGCCGGCATTCCGGGGGGCCGAGGGGTATCGCCGAACCAAACCTCCCGCGAGGAGGGAGTCACATCTGCACCCACGGGGCCGACGAGGCACTGCCCATCCGCATCGCGCAGCGCGAACGGCGTGACGCTCGTGCCGCGCTCGACGATGACCCATCGGCTCTGATTTCGGCCGCTCGACTCCCGCCGCTCGATCCGAAAGTCCCACCACACACACGGGAGTCCCGAAAGCGGCGCCGCGAGCTCCCCCTCGGGAGGTGCGGCAGCCTGACCCTCGAGTCGCACGTAGCCCTGCGCGGCCGAGCGGATGCGGGCGAGAGGAGTGTCCGCGACGAAGCGATCGCGCCGCAGGCCGGCGAGGAAACGATAGATGGCGTAAGCGGTGGCCGCCGCGCAAAGGGCGGCGAATCCCCAATAACCGTTCGGGGCCGCGCCGGGCACGACTACTTCCCGAACGCGAGCCCCACGTCCACGTCGCTCGTCTGCTCGGCGCTGAATTTAAGGAGCCGCGCACGCGAGAAGTTGCAGACACCCGCGATCACGGCGTCCGGAAAGGTTTCGATGCGGACGTTCTGAGCGTTCGCCGCCTCGTTGTACACCTCGCGCCGATCGGCGATCGCAGTCTCGAGAGCGCTGATGCGCCCTTCGAGATTGCGGAATACAGCGTCGGCCTTCAAATCCGGGTAGCGCTCCGCGACCGCATACAGGTTCGCGAGCCCGCTGCGCAGGGCCCCTTCGGCCGCGCTCACCGAGGCTACATCTCCGGTCTGGCGGGCCGCATCGATGTCCGAGCGGGCGCGCACCACGCGCTCGAGCGTCTCGCGCTCGTGCTGCATGTAGCGCTTGCAGACCTCGACGAGCTTCGGCAGCTCATCATGACGCTGCACGAGCAGCACGTCGATGTTCGACCAGGCGAGGCGAACCTCGTTGCGAGCCCGCACGAGCCCGTTGTAGAGCGTGATCGTGTACCCAAACAGCACGATCAGCAGAAGCACGAAGACGGCGAGCCCAATCATGGTCTACTCCGAGACGGAGGCAGGCGCGGTGCGCCGCAGGTAGGCCATGTTGCAAAGGGGCGAGGC
>DATNFW010000056.1:0-29075 GCA_035606175.1 Steroidobacteraceae bacterium | reverse complement strand
CTCGCCAAACCGCAGGGCATGATCCTGGTAACCGGGCCTACGGGCAGCGGCAAGACTGTCTCGCTCTATACCGGCCTGAATATCCTCAACCGCGAAGACACCAACATCTCAACTGCCGAGGATCCCGCGGAAATCAACTTGCCCGGCGTTAACCAGGTCAACGTCAATCCCAAGGTCGGCCTCACGTTCGCGGCCGCGATGCGCTCGTTTCTGCGCCAGGATCCGGACGTGATCATGGTCGGTGAGATTCGCGACCTGGAAACGGCCGAAATTGCAATCAAGGCTGCTCAGACGGGCCATTTGGTCCTCTCCACGCTTCATACGAATGATGCGGCGCAGACCCTCACGCGGCTCGTCGACATGGGCGTGAAGCCTTACGCGATTGCAACATCCGTCAGTCTGATCATTGCCCAGCGACTCGGGCGCAGGCTGTGCAACAACTGCAAACAGCCGCTCGAGGTACCCAACGAAGCGTTGTTGAAGGAGGGTTTCTCGGAGGCCGATGTGTCCGCCGGCCTGCGGATCTACGGTCCCAAGGGCTGCTCCAATTGTACCGACGGCTATAAGGGCCGCGTCGGCCTCTACCAGGTCATGCCAGTGACAGAATCAATAGGGCGGATCATTCTCGGCGGCGGCAGCGCCGTCGACATCACCGCTCAGGCCGCAAAGGAAGGCGTCTGGGACCTGCGTCGATCGGGTCTCGAGAAGGTCAAGGCCGGAATTACCAGCCTTGAAGAGGTCAACAGCGTCACGATCGAGTGATGCTCGGCAGGACAGAACCTATGGCTCAGGCAGTCGCAACCGCGTCCGTCAAGACAATCAAGCGCGACATACCATTCTCCTGGGAAGGGCGCGACAAGCGAGGTAACCGGGTCAAGGGCAAGAGCCTGGCGCCCGATGAGATATCTTTGCGTGCCGATCTGCGCCGTCAAGGCATCGCGCCTTCGCGCATACGTAAACAGTCGGCCCGGTTCAAATCAGGAGGTAAAGTCAAGGCGGAGGATATTGCGGTTTTCAGCCGCCAGCTCGCAACGATGCTCGCAGCCGGGATACCTCTGGTCCAAGGCCTGGAGATCGTCGGCAATGGACACGAGAAGCCGGCGGTCCAAAACCTGATTCTGAGCATCAAGGCCGACATCGAAGGTGGCACTTCGCTTCACGAGGCGTTGGCCAAGCATCCACTCCATTTTGATGATCTGTTTGTGAACCTGGTTGAGGCAGGTGAACACTCGGGAGCACTCGAGACTCTGCTCGACAAGATAGCTACGTACAAAGAAAAGACGGAGGCGCTCAAGAAAAAGGTAAAAAAGGCCCTCTTCTATCCGGCCGCGGTCGTGGTAGTGGCCTTTGTCGTCACGATCATTCTGCTGATTTTCGTGATTCCCGAGTTCGAGAGCCTGTTCAAGAACTTCGGGGCCGACCTTCCGGCGTTCACTCAGTTTGTCATCGATTTGTCCAAATCGGTGCAATCGAAGGGAATCTATTACGCGATCGTTCTGGGAGCGGCGACGTACGCGTTCATATACTTTCACAAGCGCTCGAGAAAAATGCGCGAATTTATCGACCGCGCAGTATTGAAGTTACCGATAATCGGCCCGATCCTCAACAAGTCCGCTATCGCCCGCTACGCCCGCACACTCGCAACGATGTTCGCGGCAGGAGTCCCGCTCGTCGAAGCACTCGATTCCGTCGCGGGTGCCACCGGAAATATCGTCTACGAGGACGCGGTTAAAAGGATGCGCGACGAAGTATCGACCGGGCAGCGTCTGCAACGAGCCATGGAGAACGTCGGGATTTTCCCGAACATGGTGGTCCAGATGATCGCGGTCGGTGAGGAAGCCGGCTCGCTCGACACGATGGCCGGCAAAGTTGCGAGCTTTTACGAATTGGAAGTGGACAACGCGGTCGATTCAATGTCGAGTCTTCTCGAGCCCCTGATCATGTCCGTTCTCGGCGTGCTCGTCGGTGGCCTGGTGGTCGCGATGTACCTGCCGATTTTCAAACTCGGCTCCGTCGTTTGACGTGCATCAGCGCGCCGGAGCAGTCAGCAGTCTAGCGAAATAGCTGCCGTTTCGGCGACCGCATTCTAGCTTCTGGGGCGCTTTCTCCCAGTCGCTCTCCCGACCGACATATATGGCATCGTCGCCCTGAATGGTCTGCTGAAACCTGACTGCGCCGTGGTTCACCCAGGCGACGAGATCCGTATTGAGGTAAACGCGTACTCCGGCGCCCCCGCTGTATTCCGTGAACGGACGACGCGGCTGAAATAGCTGCGGGCAGGCATCCTCGAGCCTGTCGAGAACGAGATCGGCCCTCCGCTTATCGGCGATCAGCGCTGCACGACTTGCTGTCTGTCGGACCAGATGACAGCTCAGGACGTACGAGACATTTCTTCGCGGCTCTCTTTTCACCGGGGTCGATGTCACAAAGGTCACTTCCAAAGGCGGCGGTAGACCGTTTATGACGATGCGCTCGCAGTCGGTGCTGTCCACCTTCAACCCAAAGCGCCCCAAAGCGTCGTCGACCTGCGATATATGCGGCTCCCTCAAGTCCCTATCGGCATATAGCCGCTCTCCGCTCAATAAGAATCGCAGATGCGGCGCATAGCGCTCGATCAGGGCCTTGACGCGTGCCCCATTCGGTCCGTGCGGGGCAAGCGCATAGCCGCCCGAGAAATTGACGAATCCAGAGCCGCTCGCGAGAAACGGCAGGACGTACGAGTTCGACTGAATTCCCATAGTCAGGTACAGGTTCGGTTCCCTCGCCAGCTTCCCGGGTACCGTGATCTGAAACCAGCTCCCTCCCCAGGGGACCGAGTTCCAGCGAAACTCTGTTCCCATGCACAGCTGAATCCCTTGGACGGCGAAGATCGCCGCCAGCACATAGTTACGAATCTTTGGATGGCCCGCAAAGAGCCTGAATAAGACTCCGACGATGACAACCGCAGCGATGCAGGACATCGGCAAGAAATAGCGGCTGTTGCCGGATTCCTTCAACCAAACCGCCCAGTCCACGGCCAGTGCGCATCCGAGGGCCGCAAGCGTGCGCATCGCGAGCACCGAATCTCCGTCGGACGGCCTCGGACTCTTGCTCCTTGATCTAGTCCACAGCCAATTTCCGAGCAGCGCCAGACTTGCGACGAGAAGCACGCAATACCGGATGTCCGGAGCTCGCAGCTCCTCGTGCACCATATTGTACGGTTTGACCATGGCGAGTGGTCGCCAGAGCGCCTCGGCGAGCGTACCCGGTATGAATCGGTAGTGTATGAGCGGAGCGGTAGTAAATTCGGGTGAGCGAAAGAGTTGATTGAAAAGCGGGAACAGGGGGTTGTGAAATTCGGTCCACAAGTGGTACGACCAGGGCGCGGCAGCTAATACAAACCCCAGGCCGAGCGAGATTGCGAACTGGAAGCTTCGAGACAAGCGCTTTCGTGCCGAGATCGGCAGCATGAACAATACGATGAATCCGGCGAACGCCGGCAATGCATTCGTCAGCTTCAAAGCCGATGCTGCCCCTAAGAGCAGACCGGCCCCGACGATCCGGAGCATTGCGGCGCTCCGCATCGCACTCGCAAGCAATACCCACCCGGCGAGTACGGGAAGCGTAGTCGTGATATCCGCGAAGCTCGTGCCGATCTGCTGGAGCAAGATTGGGTTGATGAGCGCCATCGCAACAGCGCAGACACCAAATAGCGCGCGCGCGCGAATGTCGGCCGCAGGAGAGACGAGCAGTGCCAGCTCGAAAGTCAGCCAAAGCACGATGCTATGGACAGCCGCCAGGATCGATCCGATAACGAGCGCCGGCAGCCCCGCGCGCACCATCAGATAGAATGGCGCGTACGCGTAGGGCTCTATGTATGATTGGGGGCCCGCGGCAAAATAGTCGTGCGAAAATCGATCATGAATGGCGCTGAAGCCGGCATATAAATGGTAATTCAGCGAATCCCACGCCATGTCCTTGCCGAGAAAATAGTTGAGGACGACGGCGAAGAGCGCGGAGGCAACGTAGACCGGCAAACGGTAGCGCATTGCAGCCCGAACCGGCTCCGCGGCGCGGCTTGAGGTCCGCACGACCGGTAGCTGGGACGAGACGTCGTATAGACTCATGGCACACGCTCGGCGCTAGGAGCTCGCACGTGAGTCCGCCGACTCGCCAGTGCATCGACTCACTATCCAAGGCAGCGCGGCGAGCGCAATCGCGAGGGCTCCCAGCTGCAAAGCGATCGTTCGCGACCTTCGGGCGTCATAAACCGCTGCCGAAACGGTCACTAAACGCGAGGGCTTGAGTGGACACGTCGCCTCGATAGCCAGACCGAACAACTCGCGGGAGTGACCCGAGCTCCTTACCGCCGCGACACATTCGTCGTAAGTGACCGTCTCTTGCCGGAAGGCCTGCTCTGCCGCCGCGACGTGCCTATACGCAAGAATGGTTTCCGTGGCGAAGAGGACAACGGCGCCAACCACTCCTGCGAGCAGAATAGCCTTGGGGCTGGTCACGGAAAGAGATCTGGGGAGCATCGCAGTCACACGCGGCCGTTTGCCGACTCAGCGATCTTAACGAATACCAGTTTTCGTTATCGGAAGAGCTCGTTATCGTGTGTGACCGAACCCGTGACCTATCGCACAAACTCTGAATCCACCCAATGACGCCGATAGAGGCTGCCGGTGAGAATCCCACCTAGGCGCCGCCAGCCGGACTCGCAGTCACTGTGCCCTGCTCACTGGACGGGGACGCCTGCTTGTGGCCATTTTCGCGCGTAAGGCGTGCAACTGCTCCACGAGGCCTTGAATGCCACTGACCGCCGCCCTCTCCGCCTCCCCTCCGTTCTTCATTGCGATCTGCCTCGTCCTCGGGCTGATCGTCGGCAGCTTTCTCAACGTCGTCATCCACCGCCTGCCGATCATGCTCGAGCGCGAGTGGCGTGAGCAGTGCGAGGAGCTCGCACGCGAACACGCCGCCTCCGGCCCACACGTGCCGGCGGCGGGGCAGTCTGCCTCAGCCGGTCAAGCGGCAGTCGCGAACCATGCAAGCCCCTCGGCTCCCGAGTCCCCCGCTCGCCCGCCCTTCAACCTCGTCGTTCCCCGCTCCGCCTGCCCGGCCTGCAAGACCCCGATCCGCGCCTGGCAGAACATTCCGATCGTGAGCTGGCTGTTGCTCCGCGGCCGCTGTGCGCGCTGCGGCGCGCGCATCAGCGTTCGCTATCCGCTCGTTGAGGCTTTGACGGGCGTGCTCTCGGCGGCCGTCGCCTGGAAGCTCGGTTTCGGCTGGCCGGCGGGTGCCGCTCTCGTCCTCACCTGGTTTCTCGTGGCGCTCGCCTTCATCGACATCGACCACCAGCTGCTTCCGGATAATTTGACCCTGCCGCTCCTTTGGATTGGCCTGCTGCTGAGCCTCTGGGGCCCGCAGCCCTCTGGCGCGCCGGTGCCAGTGGACCTCCGCTCCAGCCTGATCGGCGCAGCAGCAGGCTATCTCAGCCTCTGGTGCATCTTTCACGCTTTCCGGCTGCTCACGGGCAAGGAGGGCATGGGCTATGGCGACTTCAAGCTCTTCGGTGCCTTGGGCGCCTGGCTCGGGTGGCAGATGCTGCTGCCGGTGATCCTCGTCGCCGCAGCCGTGGGTGCTGTGAGCGGCATCGTGATCCTTGCGGTCAAGGGCAAAGACCGCGGAACCCCGATCCCCTTCGGCCCCTATCTCGCCGCATCGGGCTGGCTCATGCTGCTCTTCGGTCATGAGCTCGTCGCGCAATATCTCGGGCTCTTCGGCCCGCGCTACTGACCCGCCATCACGCACAGCTCAGCCGCCCGTGTAAGCTCCGCGCGTGGCGAACGCAATACCACGACGCGCGAAACCCTCGACGACACCGCCGCGGCCGGCGGCGCGAGTGTTTCGAGTGGGTCTGACGGGGGGCGTTGCGAGCGGGAAGTCCACCGTCGCAAACCTGTTTTCCGCCCTCGGCATCCCCATCATCGACGCGGATGTCGTCTCGCGCGAGGTGACAGCGCCCGGCTCGCCGCTGCTCGCCCGCATCGCCGAGCGCTTCGGTGCGGGATACGTCCGCGACGACGGTAGCCTCGACCGTCGCGCGCTTCGCGAGCTCGTCTTCTCCGACCCGCAAGCGCTCGCCGACCTGGAATCGCTCACCCACCCCGCGATCTTCCGCGCGATCGAGGAGCACGCCGCAACGGCCGATGGGCCGTATCAGATACTCGCCCTCCCACTGCTCGTCGAAAAAGGCAATGTCTCGCTCGTCGATCGAGTACTCGTGATCGACTGCGACGAAACGCTGCAGGTGAGGCGCCTGCAGGCACGCGACGGCTCGACGCTCGAGGAAGCGCGCGCCATGCTCGCCGCCCAGGCACCGCGCGCCGCCCGCCTCGAAGCCGCGGACGACGTGATCACGAACGAAGGCGACCTCAATTCGCTCCGCGATCAAGTGGAGCGTTGCCACATGCGCTACGTCGGTCTCGCTGCGGCGCAAGCGTCGCGGTAGCGAGCAGTGCGCGACCCGCAGACCAGCCGCCCGTTTACGGCCGCCGACGCGGTCAAGCACAATACGTGGATGACCGAAAGCGCCGACGAAATGGTGGAGGCTCCGCCCGAGGGGAGCGAGGAAATCCTGGTCTTCGAGCAACCGCTCAACGAGCGGATGCGAACTTTCCTGAGGCTCGATTTCCTCTACAACCAGGCGCTCTACCACAACGAAGCCCCGAGCCAGTGGGGAAGCCGCGCCGCGATGTCGAGCCTCCTCGATGTCCTTGCGATCACGACACGCGGCGACACCCGCTCTGACGTCCTGAAGGAGCTCGAGCGGCACCTGTCGATCCTCAACGAATATCAGTCCAAGCCCGGCGTCGACGGCAATCGTCTGCGCACGGTGATGTCGAACCTGCTGCGCCTCCGCACAGATCTACTGGGTTCGGGCTCGGTCTTCCTGCAGCCCCTCAGGGACTCGGAGTTCCTGAACGCCATCAAGCACCGCAGTGCCATCCCGGGGGGCACCTGCGAGTTCGACCTGCCGGATTACTACTACTGGCTCAGCCAACCGGCCGAGATGCGCATGCGCACCTTCGGGGAATGGCTCGGGATGCTCCGGCCGCTCTGCGATGCCATCGCAGAGCTCCTGTGGCTCACTCGCCAAAGCGGGAAGGCACGCGAGGAGACCGCTCAGGCCGGAGTGTTTCACATCACCTTCGAGCGCGATTCGCCCTCGCAGCTGCTGCGCATTTCGATCCCGGGCTCGCTCGGGCTCTATCCCGAGATCAGCGGCAGCCACTACCGCTGCAGCATCCGGTTCCTGAAGTGGAACGGCCTCGCCGCGCGCCCGACGCAAGCGGAAAGCGATGTGCGCTTCATGCTGAGCACGTGCACGTAAGAGCGGTGCGCGCAACGCCCGAGCGCTGAATCATTCCTCGCGAGGGTCCGCCGAACCGGTACGTCTCGTCATGAGCACCGCCAGCGTCAAGTGCCCTACCTGCGGTCGGACGATCGAGTGGTCTCGCGATAACCCGTACCGGCCGTTTTGCAGCGAGCGCTGCAAGCTGATCGATCTCGGCGCGTGGTTCACCGAGCAGCGCGCAATACCGGGAGATGCCCCGCCGCCGGATGAGGACTCGACGGACTCGACGCCCCCGTCCGGGCCTACGGGAACTTGATTCTGCCGCCGCCCCCGGAAGGCCCTCCGGGCCCTGGGCCGAGTGCCCCAGCTCCCGCCTCGGGCACGACGATTCGGGATGCGGCCTCGCGACGGAATTCGCGAGCCTCCTCGATCGCCTCATCGAGTGCCCGCTTCATCGCGTCCGGGAATTTCTTGAGGGCATCCTCGAGCGTCGTCGCCTCGATCTCGAAAGCGAGCGGCAGCACCCCGGCAGGTGTCAGCAGCTGAGTCTGCCCCGAGAAGAGCACCACGCGTGTGGTGTCGGGCGATCCGTCCAGCTTGATCGGGATCAACCGGCGGATGGTGCCCGCCTTGCGATCCGTCAGGATCTCCTCCCGATACAGGCTGTTCGAGTCGAGCCGCACGTCGGGAATGTCGGGTTGGGTTGCCATGGAAGCTCAGTAGGTCGGCGACGGAGCGGCATTGTATCAGGACAACCGACCCGCCCCGCTGCCCGCTACGCGCACGTCCCGCGCACCGCCACTGTCCCTCGCTGCGTCGCTGCAGCTCGCTCCGCGAGGCTCTCGTCGTCCCTGCCCCGCCCTAGCCTGTCCCGCTCCCCTCGAGCGCCTGCAGCGCCTCGACGAAAGGCCGGTCCGCCTCGAGAATGTCCTCGGATGCGAGCCCGGCGACCGCGGCCCACTTGATCCGCTGTCCATCGAGCGCCACGGGCTCCCCGCGGTAGAGGTCCACGATCCACATCGACAGGTCGACCGTGCGGTCGGGATACGCGTGCGTGAGCGTGAGGCAATGCCGCGCCTCGTCCATCTCGATGCCGAGCTCCTCGCGCAGCTCCCGCTGCAGAGCCTCGAAGTCCGTCTCGCCGGCGGCGACCTTACCGCCCGGAAATTCCCAGCGTCCGGCCATGTGCTTGCCGGAAGGGCGCTGCGCGATGAGGACATGCCGGCCGCCGCCTGCTGCCGGCTTAGGCCCGTGAAATAGCGCCGCCGCGACCACGCGGACGCGCGTCTCCGCCGCCCTGCCGGTCACCCGACCCACCTGCCTCTACTCCACGCTCGTGAGGGTGCCGTGGCAGTGTTTGTATTTCTTGCCCGAACCGCAAGGGCAGGGCTCGTTGCGGCCGATCTTGCGCTCGCCACGCACGTAGGTGCCCTGAGGCTCCGGCGGCGGAGGTGGCAGTCCGGCCCGAGCGCCCGCACTCGCGGGGCCCCCGGCAAAACCGCCTCCCGGTTGCGTACCGGCTCCCGTCAGTCCTCTGAGCGATGCACCCCCTGGACGGATCGCCGCGCCATCGGCGGCCGGAAGCTCGAGCTCCCCGACGGTAAGCGCGGACTGTACCTCGGCGTGCTGAGCCTGCAGGGCGCGCATGAGTTGCTGGCGTCGCTCCTCCTCCTCGCGCTCGATCTCCTCCTGCGTGCGGACTTCGATTTTCGAAAGCATCGACACCGTATCGAACTTCACGCGGCCGAGCATGGCCTCGAACAGCTCGAAGGCTTCGCGTTTGTACTCGAAGCGGTAGTCCTGCTGCGCGTACCCGCGCAGATGAATGCCCTGGCGCAGGTAGTCCATCGAAGCCAGGTGGTCGCGCCAGTGCTGATCGAGCTTCTGCAGCATCTGGTCCTTCTCGATGAGCCGCCACAGCGCGGGATCGGTGCGCTCGACCTTCTGGTCGTAAGCCGCATGTACCGCATTGATGACTCGCTCACGGAAGGTGGGCTCCTCGAGCTCCGGTTCGGCGGCGAGCCACCCCTTCGGGTCGATCCTCGCATTGAAGTCCCGGGAGATCGCCTCGGTGAGCCCGTCGAGATCCCAGTCGGACGGTGCGGCCGTGCGCGGCATGAACTGATCCATGAGGGTGCCGACGGCCTCCTCACGGATGCCGCGGATCGCGGCCGACAGATCGTCCGTTCCCATGAGCTCGGTGCGCTGTTGATAGACGACCTTGCGCTGGTCGTTCGCGACGTCATCGAACAGCAGCAGCTGCTTGCGGATGTCGAAGTTGTGCGCTTCGACTTTGCGCTGCGCCTTCTCGATCTGGCGAGTGAGCATGCCGCTCTCGAGCACCTCGCCCTCCTTCATGCCGGCCATCTGCAGCAGCCGTTTGATGCGCACCGGGTCGCCGAAGATGCGCATCAAATTGTCTTCCATCGACAGATAGAAGCGGCTCGAGCCGGGGTCGCCCTGGCGGCCGGAACGGCCGCGCAGCTGATTGTCGATACGGCGTGACTCGTGGCGCTCGGTGCCGATGATGTGCAAACCGCCCGCGGCGACGACTTTCTCGTGGCGCGCCTGCCAGTCCGCACGCGCCTGCTCGCGAGTGGCCTCGTCCGCCTCGGGAGGAAGCGCGGCGAGCTCCACGTTGAGATTGCCGCCGAGAACGATGTCGGTACCGCGGCCGGCCATGTTCGTCGCGATCGTGACGGCGCCGGGGCGGCCCGCCTGCGCGACGATGAGCGCCTCGCGCTCGTGCTGCTTGGCGTTCAGCACCTCGTGCGCGATGTTCTCCTTCTGCAGTACGCCCGAGAGCAGCTCGGATGTCTCGATCGAGGTGGTCCCGACGAGCACGGGTTGCTCGTGCTCCGCGCAATCCTTGATGTCCTCGATGATCGCCTGGAACTTGTCCTTCTGCGAGAGATACACGAAATCGGGGTTGTCCTTGCGGATCATCGGCTTGTGGGTCGGGATCACCACCACTTCCAGCCCGTAGATCTGCAAGAACTCGGGCGCCTCCGTGTCCGCGGTGCCCGTCATGCCCGCGAGTTTCTTGTAGAGGCGGAAATAGTTCTGGAATGTGATGGAGGCGACCGTCTGGTTCTCTTCCCGGACGCGCACGCCCTCCTTCGCCTCGATCGCCTGGTGCAGGCCGTCCGACCAGCGCCGTCCCGGCATCGTTCGTCCGGTGAACTCATCGACGATGATCACTTCGCCGCCGCGCACGATGTATTCCACGTCGCGCTTGTAGAGCGCGTGCGCGCGCAGCGCCGCATTGAGGTGATGCATCAGGCGGATGTTCGCGGGGTCGTAGAGACTGTCTCCCTCGCGGAGCAGTCCCGACTCGAGCATCAGCTGCTCGACCTTCTCGTGGCCCTCCTCGGAGAGGTGCGCCTGCTTCTGCTTCTCGTCGACGTTGAAATCGCCGGGGCTCTCCTCGTCCTTCTGGCGCGTCAGGCGCGGGACGAGCGCGTTGACGCGCAGGTAGAGCTCGGTGCTCTCCTCGGCCGGGCCGGAGATGATGAGCGGAGTGCGGGCCTCGTCGATGAGAATCGAGTCGACCTCGTCCACCACGGCGTACGCGAGCGCCCGCTGCACGCGATCCTCGAGCCGGAACGCGAGGTTATCGCGCAGGTAATCGAAGCCGAGCTCGTTGTTGGTGCCGTACGTGATGTCGCAACCGTAGGACGCGCGCTTCTCCTCGGGGCTCTGTGCGTTCTTCACGACCCCGACGGTGAGCCCGAGGAACTCGTACACCGGACGCATCCAGTCGGCATCGCGCTGTGCGAGGTACTCGTTGACGGTGACGATGTGCACGCCCTCGGCGGGCAGCGCATTGAGATACGCGGGCAGGGTCGCAACGAGCGTCTTGCCCTCGCCGGTGCGCATCTCGGCGATCTTTCCCTGATGCAGCGCGATACCGCCGATCAGCTGCACATCGAAATGCCGCATCTTGAGCGTGCGCATCGAGGCTTCGCGCACCGCGGCGAAAGCCTCGGGGAGCAGCTCATCGAGCGTCGCGCCGCCCTTCAGCCGCTCGCGGAACTCATCGGTCTTCGCTCGCAGCTCCGCATCGGAGAGCGCCTTCATGCGAGGCTCGAACGCGTTGGCGGACCGCACGAGCTGCGCGTAGCGGCGGACCATGCGGTCGTTGCGGCTGCCGAAAACGCTCTGGAGAAGCTTGAGCAACTTGGGTTTCCTGTTTCCTTGTTGAGGGCGCCGCGAGGCCTCCGGCGAGGGGAATCCGCCGAAATCGGGCATTGTACTGAATCGACCCGACCCCGCCCAAAGGGTTCGCCGCCTCGAAGGTGAGGGCAAGGCGCGATCGGATCAAGTTTGCGGCGGGAGAGTGGCCGCCGAGAAGAAGCGGCTCGGAGAAGAGGCGGCGGCGGCGCGAAGCCGGGAAGTAGCCAGGAAGCAGTGTCAGCGCTTGACGAACTTCAGCGGGTTGACCTGCTTGCCATCGTGCAGGACCTCGAAGTGCACGTGCGGTCCGGTCGAGCGTCCCGTCGATCCCATGAGCGCGATGACCTGTCCGCGCGTGACCGTCTGTCCGACCGTGACGAGCACGCGCTCGTTGTGCGCGTAACGCGTAACGTAGCCTTTACCGTGGTTGATCTCGACGACATTGCCATATCCCGAGCGCGGCCCCACCCAGGTCACGACTCCTGCCGCCACGGCAACCACTTGCGCCCCCTCGGTGCCTGCGAAGTCGACACCTTTATGAAACTCGTCGCGGCCCGTGAATGGATCGTCCCGATCGCCGTAATAGGACGAGATGAAGCCGTGCAGCACCGGGCGTCCCTCGGGCTGAACCGCCGCGTCGAGGTTGCGCTTCAGCAGAACATTCTCGAGAGCGGCGAGCTGCGCATCGCGCAGGTCGATACGGTGCCCGAGCGCATCGATGGAGCTCGAGAGGTCCGGAATCTGCGGGGTGCCGCCGACGTCGTTTCCTTCGGGGCCGCCGACCGCTGGCTCCTCATCGAAATTGAACTCGCTGCGCTCGATGTGCGCCATCGACGCGAGGCGCTTGCCGAGCTCGTCGATGCGGACGATGTGCGCATCGAGCCTGGCGAGGCGGATCGCGAGAGCGTCGGTGCGCTCGTGGACGCGTTGGCGGAGCTCGGCGACTTCGGCCTTCTGCGCCGCGAGGACGTGCGACCAGTGCGCGACCTGGTGCGGGCCGAGCTGCCGCTCGCTATGCTGCTCGAGCTCGATGCCGAAGCCGAACGAGACGCCGAGGATCACGAGGGTAGCCGCGCCGAGCAGGCCCCACGCCACAGGGTGCGGGAGTACGAATTGACGCGAGCGGCCACCGCGCCCCTGGCTGAATATGAACAGACTCATATGCTGCGCGCTCCCGAATAAGACTCCGCGGCAAAAAAGCGTTGCAGCAACTCCGGGCCGAACCGAATATGCCGAATAAGCTTCGCCGGGACAAGAACAAGCGTCGCGGTTCGGGACGCCGAGTAGCACGAATCCGTCCCGGAGCGGATTCTGTAAAGAAGCTCGATTCTGTCAAAAGCCTGCTCGCGCGGCCGGGCTCGGTACTCGGGCGTATCGGCGATCAGGCCGCGAAACAGAGCGTCTGGCGCGACTGGCTCGCCGGGCACATCGCCGAGCCGCTGCGAGCGCGCATCACGGGCGTCGTCGAGCGCGACGGAGCGCTCGTTATTTTCACGGAGTCGGCGGGCTGGGGCGTGCGCCTCCGCTACGCCATGGCCGAGCTCGAAGCCGAGCTGCGGCGCGAGCATCCGCAGGTCGCGCGGGTGCTCGTACGGGTGCTCCCCGGCGGTGAATCGCCTTGACGCCGCCTGCCCGAGCGGTGAGCCCCGAGCCGGTGCGCCGCACCGCCGAAATCGAAGAGATCACCAACCTCTATTTCATCCATCCCCTGGCGAGCCGCTTCGTGCCGCTCGCGGCGCGAATGGGTCTCACGCCGAACGCCCTGACCGTGACGGGGATGCTGTTCGGTCTTCTGGCGGGGCTCGCCTACTACCACTATCCGGACCCGCGATTCGCGGTCGCAGGCTTCATCCTCATGATCGGCTGGCACATCATGGACGGTGCGGACGGCCAGCTCGCCCGACTCACGCAGACGCAGTCGCATTTCGGGAAAGTGCTCGACGGAATCTCCGACACGGCCACTTTCCTCGCCGTCTACACGGCACTCGCGCTCGCGCTGGCGCGCACGTACGGCGCTCGCGCATACGCCCTCATCTTCGTGGCCGGGCTATTTCATGCGATTCAGTCGGCGACCTACGAAGTGCAGCGGCAGGAGTACGAGCTCTGGGGGCGAGGCCGCAAGTCCGGCGGCGGAGAGGCGCCGCGCGCATCGCGAGCGCCCGCTGGGGCCGCGCGTGCGGGCCCAGAGTCGGGGCCGGGCAGTGCGCGTGCCTCGCGAGTCGACCGGCTGTTCGACTTCCTACATCGACTGTTCTACG
Source organism: Steroidobacteraceae bacterium (assembly GCA_035606175.1). GTDB lineage: Bacteria > Pseudomonadota > Gammaproteobacteria > Steroidobacterales > Steroidobacteraceae > JASHUC01. The sequence continues at coordinate 15,305 of DATNFW010000056.1, read as the reverse complement.
GCCGGCTGAGCTTCCCCGCGGCCGATGTCACCCGAAAAATCAACGCGAGCATGGCGGCCGCACTCGACCGCGAGCCCGAGCGCGCGGCTCTCATCCGCGAGCAGTACCGGCAAGTCTTCGCCCCGCTCGTGCGGCGCTTCGCGCTTCTCTCGGCCAACTATCGCACGCTCGGAATCTTCGTTTGCGCTCTGTTTGCGGTGCCCCAGTATTACTTCTGGTTCGAGATCGTCGGCTTCGGTGCGATCCTCGCCCTCTTGATCGCGAATGAGTACGCGTGCTATCGCAGGCTCCTCGCCACTCTCGCCGCAGCGCATGCGCCATCGCCCTGAGGGGACCTCAGGCCGATCCCACCCGGCTTTCACGCTGCCTCCGGAAGATTGCGGATGCAGTTGCAGACGAGCGCGCTGTACAACTGCCGATCGCGATTCGCCCGCACGTAGCGCGGATCGACGGCCGCGACCTTCGAGCGTGTGCGCACGGACGCATACCAATGCACGACGCGGGTCTCGCGGGAGAGCACCGCCTCGAGCCGCACGCGTCGGCTCACCCGGAACCAGTGCTCGGAGATCTCCGGTGCGAGCGGATAGAAGACCCGCGGCTCGGCGATGATCAGATCGTCGCGGGAGAACTGCGCGGCCACTTCTTGAAGCAGATCGGGGCCCAGCGCGTAGAGCACCGAGCGCCGCTGCGCCGGCAGCGCCGCCATCGCCCGAAGGTATAGCGCGCAGAGTCGCGAATGCGGCTCCGCGCCCATGACGGCATTGTTGATCCCGCGGTAGTACAAGCTCTCCAGCCGCCGGAACATGGCCCATCCGCCGGGGGCGTGCCGCATCGCCCTGCGCAGCAGGTCGAGCGTGATGGAACGGCACCACAGGCCCGGCGAGCGGGACGTGCGCACGAAATGCGGCCAAACGATGCGCTCGCACCCGACGAACTGCGGAGCATCGAGGAGGGGCAGCAGGGAGGCCGTGGTGATCGTATCGAGATCGAGATACACGCCGCCCTCGAGATACAGAATCGCGGCGCGCAGGAGGTCCGACTGGATCGCCGGATTGGCGATCTCTCGATAGATTTCCGCGAGCACATCGCCTGCGCCTACCGAGTGACCCGCGCGGAGCAAGCAGTCGATGGGGTCGATCCGTGAGAGCTGCACCCGCGGGCACCGCTCGAGCGCGCGGCGCCTCGCATCATCCTCGAGGGCGTCGGTGTGATGCAGGAAGATCTCCGCGAGCTCGCTCCGCTCGGCCGCCGAAAGGATCCCGAACACGTAGGCCCAGGGCAGGCTCGCGCCGATCCAGCAGAAATGCGCGCGACGAGGGATCGCCATCCGACTGCGTCCCTATCCGCACGTATTCGGGGGCTGCCGCCCCGCTGCGGCCGTGAGCACGCTCGCCGAATCCGCGCGCGGCGGCAGCACCCAGGATCGCTTGCGAACCAGATGTATCGCCCACTGCCTCGAGAGCGTGAGCCACTCCCGGAAGTGCTCTCGCCGGCCGACCCCGCATTCGATGGGCGCGGCCCCCAGGCGCTCATCGAGAATGGCGGCGATCCTCGCGGCGCGCGCACTCCAGGTGTAGCGGCGGCTGTCGGCAAGTGCCGCTGCCGCGAGCCGCTCGGCGAGCGGACCGTCGGTGGTCAACGCACGGACCCCCGCAACGAGAGACTCGACGCTGTCCGGCGGGCAAAGCAGCGCGTTTCTCTCGTGCTGCAGGATCTCCCGCACATCGGGCGTGTCGCCTGCGAGGATCGGCCGCCCTGCGCCCATGTAGAGATAGAGCTTCAACGGAATGACCGTCGAGCCGAATTCGGCGAGCGGTTTCAAAGAGGGCGGGATCAGCAATACATCCGCAAGATCGAGGTATTGGCGCAGGGCCTCGGGAGAGCGCTGCCAGGGGACGGGTCTCACGTTGGACACCCGTTGCGCAAGCGCTTCGATGGGTCCGTCTCCATAGGAGCCGACGAGCAGGAACAGGTGTTCCGGCAGGCTCTTCGCCGCCTCGATCACCAGCTCGAGCCCCTTCTTTTGGTTGACGCGCCCGGTGTACACGACCGTCTTCGTGGCGGCATCGATACCGATGCGCCGCTTCGCGGCGTCGCGCTGAAGCGAGCCTTCCAGCCGGTGCGGGTCGAAGCCATTGTGCACGCAGAACAGCTTCTCGGCGGGAATCCCGAGCTCGAGATAACGGGACCTCGTGTACTCGGAATGTGCGATGTTGGCGATGAAGTGCCGGTTGCACATCAGCCTGTGGATTAAGGGCCGAAGCGGCGGCACCTGGTCCGGCCAGGGGCGGTAGTGATCGAAGGCGACCCGCTGCCCGGCGTTGACCGCGGCCCAGGCGATCCATAGATTCCGCGTATAAACTAGGTCGGCTTGCCGGAACTCGCGCCGGAATACCAGCGTCGAGCCGCAGGAGAGGTGCCGCACGACCGCGGGGCGGAGCGGCGCATGGGCTCGGACGATGGGCATTCCCGTGAGTTCGGCTGCAAGCCTGCAATGAACACCATCCGAAGCGGGGACGTGCAACCATGCTTGTGACGCGAAAGGCGCGAGGTGCCTGGCGGTTGCCGTGAAAACCTCCGCGTCCGCCTCCGCATTCGGCAAGGGATTCTCGAAAGCGAACAGGATTCTCATCGCGCTACCTGCATGCGGGGCGGGCTCCACGGCCGGATACACGGGGGGCAGAGGACCGCTGCGGGCACGGCTTCTGCTCCGAGGGCTGCTATTGTTGTGTGGGACGGAGCTGCGTTCAATCGCGGCGGAGCGATCGCCCCGTCGTGTCGGCCCGCGGGCTTCGGCTCGAACCGGGCGATGCCGCGCAATTCGCGTGGCCGGCCGCCGAGGCTGTCTCGGCCTGTACGGGGAGTGACTGGATGACGGCAGGACGAGAGCCGACGGGCGTTGCGGGCTGTCAATTCCGTCCAGGGCAATTTTCGACTTTGACCGAAGCGCTCGACTATGCGGCGCTCGGGCACGCCGGTTTCAATTTCTATAGTGCTCGCGAGGAGCTCATCGAGGTTCTGCCCTATCGCGAGCTGCGCGAGCAGGCGATGTCGATGGCCCGGCGGATGCTGCGTGCCGGTCTTACCCCGGGCGAGCGGGTCGCTCTCGTGGCCGAGACCGGTCCCGGGTTCATGCGCACCTTCTTCGCTTGCCAGTATGCCGGGCTCGTCCCCGTGCCAATGCCGACGCCCGCGGCATTTGTGGGCCGGGAAGTCTACGTGGAGCACGTGAGGCCGATGCTCGCGAACGCAAGGCCGGCCGCACTGCTCGCGCCCGGAGCGCTCCTGCCGCTTCTGCGCCAGGCCGCAGGTGCCCTCGAGCTGACCGCGCTCGGCACCTTCGACCTGTTCGATGAGCTGCCCGAGAGCGGGCCCGAGCTGCCGCGCATGGGCGAGGATGACCTCTCCTACCTGCAGTTCTCATCCGGCAGCACACGCTCCCCCACCGGCGTCGCCGTGACTCAGCGTGCGCTGCTCGCCAACTTGCGCGCGATTCTGCACGCGCTCGATGCGCGCCCCGACGATCGAGCCAACTCGTGGCTGCCGTTCTATCACGACATGGGTCTCGTCGGATTCATTTTGACGCCGCTTGCAGGCCAGGCATCGGCCGACTATCTCTCGACGGATGAGTTCGCTCGCCGCCCCTTGAGCTGGCCGACGCTGATCGCGCGCAACGGCGCAACCATCTCCTACAGCCCGTCCTTCGGTTACGAGCTCTGCACGCGGCGCGCGATGAAAGTGCCGATCGGCCAAATCGATCTCTCGAGGTGGCGAGTGGCGGGGATCGGCGGCGATATGATCCGCCCGCGCGTCCTGTCGCAGTTCGCGGAGAGCTTCGGTGGCTGCGGCTTCAGGAAGGAAGCCTTCGTGGCGAGCTATGGAATGGCCGAAGCGACGCTCGCCATCAGCTTCGCACCGCTCGATCGCGGCCTCGAGGTCGATCGCGTCGACCTCGACCTGCTGCGATCACGAGGGCGTGCGGTGCCGGCGCACGACGGCGCCAACGGGAACGGCAGTGGCGGTGGCGGCGATAGTGGCGGCAGCGGCGCCGGCGGCGGCAGCAGCGTGCGCGAGCTCGTGTTTTGCGGGCGGGTGGTGTCCGGCCACGAGCTCGAGATCCGCGACGAGGACAACCGCCTGCTCGGGGAGCGCGCCGTTGGGCGCATACTGATCCGCGGCCCGAGCGTGATGAAGGAGTACTTCCTCAACCCCGCGGAAACCGCACGCGTGATGAGCGGCGGGTGGCTCGACACGGGTGACCTCGGCTATCTCGCCGGTGGCTCTCTCGTGGTTGCCGGACGCAAGAAGGACCTCATTCTGGTCAATGGGCGCAACGTGTGGCCGCAGGACCTCGAGTGGGACGTGGAGCATCGGGTCGAGGGCGTGCGTCCCGGCGATGTCGCGGCCTTCTCGCTCGATGAGGCGGAATCCGAGCGAGTCGTGCTTCTCGTCGCGTGCCGTATCCCGGATGCTGAGATGAGAGAGGCGCTCCGTCGCGCAGTCGCCGAAGTGGTCCTCGCGACGGCAGGTCTCAAGTGCACGGTCGTCCTCGTGCCGCGCAACAGCCTGCCCCGCACCTCCTCCGGAAAGCTGAGTCGAACGCGGGCGCGCCAGATGTACCTCACCTCACTGCAAGGAGACGCGCCGGCCGGCGACTCCGCGGGCCCTGCGGAAGCCGAGTTCGCTCAGGCCGCCCTCACGGCGCGTTGAGCGATGTCCGCACTCGCGGCCGTCACGGGCGGAACGGGCTTTCTCGGACGCTACATCGTGACTGCGCTCGCGGCAGCGGGCTGGCGAGTGAGGATTCTCGCGCGCCAGTCGCCCACCCATCCCCAGCTCGCGGGAGTGCCGCTCGAGGCTGTCCCAGGTGATCTCTCCGACCGGGCTGCATTGCGCGCGCTCGTCGACGGGGCCGATGCGGTCATTCATGCCGCCGGGCTGATCAAGGCCTCGAGCTCTGCTCAATTCCGGGCGGTCAACGAGGTGGGGACCGCCAGTCTCGCCGAGGCAATCGCCCGCACCAGTCCGCGCGCGCGGACGCTGCTCGTCTCCTCGCTCGCGGCTCGCGAGCCGCAGCTCTCGGCGTATGCCGCGACCAAACGCGCCGCAGAGGAGCGCCTCCTCGCGATCCTCGGCGCTCGATCCACCTGGACGATCGTTCGGCCGTGCGTGATCTATGGGCCCTGGGACACCGAGACGCTCGCGTTATTCAGAGCCGCGGCGCGCGGCGTCATGCCTCGGCCCTCGGTCGCCGGTGCTCGCCTCGCCCTGATCCACGCCTCCGATGCCGCCGCGGCGATTGCGGCACTGGCCGGCCAAGGACCTTCGGGGGCCATCCTCGAGCTCACGGACGAGCGCTTCGATGGCTATACATGGCACGAGATCACGGCGGCAGTCGCGGCGGTCCTCGAGAGGCGGCTCATCGCCGTACCGCTTCCCGCCCCGCTCATCCGGGCGGCGGCCGCCCTCAACGTGACGACCGCACGGATGCTGCGCCGAGCGCCGATGCTCACACCGGGCAAAGTCCGCGAGATCCTCCATGCCGACTGGGGCTCGACGGCGGATCGCCAGCCGCCCCGGGAGCTGTGGCGCCCGGCCATCGGACTCGCTCGCGGACTGCAAGATACCTTATCCTGGTATGGGGAGCGGCGTTTGCTGCCGGCTCGCCCAATACGTCCAGGGGCGCGAGCGAGCTCCTCGAATTGATGGAGTGCAGGGTTTGGCTGCGCAAGGCTCGATTCTCGACCGGGGCCGGATCGAGGCGGAGATCATCGCAATGCTGTCGGGGCGGGTCCCCCAAGGCGTGCAGGTGTCTTCCGAGACGCAGATTCTCCGCGGCCTGGGGCTCGATTCGGTCGCCATTCTGGACTTCATCATGGACCTGGAGGATCGGTTCGATATTTCGATTCCGCTCGACCGGGTCGCCGAAGTGGAAACCATCGCCGACCTGAGCGGTGCCATCGAGACACTGATGAGGGCCGCGCGCTGATGTCGCTGTTTGCAAAATTCGACGGGATTCGCGCCGGAGTCGAGGCGCTGCTCGGGAGCGTGCGCAACCCCTTCGACGTCCGCTTCGACAGAGTGCTTTCCCCGACGGAGGCCCTGCTCGAGGGCCGTCCCGTGCTGCTCCTCGGCACCAACAACTATCTCGGGCTGACGTTCGATCCTGCATGCGTCGAAGCGAGCATGCGCGCGCTCGAGGAGACGGGCACCGGCACCACGGGCTCGCGCATCGCGAACGGCACCTACTCGAGTCACGCGTTGCTCGAGCAGCGGATCGCCGAGTTCTACGGCAAGCGCTCGGCCATCATCTTCTCGACCGGGTATCAGGCGAACCTCGGGCTGATCTCGACGCTCGCCGGGCGCGACGATCATCTGTTGATCGACGCGGACAGCCATGCCTCGATCTACGATGCGAGCAAGTTGAGCACTGCGGAGGTCATCCGATTCCGGCACAACGACCCGGAGGACCTGGCCCACCGCCTGCGGCGGCTCAAGGGCCGCCCCGGCAACCGCATCATCGTGACCGAGGGCATCTACAGCATGCTCGGGGACACGGCGCCTCTGCGCGAGATCGCGGCCGTCAAGCGCGAGATGGGCGCCTGCCTCATCGTCGATGAGGCGCACTCGCTCGGGATACTCGGCGCGAATGGACGAGGCCTCGCCGAGGCGGCCGGTGTCGAAGGCGATGTGGACTTCGTCGTCGGCACGTTCAGCAAGAGTCTGGGTGCCGTGGGTGGCTTCGCCGCATCCGATCTGCCGGACTTCGATTTGCTGCGCATCGTCTGCAGGCCCTACATGTTCACCGCTTCGCTCCCTCCGGCCGTGATCGGCTCCGTCATCGCGGCGCTGCAGCGACTCTCGACCGACAAGTCGCTCGGCGCGCGCGCGCTCTCGAACAGTCGCAGGCTCTACGGCGGCCTGGAGCAATCGGGATTCAAACTCGGGCCTGAGCCGAATCCCATCGTGGCGATAAAGATGCCGGATCCCGCGCGGGCGGCGCTGTTCTGGAACCGGCTGATCGACGAGGGCATCTACGTCAATCTCGCTCTGCCTCCGGCCACTCCAGGAAGTCTCTCCCTCATCCGCTCCAGCGTCAGCTCCGCGCATAGCGACGTCCAGATCGATCGGGCCATTTCCATCATGACCGCCGTGGGACGCGAGCTGGGGGTCATCGCGGCCCGATGAGGATCGAGGTCGTCCCGGTCGCCGGCGGGGCTCAACTCCGGCGTTTCATCCGCGTGCCTTTCGCCGTCCATCGGGACGACGCTGCGTGGATTCCTCCGCTGCTCATGGAGCGTAAGGAGGCGTTCAGCGCGAAGAGCAACGAGTTTCTGCGGCGCGCGGAGGCGCGCTTCTGGGTCGCGCGCCGCGACGGACGCGAGGTGGGACGCATCAGCGCGCAGATCGATCCTCTCGCCCGCCGGGACGGGGAGCCCGCCGTGGGACATTTCGGCTGCCTGAGCGCGATCGACGATGGTGAGGTTTTCGCATCGCTCCTCGGGACCGCGGAGGAGTTTCTTCGCGGTCGCGGAATCGAGCGCGTGCTCGGTCCATTCAGCCTCTCCATCAACGAGGAAACGGGTCTTCTCATCGACGGCTTCGAGACGCCCCCCATGATGCTGATGGGGCACGACCCCCGCTATGTGGCCGGCCATCTCGAGGCGCTCGGATACCAAAAGGCGAAGGACGTCTACGCATATCTCATCGACCGCGACGTGGCTCCCTTGTCGAGCGCCGTGCGTGCGCTCTTCGAGCGGCGGCTCGCGGGCTCCATCCGTTTGCGCCGTCTCGACTTTCGCGATTACGCGAACGAAATCCGCAGAATGGTGGATATCTTCAACGACGCATGGAGCGGGAACTGGGGATTCGTGCCGCTCACCAACGCCGAAGCCGATGAGATGGCGAAGCGCATGCGGCTGCTGCTCGATGAGAGGCTGGTCTGGTTCGCCGAGCTCGACGGCGAGGCGGTCGGCTTCATCGTCATGCTGCCGAATATCAATGAAGCCATCGCCGACCTCGACGGCCGACTGTTCCCCTTCGGCTGGGCGAAGCTGCTCTGGCGCCTGAAGATGCGCCGCATCAAATCGGCTCGCGTGCCGCTGATGGGTGTGCGCAAGCGACTGTCGGGCACCGTGCTCGGGAGCGCGTTGCCCATTGCATTGATCAGCGCGCTGGAGCCCGGCGCCGATACGTTCGGGTTCCGCAAAGTCGAGCTGTCGTGGATTCTCGAGGACAACCGTCCCATGCGCCACATACTCGAACGGCTCGGGGCGCGCGCCTACAAGACCTATCGAGTGTACGGCAAGGCGCTGGTGCGCCCTTGAATTGCCTCATCATCGCCGCCGGAACCGGCGGCCGCCTGCGCGAGATCGGTCCCACCAAGCCCCTGGTGCGCGCGCAGGGCGTGCCGCTGCTCGAGCACGTGATCGGGCGGGCGCGCAGAGGGGGAGCGACGCGATTCTTCGTCGTGAGCGGCTACCGCGGAGAGGAAGTGCGCGCACATCTCGATGCGTACGGCGCCCGCGAATCGATCCCGCTCACGCACATCGTCAACGAGAGCTGGCAGCGCGCAAACGGCGTCTCGGTTTCAAAGGCCAAGCCGCATATCGAGGGTCCTTTCCTGCTCAGCATGTGCGATCACCTGGTCGACCCGGATATCCTGCGCGCGCTGCTTGCGGCGCCCGCGGAGCCGGATACGGTCACGCTCGCCGTCGACTTCAACATCGCAGGCTCCATCAACGATCTCGAGGATGTGACGCGCGTGAAATGCTCGAATGGCCGGATCGAGCGTATCGGCAAGGGGCTCGCCGAATTCAACGCCCTCGATACGGGCGTGTTCTTGTGCACGCCGATCTTCTTCGAGGCACTCGAGGCGAGTCAGGCTGCGGGAGACGACAGCATATCGGGCGCCATGAACGTGCTCGCGCGCTGGAACAAAGCGCGCGTATTCGACGTGCAGAACCGCCTCTGGATCGACATCGACGATGCCGCGAGCCTCAAGAAGGCCGAGGAGCTGCTCGCGGCGGGACGGCTCTGAGCCGATCGCTCGAGGTCGGCAAGCTCCGGCGACGAACGAGCTCGCATGGACAGTCATCGTCAGGACCTGCGCCGTGGCTTCAACTGGCTCGGCGGGGCAATGGTGATCGCCAAAGTCACGGACTTCGGGACGATCCTGATCGTGCTGATGTTCCTGACGAAACGAGAGGTCGGCCTCGCCGCTCTCGTCGTTGCGATCGGTACGGTGATCGAGGCGCTCGATGGGCTCGGCACGGGTGCAGCTCTGGTGCAGGCCCCGTCCCTCTCGCGTCTGCAGCTCTCATCCATCTTCTGGTACATCGCGGGCGCGGCGGTGATCGCAGGGGCGATCACCCTGCTCGCGGCGCCCGGGTTCGCCGCGCTGTATGGTCTTGCGGGCCTCGCGCCGTATTTTCTGCCGATCGCCTTGAAGCAGCCTCTGGTCGGCGCAGCGGTCATTCCGCTCGCGCTGATGAGTCGGGAGCTGCAATACGAGCGCATTGCCGTCGTCAATGTTTGCTCGACGCTCGGCTCGGCCGCAACGAGGGTCGCGCTCGCCGCGCTCGGCGCGGGCGCCTGGGCGATCGTCATCGCCAGTGCGGCGAGCGGCTTGTACACCCTGATCGGGGCCTCCTTCGCGCGGCCGTTCCGCCCCGCTCTGCGATTCAGCATCCCCGCGATCTCCCCGCTCGTCCGCTTCGGATTGCGCGCCGCGATGTCGACCCTCTTCGAGCAGTCGTTCAACAACGTCGATTATTTGCTCGTCGGATGGTTCTACGGTCCGGCGCCGCTCGCGATCTACCGGGTCGCCTTCGAGATCGGCATGCAGCCGGCGCTTGCCGCCGGAACGCTCGTCAATCGAGCGGCACTGCCGGTTTTCGCACGGGTCTCGGCCGTCCGAGAGCATCTCGAGCAGTCCCTCACGTGGTCGCTGCGCAGGCTCACGCTGGTCGTGGCCCCGCTCACGGCCGCCACTTTGCTTGCAGCCGTGCCGATTACGGCATTGATCCATGACGGCGAGGGCCACAGCTATGCCGCCGCCGCCTTGCCCCTCGAGCTGCTCTCCGCCGCGGCGCTGCTGCGGGTGCTCTCGCAGCTGCTGTATCCCCTCGCGCTCGGGACGGGACATCCTAAGACGGCGTTGCGCCTCTCGGCCGCGACACTGCTCCTCCTGGGCCTCGGGATGCTGGGCGCCGGCATCGGCTTTCGCGCCCCGAGCGGCATCGTCGCCATTGCGACCGTCTGGCTCGCGGTCTATCCGCTCCTCCTTTTGTGGGAGATCCGCTATCTTCGACGCCGCTGGGATATCCGCGCTGCGGAGCTCGCCCGGACACTGGCACCGCCGCTTGCGGGCACGATCGCCCTCGTTGCGGTCGTGGAAATCGCCCGACTCGTGCTCGGAAGCAGGCTCGAAGGTGCGGATGTCGGCTGGCAAGTCGCAGTCGTCGCGACGGCGGCGGTTTTGACCTATGCCGGCTTGTTTCTCGTGTACCGGCAGCGCGCAGGGCGCGTGGACGGCGGCATCGGAGCTCGACATTGACCGAGAGGACTCTCACTTCACCGCTCGAGCCGCGCGCCGGGCAGAGCGCGACGGCGCATTCGCTGGCCGACTCGCCGGCCGATTTGCCAGCCGATTTGCCAGCCGATTCGCCGGCCGACCCGCCAGCCGATCTACCCGGGGATTCGCTCGCCCAGGCGCGGGCCCTCATCAAGGACCTGTTCGAGGCGCGCGCCGGGCGCTACTGGACGGACTTTCTGCTGTCTCTGGCGATCGCTTACGGTGCCGTGGCGCTCTATCTGTCGAGGCCGCCATTCTCGCCGGTCTTCATCGCCTCGTTCGTTGTCGCTGCGTTCGCATTGTTCCGCTGCGGTGTTTTCATGCACGAGCTCGTGCATCTGCCGGCGCGGCGGCTGCGCGTCTTTCGCGCCGCGTGGAACGTGCTCTTCGGCATTCCCGCCTTGACGCCCTCCTTCATGTACAAGTGCCACGCGGATCATCACAATCCGCGGCATTTCGGCACCTCGAGAGACGGCGAATACCTTCCGCTCGGTGCGGGTCCCGTGCGCCGCATCCTCTTTTATCTGATCGTCATCCCGGTCCTGCCGGCGCTCGCCCTCTTCAGGTTTCTGGTGATGACGCCCGTATCGCTTCTGCACCCACGCCTGCGCCGGGCCGTGCTGGAGCGAGCCTCCTCGTACGTGATCAATCCGACCTACCGGCGAACGCTGCCGGCCGAGGAGCGGCACTGGATTTGGGTGGCGCTCGAGGTTGCGATTTTCCTCGAGCTCGCGGCGCTCCTCGGCCTGCTGCTCGTGGGAAAGCTCCCATGGACGGTTGTGATCGAGCTCTATGTGCTCGCGGTTGCCGCCTCCGGCCTCAACTGGCTGCGCACGCTGGCCGCTCATGGCTATCGCAACACGGGCGCGCCGATGACCTTCCGGCAGCAGATCGAGGACTCGGTCGGCATCGCAGGCCACCCGCTGCTTACGGAGCTGCTGTTTCCCGTCGGGCTGCGCTACCACTCCCTCCATCACTGGTTTCCCGCGCTGCCCTACCACTCACTGGGTGCGGCCCACCGCAGGCTGATGCGGGGCTTGCCGCAGGACTCCCCCTACCGGGGGACCCTGCATAAGAGCTACGCGCATGCAGTGCGCGAGCTGTGGCGCAACGCGCGCGGTGCGCGCTCGGCTAGGCGTGAGCGCGCCGAAACAGGTAAAGCGCGATCGCTATCGTGAGGAGCGAAGGCGCGGTCGCCGTGAACGCGGGGTCGACGTTCGACAGTTGACCGAGGTAGCTCGCGAGCTGCTGGATGAGCGAGAAGACAATGCCGATCAGCGCGCCGATGACGATCCTCTGCCCCGTTCCGTGCGTGCGCAGCGGCCCGAGCACGAAGGGAACCGCGATCAGGATCATCGCCGCCATGGCGATCGGGATATCGATCTTCGCCCACAGCTCCTGCGCGTACCGCGCTGCGGGCGCGTGCCGCCGCTCGAGATCGCGCACGTACTGGTAGAGCCCGATCGGTTGCATGCTCTCGGGAGGCAGAATCAGAAGGCCCACCTGCTGAGCGCGCAGGAAGGAGTGCCACGCGAGGGAGTCGAGGTGCTCTGTCGCAACGCCGTTCGTCATGTATCGCCTCTGGAGAACATCTCTCAGCAGCCACGTCGCATCCGGATGAACCTCTGCGCTTGCGGCATGGATGAAGGTCCTGAGCTCACCGCCCGGAGCGAAGGTATAGATGTCGATATCCCGTGGGAAGTTGCCGCTCGCGAAGTTGCGCACATTGAGGTACTCGCGATTGCCCGCCACCCAAAAGCTGTTCTCGGTGCGCAGCGGCACCGATGAGGCGGCGATCCGCGAGAGCCGCAGCGTCTGCGCGCTCTGCTCGGCAGGCGGGATCACGAATTGAGCAGCCAGGAACAAAAGGACGATCACTACCCCAGCGAGCTTGAACACCGCACCGACGATGCGGCAGGAAGACATGCCCGAGGCGCGCATGATCGTGAGCTCGTTGCGACTGGCGAGCGCACCGAGGGCAAACAAACTCGCGAGCAGCATCGTGACGGGCATCAGTTGCAGAGCCCTGCCCGGAGCCGTCAGCAGCACGTAGACGATGGCATCGCTCAGGCGGTAGTTCCCCCGGCCGACATCGTGGAGCTGATTGACGAGCTCGAGCAGGCTGAAGAGAGAAGTGAGCGCGGCCGAGACCAGGACGAGCGATTTCGCCGCGGCATCCGCGATGTAGCGCTCGAGCAGGATCATGGACGCGAGGCGCGCATGCGCCTCCATCTGCGGCTAATGCTCGGACCGAGCGTCGCCACCAGAACGAGCGCGCCGAGCAGAGCCGGCACCCACCAGAGGCCCGGGAAGCCGGGGATGACACCGTTCTGCACCCAGGTGCGAGCGGATTCGTACACCAGGTAATAGGCGGCGTAGATGAGGATGGCGAGGCCCATCTTCGCGAAGCGCTGCTGGCGCGGCCCCGATCGGGAAAGCGGCACGCCGAGAAGCCCGAGCAGCAGGGTCGACCAGGATGTCGACAGCCGCCACTGGAATTCCGCGACGTCGGCCGAGGCGCGGGAGGACGCGAGATAACCGGTGCGGGCGGCCACCGCGCTGTACTCCGGAGGCTCTACTTCCGGGCTCGCGAGGTTGACCACCATGTCCTTCACGTTCATCACGAGCTCACCGCCGCCGCTCGTTCCCACATCGTAGACGTGCGCATTGCTCAACCGAATCGAGGTCCCGGCGTGCGCGCCGTTCGCCGGCGCCTGCTCGACGGAGTCGGCGTGAATGATCCGCACCGTCCCCCGCAGTCGCAATTGCACGAACACGTCGCGCCCCGGCGTATTCGGCCCCGCGCGCCGTCCGATGAAGATGGTGCGGTTCCCGCCGCTGCCGACGTAGAACGTGCCGGCGCGCATGTCGCGCGTATCGAGCGAGGCCGCCGCGAGATTCGAGAGCTCGTGCGAGCGCTGGTATGCCCAAGGCCTCACGATGAGCGAGAGCGCGGCGACAGCGAGCGCCGCGGTGAGCGACAGGGCGAACACGGCGCCCATCACTTTCGCCGGCGTGAGGCCCGTTGCGAACATCACGGTCACTTCGGAGTCGCTGTAGAGCCGCCCGAATGCCATCACGACGGCGAGATACAGCGAGATCGGGATCAGCACCTCGAGCGCGATCAGCGTTCTCAGACTCACCAGCTGAACGATCATGCCGGCCGGCAGGAGCGCATTCACGGCGTTCGCGAGGAACTCCGCTGCGCCATAGGTCGTAAAGAGCGTGGCGAGCACGACGAGCACCGCGACGAGCGGCTGGATGATCTCGCGCAGGAGATAGCGTTGGATGATCATGCTCACCTGACTGACGCTGGCGCGTGTGCGAGCCGGCCTCCGGCGGCCCGCTCGTGCTAGCATTATGCCCGCTCGGACCGGCGCACCTCTCGGCTTCGTACCAATGGAAGATGTCCGCGAAGTCGCGATTTTCCGTCACAACCTCTTCAGGCTCTCCGAGCCGTTCATCGCTCAGCAGGCGCAGCGACTGCGCCGCTACAGGCCGCTCTATCTCGGGCGGTGGCGTTTCGGACTGCCGCCCGAGGGTGCCGAATCGCTCGCTCTTCAGGACATCGCCCGATGGCGCCTGCCCCGCATCGGCTGGCAGATGATCACGCGTGACCCTCGGCCGTACGAGCGCCTCATGAGAGAGCATCGGCCGGCGTTGATTCATGCTCATTTCGGTATCGAGGGCGTCTATGCACTGCCGCTCGCGAGGCGGCTCGCGCGGCCTTTGATCACCACTTTCCACGGCTTCGATGCCACGCTCGCAGCTGCGGCGCTCCTCGCCTCCCCCGCCTGGGCACAATATCCATTGCATCGGCGCGAGCTTGCACGGGAAGGCGACCTCTTCCTCTGCGCCTCCGGCTTCATCCGCGAACGGGTCCTCGCAATGGGCTTCCCCGAGGCACGCACGCACACGCACTACATCGGTGTGGATTGCGAGTCGATCCGCCCGCGGGAACCTGCGGAGGAAATGCCGGTCATCCTGCACGTCGCGCGGCTGGTCGAGGTCAAGGGCACCCGATATCTGTTGCGCGCATTTGCGGAGATCGCAAGCCGGTACGCAGAAGCCCGGCTGGTCGTGATCGGTGACGGTCCCTTGCGGGGCTCGTTACAGCGGCTCTCGGCAACCCTCGGAATCGCGGATCGCGTGAGATTTCTCGGCGGGCTCAATCACGCGGAGGTGCTCGCCTGGATGCGGCGTGCGGCGATGTTGGTGCTGCCCGGTGTGCGCACCGCGACGGGGCGCATCGAGGGACTCGGCCTGGTGCTGCTCGAAGCCGCGGCGACGGGCGTCCCGGTGATCGGCTCGGCAGTGGGTGGCATTCCGGAGTGCGTCCTCGACCGCGAGACGGGCTTTCTGGTGCGAGAGCGCGATGTGGATGCGCTCGCCGCGCGAATGGGCGAGTTGCTCGACGATCCTCTGCGGCGCCAGCGAATGGGCGCGCAGGGACGCTCGCTCGTCGAGCGGCGCTTCGATGCTCGACGACAGACGGCATCCCTCGAGGACCTTTACGACTCGGTTCTCGGGCGCTCGGTCTGAGGTCATGCAGATGCGCAGGGCGGTGGCGGCGATAGTCGTGGCGCATCCCGACGATGAGACGCTTTGGCTGAGCTCCGCGATCGCTTCGGCGCGGCGCGTCGTGTTTTGCTTCGGAGCCCTCTTCGAGAGACCTCGTGACTCACGAGCGCGTGAGCGAGCGGTCGCCGCAATGCCGCTCCCGGGTCTC
>DATNFW010000055.1:0-10588 GCA_035606175.1 Steroidobacteraceae bacterium | reverse complement strand
CGGTCGACCTTCGAGGGGTCCTTGCCGGAGAACGCACCGCCGCCGTGGCGTGCGTAGCCGCCGTAGGTGTCGACGATGATCTTGCGACCGGTGAGGCCGCAATCACCGACCGGGCCGCCGATCACGAACCGGCCTGTCGGGTTGATGTGGTATTTCGTGCGCTTGTCGATCCACTTGGCAGGCAGCACGGGCTTCAAAATCTCCTCCATCACCGCCTCACGCAGCACCTTCGTGGAAACCTCCGGGCTGTGCTGCGTTGAGAGGACGACCGCCTCGAGTCCGACGGGCCGGTCGTCTTCGTAGCGCAACGTGACCTGGCTCTTCGCATCGGGGCGCAGCCAGTGGAGCTTGCCGCGCTTGCGCACTTCCGCCTGCTTCTTCACGAGGCGGTGAGCGAGTGTGATCGGCGCCGGCATCAGCACGTCGGTCTCGCTCGTCGCATAACCGAACATCAGACCCTGGTCGCCCGCGCCTTGCTTGCGCTCGTCTTTGCGATCCACACCCTGCGCAATGTCGGGTGACTGCTTGCCGATGACGTTCAGCACGCCGCAGGTCGCACCGTCGAACCCCATCTCGGAGGTGTTGTAGCCGATGTCGAGCACGGTCTTGCGCACGAGTGCTTCAACATCGATCCACGCGGAGGTGGTCACCTCGCCTGCGACGACGACGACCCCCGTCTTGATGAGCGTCTCGCAAGCGACGCGACCGCGCTTGTCCTCGGTGAGAATTGCATCGAGAACCGCATCCGAGATCTGATCGGCGATCTTGTCCGGGTGTCCCTCGGACACCGACTCCGACGTGAAAAGAAAATTGCTGGCCATGAGATTCGAGTCCTGCCGTTGAGTCTGTCGTTGGTAATCGAGTCTAGTCGTTCGCGATCGCCGCCGCGGCTTCAGCGCGCCGGCTCGTCCGCAAGCGTCGTGCCGAAGCTCTGCCGGTACCGTTCGGCGAGCTCCGCCGCGGTGAAGCGGTGATTCTGGGTGCCGCGTTTCTCGATCTTGATCGCGCCCATGAGGGAGGCGATGCGGCCCGTCGTCTCCCAGTCGAGCCCGCGCAGCAGGCCGTGGATGAGTCCTGCGCGGTAGGCATCGCCGCACCCTGTCGGGTCCACCACCTCCCGCGCCTGAGCGCAGGGAATGCGATGCTCGCGACCCTTCGCGTGGATGATCGAGCCCTCGGCGCCCCGGGTGATGATGAGCGCCTCGACCCGCTCGGCCACCTCCCGTGGTGTCCAGCCGGTCTTCTGCTGCATGAGCTGCCATTCGTAGTCGTTCACGGCAACCCAGGTGGCCTGCTCGATGAACGTCTTGAGCTCCGCGCCCCCGAACATCGGCAGTCCCTGACCGGGATCGAAAATGAACGGGATCTTCGCGGCGGCGAACTGCGCCGCATGCTGCACCATCCCATCGCGGCCGTCGGGCGCCACGATGCCGAGCGCGATGTCGCGTGCATCCCCGATCGTGTTGAGATGGGCGTGCTGCATCGCGCCCGGATGGAACGCGGTGATCTGATTGTCGTCGAGATCGGTCGTGATGAACGCCTGGGCCGTGTGTTCGGATTTCACCACGCGAACGTGATCCCGCGGGATGCCCGTCGTGTCCATCCATTCGGCATAAGGGGCGAAGTCGAACCCGACCGTCGCCATCGGGTAGCCCGCATCGCCGAGGAGCCTCAGATTGTAGGCAATGTTTCCCGCGCACCCGCCGAACTCGCGGCGCAGTTGCGGAACGAGGAATGCGATATTGAGAATGTGAATCTGGTCGGGAAGGATGTGCTCTTTGAAGCGCCCCTCGAACAGCATGATGCTGTCGAAGGCGACGGAGCCGCAGATGAGCGCCCGCCGGCCCATGACTACTCCTTCACCGCGAACTTCTCGCCGGCTCTGTCGAGCTCGAATGCCCCATCGACCACGCCGCGCAGCCAGCGCGCCGTCGACATGACACCGCCGAATGCGTAGAAGTGCGGATGAGCGAGCAAGGTCGACGATCGCGCGGCGCATCCCCGGACCAGCTCGATCAGCATCTCATCGGGGGATGTGGCGAGTCCCGCAACGCGGCCCACGAGCCCGAGCCCGGTGCCGAGCTTGCCGAGGGAGGCGCCGATGCCACACATCATCGCGTATTTGATGAGCTTCGGAAGCGGTGTCGGACCTGCGATGCCGACGTGCACGGGAAGCTTGATGCCGTGCTCGGCGAGCCGCCGGTCCCACGCGAGCACCGCTTCCGGGTTGAAGCTGAACTGCGTGGCGATGTGCATGCGGGTCCCGGTGCGATCGGCGTACGCCTGCTTCTTTGCGAGCGCGCTCCAAAGCACGTCCGGGCCGACGGCCGGATGACCCTCGGGGTGGCCCGCCACTCCGACGCGGGCGATCCCGGAGTCGGCAATCGCACCGCTCTCGAGAATCTCGAGCGTGCTCGTGAACTCGCCTGCCGGGGGATTGCGGTCTCCGGCGACGAGCAGCACCTGCTCGACACCGGCCTCGTGCAGCTCGCGCAGAGCTCCCCGCAGCAGCTGCGCACTCTCGATGCGGCGCGCAACGATGTGCGGCGAGGCGGTAAGTCCCGCCGCCTGCACTTTGACCGCGATGCGCACGACATCGGCGAGTGTCGCCTTCGGGGTGTGCGCGACGTACACCGTCGTGCCAGCCGGCAGCGTGTTCGCCAGCTCCGGGACGAGTCCCTCGTCGTGGGGCGCGATCTCGGTCGAGGTTCCGCGGGCGAACTCGACGATGCGGCGCTTGAGATCAGCGCCTTGGAGCGGGGATTGGGCGTTCACAGGCGCATTGGCGGATGCAGTCATGGTATGGGAAAGCGATCTCGCAGTTGAAAGCAAACGTATCGGGCGCTCGCAGCCGCGGGGTGCTCAGGCGCGGCGCCGGGTCACGACGAAGGTCTCGTCGTTGAACCACAGCCCCCCGTGCTTCTGCAGCACGTGCTGCGTCGCCTCGAGGTACGAGCCGCTCTGCACGACCGGATCGAGCCGCTCGTCCTCGATCTGGTTGACATAGATCGCCGCGTTCCAGGCGGCGAACAGCGTCGAGGTGCCGATGCGATCGCCGATCTCCGAGGGCAGCGTGTGCATCTCGTAGCGGAAGACGGCCTTGTCGTCCGCAGGCGCGACGAGCATGTAATCGCGTGCATCCCGCCCGAGCTCGCCTTTGAGAGCTGCGAGCAGCTGATGCCGGTCGACCTGGAAGGGATTCTCGCCCGGCCAGAGCTTCTGGATGATCTCGAGCGCGGGATCGCGCCCGCAGGACTGGATCGCGAGCAGGCGCCCGCCGGGCGCGAGGCTGCGGACGAGCGGCGCGAGCACCTTCTGCGCCTTGAATTCCGCCGACATGCGTGCGCGCCAGGGCTGGGAGGCGACGATGAAATCGTAGCTCTCGAAGATGCGCCCCGGCTTCGGAATCACCGGATCGAGCAGGAACTTGTGGTCTTCGCGGTAAACGACGAGCACCGACGGGCGCAGGTACACCGGATTGCCCGTCTTGGTGCTCGGACGAGTCTGCCAGCCGTAATCGAGCGTTGGGCCGAGCTCCTCGATCTGCTCCGCGTACTCGTGCGCGGAGCTGCCGATGAGGCGCACCTCCTGCCAATTGAGCGCGGCGGCGAGATGCGTGTCGCGCGGCATGAGCCGCGGAGCCTCGGCATAATTGAGATTGGTGATCACGAGCACCGTCGCCGGGTGCTCCTGGAAGCGGTCGGGCATCTTCTCGAGCCCGAGGCGCACATCCTCCAGGCTGATCTCCTTCGCGACCGCCGACATCGGGACGGTCGGGAAGATGCGATGCAGCCCGCGCATGACGCGCGCGAGCACGGTCGCATCGCCCATCCCGGCATCGAACACCCGGATCGCGGGGGGCGAAGGCCGCACGTGCGCGAGCTCCTGGATGGCACGGCGCGCGACCGCAGACTTCTCGTTGCAGGTATTGACGAACGCCAGGTACTTCTGGCGATTGTCGTAAAAACGAAATGGCGGGGACCCGGGGGGCTCGCGACCGCCCTCACTCGGCCTCAGCGTGGCAACGGCACGGTTTCCGGCTGCGTTCATAGGGTCGCACCGCAATCGATTGCGGAACGGTAGCGGCTCGCCGCCGCGAGCCGCAAATCGATTGTGGGAATAGGAGTTATTCGCACCGCGGATGAGCTTCAGGCTTTGCCTGGCCTCGCCCGCGCGCTCGGCGCAGAGCCGGCCGGTCGAGCCGTCCCCGACTCGGCGGCGAGAATTGCGACGGCGCTCCGCGCGAGATCGCTGAGGCCTGCGCCGCCCTGCTCGAAATGCGCAAACATCGCCTGCCGCATGCGCGGCTCCCAATAGCGCTTGATGTGTGTCGCGACATCGCGAGGCGCCTGCTCGGGCGGAGAGGCGCCCGCGAAAAACGCCCCGATCTCATTTGCCATCTTCACCAGGTGATCGACGTTCATGCTCGAGTCTCGATCCGATGCGGGTGAGTGTATACGACGTGCCGGTCCCGCCGCGCGAACGCGACCAGCGTGAGCCCGCTGCGCTCGGCGTGCCGCACGGCGAAGCCCGTCGGCGCCGAGAGTGCCGCGAGGAACGCGATGCCGACCGTCGCGGCCTTCTGCACCATCTCGTAGCTCGCGCGGCTCGTCACGAGCATATAGCCGGTATCGAGCGGGGCGCGTGCGCGTACCAGTGCGCCGATCGCCTTGTCGAGCGCATTGTGGCGGCCTACGTCCTCGCGCACCAGGCGGATACCCTCGCCCGGGACCACCCACGCCGCGGCGTGCACGCTGCCGGTGCGGGCGTTGAGCGGCTGCAGCGATTCGAGCTCCGCGATCGCCGCATGCAGCTCATCGGGCGTCACTCGCGGTCCAGAGCCGACACGCGAGTGCCCGCGGACCGCAGCCTCGAGAGTCTCGGTCCCGCAGAGCCCGCAGCCCGTGCGGCCCGTGAGATTGCGCCGGCGGCGGAGCAGCTCCGGGAAGCGCTCCCACGCGATGCCGATGCGCACCTCGAATGCCGCATCGGCCGGCTCGGCGCCGGGCGCCCGGGACAAATCTGACGCACCCCCGAGTTCGGCTGCGACCTCGGTACCCCGCGGAACCGCCATGACCTCGACGGACTGGATCTCCTCGGGTGCCGCGACGAGCTCCTCGGAGAGTGTGAACCCGTAGGCGAGGTCCTCGAGGTCCGCGGGCGTTGCGAGCATCACCACATGCGGCACACCGTGGTAGGTGAGCGCGACGGGCGCCTCCTCCGCGACCTCGTCGGTCGCGCGGCTCGCCGCCCCTTTGAGCCAGCGATCGACGGTGACTTGCGTGCCGGCCGCCGGCGGCGCAGTGCGCTCTCCGACCTCCGGCTCAGGCGGGCGCGACATCTCGGGGTCGCGCGTGGCCCTTGCGGCTGCCGCGCTCCTCGGCGGCGCGCTTCTGCCAGGCATCGCGCTGCTCGACGCGCACGACCTGCACCGCCGTCACCTTGTACTCCGGGCAGCTCGTCGCCCAATCGGAGTTCTCGGTCGTCACGATGTTCGCGGCAGACTCCGGGAAGTGGAAAGTCGTGTAAACGACGCCCGGCTGAATCTTGTCGCTCACCTTGGCGCGCATCACGGTGTCGCCCGTGCGGCTCATGATGCCTACCCAGTCGCCGTCGCGAATTCCGCGCGTCTCGGCATCGTCCGTGTGAATCTCGAGCAGGTCCTCGTCGTGCCAGGCGACGTTCTGCGTACGGCGGGTCTGCGCCCCGACGTTGTACTGCGTGAGGATGCGCCCGGTGGTGAGGATGAGCGGGTAGCGGCTCGTCGAGCGCTCGCTCGTCGGCACGTACTCCGTGACGAAGAACTTGCCCTTGCCGCGCACGAACTCCCCGACGTGCATCGTCGGTGTACCCTCGGGGGCCGCATCGTTGCACGGCCACTGAATGCTGCCGAGGCGGTCGATCTTCTCGAAGGAGACGCCTGCGAACGTCGGCGTCACGGCGGCGATCTCGTCCATGATCTCCGAGGGATGCGTGTAGCTCATGGGATAGCCGAGCGCGTTCGAGAGCAGCATCGTCACTTCCCAGTCGGCATAGCCCGCCATCGGCTCGATGACCTTGCGGACCCGCCCGATGCGTCGCTCGGCATTGACGAACGTCCCGTCCTTCTCGAGGAAGGAGGAGCCTGGCAGGAACACGTGCGCGAAGCGCGCGGTCTCGTTGAGGAACAGGTCGTGCACGATGATGCACTCCATCGCCTCGAGTGCCGCGGTGACGTGGTTCGTGTTCGGATCGGATTGGGCGATGTCCTCGCCCTGCACGTAGAGCCCCTTGAAGCTGCCGTCGAGGGCCGCCTCGAACATGTTCGGGATTCTCAGTCCCGGCTCCGCCTCGAGCGTGACGCCCCACGTGCGCTCGAACAGGCCCCGCACCACTGGGTCCGCGACGTGCCGGTAGCCGCTGAACTCGTGCGGGAAGGAGCCCATGTCGCAGGAGCCCTGGACGTTGTTTTGCCCGCGGAGCGGCTGCACACCGACGCCCTCGCGCCCGATATTGGCGGTCGCCATCGCGAGCTGCGCGATGCCCATGACCATCGTCGAGCCCTGGCTGTGCTCGGTCACGCCGAGACCGTAGTAGATCGCGGAGTTGCCGCCGGTCGCATAGAGCCGTGCCGCGCCGCGCACCAGGTGCGCGGGCACGCCAGTGACCGATTCGGTCGCCTCGGGGGAGTTGCGCTCCTCGGCGACGAAATTGCGCCACTTCTCGAACGAGTCGACCTCGCAGCGCGCGCGGACGAACTCCTCGGCGACGAGCCCCTCCGTCACGATGACGTGCGCGATCGCATTGATGAGCGCGACGTTGGTGCCGGGCTTCACCGGCAGGTGGAATGCGGCCTCGATGTGCGGCGCGCGCACGAGGCCGATCTCGCGCGGGTCCGCGATGATGAGCTTGGCGCCTTCGCGCACGCGGCGCTTCACCTGCGAGGCGAACACCGGATGAGCGTCCGTCGGGTTCGCGCCGATGACCATGATCACGTCGGCCTTCTGTACCGAGGTGAAAGCCTGCGTCCCCGCCGACTCCCCGATCGTGTTCTTCAGGCCGTACCCGGTCGGTGAGTGACAGACTCGCGCGCAGGTGTCGACGTTGTTGTTGTGGAACGCGGCGCGCACGAGCTTCTGCACCAGGAACGTCTCCTCGTTCGTGCAGCGCGAGGAGGTGATGCCGCCGATCGAGTAGCGGCCGTGCTTCTCTTGGATACGCCTCAACTCGCTTGCGGCGTAGCCGATCGCCTCATCCCAGCTCACTTCCTGCCACGCATCGGTGATCCGCTTGCGGATCATCGGCTTCAACTTCCGGTCCGGATGGGTCGCATAGCCGTAGGCAAAGCGCCCCTTCACGCACGCGTGGCCCTGATTCGCATGGCCGGCGCGGCTCGGAACCATGCGCACGATCTGCTCGCTCGTCGCGCTCGAAGCACTCGCGGCAGATGGGGCCGGCGCAGCCGCGGAGGCTGCGGACGCCGCTGAAGCTGCGGACGCCGCAGTGGTGGCTGCACGGGTTGCGCCGCGAGCGGCGGCGGCTTTGAGATACGCGGCGGAGACACTCGCGTGGCCAGCGGCGGCAGCCGGTGACTTCACTTCCGCTTTGAACGAGCAGCCGACTCCGCAATAGGCGCACGTCGTCTCGGTGGCCTGCGCAGCCTTGCCGACCGCGATGAGCGATTTCTCCGTGAGCGCCCCCGTCGGGCACGCCTCGATGCAGGCTCCGCACGAGACACACTCAGACTCGAGAAACGAGTCATCCTGGCTCGCGGCGACCTTCGAGCCAAATCCGCGCCCCTGAATCGTGAGCGCGAGCGTCCCCTGCTGCTCATCGCACGCGCGCACGCAGCGCGAGCACACGATGCAGAGCGTTGGATCGAACGAAAAATACGGATTGCTCGCATCGACCGCGAGCTCCGCGTGCCGCAGGCCATCGAGACCGTAGCGGGTGTCCTTCACGCCGAGGCGCTCGGCCACATTTTGCAGCTCGCAGTGGCCATCCGCAGGGCACGTGTCGCAGTCGAGCGGATGGTCCGACACATAGAGCTCGACGACATTGCGGCGCAGCTTCTGCAGCTGCGGGCTCTCGGTGCGGATCTTCATCCCCGGCGCGACCTCCGTCGTGCAGGAGGCCGGATAGCCCTTTCGACCCTCGATCTCGACGAGGCACAGCCGGCAGGAGCCGAACGCTTTCAGCGTGTCCGTCGCGCAGAGCTTTGGAACCGGCCGCTGCAGCATCGCCGCAGCGCGCATGACCGAGGTGCCCGCGGGCACCGTGACGGACTCGCCGTCGATCTCGACCGTCACGAGCTCGGCTGCGGCGCTCTGCGGGGTGCCCCGATCGCTGTAGTCGATTGCGTACATAACTAAGCCCTCTTCCTACGCCGCTCTGTGACCCGGCGGGTCCTGCCGGGTCCTGCGGCGGAAGTCCTCTGGAAAATGCTTCACGGCGCTCTGCACGGGGTACGGGGTCATGCCACCGAGCGCGCACAGCGAGCCGTGCAGCATGGTCTCGCACAGCTCATCGAGCAGCGCCAGATTCTGTTCCCGCTCCACACCCTTCATGATGCGCTCGACGATCTCGACGCCTCGGGTTGAGCCGATACGGCACGGCGTGCACTTGCCGCAAGATTCGAGCGCGCAGAACTCCATCGCGTAGCGCGCCATCTCGGCCATGTCGACGGTATCGTCGAAGGCGACGATGCCCCCGTGCCCGAGCAGCGCCCCGATGCCGGCCAACGCCTCGTATTCGAACGCGACGTCGAACTGCGACGCCGGTATGTACGCTCCGAGCGGGCCGCCCACCTGCACCGCGCGAAGCGGCCGGCCTGAGGCTGAGCCGCCGCCGTAGTCGTAGAGAAGCTCGCGGAGCGTGAGGCCGAAGGCGCGCTCGACGAGTCCGGGCCGCTTGATGTTGCCGGCGAGCTGGATCGGCAGCGTTCCGAGCGAGCGGCCTATGCCGAACTCGGCGTAGGAAGCCGCGCCGCGCTCGAGGATCACCGGCACGCTCGCGAGCGAGATCACGTTGTTGACGATGGTTGGCCGCCCGAAAAGGCCCTTCACTGCGGGAAGAGGCGGTCGCACGCGCACCTCGCCGCGGCGGCCCTCGAGGCTCTCGAGCATCGAGGTCTCTTCGCCGCAGATGTAGGCGCCTGCGCCGAGCCGCACTTCGAGATCGAACCGTCTGCCCGATCCGCAGACGCTCGCGCCGAGATACCTGGCCCGATAAGCGACCGCGATCGCCTCATTCAAAATCCGGTGCGCATGCGGATACTCCGCGCGCAGATAGATGTAGCCCTGCGTCGCGCCGACCGCGAGACCCGCGATCGTCATGCCCTCGATGAGCGTGAACGGATCGCCCTCCATGAGCATGCGATCCGAGAACGTGCCGGAGTCGCCCTCGTCGGCGTTGCACGTGACATATTTCTGATCGGTCTTCTGCTCGAGAACGGTCTTCCACTTGATGCCCGTGGGGAACGCGGCTCCGCCGCGCCCACGCAGGCCCGAATCCGTGACTGCCTGGACGATCTTCGCCGGCGCGAGCTCGAGCGCCCGCTCGAGGCCGCGAAAACCGCCGTGCGCAACGAAGTCCTCGAGGCTCGTCGGATCGATGATGCCGACGCGCGCGAACGTCAGCCGCTGCTGGCTCTTGAGATACGCGATCTCCTCGGTCGGGCCGAGTGCGAGCGCATGGGCTCCTCCCTCGAGAAATCCCGCCGCAAAGAGACCCGCAACATCGCGCGCGCCCACCGGGCCATACGCCACGCGGCCGTTGGCTGTTGCGACCTCGACCATCGGCTCGAGGAAGTAGAGCCCGCGCGAGCCATTGCGGACGATGCGGATCGGAGTGCCCCGCGATTCGGCCTCGCGCTCGATCGCACGGGCGACCGCTTCCGCCCCCAGCCCGAGTGCGCCGGAGTCCCGTGGCACATAGACGATCGGAGTCACTTGCGCCCTCCTCGTCCGTTGCCACCGCCCGCAGCGCCTGCCATGCCGGCTGGGCCTCCACTGCCCGTAGCGCCCGTAGCGCCCGTAGCGGCCGTGGCGCCCGTCGCGCCGCCCCCGGCGTGCTCGGCGATGAGCTCATCGAAGCGCTCGGGCGTCGATACGCGCCCGAAGACCTCGTCATCGATCATGATCGCCGGCGAGCAGGCGCACTGCCCGAGGCAGTACACCGGGTGGAGCGAGAGCTCGCCGTCCGCGGTCCTCTCCTCAAAATCGATTCCCAGCCTCCGCTTCGCATGCTCCGCCAGCGCATTCGCGCCCATGGCCTGGCAAGATTCTGCCCGGCAAATCTGCACCGTATGCCGCCCCGGCGGTGCGCTGCGAAAATGATGGTAAAAGGAGACCACTCCGTGCACTTCGGCACGTGAGAGGTTGAGCTCCTCGGCGATGAGCGGGACGGCGGCGGCGGGGATGTACCCGAGGTCGTGCTGCACACCGTGCAGCACCTCGAGGAGCGGCCCGGGACGGCCCTTCATCTGCGCCAGGACGCGGCGGACGGATTCACGCTGGGGGGCGGTGAGGGCTTGCATCATCGGGGGTGAAGGTACGGCTCCGGCGGGGTCGGGGCAATCATTTTTGCGGATTCAAGCTATTCGCGTCCA
>DATNFW010000054.1:0-8277 GCA_035606175.1 Steroidobacteraceae bacterium | reverse complement strand
CAGCACGCCCTCACTCTGGCGGCGGGGCTGGCGTGCGAGGGGATGAGGCCGATCGTTGCGATCTACTCGACGTTCCTGCAGAGAGCCTACGATCAGTTGATCCACGATGTGGCCCTGCAGAGCCTGCCGGTGGTGCTGGCGATCGACCGGGCGGGGCTGGTCGGCAGCGATGGGGCAACCCATCAGGGGGCCTTCGACCTCACCTACCTGCGCTGTGTGCCGAATGTGGTGGTGATGGCCCCGGCCGATGAGAACGAGTGCCGCCAGATGCTCTACACCGCCACCACCCTTGATCGGCCCACAGCCGTGCGCTACCCCCGCGGCACAGGCCCCGGAGTGCCCCTCGCCCAGGAGATGACCGCACTGCCGATCGGACGCGCGCAACTTCGCCGGACGGGCCGGCACGGCATCGCGATTCTGGCGTTCGGGACGATGGTCGCGGCGGGTCAGTTCATCGCCGAGCGCCACGACATGACGCTCGTCAACATGCGCTTCGTCAAGCCGCTCGATGAGAAGACGATCCTGTCGATTGCGCGCAAGCACTCCGCAATCGTGACGCTCGAGGAGAACGTCGTCGCCGGAGGCGCTGGGAGCGCCGTCGCCGAGTGTCTCGCCGCAGCCGGCGTGTGCCTGCCGGTCTTGCATTGCGGGATCCCGGACCGTTTCATCGAGCACGGCTCGCGCGAGGACTGTCTCGTCGCGGCGGGGCTCGATGCACCGACGCTCGAGGCGCGGGTGCTCCGCTGGTGGCGCGAACGGCGCGAAGTACCGCTTACTGCCTAGCGCCTCTGGCGGTATAAGGCATACCGCCAGAGGCTCTCGATACTAAGTTGGTATCCGCGAGGTTGTTCGCATGAAGTTTGGAATCATGGATCACGTCGATGCGAGCGGACTCGCGCCGGCGGATCAATATGCCATGCGGCTCGATCTGCTCGAGGCCGCCGATCGCCTCGGCTTTTATTCCTATCACGTCGCGGAGCATCACGGCACTCCCCTCGGCCTGGCGCCCTCACCCAACGTCTATCTATCCGCCGTCGCGCAGCGCACGAAGCGGTTGAAGCTCGGCCCGATGGTATATGTCGCGGCGCTCTATCATCCGATGCGCCTCGCCGAGGAGGCCTGCATGCTCGATCAGCTGAGCCGCGGTCGGCTGCAGCTCGGGATCGGGCGCGGAGCAGTGTGGCCGGAGCAGGTGCTCTATGACGTGGACCCGGCGACGGTCCCCGAGCGCTACGCCGAGGCGCGCGACATCCTGCTGCAGGCCCTCACGTCGGAGCGCGTGAACTTCAAAGGCAAGTACTTTCGGGTCGAGGACTTCCCGATGGTGCTGCGGCCCTATCAGAAACCGCGCCCGCCGCTCTGGTACGGCATCGGCAATCCGGACTCGGCCGTGTGGGCAGCTGCGAACAGCGTCAACGTCGTCTCGCTCCTGCCGGCCGACATCGCGCGACGCACGTTCGATCGTTATCGCGAGGAATGGGCGAAGCTCGGGCGCGCGCAGGCGGACCTGCCGTTCCTCGGACTCGCGCGCCACATCGTCGTCGCGGAGACGGACGAGGAGGCGCGCCGCATTGCGCGTGCGGCGTTCCCGCGCTGGCGCAAGTCGTTCTCCGCGCTCTGGGACGAGCGGGGGATTCCGTTTCCGTTCGAATTTCCGTGGGAGTGGGACGGCCTCGCAGAGCGCCGTCTCTGCTGCGCGGGCTCACCCGCCACCGTGCGCGAATTCCTCGCGCAGCAGGCCGCGGAAGCGGGCGCGACGCTGTTCCTGAGCCATTTCATATTCGGGACAATCGGCCGCGAGGATGCGCTCGCGTCGCTGACATTGTTTGCGAAGGAAGTTGCGCCCGCGCTCGGGTAGGTCCCGAGCACATGAAGCCGGCCGGAGGGCTCCGCAAGGGAGCTGCTAGCGCTCCGCGCGCAGCACGACCTCTTCGGGCGTGTGGACGAAGTAGCCCTGGATGTACTGCACGCCGACCTGCCAGAGCACCGCCATCGTGTTCGCATCTTCGACGCGCTCGGCGATCGTCTCGATCTTGCGGCGCTTCGCCTCCTGAACCAGCGTCCGAACGCGCTGCTGCAACTCCGGATCGCTCGCGAGGCTCTGGACGATACGGCCGTCGATCTTGACGAACTGCAGTGGCGCGGTGAGGAGCGCTTGGGGGTCGCGACCTCCGCCGAAATGCTCGACCGCGCAGCGGAACCCGCGCTCGCGCACTTCGCAGCAGAGGTCCTGGAAGGCCTCGAGGTGACTCGCGGCGACGTCCTCGGCGACTTCGAACGCGATTCGTACCGGTTCGGCGCGCGAGGCGCGCACTTGATTGTCGAGCCAGCCGAGGAAGGATGCGTCCTTCAGGGTGTCCTTCGAGAGCCGCACGAACAGGCATCCGGGCTTGCGCTGCGCAGCGAAGGAGAGGGAGGCGCCGACGACCCAGCGGTCGACGTTCTTCAGCAGATCGTTCCGCTCGGCGGCCGGCAGGAACTCCCCGGGCAGTACCTCCTTGCCATTCTGATCGAGCATGCGGACCAGCACGTCGGTCATGCCGGGGTCCTCGCCGTCGAGGCTCGCGATGGGCTGCTGCACGAGGCGGAAGCGGTTCTCGAGCAGCGCGGATTTGATGTGCTTCACCCACACGGCGTCGTAGGATTGCACGCGCGTGTCGGCATCGGCGCGGTTTGAGACCGCGAGATCGTTGCCGCCGCGCTGCTGCGCCTTGCGACAGGCTTCGATCGCTTCGACGATCGCAGCATCCGG
The DNA here is from genome assembly GCA_035606175.1 of Steroidobacteraceae bacterium. GTDB lineage: Bacteria > Pseudomonadota > Gammaproteobacteria > Steroidobacterales > Steroidobacteraceae > JASHUC01. The sequence goes on along the minus strand of DATNFW010000054.1, from coordinate 5,525 downwards.
GCTCACGCCGGCCGGCGCAATGGCAACGCCCGCAGAGCAGGTAAACGACAGCGATTTCTCGCCGGCTTTGACGACGAGCTTTGCGGCGCCCTCGATCAGCTGACTGCACCAGGTCTCGGCTTCCTGAGCGGAATCGCGCTCGATGAGCGCGAGGAAGGCGACCCCTCCGAGGCGCCCGGCGAGATCGTTCGGACTCACGTGCGCCTTCAGCAGCGTCGCAAGTTCGACCAACACGTCGTCGCTCGCGCCGATACCCACCTCGCGCTCGATCGCGGCGAATTTGTCGGGCCGCACCACGACGACGCAGCGCGCGCCGGCCGGGGGCGTCTTCGAGCGCTCGCGCACGGCTTCGAGAAGCGGAAGGCGCTGCAACATGCCGGTCGTTGCATCCTGTCGGGACGTCTGCGCGCTCTGCTCGCCGGCCTTGCTGTCAGCGTGCTGGCGCACGGGCACCGTGAGCCTCACGCACGGCTCGCCGTCGTGCTCCCCGAGGGTGAGCCGCAGCTCGATCGTCCGGCGTGAGCCGTCGGCGAAGTATCCATTCGCGGAGAGGGTGTGATCGCTCCAACGCCCCTGAAGACAGGCGGCGAGTGCGCCCTTGAGTGCGGCATGGGTCGATTCGTCGAACACGTCCATGATCGGCTGGCCGACGATCGCGGCGCGCTCGAAGCCGAACAGCTCGAGCCAGGAGGTATTCGCATCGACCACGATGCCTTCCTGCACCTGGGCGATCGCATCGGCCGACTGCTGCAGAACGGCCTCGAGCTGGCGGCGCGTCTCGCGCGCGGAGCGCAGCGTGCTGTCGAGCGTGCGCTCGATGCGATGCGCGCGCAGCTCCCGGCCCATGATCGCCTGCAGGCGCGCCGGATTGGCGAGTGTCACGACATCGCGAGCCCCGTGCTGCATGGCCAGCGCCATGCGCATCTCATCGACCGCATCGGCAATGACGATGAGCGGTACGGCCGGAGCGATCTGGTCGCGGATGCGGGCGACCGAGCCGATCTCGTCATCGCCCTGGGCGAGCAGCAGCAGCAGCTCGGGATTGATCTGGGTCAGAGCATCCGCGAGGTCCGGGAGAGCCGGGATCCAGGTGCAATACACCGCATGCCCGGCGCGCCGCAGAATGCCGTTCACGACCTCTGCAGGATCTCGGGAGGCGCTGAGAACGATGAGCGGAACGGCGCTCTGCTCTGACATCCAGCAATCTTAGCACCCGCTTTCCGGCGCCCTGCGTGCGAGACTTCTCAGCTCGGGGCAGATTGGCCGGGGAGCTCGGGGCAGATCGGCACTTTCGCAGGTGCCCCCGCCTGCTCGCGCACGAGGCGCGGGACCAGATAGCCGGGGAGGGTGGCCGCGAGCTCCCCCGCGATGCGACGTGCGCGGCTCTCCTCGACTTCAAAGTGTGCGGCGCCTCGCACCCGGTCGAGCAGGTGCAGGTAGTAGGGCAGGACCCCGGCCTCGAACAGGCGTCTCGCGAGCGTCGCGAGCGTCCCCACGTCATCGTTGACCCCGGCGAGCAGGACGGATTGGTTGAGCAGCGTCGCGCCCGCCGAGCGAAGTGCGGCGCATGCGGTGCGCACCTCGGAGTCGATCTCGTTCGGATGGTTCGCGTGCAGGACGATGGCGACCGGCCATTTGAGACTCGAGAGCCAGCGGGTGAATCCCGCATCGACGCGCGAGGGCAGCACGATCGGCACGCGCGTATGCAGGCGCAGCCGGCGCACGTGCGCGATGGGCTCGAGCGCGCCGCTCAGGGCGGCGAGCCGTGCGTCGGTCAAGCTGAGGGGGTCGCCGCCGCTCAGAATGACTTCCTCGATGGCGGCGTCCTGCTCCAGATGCGCGAGCGCATCCCGCCAACGCGGGCCGTCCGTGTGCTCCTCGTACGGGAACTCCCGGCGAAAGCAGTACCGGCAGTGCACGGCGCAGGCAGGGGTCGCGATCAGCAGCGCGCGGCCGCGATACTTCTGCAGCAGTGCGGGCGCGGCGATCGCCGCGTGCTCGCCGAGTGGATCGCCGACGAAACCTGGCTGCTCCGCGAGCTCCTCCGCAACAGGCAGCACCTGAAGGAGCAGCGGATCGCGGGGGTCCCCCCGCCGCATGCGCCGCACGTAGCTCCATGGAACCCGTAGCTTGAAAGTGCGCGAGGCGGCGCGGGCTGGGGGCGCGAGCGCGAGGTCGAGCCCGAGCGCACGGACCAGCGCCTCGGGCGTGGCGATCGCTTCGGCCAGCTCGCGCTGCCAGCGAGGCGTCGGCGGCTGCCGTCGCTGGCAGCCCCCCGGGGATGCCAGTATGATTTCGGGTTTACGTGAGTTCGACATGGCCAGTATAAGCACCAACGAATTCCGCGCCGGCGTCAAGATCCTCCTCGATGGCGACCCCTATTCCATCGTCGAGAACGAGATGGTCAAGCCCGGCAAGGGCCAAGCTTTCAATCGCGTCAAGATCCGCAACCTGAAGACGGGGCGCGTGATCGAGAGGACCTTCAAGTCCGGCGATTCGGTGGATGCCGCGGACGTGGTCGAGATGGACATGCAGTACCTGTACCAGGACGGGGATTTCTGGCACTTCATGGTGCCCGAGTCCTTCGAACAGTACACCGCGGGCAAGGCCGCAGTCGGCGACAATGCCGTGTGGCTGAAGGATGGCATCGTCTGCATCGTCACGCTCTTCAATAACGAGCCGCTCGTCGTGACGCCGCCTCCGCACATCGAGCTGAAGATCGTCGAGACCGATCCCGGCCTGCGCGGCGATACCGCGACCGGCGGCCAGAAGCCGGCAAAGCTCGAGACGGGCGCGGTCGTGCGCGTTCCGTTGTTCATCAACGAGGGCGAGTTCATCCGCGTCGACACGCGGACCGGCGAGTACATCTCGCGCGCCAAGCAATAGATTCGCCATCAAGCCCGCTCGATCGGGAACGCGAGCACTTCATCGATGTGCCGCGCGCCGAGGGCGATCATCAGCAGCCGATCGAATCCCAGCGCGACGCCCGAGCAGGGCGGGAGCCCGGCATCGAGCGCGGCGAGCAGCCGCTCGTCCATTTCTGGAACCTGCAGCCCTCTTCGCGCGCGCTCCTGACGGTCGCACTCGAAGCGCGCGCGCTGCTCGGCGCTCGAGGCGAGCTCGCGGAAGCCATTCGCAAGCTCGATTCCTTCGCAGTAGAGCTCGAAACGGAGCGCTACGCGCGGATCGTGCGGATCGAGCTCTGCGAGCGCCGCCTGCGAGGCGGGGTAGCCGTGGACGAAGGTGAGAGCACCGAGGCCGAGAGCAGGGCCGATCACGGCACCCATCAGAAAGTCGAGCAGCAACTCGCGGTCGGGGTGCGAGTCGGCCGGCGACGCATGCTCTTCGCGCGCTGTCGCGCCCTTATCGCGCGTTGTCGCCCGATCTTTGGGCGGTGTTGGCTGCTTTTCGCGTGTCGCGACAAATCCGTGGCGCCCTGCGGCGCGCTCGAGCTCCGCGATGTCCGCCGTGAGCGGATCGAGGCCCAGTACCCGCAAAAACGCATCCCGATAGGTGATGCGCTCGCTGCGGCGGACGGCTCCCGGGGCGGCCGAGCCGGCGCCTGCGCGAGCATCGCGTGGGGCGCCTAGCAGCTCGCGCGCGAGCGCCTGCACTTCGTTCATCAATGCATCGAGCGTGAAGCCGAGCCGGTACCACTCGATGAGCGTGAATTCCGGGTTGTGCAGGCGGCTGCGCTCGCCGGCGCGCACGACGTGCGATATCTGATAGATGTCCCCGCTGCCGGCTGCGAGCAGCCGCTTCATCGCGTACTCGGGCGAGGTGGCGAGACTGAGCGGGCGTGCGCCAGTGTCGAGCTCGACACGCGCGGAATGGATGTGCACGTCGGTCACGGCCGTGCCGATGAGAAGCGGGGTGTCCACCTCGAGCACGCCGCGTCGGGCGAAGAACTCGCGCGCGCGGGCGAGGAGCGCGGCGCGCTGGGCGAGTGTCGCGGTGCTCGCCGTGGGGCGCCAGTCACCGGCCGGATTGCTCATGGCCTGCTCATGGCCGCTCACGGTGTGCTCACGGCCTGCTCACGGCGATGATGCCTCGCCTCTCCTCGAGGCGGGCTCGAGACGCGCAAGCGCCTGGCCGACGACGATGCGGCTCGCGGGACCGAGCGCGGCGTTCCAGGCGAGCGTGTCGCGGGGGAAGAGGAGAATGACCGTGGAGCCCATGTTGAAGCGGCCCATCTCGGCGCCCTGCTCGAGGCGCGCATCGCTCGGCACGGGGAGAATGCGCGGCGTGCGCGGGCGGCACGGCGTTACATCGCCATGCCAGCGCGTCGCGATGCTGCCGACGAAGAGGGCCCCGACGAGCACCATCGCGAAGGGCACGCCGGTGTCGCTCTCGAACGCGCAGATCACGCGCTCGTTGCGCGCATAAAGTCCGGTCACGGCCTCGGCGGTGGTGTTGTTGACGCTGAAGAGGCGGCCCGGCACATACCAGGCCGCCTTGAGAGTCGCGGCGACCGGCATATGGATGCGGTGATAGTCGTACGGCGCGAGATAGAGCGTCGCGAAGGCGCCACCCGCGAGACGGCGAGTCCACTCGGCACCTGCGGGCGAGAGCAGCGCATCGAGACGGTAGTGGCGGCCTTTCGCCTGCAGGAGCGTGTGCTCATCGAGAACGCCTATCTGACTCACGGCGCCATCGACGGGGGAGAGCACTGCCTCGGCGCCGGTCGTGAACGGTCGGGCGTCGGGCCGCAACGTGCGAATGAAGAAATCGTTGAAGCATGCGTAGGCGAGCGGGTTCGGCTCCGCCGCCTCCTCCAGGCGTGGGCGATAGCTGCGGATGAAGGCACGGATGAGGGCGTTTTTGAGTGGGACCACGCGGGAGCGCGTCAGGCGGAGCACCGCGCGCGAGAGTGCGTGCTGCGGGATGACGTGTTGGCAGGCGACGAAGAGCCGCGCGGCGAGCCGCGGGCGGACAGGGCCCGCGCGGCGGGCCTGCCCGAGCGAGCCCTCAACCATGGACCGCGAGAAAAGGCGCGGCGCGGCGCAGATCGCTCGCAAACTGCCCGGCCTGAAGCGGGGAGGTGAAGACCGCGGCGACCCGACCTTTCGCGTCGAGCAGGAATGCGACGGCCGTATGATCGATCGTGTAGTCTCCGCCCGGCAGCGCGACTCGCTCGTACGCCACGCCGAGCCGTCGGGCGAGCGCGCGGATCGATGCGGGCGCCCCGGTGAGCGCGATGAAACGAGGGTCGAACGCTCTCACGTAACGTTCGAGCACGGTCGGGGTGTCGCGCGCCGGGTCGACGGTGACGAAGATGACCCTCACCGGCGGGACGCCTGCGGCGCGGGTTGCCCGCGCGAGCATCGCGAGCATGGCCGGACAGACATCCGGGCAATGGGTAAACCCGAACGTGACGATCGAAGGCTCGCCGATGAGGCTCGCCTTCGTAAATGGAGCTCCGCTCTGATCGGTGAGCGTGAAGTCGCCGGTGCTGCGCGGCTCGGGAAGCCACGTGCCGCTTGCGAGCTGCAGCGCCGCGCGGGAGGAGGCGAGATCGCGCGCCG
>DATNFW010000053.1:0-27487 GCA_035606175.1 Steroidobacteraceae bacterium | reverse complement strand
ATGACCAGCCAAATTTTTCGTCTCACCGCCGAATCCGTCGACCCCGCCGCATTGCGCGCATCGCTCGCGGACCCCTCCTGCGGCGGATACGCGAGCTTCGAGGGCTGGGTGCGCGATCACAACGAGGGCCGGCGAGTCACGCACCTCGAATACGAAGCGTTCGAGCCGCTCGCGGTCAAGGAAGGGGAGCGCGTGCTCGCCGAGGCCGTGGAGCGCTTCTCAGTCGAGCGCGTCGCATGCGTGCACCGCGTGGGCGACCTTGCGCTCGGCGACATGGCCGTCTGGGTCGGCGTGAGCGCCCGCCACAGGCACGAGGCATTCCTCGCGTGCCGCTACATCATCGACGAGGTGAAGCACCGCCTGCCGATCTGGAAAAAAGAGCACTACGAGGACGGCGATTCAGGCTGGGTGAACTGCGAGCGCTGCGCGGCCGCAAGCGCAGAGCACGCGCACGACGCCGTGCAAGAGGCGCAGATCCCCGCGCTCGTGCCTGACTATTCCCGTCAGATGGCCCTCAAGGAAGTCGGCCCGGAGGGCCAGGCTCGCCTGAGACGCAGTCGCGTGCTCGTCGTGGGAGCAGGCGGACTCGGCGTTCCGGTTCTCCTCTACCTCGCCGGAGCGGGAATCGGCGAAATCGGCATCGTCGACGGCGACCGGCTCGAGCCCTCCAATCTGCACCGCCAGACCCTCTACGCGCTCGCGGATTGCGGCCGATTGAAAGCCGAGCTCGCGGCCGAGCGCCTGCGCGCACTCAATCCCGACGTGCACATCCGCGTGCATCCCGTGCGTCTCGATGCAGCGAACGGCGCGACGCTCGTCGGCTCGTGCGATCTCGTGATCGACTGCACGGACAACTTCTCCACGAAGTTTCTGCTGAACGATCTCGCGGTGCGCCTCGGCAAGCCCGCGATTCTCTCGAGCGTCTATCAATTCGAGGGACAGCTGCAGGTCGTGCGCGCCGACCGGGGCGGCGCGTGCCTCAGATGCATCTGGCCCGAGGCGACGCGCGACGGGCTCGTCGGCAACTGCGCCGAAGCGGGCGTGCTCGGGCCGGTGCCCGGGCTCTTTGGGAGTCTGCAGGCGCTCGAGGCGCTGAAGCTGCTGCTCGACCTGCCGGGTCAGCTCGGCGATGAGCTGCTCGTGGTCGACCTCACCTCGCATTCGGTTTCGCGCGTGCGCGCTCCGCGCGCTGCCGCCTGCCGCGGCGGCGAATGCGTTCAGATCGCCAGGAACGGCGTCGACGGGCGCTCGGTTGCCGAAACACCTGCCCGCACCGCCATCGAGCTGCGCTTCGATGATCTCGGCGCCGCCGTCGAGCAGGGCTTCACGCTGATCGATGTGCGCGAGCCTCACGAGGTGCGGCAGATGGCGCTGCCGGCGCGTCCGGTTCGCGAGATCCCGCTACACACCTTGCTCGAGCAACTCCTGGGGGAGGCCCCTACCGGCGAGCGGGCGCTCGATCCGGGCGGCAAGTATCTGCTGGTGTGCGCGAGCGGGAAGCGCAGCCTCGCGGCCGCCGAGGAGCTGCGCGCGCGCGGATACGAGTTCGCATATTCGCTGCCGGGCGGCCTCGCCCGGCTCTGCGCGCGCCAGTCCGCCTGAGCGGCGCTCGGCCCCCCACTCGGGGCCCGGCCCCACTCGGGCCCCCCCTCGGCGCCGCACCTGACGAGATCGCGCCGCCGATTTCAAGGCCGCACTTGTCCCGTGCCGCGCACGACGTATTTGTAGCTCGTGAGTTGCTCGACGCCGACCGGGCCGCGCGCGTGAAACCGGTCGGTCGATATTCCAATCTCTGCTCCCATGCCGAACTCCCCTCCATCCGCAAACTGCGTGGAGGCGTTGTGCAGCACGATCGCACTGTCCACGCGCTCGAGGAAGCGCTCCGCAGCCGCCGCGTTCTCCGTGACGATCGATTCGGTATGCGCTGAGCCGTAGCGGGCGATGTGCTCGATCGCAGCATCGACCCCATCGACCACGCGCGCGGCGATGATCGAATCGAGGTACTCCGTAAGCCAGTCCTCCTCGGTCGCGGGGCGCACGCGGCGATCCACGCCCTGCACCGTCGGATCGCCCCGGACCTCACAGCCCGCCTCGAGCAGGTCGTGCACGATCGGCGCGAGATGCGTCGCGACGCACCCCCGGTCGACGAGCAGCGTCTCGGCGGCTCCGCAAATGCCGGTGCGGCGCATCTTCGCGTTGAGGACGATAGCGCGCGCCATGCGGACATCCGCGTCGCGGTCCACGTACACGTGACAGTTGCCTTCGAGATGCCCGATCACGGGTACGCGCGCTTCGCGCTGCACGCGCGCCACGAGCTCCTTGCCTCCGCGCGGCACCACGACATCGAGATAATCGGCCATGCCGCCCAAGAGGTAGCCGACCGCGGCTCGATCGGTCGTCGGAACGAGCTGAATCGAGCTCTCCGGCAGCCCCGCGGCGCGCAGCCCCTCGAGAAGCGCGCCGTGGATCGCTGCGCTCGAGCGCACGCTTTCAGAGCCTCCGCGGAGAATCACGGCGTTGCCCGATTTCAAACACAATGCGCCGGCATCGGCGGTCACGTTCGGCCGGCTCTCATAGATGATGCCGATCACGCCGAGCGGCACGCGCACCCGCTGGATGGTGAGCCCGTTCGGCCGCTCCCACTCGGCTGCAATCGTGCCGATCGGATCGGGCAGCGCCATCACCTCCTCGATGCCGCGCGCCATTGCCTCGATGCGTCTGTCATCGAGCTGCAGGCGATCGAGGAGTGCCGAGCTGAGGCGCTTCGCGCGGGCTGCTTCCAGGTCCGCCGAATTCGCCTCGAGCAGTTCGGCCCGGCGCGCGCGCAGGGCCGCTGCGGCTGCCGCGAGCGCGCGGTTCTTGTGCGCGGTCGGGGCCAACGCGAGCACCGAGGCGGCGGCGCAGGCCGCCTCGCCCATGCGCTGCATGAGCGCTCCGAGCTCCGCTGCGCCCAGTGACTGCGATGGGCCGGGTGCCTGCGCAGGCGTCGTCACGTCGCACCGCCCGATGACGAGGCTGCCTGCGCCGCGCCCGAAGGCTTGTCGCCCGGATCGAGTATCACCAGATCGTCGCGATGGATCATCTCGTCGCGCCCGCGAAATCCGAGCAGGCGCTCGATGTCCGATGATTGGCGCCCCATGATCCGCGCCACATCCGTATCCGAGTAAGCGATGATGCCGCGCGCGATCTCGGTGCCATCCGGTCCGAGTACGCTCACCGTGTCGCCGCGGTCGAAGCGGCCGAGCGCGCGGACGACGCCGGCGGGCAGAAGACTCCTGCCCTCGCCGAGTGCACGCAAGGCGCCCGCATCGATCGCGACGGCCCCCGCCGGACGCAGCGTACCCGCGATCCACGCCTTGCGCGCCGCGACGGGGTTCGAGCTCGGCACGAACCAGGTACAGCGGACACCCTCCTCGATCCGGCGAACGGGGTGGCGGTGGTGTCCGGCCGCGATGCACATGTGGCAGCCGGCCGAGATGGCGATCCGCGCCGCGAGGATCTTTGTCGCCATGCCTCCCGAGCCGACCTCCGAGGCGGAGCGGCCTGCCATCGCCTCGATCTCCGGCGTAATGCGCAGCACCCGATCGATGAGCTCGGCACCCGGATCGTGGTGCGGGTCCGCCGTGTAGAGACCCTCGACGTCCGAGAGCAGCACGAGGCAATCCGCGCCGCTCATCTGTGCGACCCGTGCGGCGAGCCGGTCGTTGTCGCCGTAGCGGATCTCTGCGGTCGCAACCGTGTCGTTCTCGTTGATGACCGGCAACGCCCCGAGCGCGAGCAGCGATTCGAGGGTGGCGCGTGCGTTGAGAAACCGCCGCCGCCGCTCGCTGTCCTCGAGCGTCAGCAGCACCTGCGCGACGGTGATGTCCTTCTCCTCGAGCAGCTCCTTGTAGGCGTGCGCGAGGCGGATCTGGCCGACCGCCGCCGCGGCCTGGCTGTCTTCGAGCTTGAGAATGCCCCGCGGCAGCCCGAGCTGCCGCCGGCCGAGCGCGATCGCCCCGGAGGAGACGAGGATCACTTGCTGTCCGTGGCGCCGGAGCCTGACCAAGTCCTCGATCAGACTCTCGAGCCAGCTGCGGTTCAACCGCCCGGTCTCCTGATCGACGAGCAGCGCCGACCCGACCTTCACCACTACGCGGCGCGCAGCGGCGAGGGGGCTCTGCGAGCTCGGACGGTGGGTGGACATGACAAAAACTATACGGGATAGACTCGGTTTGGGCACGCCCTTAAACTCACGCGAATTGAAGCCCCGGTTCCCTAGGAATTCCCGTCGTGAGCAGAGACTACGAGCCGGTCCCCGGCCAATGGTACGAGAACCTCGAGGAGGAAGAGTCCTTCCGCGTCTTGTCGGTCGATGAGGACTCAGAGCTCGTCGAGATCGAATATCTCGACGGGGATATCGAGGAGATCGATCTCGAGACCTGGCACGAGATGGATCTCGATAAGACGGAGGAGCCCGAGGGCTGGACGGGCTCGGCGGACGAAGAAGAAGAAGAAGACGAGAAGGACGAGGACTGGGACGAGGATGAGGACGACGACGAGGACGAGGACTGGGACGAGGACGAGGAAGAGGACGGGCGCCGGGACGAGTACTGAGAGCCTCGCCTGAACACCCACCCGGACAGCTGGTATCACGAGAAGGAATCGGCGTGGCTCTACCGCGAGGTCGCTGAGGCCGAGCCCGACCCCCGCAAGCGGAATCTGTTCCTGAAGCTGGCAGAAGCTGCCGAAGAGCAGGCCGTCCACTGGCAGGCGGGCGAGAGCAGGCGCACCCCGGCGGCGCCACCCCGGGTCTTCAAACCTTCGCTGCGCGCGCGCATCGTGGCCCGCCTCGTGCGGCGGTTCGGACCGCGATCCCTGCGCGGTGTGCTCGCGGCGATGAAGCTGCGCGGATTATCGATCTACGGCACCACGCGCATCCCGCTCAACGACAGCATCCCGCCCAACGACGCCCGCGAAAGTCGCACGTCACAGCGGCAGGGAACACCGCGGCCTCTCGCGGCCGCGGGCCACATCATGCCGACCTCGGCCGCCGAAGTCGGTGCACGCCATCGCAGCAGCGTCGGCGGCAATCTGCGCGCCGCCGTTTTCGGCGTGAATGACGGGCTGGTGTCGAATGCGAGCCTCGTGATGGGTATCGCGGGTGCGGGCGCGAGCGGCCCGTACGTGCTCGCGACCGGCATCGCCGGACTGCTCGCCGGTGCGCTCTCCATGGCCGCGGGCGAGTACGTCTCGGTGCGTTCGCAGCGCGACATGTATGAATATCAGATCGCGCTCGAGCGCGAGGAGGTTGCCGAATATCCCGAAGAGGAGGCCGAGGAGCTGGCGCTCATCTATCAGGCGCGGGGCGTCGATCTCGAGCAGGCCCGCGAGATGAGCCGCGCGCTGCTCGCGAATCCCGAGCACGCTCTCGATGTGCTCTCGCGCGAGGAGCTCGGCTTGAACCCGGACGACCTCGGCTCGCCTTGGGGTGCGGCGACCTTCTCGTTTGCATCGTTTGCCGCCGGGGCCGCCGTGCCGCTCGTGCCTTTCGCCGCGGGGCTGCACGGTGCCGCGGGCATCGCGACCGCCGCCGGAGCGGCGCTCGTCGCGCTCTCCCTCGTGGGTATGGTGCTGAGCCTCTTCACGGGCCGCGCGGCCTGGCGCGGCGCACTGCGCATAGTGCTCATCGGCGGCGGCGCCGGCCTCGTGAGCTTCCTGGTCGGACGCGCGCTCGGCGGCATGCTGCACTGATCTCCCATGGCGGACGGGCGCGTCAAGGCAGTCCATCCGGCGCTTGCCGAGAACCGGATTCTTGCTGTGTTCGTGCGCGAGAACGCCGGACTCTCATCCGCGCTGCAGCTGGTCGCGCACACGGCCGGGCAAGTCATCCATCGGCAGGACGGGCCGATGTATCACGCCTATTTCCCGCTGACCGGCTCCATGGTGATCACGATCGACACACAGGAAGGCGCCGCCTGCGAGGCCGCGGCGGTCGGAAACGAGGGCGTGCTCGGCTTGTCCATCTACTTGGGTCTGCCGTCGAGCCCGAACACCGTGGTCCAGCAAATCGACGGGCGCTCGTACCGGCTGGCGGCTGCGACGTTTCTCGAGGCGATTCGCAAGAGCGAGCAGCTCGAGCGCCTTATGCACCGCTACGCCGCCTACGCGATCCGCGCGGCGCAGCAGACCGCCGCATGCAACACTCTGCACACCTTGCGGCAGCGCGCCTGCCGATGGCTGCTCATGGTTCAGGATCGGGCCGCTTCGTCGCAATTCGAGCTTCCTCAATCGAAGCTCGCGGACCTGCTCGGCGTGCGCCGCCAGTCGGTGAGCGAAGTTGCGACGGAGCTGCGCCGCGCCGGTCTCATCGAATACCGGCGCGGCATCATCACCATCGCAAATCGGCGCAAGCTCGAATCGGCCGCGTGCTGCGAGTGCTACGGACAAGTCAACGCGTTCTACGAGCGCATGATGGGCGAGTTCCGCTGAGGCGGCGCCGCCGGCGCCGCGCGCCCGTCCGATCGCCCGGCTGGCGCGGCCCGCTGGCCGCCCCGCTGACAGGCCGGTAAAGTGTCGCGGTGTCGACTCCCCTCGATCTGATTCGGGAGCGCCTCGGCGATGGCGCCGTGCTGACGGCGGCTGCCGATGTCGAGCCCTACCTCGTGGACCACCGGGCGCTCTATCGCGGGCGCGCGTGCGCGGTCGTGCTACCCCGCACGGTCGCTGAGGTCTCAGCGCTCCTCACGTTGTGCAACGAGCAGCGGATCAACGTCGTCCCGCAAGGCGGCAACACGAGCTACTGCGGCGGCGCGACCCCCGACGAGTCGGGACGACAGATCGTGCTCGCGCTTGCGAGACTCGACCGCATCCGCGAAGTGGACCCGGCGGGCTACGCGCTGGTCGCCGAGGCGGGCTGCTCGCTCGAGACGGTGCGGCGCGCGGCCGAATCGGCCGACCGTCTCTTCCCGCTTTCGCTCGGCTCCCAGGGCAGCTGCCAGATCGGAGGCAACATCGCGACCAACGCGGGCGGCACCCAGGTCCTGCGCTACGGCATGATGCGCGATCTCGTTCTGGGCCTCGAGGTCGTGCTCGCAGACGGGCGGGTGCTCTCGAGCCTGACGGCGCTGCGCAAGGACAATACGGGATACGATTTGAAATCGCTGTTCCTCGGCTCGGAGGGCACGCTCGGCGTGATCACCGCTGCGAGTCTCAAACTCTTTCCGCCCGTGCGAGCCGTCGCCGCTGCATTCATAGCCTTGCCGGACGTGCGCGCGGCCGTCGATCTGCTCGCGGCGCTGCGCGAGGCAACAGGCGAGCTCGTGAGCTCGTTCGAGCTCATCCCGCGCATCGCGATCGAGCTCACCACGCGCCACATTCCCGGGGTCGTCGATCCGCTTGCCCGGCCGTATCCGTGGTACGTGCTATGCGAGCTCGGCTCCTCACGCGCGGCGGAGCCGTGTACGGAGCTCCTCGAGGAGGCGCTCGGTGTAGAGCTCGAGCGCGGTCGGGTGCTCGATGCGGCGCTCGCCTCGAGCGAGCGCGAGCGCGCTGCATTCTGGAGGCTTCGGGAGAGCGTTCCGGAGGCGCAGCGACGCGACGGCGCGAGCTTGAAGCACGACATCTCGGTCCCGGTGGCGCGTCTCCCGGAGCTCGTCGAGCGCGGCTCTCGATGGGTGCGCGAGCACGTTCCGGACGGACGTCTGGTCGCGTACGGGCATGTCGGCGACGGGAACCTGCACTTCAATCTCAATCAAGCGCCGGGCACGGATGCGGCCGTATTCCTTCAACGCGCGCCGGCCGTCATGCGCGCCATGCACGATCTCGTGGCAAGTCTCGGCGGCAGCTTCAGCGCCGAGCATGGCATCGGTCGTTTGAAGATCGCCGAGCTCGAGCGCTATGCGCAGCCGGTGGAGCTCGAGCTCATGCGGGCCGTCAAGCACGCTTTCGATCCGCACGGCATCCTCAATCCCGGCAAGGTGCTGCGCACTGATCCGCGCGATGAGCTGCATCCGCCGGGCCTCGCCGCACGGCAGGTCGTGCCTTAGCGGGGCCTCGTGCCCTCGGGAGGATTATCGTGGTGAGAGTTCGCACGAGCGCCGCGGCGCTCGCCTGTTTGATCGCCGCATCATCCTGCGGACGCGCGCCTTCGCAAGCGCACCTTGCGAGCCTCGCGATGCCACCTGGGCCTGCAGCCACCGCGCAGCCCGCCACCGCGAAGCCCGCCGCCGATGGCGCCGCCACCGCCAATCCTGCCCTCGCCCCGCAAGGCCCGACGGGCGCATCGCGCATCACCGACTCCGTCGACGGCGTGCACATCGAATATCACGTGTACGGAGCCGGCGATCCGGCCGTCGTCCTCATTCACGGCTGGGCCTGCAATGCGAGCTACTGGCGCGAGCAAATCGCGCCCCTCGCGGCGAAATACACCACCGTAACGCTCGATCTCGCCGGGCACGGCGGCTCGGGCAGGAACCGCACCGACTGGTCCATGGCTCGATACGGCGAGGATGTCGCGGCCGTCGTGCGCCAGCTGCCGAATCCGCACGTCATTCTGGTCGGACATTCGATGGGCGGACCGGTCGCGCTCGAAGCGGCGCCGCTCCTCGGGTCGCGCGTGATCGGCATCATCGGCATCGATACTTTCAAGAGTCTCGGCCTGCCGCCGCCGTCGCCGAGCGACGTCCAGCGCGCGGTCGCGCCCTTCCGCACCGACTTCATCGGCGCGATGCACCGCTTCGTCCCGACACTGTTCGAGCCCGACGCGAATTCCACCTTCGAGCGGGAGGTCGCGAACGACATGGCGCGCGCTCCCGCGCCGATCGCCGTCGCCTCCCTCGTGAGCCTGAACTCGATGGACTACCGCACGCTGTTGCCTGCCGTGCACGTGCCGATCGTCGCCATCGACTCCGACCTCGGACACGCCGAGAGCGAGGCGCGTATCCGCAAGATCCTGCCGTCGTTCCGTGCGATGAAGCTCAAAGGCGACGGACACTTCCTCATGCTTCAGGACCCGAAGCGCTTCAATCCCATCCTGCTCCGAGAGATCGATGCGATGACGCACGCCTCATCGCCCGACAACGCGCACTAGCCCCTCCTGTGCCGTGCTCGCGACGAGCCGCCCATCGCGCGCAAAGACGCTCGCGCGCGCGAAGCCGCGCGCGCCGGATGCGCTCGGACTCTCGACGGCATAGAGCAGCCAGTCATCGACGCGCAACGGGCGGTGGAACCACATTGCATGATCGATGCTCGCGACGATCGCCTTGCCCGAGTGCGAGGAGATGCCGTGCGGAAGCGTCGCGGTCTCGAGCAGATAGAAGTCCGAGACGTACGCGAGCAGGCAACGCTGCAGCGTCTCGTCCGCGTCCACCTCGCTCACCGCCCGAAACCAGATCTGCCGCGCAGTCGGCACACGGCTCGAGCCCGAGCCGCTCGCGCGCCGGCCTCCGAGCCCGAAAGCTTCGACCGGCTGGACGCTGCGGAACTCGAACGGCCGCGGCGTCTCGAGCAGATGCCGCATCCGCTCGGGAAGCTTGGAAAGGAGCTGCGGCGGGACGCGCATGCTGTCCGGGAGCGACTCCGGAGGCGGCACGGTGGGCATCGGAATCTGATGTTCGAAACCGGGCTCGACGACCTGGAACGATGCCGTCATATTGAAGATCTGCTCGCCGTGCTGGATCGCGACGATGCGCCGGTTCGAGAAGCTCGACCCGTCGCGGCTGCGGTCGACGTGGTACACGATCGGCGCATTGAAGTCGCCGCGGCGCAGAAAATAGGCGTGCAGCGAGTGCACGATGCGTCCCTCGACCGTACGCGAGGCGGCCATGAGCGCCTGGCCGAGCACCTGGCCCCCGAAGACCTGCGGGCTACCGATGTCGCGGCTCGCCCCGCGGAAGAGATTGACCTCGAGCGGCTCGAGGTCGAGAAGGCGGATCAGGTCGGCGATGCGCGGGTCCACCGGCTCACGTGTCGGGCACGCCGAGCCGCTTGTGCATGATCGGGCTCGTCGTGGTGTATTGCAGGAACTGCTTCTTCTGCGGATAGAGATGGTGCTGGATCGCGAACGCCGCGAGCGCAGCTTCATGGAAGCCGGAGAGAATCAGCTTTTTCTTTCCGGGGTAGGTATTGATGTCGCCGATGGCGAAGATGCCGGGGACGCTCGTCTCGAAACGCTCCGTGTCCACTTTGAGCGCTTTGCGCTCGAGCTCGAGCCCCCACTCGGCGATCGGTCCGAGCTTCGGATGCAGTCCGAAAAACGCGAGCAGTTGATCCGCCGCGAGCGCGTGCACGAGGCCATCGCTGCCCTTCACATGGACCCCGGCGAGGGTGCCGCCTTCGACGATCAGCGATTGCGCCAGCCCTTCGATGTGGCGCATGCGCCCGGCTGCGACGAGCTCGCGCATCCGCGCGACACTCGCCGGGGCGGCGCGGAATTCGGCGCGCCGGTGCACGAGCGTGAGGCTCGCCGCCTGCGGAGCGAGCGCGAGCGCCCAGTCGAGCGCGGAGTCTCCGCCGCCGAAGATCACGAGCCGTTTGCCGTGCAGCGCGCTCGCGTTGCGCACGCGGTAGTGAATCGATGCGCCCTCGAACGCCTCGCAGCCCTCGAGGCCGATGCGCCGCGGCTGGAAAGAACCGACGCCGCCCGCAATCACCACGGCTCCAGCGGTCAACGCCGTGCCGGCGCTCGTGCGCAGGAGAAAGCGGCCGTCTTCCTGTCGCGCGAGCTGGGTCACCTCCTCACCGAGGTGCAGCGGCGCGTTGAAAGGCTTGATCTGCTGCAGCAGCCGGTCGATCAGCTCCTGGCCGCCGCAGACCGGCAGCGCCGGAATGTCGTAGATGGGCTTGTCCGGATAGAGCTCGGTGCACTGGCCGCCGGGATGCGGCAGAGAATCGATGATGCGGCAGCCGATGCCGAGGAGCCCCAGCTCGAAGACCTGGAACAGGCCGCAGGGACCCGCTCCGATGACGACGACCTCCGTCGAGATCGGATCGGCTTGAGAACTCTCGATGCTCAAGCGCGCCCGGCGTTGGCGTCGGTCGGCGTGTGGAAGTACTCGCTCTCCGAGGCGAGCTGCTCGACCAGCCGTTTCAGCTCCGCCATGCGTCCCTCGGCGGTGCTGATCGGCATACAGTCCTGACAGCGCGGGTCGCCGCAGGGCTGGCGCGAGTAGAGCCAGTACTGCAGCGCTCCGGCGAGCAGTCCGTCCGCGATATCCCAGAGGTCGGCGTCCTTGTCCCGATCGGCGAGCCGATTCCCGAGGTCCACGGCCTTCGCAAAGGCCGAGTCGAAGGTGTCTACAATCTCCGTCACATCGGCAGTATAAAACAAGTCCTTCGGATGCGGGCTCACCGGCCGGGCGCGATCTGGGACGCCGTGCCTGGACGGCCAAGTCAAGGGCAGCGATCATTGCCGTCTCGCGAGAACCCCCATCCCGCTTATGTCGCAACCTGGGGCACCCCTGGTCCGGAGAGCCGCTGGAATCGTGCGGCGCGGTCTGCGGTTTGCCGTGGGTGCCGTGAAGCTCCGCCGCCTGCGCCTCGGCGTGGGAGGATACCTCGGCGTCGGCCTCGCCGCGGTCGGCCTCGTCGTGTTCGTCGGGCAGGTCCTCGCGAGCCGGACGACCCGTGCCGCCGTCGAGGCGGTGCATGCGATGCAGGCGCATGACGAGCCGCTTGCCGCGCGCTCGGGCGCAATCGTCGAGAAGCTTGCGGCGTACGACCGTACGGTGAGCGAGCTGCTCGAATCCGCAGCGGGCACCGACACAGCGCCGCTCTCCGCAGCCGAGCGCGACCTCGACGACGCCCTCGACGCGTACTTCCAATTCCGGGGCGCGCGTGCCCTGGGAGCCCCCGCTGGATTCTCGGATCGCATCGCGCATCACCTGGCCGTGGGACGGTCCCTCATCGGGCGCGCTCGCGATCGGGATGCGTGGCAGGCGCGACGGCGCGTGCTGCTCGATGGCGTCAGGCGCCGCATCGCATCCGCCGGGGGCGAGGGACTGCCGGTCGGCGGCAATCAGCTCTTCGCGAGACGCTCGCTCGCAGAGCTCGACGAGGCAATCAATCAACTGCGCGCCGAGCCGGACACCGGCCCGGGTGCATCGAGCGCCGAAGCGCGCATGATGTCTCTGTTGCGCGCGCACGAGGCCGAGCTCGCGCGCTCCCCGGGCCCCGCATGGCTCGAGCTCACTCGCGATGACGTGCACGAGGCTGCGCGCTTGCGCGCTCGCATCGAGCGCTTCGATGCCTCGCACGTGCCCGAGCGGCGTGCCTTCCTCGAGGATGGCGCGGCGCTTCTCGTTTGGGCACAGACCCACCTGCAAGCTCCGGCGCGCTTCGCGCTCGCCGCCGCCGCCGAGCGGGCCGCCGCAGCGGCCGTGAGCGCCGAGCACATGCTCGCTGCAACGGGCATCGCGGTCGTCATCGTCGTGTTCCTCATCTCCGGCGTGCTCGCGCTGCGAATCACTCTGCCGGTGCGGCGCCTGACGGCGGTGACGCGCAGGCTCGCGGCCGGAGATCGGGAGGCGCGCGCCGAGCGAGCCGGGCTCGCGCAGATCGACGAGCTCGCCGAATCCTTCAACGCCATGGCCGGACAGATCGCAGTCGTCGAGCGCGAGCTGCGCACCAATCAAACGGAACTCGAGCGCCGGGTCGCCGAGCGCACGCTCGAGCTCGATCACCTCGCGCACCACGACCCGCTCACGGCGCTGCCGAATCGGCGGCATCTCGGCGCGACGCTCACGGGAGCGATCGCGCGCGCTCGGGCATCCGGCGAGCGCTTCGCGCTGTTGTTCGTCGATCTCGACAACTTCAAATCGATCAACGATACCCTCGGCCACACGTTCGGCGATCGAGTGCTGCAGGCGATCGGGGAGCGGCTGCAAACCGCGGCAGGGCCGCACGCATTCATCGCGCGCCTCGGCGGCGACGAGTTCACCGTGCTGCTCGAGGCAACGGACTCGGTCGAGGCGGTCGGCGCCCGGTCCGCAAAGTTGCTCGATGCCCTGCAACAGCCTCTCACCGTCGATGGACGTGTCCTCTCGACGAGCGCGAGCATCGGGGCGAGCTTGTATCCGGACCATGCGCCCGATGCCGATGCGCTCCTGCGCGCCGCGGACGTTGCGCTGTTTCGCGCAAAGGACCTCGGGCGCAACCGTTTCGCGGTGTTCAGTCCCGATCTCTCGGATGCCGCGGCGAGCTCGTTTCGCCTCGAGCAGGCGCTGCGGCGCGCGGTCGAGGCCGGCGAGCTGTTGCTCATGTATCAGCCGCAGGTCGCGCTGCACACGTTCGAGACGAGCAGCGTCGAGGCGCTCCTCAGGTGGCGCAAGCCCGACGGGCGCATCGCCCCTGCCGTAGAGTTCGTTCACATCGCCGAGAAGACCGGTCTCATGCGCGAGCTCACCGGCTGGGTGCTGCGGTCGGCCACCTCGGCCGTCACGGCCTGGCGCGCCATGGGCTGGCACCACGCCTCGGTCGCGATCAACGTCTCGGCGCCGCAATTCTTCGAGAGCGGCTTCGTCGAGCATGTTGCCGAGGCGCTGCGCGTCACCGGAATTCCGGCAAGCAGCCTCGAGCTCGAGCTCACCGAGACCGTGATGCAAACCGGGCCTGCGACCTTAAGCGCGCTGCATCGGCTGCGAGAGCTCGGAGTCGCAATCGCGCTCGATGATTTCGGCACGGGCTACTCCTCGCTCACCTCGCTCGAGCAGCTGCCGATTACGCGCGTGAAGCTCGACCGCACGCTGATCGAAGGGATCGATGCGAGCCCGCGCTCCTTCGCCATCGCCCGCTCGGTGATCGCACTCTGCCATGGGCTCGGCCTGCACGTGGTCGCCGAGGGCGTCGAGACGCCGGGCCAGCTCGAGAGGCTCGAGCGCTGCGGCCCCGTGACCGTGCAAGGCTTCCTGCTCGCGCACGCGGTCGATTCTGAGGCGGTGCCTGCCGAGGTCGAGGCAGCGGGCGCGCGCGCGCGCTCGCTGCTCGCAACGGCGCGGGCTGCCGCCGCCGAGGAGCCCGAACAGGGCGCGCTCATGTTCGTCACCCCCCGCCGCGTCCTGCCCCGCTGATCGCGAGAAACTCGTCGCGTGCGCGCACGCCGAGCCCCGGCTGATCGATGAAGAAGCCGTCGATCCCTGCGGCCAGGAACGCCGCGATCTCAGCTCCGACTTCACCGCGCGCCGCAGGATCGGCGCTCGAGCGCAGCGTGGGCGGCAGGAAGGCGTTCTCCGCCCTGAAGGTCCATGCGTGCACGTCGAGCCCCGATGCGTGCGCATCCTCGATGAGCCGTGTCGGCCGGCCGAGCGCGCCGTCCGTCCCGACGGGCAAGATGAGCGACTTCGCGACTCCGACGGCATCCGCGTAGCCGGCGACTCCGGCCAGCCCCTCGGATGTCGTGAGCTCCGCATAGGTGGACCGATCGCCATACGGGCCGCCACGCGCCTCGATGAGCTGAACGAGCCTCAGATCGGTGATGCGGCGCAGCGCCCGAAGATTGCCGGTCTCGAAGGACTGGATGAAGATCGGCGCATCCGCGCCCGCATAGCCGAACCGCCGCAGCGCCTCGAGAAGCGGCGGCTCGAGGGCGAGGCGCGCTGCCGCGAAATAACTCGGGTGCTTCGTCTCGGGATATATCCCGATCCGCGCAACGCCCGGCACGCCGCGTTCACGCGCACCTGCCGCGCGTTCCGCCTCGAGCTCCCGCACGAGCGCGAGGATCTCCTCGAGTGTCGGCACCTCGAGCTCACCGTCGCGGCGGGCATTCGCGGGCCGCAGTTCCGGGATGCGCTCGCATGCCCTGAGCCGCTTGATCTCGGCAAGCGTGAAATCCTCGCTGAACCAGCCCTCGACCGGCACGCCGTCGATCAGCTTGCGCGTGCGTCGCGCTGCGAATTCGGCGTGCCACCCTACATCCGTCGTCCCGCCGATCTCATTCTCGTGGCGAGCGATCAATACACCGTCGCGGGTGCTCACGAGGTCGGGTTCGATGTAATCGGCGCCCTGCTCGATCGCGATGCGGTATGCGGCGAGCGTGTGCTCCGGAGCATCTCCGCTCGCACCACGGTGGGCGATCACGATCGGCCGAGCGGCCGCTGTCGTGCAGCGTGCGCCCCTGGCGCGACTATTGCATGATTGGGAACCCGCCGCGACCTGCTGCGTTCCCCGAGTCATCCTCATGTCCGAGCTCACGCCCAACGACATCTATCTGTTCAAGGAGGGCACACTCTACCGCGCCTACGAGAAGCTCGGTGCACATGCGGACACACTCGACGGCCGTCGCGGCACGCGCTTCGCGGTGTGGGCCCCGAACGCCGAAGCGGTGAGCGTCGTCGGGGATTTCAACGGTTGGGACCCCGAGCGCAATCGCCTCGCGCCCCGTTGGGACGAGTCGGGGATCTGGGACGGATTCGTGCCCGAGATCGGCGCGGGGGCGCTCTACAAGTACCACGTCCGCTCACGCTTCGGAGGCTACCGCGTCGAGAAGAGCGATCCCTTCGCGTTCCACTGCGAGACCCCTCCGCGTACCGCCTCGATCGTGTGGGACCTCGGCTACGAATGGAGCGATCTCGACTGGCAGCGCGACCGCGCGCGCGTAAACGCGCTCGATGCGCCGTGGTCGGTTTACGAGGTCCACCTCGGCTCCTGGCGGCGCAATCCGGAGCAGGGCAACCGCTCGCTCACTTACCGGGAAATCGCTCCGAAGCTCGCCGACTACGTGACCGACATGGGCTTCACGCACGTCGAGCTGATGCCGATCATGGAGCACCCCTTCTACGGTTCCTGGGGCTACCAGGTGACGGGCTATTTCGCGCCGACGTCTCGCTATGGCACGCCGCAGGATTTCATGTACCTGATCGAGCACATGCACCAGCGCGGGATCGGCGTCATTCTCGACTGGGTGCCATCGCACTTCCCGAGCGACGAGCACGGTCTCGCGTACTTCGACGGCACGCATCTGTACGAACATGCCGATCCCCGCCAGGGCTATCACCCGGAATGGAACAGCTCGATCTTCAACTACGGCCGGCCCGAGGTGCGCGACTTCCTGGGCTCGAACGCGCTTTTCTGGCTCGATCTGTATCGAGCCGATGCGCTGCGCGTCGATGCGGTCGCCTCGATGCTCTACCTCGATTACGGGCGCCGCGCGGGCGAGTGGATCCCCAACCGTCACGGCGGCCACGAGAACCTCGATGCGGTGGAGTTCTTGAAGCAGGTAAATGCGGCCGTCTACCGCGACCACCCCGCTGCGCAAACGGTCGCCGAGGAATCGACCGCGTGGCCCATGGTTTCGCGTCCGACCTATCTCGGCGGGCTCGGGTTCGGACTCAAATGGAACATGGGCTGGATGCACGACACCCTCAAATATTTCGCGAGCGACCCGGTCTTCCGCAAGTACCATCACAACTCGCTCACGTTTTCCATCTGGTATGCGTTTACGGAGAACTTCATCCTGCCGCTCTCGCACGATGAGGTGACGCACGGGAAGGGCTCGCTCCTCGGCAAGATGCACGGCGATGAGTGGCAGCAGTTCGCCAACCTGCGGCTGCTCTATGGCTACATGTGGGCGCATCCCGGCAAGAAGCTGCTGTTCATGGGACAGGAATTCGGACAGCGGCGCGAGTGGCAGCACGAGGAGAGCCTCGAGTGGCACGTGCTCGGCCATCCGCTGCACGCAGGCGTGCAGAAATGGGTTCGCGATCTCAACCGCTTCTATCGGGATACGCCTGCGCTCTATGAGATCGACTTCTCGCCCGACGGATTCGAGTGGGTGGATGCGAACGACTGGGAATCGAGCGTCGTCGCATTCCTGCGCAAACCGCGCACGCGCGGTCGCGAGATCCTCGTCGTCGCCAACTTCACGCCGGTCGTGCGCGAGAACTACCGGGTCGGTGTGCCGCGCGGCGGTCTGTGGCACGAGCGGCTGAACAGCGACGCGCAAGAGTACGGCGGCAGCGGCCAGGGCAACTTCGGCGGCGTAGAGGCGGCACCGCTCCCCGCGCACGGCCGCTTCCACTCCCTCACCCTGCGGCTGCCGCCGCTCGGTGTGCTGTACTTGCAGGCGGACTGATGGGCTCGGCGTTACCAGGTCTGCCGGCCGACGGCGCGCGTCGGGTCGTCATCGAGAGCATCACGCCGTGCGTCGACGGCGGACGCTTCGCCGCTAAGCGCATCGTCGGCGAGCGCCTCGTCGTGGAGGCGGACGTGTTCGCCGACGGGCACGACGCGGTGAGCTGCGCGGTGTTGCACCGCGCGGAGCACGAACGAGAGTGGCAGCGCTTGCGCATGGTGCCCTTGGGAAACGATCGCTGGCAGGCAGCTGTCGAGATTGTCGACCTCGGACGGCATCTGTACACCGTCTGCGGATGGGTCGATCCGCTCGAGACCTGGCGAGGAGATCTTGCGAAGAAGCACGACGCCGGGCAGGACGTGAGCGTCGATCTCGCGCGCGGTGCGCAGTTGATCCACGCATGTGCGGCGCGCGTGCGGGGCGCTGCCGAGCGCGAGCTCAACGCCTGGGCCGATGAGCTCGTCGCGGGCTCCACGCCCGTGGCCGAGCGCGTGGCGCGCGCTCAAGATGCGACACTGCACGCGCTCGCGTGGCGCCATCCCGACCCCGAGCTCGTGTTGACGCGCGAGCCGCCCCTCGTACTCGTTGCGGACCGGGAGCGCGCGCGCTTCTCGAGCTGGTACGAACTGTTCCCGCGCTCGACGGTCCAGGGCGCCGGCGCACCCGCCGTCACCGGGCGCACGCCGCGTCACGGCACGTTCCGCGATTGCGAGGCGCGCCTGCCGCACATCGCCGCACTCGGTTTCGATGTGCTCTATCTGCCGCCCATCCATCCGATCGGAAAGACCGAGCGCAAGGGGCCGAACAACGCGCCCTCGACTTCGCCCCGCGATCCGGGCAGCCCCTGGGCCATCGGCGGCGATGGGGGGGGCCACACTGCGATCCACCCCGAGCTCGGCACGATCGATGACCTGCGCCGGCTCATCGCCCGGGCCGGCGAGCTCGGCATCGAGCTCGCGCTCGACATCGCCTTCCAGTGCAGCCCGGATCATCCCTACGTGCGCGAGCATCCGGAGTGGTTCCTCGAGCGTCCCGACGGGACGATTCAATACGCGGAGAATCCGCCGAAGAAGTATCAGGACATCTATCCCTTCCACTTCGAGACGCCCGCCTGGCGGGAGCTCTGGGAAGAGCTCGCGCGCGTCGTCGAGTTCTGGGCGCACGAGGGTGTGAAAATCTTCCGCGTGGACAATCCCCACACCAAGCCTTTCGGACTATGGGAGTGGCTGATCGAGCGCGTGAAGCGCCGCACGCCCGAGGCGATCTTTCTCGCCGAGGCGTTCACGCGGCCGAAGGTCATGTACCGGCTCGCGAAAGCGGGCTTCACACAGTCGTACACCTACTTCGCGTGGCGGAACACGAGGGACGAGATCGTTCGGTACTTCACCGAGATCACGCGCCCGCCGGTCAGCGATTTCTTCCGCGCGAATCTTTGGCCGAACACGCCGGATATACTCACCGAATACTTGCAGTACGGGGGCAGAGCGGCCTTCATCGCACGGCTCGTGCTCGCCGCAACGCTCGGCGCGAGCTTCGGGATCTACGGTCCCGCATTCGAGCTGATGGAGCACACGGCACGCGAGCCGGGAAGCGAGGAGTATCTCGACTCCGAGAAGTATCAGATACGCAGCTGGGATCTCGAAAGGCCCGAGAGCCTGGCGGAGCTCGTAGCGCTCGTGAATCGCATCCGGCGCGAGCATCCAGCGCTGCAAAGCGATGCGCGGCTCGTCTTTCACGGCTCGGACAACGACACGCTCGTCGCCTACAGCAAGACGACGCCGGACTTGAGCGATGCGATCCTCACCATCGTCAATCTCGATCCGCATCACAGCCAGTCGGGCTGGATCGACCTCGACCTCCGCTCTCTCGGGCTCGACTCGGATCGGCCCTTCCAGGCGCATGACCTGCTCTCGGGGGCACGGTTCCTGTGGCGCGGCGCACGCAATTTCATCCTGCTCGACCCGGCACAAGGTGCCGCTCACGTGCTGCATTTGAAGCGGCGCGTACGCAGCGAGCGGGACTTCGATTACTTCGGCTGAGAGCGCGCCCCCATGAACGCGACCGTCGAGCGCACTCCGGTGCCCGAGACTCCCGCGGCGCCGCCCGGGCCGGCGCCCGCCCGCGACACGCTCTGGTACAAGGACGCGATCATCTACGAGTGCCACGTCCGCGCGTTCCAGGATAGCAACGACGATGGAATCGGGGACTTCGGCGGCCTCGCCTCGCGGCTCGACTACATCCAGGACCTCGGCGTCAACACGGTGTGGCTGCTGCCGTTCTATCCCTCCCCCGGGCGGGACGACGGATACGACATCGCGAACTACCGCGACATCCATCCCCAGTACGGCACGCGCGCCGACTTCCGGCGCTTCATCCACGAGGCCCACCGCCGCGGCTTGCGCATCATCACCGAGCTCGTCATCAATCACACCTCCGATCAGCATCCCTGGTTCCAGGCGGCACGGCGCGCGCCGGCCGGCTCGCGCAAGCGCAACTTCTACGTCTGGAGCGACACGCCGGCCCGCTACACCGGCACGCGCGTCATCTTCACCGATACCGAGACGTCGAACTGGACGTGGGACAAGGAGGCTCAGGCGCATTACTGGCACCGCTTCTTCAGTCATCAGCCGGATCTCAACTTCGACAATCCCCACGTCGAGCGCGCGGTGACGCGCATCATGAAGTTCTGGCTCGATCAGGGCGTCGACGGCCTGCGGCTCGACGCGATCCCCTATCTCGTCGAGCGCGAAGGTACGACCAACGAGAATCTGCGCGAGACGCACGAAGTCGTGCAGCGCATCCGCCGGGTGATCGACGCGCGGTACGCGGACCGCATGCTGCTCGCGGAGGCGAATCAGTGGCCCGAGGACGTGCGCGACTACTTCGGTAATGGCGATGAATGCCACATGGCGTATCACTTCCCGCTGATGCCGCGCATGTACATGGCGATCGCACAGGAGGACCGCTACCCGATCACCGAGATCATCGATCAGACGCCCGACATTCCCACGACGTGCCAGTGGGCAATTTTCCTGCGCAACCACGACGAGCTCACCCTCGAGATGGTGACGAGCTCGGAGCGCGACTACATGTACAGGATGTACGCCGCCGACCCGCGCGCGCGTCTCAATCTCGGCATCCGCCGGCGCCTGGCGCCGCTTCTCGAGAACGACATCGACCGGATCAAGCTGATGAACGGATTGCTGCTCTCGATGCCCGGCTCACCGATCATCTACTACGGCGACGAGATCGGCATGGGCGACAACATCTTCCTCGGCGACCGCAACGGCGTGCGCACGCCGATGCAGTGGAGCCCGGACCGCAACGCCGGCTTCTCGCGCGCCGACCCGCAGCAGTTGTATCTCCCGCCCATCATGGACCCTATCTACGGCTTCCAGGCGGTGAACGTCGAGGCGCAAACCCGCGATCGCTCCTCGCTCCTCAACTGGATGAAGCGCATGCTGACCGTGCGCAAGGGCACGCAAGCGTTCGGACGCGGGGCAATGCGCTTCATTCGCCCGGGGAACCGCAAAGTGCTCGCGTACGTGCGCGAGTACGGCGACGACACGATTCTCTGCGTCGTGAATCTCGCGCGCTCGGCGCAGCCCGTCGAGCTCAACCTCGCCGAGTTCAAAGGCCGCGTGCCGATCGAGATGCTCGGCCGCACGGCCTTTCCGCCCATCGGCGAGCTGCCCTATCTGCTCACGATGCCCGGCCACGCGTTCTATTGGTTCAGGCTGAGCCGCGAGGCCGAGGCGCCCGCCTGGCACGAGGAGCGGCTCGCGCGCGAGGACACACCGGTGCTCGTGCTCATCGACCGCTGGAACAGCTTCTTCCCCGAGCAAGTGGCGCTGTGGCGCGGCGGACTTGCGGCCCGGCTGCGCTCGCAGCTCGAGGACCGCGTGCTGCCGGGATATCTCGCCGTGCAGCGCTGGTATGCCGGCAAGGGCGCACCGATCTCTCACGCCCGGCTCGCCGATCAGGCGCAGTGGAGCTCCGCGGGCGAGTGGCTCGTCGCGCTCGTCGACGTGGAGAGCGCGGCAGAGAGCGCCCGCTACTTCGTCCCGCTCACACTTGCATTCGAGGACAGCGCGGCCGCACAACCGGAGCGCTGGTCCCGCATGCACGCGGCTGCCATTGCGCGGGTGAGACAGCAGGCGCATACGGGCGTAGTTGCCGACGCGTTCGCCGATGAGGTGTTCTGCCGGACGCTGGTCGATCAGATCGGGCTCGGCGGCGAGCGTTCCCTCTCGCAAGGACGCCTGCGATTTACCTCGACCAGCGCATACGCGGACTTGCGCGGAGAGCCGGACGCGGAGCTCGCGATAGGCCAGCCGCTCGCGCAAACGAGCAACACTGCACTGCGCGTCGGCGAGCGATTGTTCTTGAAGGCGGTGCGCCGTGTACAACCGGGAATCCATCCTGAGCTCGACATAGGGCGCTTCCTGACGGAGGTCGCCCATTTCCCGAACGTCGTGCCGCTCGCGGGCGCGGTCGAGTACCTGGCGAGCGACGGGTCGGCCGCCGCCGTCGTTCTTCTACAGGCCTTCGTTCGCAATCAGGGCGATGGGTGGGACTTCACGGTCAATCATCTCATCCGCTTCCTCGAGGATCGGCGCACGGCCGCTCCGGTTTCGCCGGATGCGCACGGTGTCTACCTCGAGCTCGCGCATACGCTCGGTGAGCGCACGGCAGGGCTCCATCGCGCGCTCGCGACGCCGACCGACGATCCAGCCTTCTGGGCCGAGCCCATTACGCCTGACGATGTGGAGCTCTGGCGCGGCCGTGTCCTCAGCGAGGCGGAGGCTACTCTGGAGATGCTGTCCCGCTCCGATCAATTGCCGGAGGGGCTGCGGGCCGATGCCGCAAGGCTTCATGCCGAAGGCGATGCATTGCGCCGCCGCATCGAGGCCGTACCGGTCTCTGCGCAGGGGCTGAAGATTCGCATCCACGGAGACTTCCATCTCGGCCAGGTGCTGCTCACCCGCAACGACTGGGTCATCACCGACTTCGAGGGTGAGCCCGCAAGACCGCTCGCTGCGCGTCGCGAGAAGAGCTCGCCCCTGCGCGATGTCGCAGGTATGTTGCGCTCGTTCTCCTACGCGCGCGCGATCGCGATGCAGCGCTGCACGCTCGAGACACACCAGGACTGCGCACCGTGGCAGCCGCTGCTCATCGAGTGGGAACGTGCGACGCGCGAGCAGTTCCTGAGCGCTTATGAGGCGGGTGTGCGCAATTCGCGGCTCTACGGCTCGTTGCAGCCGCTGCGCGCGATGCTCGGGCTCTTCGAGCTCGAGAAGACTCTCTACGAGCTGCGCTACGAGCTGCGGAACCGACCCGACTGGGCGGGCATTCCACTCGCGACACTGCTCGAGCTCGCGCAGGCGCACTGAGGAGACCAATGGATACCCCACAAGGAGAGATGGATACCGGAACGGCCCGGGCACCGCTTCCGAATCCCGAACACGCCCGTCCTGAACACTCCGCGCCCACGACCGGGCGCGCCCCGCGCCACGCGCGCGACACCGCCCCCGCCGACGGGGAGATCACGGCCGTCTGGCCCGGCGCGCCTTATCCCCGCGGGGCCACCTGGGACGGCGAAGGCGTCAACTTCGCTTTTTTCTCGGAGCACGCCACGCGCGTCGAGCTGTGCCTGTTCGATCCGAGCGGCCGGCACGAGCGCCAGCGCCTCGAGCTCAAGGAACGGACCGACTTCGTCTGGCACGGCTATCTGCCGGAAGCCCGCCCCGGGCAGCTCTACGGGTTTCGGGTCCACGGGCCCTATGAGCCCGAGCGCGGCCATCGCTTCAACCCGAACAAGCTTCTGATCGAGCCCTACGCCAGGCAGATCGTCGGCGAGATGCGCTGGAGCGATGCCGAGTTCGGCTATCGCATCGGTCATTCGCGCGCCGATCTCTCCTTCGACAAACGCGACAGCGCCCCGGGTATGCCGAAGTGCCGCGTCATAGATCCGGCATTCACCTGGGGGGACGACCGTCCGCCGCGCACGCCCTGGCACGATACGGTCATCTACGAGCTGCACGTACGCGGCTTCACGCTGCGCCATCCGCAGGTGCCGCCGCGCCTTCGCGGCACTTACGAGGCCCTCGCGACCGCCCCGGTCATCGATCATCTGCTGCGGCTCGGTGTCACGGCGGTCGAGCTGATGCCGATCCATGCGTTCATCAACGATCGCCACCTCCTCGACCGCGGCCTCACCAACTACTGGGGCTACAACACGATCGGCTTCTTCGCGCCCGAGGCTCGCTACAGCGCGACCGGACAGGTGAACGAGCTCAAGACCGCGGTGAAAGCGCTGCACTCGGCCGGGATCGAGGTGATTCTCGATGTCGTCTACAACCACACGGCCGAGGGCAATCACCTCGGGCCGACCCTCTCGTTCCGCGGCGCAGACAACGCGACGTACTACAGGTTGAAGCCCGACGAGCCGCGCTACTACATGGATTTCACCGGCACGGGCAACACACTCAACCTCCAGCATCCGCGCGTGCTGCAGCTCATCATGGACTCGCTGCGCTACTGGGCGACCGAGATGCACGTCGATGGCTTTCGCTTCGACCTCGCCTCCGCACTCGCGCGCGAGCTCTTCGACGTGGACCGGCTCGGCTCGTTCTTCGACACCATCAGCCAGGACCCGGTGCTCTCGCAGGTCAAGCTCATCGCCGAGCCCTGGGATGTCGGCCAAGGCGGCTATCAGGTCGGCAATTTCCCGCCGGGCTGGAACGAATGGAACGACAAGTACCGGGATTCCATGCGCTCGTACTGGAAAGGCGACGGCGGACTGATCGGGGAGTTCGCGCGGCGCTTTTCCGGCTCCGCCGATCTGTACGAGGCGGGAGGCCGCAAGCCCCATGCGAGCATCAATTTCATCACCGCGCACGACGGCTTCACGCTCGAGGACCTCGTGAGCTACAACGACAAGCACAACGAGCCGAACGGCGAGGAGAACCACGACGGCACGGACAACAATCGCTCGTGGAACTGCGGCGCCGAGGGGCCGACCGACGATGCCGCGATCCGCGCGCTGCGCATCAAGCAGAAGCGCAATCTCATTGCGACCCTTCTGCTGTCGCAGGGCGTGCCGATGATCCTCGCGGGCGATGAGCTCGGACACACTCAGCAGGGCAACAACAACGCCTACTGCCAGGACAACGAGCTCTCCTGGCTCGACTGGTCGCTCTCGGACGAGCAGCGTGGATTTCTCGCTTTCGTGGCGCAGATGGTGCGGGTGAGGCGGCAGCATCCGGTATTCGCGCGGCGGCGCTTCCTGCACGGCCGGCCCATCCCCGGCGAAAGCGTGAAAGATGTAGCCTGGCTCAACCCGACAGGCGCGGAAATGAACGACACCGAATGGGATCAGGCGTTCGCTCGAGCGTTGGGGGTTTATCTCGGAGGTGCGGCGCTCGAGCGCGTCGATGGGCGGGGCCGGCCGATCACGGACGATAACTTTCTGCTGCTCTTCAACGCGCACTACGAGCCCATCCCATTCACTCTGCCGCCGTGTCGCGGCGGTTGCAGCTGGCGGGCGCTCATCGATACCGCGCGCGATGATCTCCGTCCGCTCGAACAGGGCGAGCCCTATCCGCTCGAAGGCCGCTCGCTCGCGCTGCTCACCGAGGTCGCCGATGGCTGAGTCGCCCCGGCCCCTGGAGCCTCTTTCCATGGCAAGGACTGCCAATGACCCATTCAAACGCGAGCTCCTTCACCCGATGCCCTTCGGCGCTGAGCCGACGCCCGACGGGGCGGTGCGGTTCCGGCTGTGGGCGCCTGCGGCGCGGCAGGTCGAGCTCGTGCTTCTCGGCCCGCAAAGCACGGCGCCGCAGCGCATTCTCGAGATGCGACCGGTGGGCAATCACTGGTTCGAGCTCGTGAGCGATGCGGCGCGTGCGGGAAGCCTGTACCGGTACCGGATCGATGGCGGGATAGAGGTGCCCGATCCTGCTTCGCGCTTCAATCCGTGCGACGTGAGCGGCCCGAGCTGCGTCATCGATCCTACCGCTTTCAAATGGAGCGACTCAGGCTGGCACGGCCGGCCCTGGCACGAGGCGGCGATCTACGAGCTGCACGTCGGAACGTTCACGCCGGAGGGAACCTTCGCCGCAGTCGAGGGCAAGCTCGATCATCTGGTCGAGCTCGGCGTCAACACGCTCGAGCTGATGCCGATCGCCGATTTCCCGGGACGGCGCGGCTGGGGCTATGACGGTGTCCTGCCGTTCGCGCCGGACTCGACGTACGGCGCGCCGGAGGACCTGAAACGGCTGATCGTAGCCGCGCACCGGCGTGGGCTCGCGGTGATGCTCGATGTGGTCTACAACCACTTCGGCCCGGAGGGCAATCTCCTTACCCGCTACGCACCGCGGTTCTTCAACGAGCGCCATCACACCCCGTGGGGAGCGGCGATCAATTTCGACGGCGACGACTGTCGCATCGTGCGCGACTTCTACGTTCACAACGCGCTCTACTGGCTCACCGAGTACCGCTTCGACGGCCTGCGGCTCGATGCGGTACACGCGATCAAAGATGAGAGCAGTCCGCACATTCTGCGCGAGATCGCGCGGGCCGTGCGGGAGGGACCCGCCCGCGAGCGGCCGATCTACCTGGTCCTCGAGAACGCTGCGAACGAGGCGCGCTGGCTCGGCGAGCCCGGGGCCCCCGAAGGGTTCGATGCCCAGTGGAACGATGACGTGCATCACTGCCTGCATGTCATTTTGACCGGCGAGACCGACGGCTACTACGAGGATTACGCCCGGGCTCCGCAAGCGCTGCTCTGCCGCGGCCTTGCGCAAGGATTCGTGTACCAGGGCGAGCTTTCGAAGCACGAGGGGCGCGAGCGGGGAGAACCGAGCGCGGCGCTGCCGCCCAGCGCCTTCGTCAACTTTCTGCAGGACCACGATCAGATCGGCAACCGCGCATTCGGGGAGCGGCTGAGCTCTCTCGTCGGGAACGCGGCGGCGATGCGGGCCGCCACGGCGATCGTGCTGCTCGCACCCGCGCCCCCCATGCTCTTCATGGGCGAGGAGTGGGCAGCGGCGCAGCCTTTCCCTTACTTCTGCGACTTCGGTCCGGAGCTCGCCGCGCAGGTGCGGGAAGGGCGGCGCCGCGAATTCGCACGCTTCGAGCGCTTCCGCGATTCGCTCGACGAACTGCCGGATGCGACGGACCCCGCGACCGCCCGCTCTGCCGTTCTCGACTGGGGAGCGCTCGCCGACCCGCCTCACGCGCGCGCGTTCGACCACTACCGCCGCCTGCTCGCGCTGCGCCGGCGCGAGATCGCCCCGCGCATCCCGCACATCCGCTCGGCCCGCTGCATCCGGCTCGAGGAGAGCGGCGCGTTCGCAGTCGACTGGGCGCTCGACGATGGCTCGACTCTGCATCTGCTCGCCAATCTGACCGACGCCACCGTGCCGCTCGTCGCGCGCATGGCAGGCCGCCTGATCTTTGCGACCCATCCCGGCATCCGCCGCGCCGTGACGCGCAACGAGCTCGAGCCCTGGAGCGTCACGTGGCTGCTTTCGCGCCGCCATGGCCGGTCCTGAGGCGGCAGCCGGGGCGATTCCGAGCGCCACATACCGCCTGCAACTCAATCGGCATTTCACGCTGCGCGATGCGACGGCGCTCGTGCCGTACTTCGCCGAGCTCGGTATAAGCCACCTATACTGCTCGCCCTACATGCGCGCCCGACCCGGCAGCACGCATGGGTATGACGTGGTCGACCACAACAGCATCAATCCGGAGATCGGAACGCCCGAGGACCTCGACGCGTTCGTCGGCGCGCTGCGCGCGCACGGCATGGGCCACATTCTCGACTGGGTGCCGAATCACGTCGGCATCATGGGCGCCGACAATGCCTGGTGGATGGACGTGCTCGAGAATGGCCAGGCATCGCTCTACGCGGATTTCTTCGACATCGATTGGGAGAACGTCGACCCGGCGCTTGCCGGGCGGGTGCTGGTACCCGTCCTCGGGGACTACTACGGCAACGTCCTCGAGCGCGGCGAGCTCGTTCTCAAATTCGAGGAAACTGCCGGCTCTTTCGCGGTGTTCTATCACGAGCACCGCTTCCCAGTTGACCCACGCTGCTACGCGCTGATTCTGCAGCGCGCGCTCGCGAGCCCGGAGCTCGCGGCCTCGAGTGAGGAGGACCGAGCGGATCTCTCGAGCCTTACGGCCGCTTTCGGCCATCTACCGGATCGGCGCGCGCTCGAGCCGGGCGCGCGCGAGGAGCGCCAGCGCGACAAGGAGGCCCACAAACGTCGCCTGACGCGCCTTTGCGCCCGTGCGGCGGGGCTGCCTGCCGCGATCGAATCCGCCGTACGCGCATTGAACGGCTCGCCCGGCGATCCCGCGAGCTTCGATGCGTTGCACCAGCTCCTCGAGGCCCAGGCCTATCGTCTTGCCTACTGGCGCGTCGCCTCGGACGAG